>NZ_CAIWTY010000091.1 GCF_903915725.1 uncultured Rhodopila sp.
CAGGGGCTCGGCCCCTGGCGGGGTTTGGGGCAGCGCCCCAACCTTACTTTGCTTCAGCGGCACGATGGTTCGGGCGCCGGGTATAACTCACCCGCGGCACCAATCCCGCGAAGCGGGTTCGTGCATGGGCGCAAACCAGTCACCCGCGGCGCGAGTATCTTACATCCGGTTTCGATCCCAAGCGGGCAGTTCCCATCTCGCTCTTGATATGGTCGGTTTCACGGAAAGGGCGTACTAGTATCCGTACTATCCACCTGTAAAAGGAGGGTAGGTAGGTGTGTTCACCGATCAGATCAGCGACCGAGTCATATATTGCGGCCATCGCTACCATCCGAACAGTTCGGTTGACGTTGCTAGATCTCGCTATTCAAGGGGGCCAACCACCACACCGCTGCGATCATAGCCAAATTCGCTTCCTTGCCTATCCGGATGACTTGTCTGTTATCGGGCTTGTTGCCGGTCGATCCCTAATGTTCCTAACGTCCTTCGGGGTGGATTTCGCTTTCAGGAGATGAACCACGCTTGGAGACCTGCTTTTTGATAAGCAGCACGCCCATAGCGACCTCATCCGATTCCCCGATAAACCGGATGCCATACTTCCTGAGTACCGTGAGAATCGCTCCGAAGCTGTCGGATCGAAGCTTCGATGTCCCGGCTTCGTACCGGCAGATCAGGCTTCGGTCGATACCTGCCTCAGCGGCGAGTTGGCGTTGCGATAAGCGGACGAGGGTTCGTGCCGCAGCGAGGAGACGGGGCGGCGGCAAAACGCTCGAAAAGGCAGCTGTAGGTTCGCGCACACCCACCGTTGACAAGGATTCCCAGTGCTCCGTCCAGCAGGAATCCTTTAAAGCCTCCAATGGCGGCCGAAACGCCGCCATTGGAGGCGTTTCTAGTTGACAGTTGGGCGGATATCGGAGAAAGGTCGTGCAACGACGGCCGAATCGGGGCATCTCGGATTAATCGGATTCGGGCGGTCTCGCCAATAAGGACCCTATGCATGCCCAGGCAGACCGGAGTTCGGGAGCGCCGAAACGACTCCAGACAACCAACCGAGCTTTCCTCGGCCGAATCTACCTCGGATGGGCCCCAGGGGGACGACCGGCGGCGAACCGATTCTACCTCTGATGCAGAGAAAGGGATTGGCCGACCAACAACAACGGACAACGTACCGGCAGACAATGAGAATTTGCACGCCGCGGCCGATCGGCGCTGGCAGCGAGAATTCGATTTGCGTTCGCAAGATGCGCTGGCTGGGATTCACCAACCTATGCTAGCCGAGCTTATCCTACGCATGCCGCGGCTGCACAACTCGCTCGATGCAGACATTAAAATCTTTGCCGAACGGCTTCTGGCTCGATTGAAAGTAGACGGCGACCATCGAGCCATCTTGATCGACCGAATCCAAGCACTTCTGTTGTCGCCAACTCACGACGCTTGTTTTGCGGCAGCAGTTTCGCTCGAGTATGCTTGGATGCAGCGGTCACCCGGACAAGCCGCGTATCTTGCAGACGCCTCCGGCCGTTGCGATTACTATGCAGCAGCCAAGAATGACCGAGCGGGAGCGTTTCGAACGGCGGGACGCGCGCTGGCCTATGCTCATAACGATGATCTGCCGAGAATCGCACAGTTGGCGTTAATGGAGGCCGCCTTAGGATGGTTGCTCCGAGCGGGCTGGGACCTTCCGGACGTCATCGAAATTTTTGGATTTGAGCAAGGGGGGGCCGGCCCGCCCGGTCGTCGCTCCGCAGAACTTGGTTGCCGCGCCCTTCAACGCCTCCGCGATCTATTCCAGACGGAACCAACCCAATCTTCGAGTGACGGCCATCTCGACTGATTGTCGGCGTTCCAAGATCGCCCACTGCATGCTGGTGGCTAACCAAAAAGGATCTCGGCCCGCATGCCTCGCCTATTTTATTTTGCCGGTCTCCGACATCCCGCCTGCCGAAGCGAACCCGCCGCCATCGCCCCCGATCGAGCGCGGGACCCGCGGCCACTTGCCGGAGATGTTGCTCTCACCGTTTCAGGCACAACCTGTTTCGTAAATTCATCCTTGCGCCAAAATCCTCGTTGCTGGATAAAAATGCCAGCCTAAGGGGCAACTGGTTTCCGCCTATGACAAAGGACTTTTCCGTGGCTAATGATCCGGCTTTCGGGGCCGCCATCGAAATCGCGCGCTCAATTTTGGTGCAAGACCCTGCAACCACGGCTGGCGAGATCCTCGATTTCGTCGAACAAATTCATGAGGCGCTGACACGGGTTCAACGCGCAGCAGGCGACATCGCTCCGGCCGTCGGTCGCTTCGGTCCGAGCACGCTAATCGCCCGCACCATCGCGCAGGGCCAGCCTCTGGCCGATCCGCAGGAAATGGCCGTGCTGGTGCGGCAAACGGTCACTCGGGACGGGATTATCTGCCTGGAGGATGGACGCCACCTCAAAATGCTGAAAAGGCACCTCAGGGACCAGTTCGGGATGTCACCGGAGCAGTATCGGGCAAAATGGAATCTGCCGAACGACTACCCAATGACCACACCCGACTACCTCCGGCAAAAGAGCACCCTCAGCAGTGCGCTGTTTGGCGGAAAGAAGTAGCCTTTTTCGTTAAGTGGTGTCGCGGGGGCCTCCCATGTCGCTCAACCGAGATCGCACCCCTTGCTGAGGTTTCGGAGCAAATGGGATTTCTTATCATCACGACGATAGGTCTCCCAAAGCCAGCCCGCTGCTCGTCCAAGCCTTATCGCCAATTTTGTCGAGAATCAGAGCCGCCCGTTTCGCGAGTTTCTCGAAAGCACCTGCACCCACCCTTCGTTCAGAGTGCTTGCCCGTGAGAGTTTCAACCAGCCCGTCGAGTGCGCTCAGCTCGGAAGAATAGAAGTCAAGAAGGAACGCCTCAAACTGGGTCCAGAACTGCGCCTGCACCGTGAGGGCAGCGTCACGATATGCCGACCGAACCCCGTCGCGCGCGCTTCGCAACTGAATCCGATACTGATCTTGCTGCCGATCTTCGGCTATCTGTGCCACGACGGCGAGCACGCCCCCGATCGCAGCAATCACCCGCCCCGCATTGCCGATCATGCGAGCGACCTTAACTGCACCCCAGGGCTGGAATTTTACACCGAAGAATTTGCCAACATTATAGACAACTTGATGCGCTTGGCTTCCCCGCGCCGCCGTTGAAGATCCCGCTGCGGCGCCCTCCGCCATTGGCCCAACCGCCCACTTCGCCGCCCAGGAGCCGATCTCATCCGCAATCTGCGCGATCTTTTTCGCCTGGGTCGGCCATTCAGCAATCACCCGTTTCCGAGTTTGGTTGTTCCATGCTGGGGCCTCGAACTCCTTCATGAACGAGCTGGCTTCGCCCGATGTGTCGTCCGATGCCTGGCCGCGGAGTTCGCGAGCAAGGACACCGTCCCGCAGCGCCTCAAGTTGTCTGCGCAGCTCAGCAAATTCAGACTCGATACAACTCTGGGCCTCGGTTGACAGAGTTTCACTGCGGGCCTTTGCTCGCCTTTGAGCATCGGCATTCAGAGCCTCAACATCTTCCTCTGTTTTCCCGGGCTCGATCGCCTCCGCGACCTCGTCGCCGTATGTGCTGATATCGGTGACAACCCGCGCTATAACGCCGCCCATTGCCGATCGCAATCTCGACCGAGATGCGTGTAAGATGACCCGCTTTCGGTAGAGAAGTTCGAGTGCAGCACGTTCTTCCGGAAAATCAGTTGACAGAATTGCGCGCCCCTGCTCGGCTATACCCCTTAACAAGAACAGCGGGGAGGAAAGTCGACCTGTAAGTCCGCGATCGCGGACGAATTCGTTTAGTGCAGACGTAAACGCTGGCAGGTTGGCTATCTCCAGAAGGTCATTCCGGTCGGATGGCGATGAAGACTGTGCTTCAAGCCACGACCGAGCATCGATGAATACCGTACCGAAGTCTGCCGCCGAGAAAGGAGACGTTACCTTTTCGATGTCAACCAGCTTTGTCTGGGGCGTGCCAGAATCTTGCGCCATCTTGTTGACGACCAACAACATACGTTTGGCGTGCTGGCGTGCGAAGGCAAGCTCACGGAAGTGGCAGCCAATTGTGTCATCGAACAGCTCGTTGGTGATCACGAACACCAGAAGGTCAGCGCGATCGATTGCGGAGTACGTCTTGTCATCATGATCTAAGTAACCAGCGTGTATCCCTGGAGTGTCGAGAAGACATACGCCCTTCCAATCATAGGCAGTCACATTTTCAGTGCAAACGTTTGAGTCAATGACGATGTCACGGCGCCCTGTGAGCACTTTGAGGAGCGTCGACTTTCCAGCGTTATATTGACCCACAAATGCGATCGCGAGTGGCGGCGCGTCGCTTCCTGCGGCCCCCATCTTCACGTCATCGACATCGCGAAGTAGCTCTATGACTTGACTGTCTTCAGACTGAACAAGCGCGCCCCGCAGATCCTGCTTTAGTTGTTCGGTCGCTGCGAGGATCTCACCAAATTCGAACTTTTCATCAACGCTCATGGCCGCTCTTTCGGAACAATATTTATACGAAACCCTACAAGGCGGCTGGCAAGCGAGATATTAGTTCCTCCCTTCCCGTTGGCTCTATCGACCTCGCGCTGCGGCAAATGGACCGCAGCGTTTTGTCCTGAGATAGACACCATCGTAGGCCAAACGACGGCCGGGCGCAGGGCTGCTGCCACCATTTCTTGAGGCGAGCCTTCAGTGATCCCGTCAATTCGTTCTCCAATCGCCAGCCCGACTTGAAGGCAGAATTGAGTGTCTTCCTGGTTTTCAGCCCATAAGAACTTCGTCTGAATTCCAGGATCACGAACGACCTTTCCAAATCGCGTGTCGTGCAACGGCGTACCAACAAAATGGCCTACCCGTACTAGTAGCCTTCTGTTCACATGTTCGACGATATTTTCCGTATTTCGGGAACCTTCCTCCAAGGCACGTGCGACGTCGAGCATGCCCTCCCAAAGCATCTTGGTATCGCATCGGATACCACGGACCATACGACTCGTGACGGTTTCGTAGAACCACTTCTTCAAGGCGCTGACCACCTCTAATTCAAGTTTGTCGATTGCCCCGCGAAGCTGATGCGCGGCCGTCGCTTTCTGTCGCTGTAGTGTCTTCTCGCGATCATCAAATATCCAGGAGAGACCGAGAGCAATAACGGATACCCCAGTGGCCACCCATCCCACAGGGTTCCAGAAATTGGTTTCCGCAACCAGTACGGCGACCGCAGCGACGCCTGCCAATGCAGCGCCACCTGCCGAGGCCCATCTCAAGGAACGTTTGATGTCCCAGGGGTCGAAAGTGGTCGGGCCGGCATATTCAAACGCCGTGACGAGATCTGATTCGGCTGACATCTCTTTTGAGAAGGAGGCCAGGCGACCATGTAATTCGTCCAGGATTGACTTCTGCTGACGAGTGAGCCATTTATCAATAAAAAGGGCTTTCACTTTACCCTGCCAGCGTTTGTTCACGTCGCTGCGTTCTATGTTTTCGTCAATGAACGATGATGCACAAACTCGAAGCGGCTTAACAAGTTGTGCAGCCTCCGTCGTGATACGCGAATTGACAGAGCGCCCAAACCCTTGAAACCAAACTTCCAACTCTTGGAATTTATCTCTCAAATAGTCAGCCGATCGTCTCAAGATTTTCGCTTCTTCGCGGAGTTCTTCCTGTAAATCAACAAGCGATTGGAGCGTCCCATCGAGGAGAGTTTGAATTCGTCGAACTGTGCCGCGTTGGGAAACCTCGGATTCAAGCTCGGCGAGCAAATTACCGCACCGAGAGTTCTTGTAGAGCGCTTCGGCGACATCGCGGTGCTCCTCACGGGTGGAGAGGTATGCGGCTTGAGCGTGAATTGCCAGTACCCGGATGTCGCGCATTCCGAGGAATTCACCTGCTAGCCGGTGGACTCGATCTATATGCCCGCGCATTTCTTGGTCGTCGAAAACCATAAGAGGGTTGGCCAAAAATCTGCGCATGAATACGGGCTTCTGTAGGTCACGCTTTGCGTTGAGGACGAAAATAATCGGTTTATTCTGCTGTCTCAGCAGCTGCATTCCCTTAAACGACTCATCTTGGATGCCGTCTGAGCTGAGCAAAAAAAGGACGACGTCAGTCTCGTCGATCACAGTGATTGCGAGCTTTTTGTCCTCTTCGCCGTCATAAGCCCCGATTCCGGGGGTATCGATGATACGCAGCGAATTCCAATCGTAGCCCCTGACATCGCGCGTTGTGCGTTGTGCTCCTTTGCCGATCGTGGTTCCATCTCCACATGTGAGCGCCTCACGGATTGTGCTTTTTCCGGCCATTGTCCGCCCGAACAACGTTACCGTGAACCGGTTCAGCGACGAGTGTTTTGCCGCCAGTGAGTCCTTGGCAACTCGAAGCGACACCGAAAGGGTCGCCTCCAGTTTGGCCTCGCATTCCTTGAGTCGAGCTCGGGCGTCGCTTATTGCGTTACCGTCGTTCGCGGCGCGTGCCGATATGGACGCGATCACCGCTTTGATCCGCCATGCGATTGCCTCCGCCTCCCGTAGTGCGGCAGCCGCAACAACGTACTCCTCGCCGGCGACTTTTGAGCAGGCTTCTAGCGCTTCGTGGTGGAGCATTCGAGATAGCCTGTAGCGCGACAGCTCTGATGGCCGGTCAGCGACAGCTGGATGGCCGGTCGCTGCGCGCGGCTAAGATGGCCTGGCTGACGCCCAGCGACAAGCAGAGATGTCGTCGTCGTAGCATTTTCTGTCGCGAGAAGCGGGCGG
>NZ_CAIWTY010000092.1 GCF_903915725.1 uncultured Rhodopila sp.
AAAGTCGTGGATGGCCGGCCTGCGCCGGCCATGACACAACGGGGCCAACCTGCGACACAACGGCGCCAACCTGCGACACAAGGCCACCCCACCTACCGCAGCGGCAGCAGCCACGGCACCAGCAGGACCGTCACCACAAGCACCAGCAGCGTGAACGGCACCCCCACACGGAGGAAGTCGCCGAACCCGTAATTGCCCGGTCCCACCACCAGCGTATTCACCGGTGAGGATATCGGCGTCATGAACGCTGCCGATGCTGCCAGCGCCACGGTCATCGCGAACGGATACGGGGACATCCCCAGATCCTTGGCAACCGCCAGCGCGACCGGCGCCATCAGTACCGCCGTCCCGGTATTCGAAATGAACACGCTCAGCGCCGCGGTGACCGCGAACAGCGTAGCCAGCACCAGGCGCGGCGTGGCGCCGCCGATGGTGGCAAGCAGCAGATTCGCAGCAAGATCGACTCCGCCAGTACGCTGCAACGCCACCGAGAACGGCAGCATCCCCACGATCAGCACCAGGCTTTTCCAACTGATCGAACGATACGCGGCGCGAAAATCCACGCAGCCGGACAGCCCCATCAGCAGGCAGCCAATCAGCGCGGCCTGCACGTTCGCAACCAGGCCGCTGACCATCAGCCCGACCGCCACCGCCAGCGCGGCCAGCGCATGCGGCGCCTTGTTCGCCGCCGGCGAGACGTCGTCCAGCTCGGCGGGCAGGCTCAGCACGACGAAGTCGGCGGCATCGCCGCGCAGCCGCCTGATGTCCTGCCAGAAGCCGAACAGCAGCAACGCGTCGCCGGCCTTCAGCTTTTCACTCAGCAACCCTTGTCCGTGCACCGCCCGTCCGCGCCGCAGGCCGATGACCGTCATGCCGAACGCCTCCCGCACGCGCGCCTTCAGCACGGTCTGCCCGACCAGGACGGACTCGGGGGGCAGGATCACCTCCGCCATGCCGAGGTCCTGCGACCCGTCGGTGAAGTAGCTGCCGTCGCCAAGCGGCAGCGGCTCGGCGCCGAACCGCTGGCGAAGCGCCTCGATCCGGACATCCGGCGCCGGCACATCGACCAGCAGGATGTCGCCCGCGAGCAACTCGGTTCGTCCGGCCGGGCGGATCAGCTCGGTTGCGAATCCTCGGTTGCGCTCGACGGCCAGCACGTTCACCCCGGAGGCGCGGAGCGACAGGTCTTGCAGCCGTCGCCCGATCAGCGGCGAGCCGGGGGTGACGCGGAACCGGTAGGCGCGCCCGGCCAGCCCGTACTGCCCGATCCAGTCCCGCAGGCTCGGCCGCCGGCCGATGGAGGAAGGTTTGGCGGGCGCGGCGTTCAGCATCCGGCGGGCCACCAGCATATAGACAATGCCGAGGATCAGCACCGGCAGCCCGAACGGGGTGAAGCTGAAAAAGCCGAATCCGCGCAGGCCTTCCCGGATCAGCTCGGCATTCACCACCAGGTTCGGCGCGGTCGCGACCAGCGTCAGCATGCCGCTGATCAGCGCCGCCACGCTGAGCGGCATCATCAGCCGGCCCGGCGCGGTTCCGGTGGTCTGCGCGACGCGCAGCACGACCGGAATGAAGATGGCAACGACGGCGGTGGAGCTCATCAGCGCGCCCAGGCCGCCGACGGCCAGCATCAGCAGGATCATCAGACGGGTCTCGCTGCCGGCCGCCCGGGAACCGATCCAGTCGCCGAGGCGGCGGGCAACCCCGGTGCGCACCAGCCCCTCGCCGATGACGAACATGGCGGCGATCAGGACGATGTTCGGGTCGCTGAAGCCGGCCAGGGCTTCGCGCGGCGTGATGACCCCGGTGAATGGCAGCGCGACGATCATGATCAGGGCGACGGCATCCATGCGGGGGCGGCCGGCGATGAACATGGCGACGGCCACGCTCAGCAGGAGCAAAACAATCGCCAGGTCGGTGTTCATCAGCCAGGTCCGGAGGTGTGCTCGGCAGGCTAAAACATTTCCCCGCTTACCGGAATCGCTGCCAACGGGAGCGCCACAACCGGCGTTCCGCCCCGCCTGCGCCTTCGATGGCCCGCGCCTGCCATGATTTCAGGCACATGACAGCTTCGCCATCAGGCGGTTTGCACGGCGGCGAATCCCGGCTAGACTGGCCTCTCGATTTCGTGGCCTTCTGAGGCGTTTGAGACAAGGAAACCCCAATTGCCCGATCCTGAACTCGAACGGCTGGAGGCGTCGGCCTCGACAATCGTCCGGCGCGCGTATGAATTGGGCTGGAGCGATGCTCTGAAACAGGTGGTGGTAGAGCTGAACGCCCGCAATCCCGGTTCTGAACGACTTGAACTCGCGCCATTCGCCGAATCGCCCGCGCTGCCCGTGGCTGAAGTGCCGCCTCCGCCGGAGGCTGCGGTCCCGCCCGAGCCGCTGCCTGAACCCGAGCCAGAGCCGGAGTTCAAGCCGTTGAAGAAACCGGCAAAGCCATGGTGGGCACGACTCGGCCGGTAGACCCTATACATATGCCCTTCGAGGGCGCGTTGCGCCGGCCCGTCGAGCAATCGCCGGCCGGGAAACGACACAGGAGTTCGATATGACACTCGCCGATCGGCTGATTGATCTCAATCGTTGGTATGAAGGGCTGCCGGATGGACGGCGGGTCTTCGTCTACCCCGCGGTCCTGGTGGCTGCCGGTTTCGTCAACACGCGTTTGACCGGCTCGCCGATCGGCTGGGTGTCCGTGTCCGCGCTGTTGGCATTGGTTGCGGCCCGCAGGTCGTATGTCTCGGGTTGGCTCGCGTCCGGGGTGCCGGCCGGCGGACCGGCTTCGGACACGCCGCATCGTGCGGTGGCCGCGACCGCGGCGCCGGCCGCCGTAGCGAAACCCGAGCCGGTTCGGCCTGCTCCGGTTGCTGTACCGCCCGCGGCGCCTGTCGTCCAGGTTGTGGCTGAGCGCAAGCCGGTCGAGCCGCCGGTGCCTGCCCAGGCGGCCGCGATCAAGCCGGCACCCGCGCCGGTGGCCGCTCAGCCGATGGCTCGTGCGGTTCCGGAAAAGGTGGCGCCGGTGCAGGAGGCTGCTGTGGCCAAGCCGGTCGCCAGGGTTGAGGCAGCGACCGCAACTCCGCCTTCGCCGCCGCCGGCTCCGGAGAGTCAGGCAAAGGGCGGAAAGCATGCCAATCCCTCCGGTGGCCGCAAGAACGAGGGGAAATCCGGCAAGCGCAAGCCCGGCGACAAGCATCCGCACTGACACCGGCTTTGGTCATTATCCTCCCGGATCAGGTCCGGAGAGGATGATGACGCGGAGGGAAGACTAACCCGTGCCGCTTGTCCTAACCGCGCGGGTTGGGGCGTTGGTCCAGGACGGAGGAATAGGGCGGGTAGGCGGGCGCGTAGCCAGGCTGCCGGGTATAGTCCGGCGGCGAAGGTGAAGCGGCCAACGAATCGAAGAAATTATCCATCTGCCGGATCGGGAAGGTCTGGTTCACCGGAGCATGCGGGTCCGATGTGCAATCGGCGAGGGATGCGCACACGACCAAAAAAAGGCGGCTCCAATACCGGCTCATCGCAAGCTCCCCGAGGTGCGGATGCGGGCGTCAGCTATGGGTAAACGATGCGGGATGGCTGGGCGGAGCGTGTTCCATCCGCTTGATGAATTCACATCAGCGTGAACGCCTGGCGGCGGTTCCTATCAGAGCAGGAACAGTCCGCAAGTGACACCACCTTGGCGCCCGGTCTATCATCGGTTCCTATCGTACCGATGGGATGGAGACGATCATGCGCAGGCCGGCCAGCCTAGCGGCGGAACTTCAGGGGTTTTCGACCCGGGTGCTCGGCCTGATCGGAGCCGGGCAGCCGGTGAAGATCCAGGTCGGGTTCGGCTGGACGCCGGCGCCGGGCTTCATCAACCTCGACATCTTTCCTTTGCTTGAGGAAAACGATCACCGCTTCGACGATGTCGATGTCTTCTTTTTTCCGTATGCCGATATGCCGTGGCCGATCCCGGCGGATAGTGTGGATTTTGTTTTTCATGAGGATTTTATTGAGCATATCAGTCAGAAGCAGCAGGTTTGCTTCCTTGCCGAAACGTTACGTGTTCTTAAGGATGGCGGCTGGCACCGGGTCAGCACGCCCTGCCTGAACGCCTCGATGCGGCGGCACTCGCAGTTCGAAGACGGAATGGCAGGCGTCTACACCGGCGAATGGGACAACTGGGAGCATGTCAGCCTGTTCACCCGCCAATCGCTGGAGGAAATGGCGAAGCTGGTGGGTTATCGCGACGTCGTTTTCAACCTGAAAAACCACGGCGTATCCCCGCATGATCGGCATCAGGATGTGCGCCCCGAACTCGACCGCGACGAGCTGTTCGGCAATATCTTCGCCGATTTGCTGAAACTTACCCGGCCGGCGAATTCAACGCGCAGTCTGGAGGCGATGCTCGGATTGTTCGACGAGGCATTTTACGTGGCCTCGAACAGCGACGTGGCCGAGGGCGTTCGGGCCGGCTGGCTGGTTTCGGGGCGTGACCATTACATGCGTTACGGGTTCAAGGAGGGGCGGCAGCCGTTCGCGCTTGATCCGGTGTGGTATGCCGCGCAATACCCGCTGGCCCGGATGGAGGTCTTCCACGGCAACTACACCGATTTCAGCCACCATTACGTCGCTGTCGGCAAGGCGCGCGGGTATCGCCCCACGCCGGGGTGAGGATCAGGCAAAGTCGTGGATGGCCGGACTAAATCCGGCCATGACACACTATAAACAGCTCGTGCCGGACGCGGACCAGCCGAGGCATCAAGCCCGTTTCCGCCGCGTCTTCGGTGCTTCCACCACCGGCAACAGCGGCGCCAGAAACCGCCCCGTGTAGCTCTCCGGATTCGCCACGATATCCTCCGGCGTACCTTCCGCAACGATCCGGCCTCCGCCGTCCCCGCCCTCGGGGCCGAGATCCAGGATCCAGTCGGCGGTTTTGATGACCTCCAGATTATGCTCGATCACCACAACGGTGTTGCCCTGGTCCACCAGCGCATGCAGCACTTCCAGCAGTTTGCGCACATCCTCGAAATGCAGCCCGGTGGTCGGCTCATCCAGGATGTACAGCGTCCGCCCGGTCGCCCGGCGCGCCAGTTCCTTCGACAGCTTGATTCGTTGCGCTTCTCCGCCCGATAGAGTCGTCGCCTGCTGGCCGAGCGCGATATAGCCGAGCCCGACCTGCTGCAGGATTTTCAGGCGATCATGGATGCGCGGCTGGGCGCTGAAGTAGGGCACGGCTTCGTCCACCGTCATCGCCAGTACTTCGGCGATCGACTTGTCGCGGAACTTGATCTCCAACGTTTCCCGATTGTAGCGCTTGCCCTTGCACGTGTCGCAGGTGACATAGACATCCGGCAGGAAGTGCATCTCGATCTTCAGCAGCCCGTCGCCCTGGCACGCCTCGCAGCGGCCGCCCTTGACGTTGAAGCTGAACCGCCCGGGCTTGTAGCCGCGCGCCCGCGCCTCCGGCAGTTCCGCGAACCAGTCGCGTATCGGCGCGAACAGGTCTGTATAGGTCGCCGGGTTGGACCGGGGGGTGCGGCCGATGGGCGACTGGTCGATGTCGATGATCTTGTCGAGCTGGTCCAGTCCCTCGATCCGGTCGTGCGGAGACGGCACCAGTCCCGCGCCCATCAGCCGGCGCGCCGCGGCCTTATATAAAGTATCCACCACCAGCGTGGACTTGCCGCCGCCGGAGACGCCGGTGACGCAGGTCAGCGTGCCCAACGGGAACCCGGCGACGATATTCTTGAGGTTGTTGCCGCGCGCGCCGACGACCTGCAGCAGACGATCCTTCTGCGCCGGGCGGCGCATCGGCGGCACCGGGATCTGGCGGCGGCCGGAGAGGTAGTCGCCGGTCAGCGATTTCGGGTTGGCTGCGACCTCGGCCGGCGTTCCTTCGGCAACCACATACCCGCCATTGACCCCGGCCGCCGGGCCCATGTCGATCAGGTGGTCCGCGGCGCGGATCGCGTCCTCATCATGTTCCACCACCAGCACCGTGTTGCCGAGGTCGCGCAGCCGCCGCAGTGTCCCCAGCAGGCGTTCATTGTCGCGCTGGTGCAGGCCGATGGAGGGTTCGTCCAGCACGTACAGCACCCCGGTCAGGCCGGAACCGATTTGCGACGCCAGGCGGATGCGCTGCGATTCGCCGCCGGACAACGTCGCGGAGCCGCGCGCCAAGGTCAGATAATCCAGCCCGACATCGACCAGGAAGCGCAGGCGATCGACGATTTCGCGCAGGATGCGGGCGGCGATCTCCTGCCGCTGCTGCGTCAGTTGCGGCAGCACCGCGCCGAACCAGTCCAGCGCCAGCTTGATCGACAGCTCCGACGCTTCCGAGATGTTCTTGCCGGCGACGCGGACGGACAAAGCCTCGGGCTTCAGCCGGGCGCCGTTGCATACCGCACAGGGCTTTTCCGCCTGGTAGCGGGACATTTCCTCGCGCACCCAGGCGCTGTCGGTTTCCTGCCAACGGCGTTGCAGGTTGCGGATGACGCCCTCGAACGGCTTGGTCACCGTGTAGCTGCGGACGCCGTCCTTGTAGGTGAAGGCAATCGCCTCATCCCCGGTGCCGTGCAGAATGGCGTGCTGAACATCCACCGGCAGGTCGCGCCACGGCGTCTTGGTGGTCTGGTGATAGTGCCGCGCCAGGCTTTGCAGCGTTTGGTCGTAATACGGCGATTGCGATCCGGTCCACGGCGCGACGGCGCCATCCGCCAGCCCGGCGCGGTCGTCCGGAACCACCAGATCGGGGTCGAAAAAGGTCTCCACCCCCAATCCGTCGCAGGCCGGACAAGCCCCATGGGGCGAGTTGAAGCTGAACAGCCGCGGCTCGATCTCCTCGATAGTGAAACCGCTGACCGGGCAGGCGAAGCGGGAGGAGAACGTGGTGATCTCGCGCGTGTCGGCGTTCTCCGCGTAGACGACGCCGTCGGACAGGCCGAGCGCGGTCTCGAAACTGTCGGCGAGGCGGGTTTCGATGCCCTCGCGGACGGCGATGCGGTCGACGACGGCCTCGATCTCGTGCTTGGTCTTGCGGTTCAGCGCCGGGACTTCGCCGATTTCGTACAGCGTGCCGTCCACCTTGACCCGGGTGAAGCCGCGCCGCTGCAATTCGCCCAGCTCCTTGCGGTATTCCCCCTTGCGGTCGCGCACCACGGGGGCGAGCAGCAGCAGCCGCGTGCCGTCCGGCATCGCCATCACCCGGTCCACCATCTGCGACACCGTCTGCGCTTCGATGGGCAGACCGGTGGCGGGCGAGTAGGGGACGCCGACTCGCGCCCACAGCAGGCGCATGTAGTCGTGGATTTCGGTGACCGTGCCGACGGTGGAGCGGGGGTTTTTCGAGGTGGTCTTTTGCTCGATGGAGATCGCCGGGGACAGGCCGTCGATGCTGTCCACGTCCGGCTTGCCCATCAGCTCAAGAAACTGGCGGGCATAGGCGGAGAGCGATTCGACATAGCGGCGCTGCCCCTCGGCGTAGATGGTATCGAACGCCAGCGAGGATTTGCCGGAGCCGGACAGGCCGGTGAGCACCGTCAGCGAGTCGCGCGGGATGATGACGTCGATATTTTTGAGGTTATGTTCCCGCGCGCCGCGCACGTGGATGGAGCCGGCCATCGATGTTGATATCCCCGAGGGTCAGGTGGTGATCTGTTCTACGGATGTTCCGTGAATTTGACTACAGCTTTTCGCCCGCGGGCAGCGCTGTCCTTGCTATGTGGACGTGGCCGGGGGGTTGCGCCAGGGGTGAGATACGGGGTGTGTCGCGGTCTGCGATGCGGCGGTGGGTCGCGGTCCGCGATACGCGGTGGGTCGCGGTCCGCGATACGCGGTGGCACGCAGTCTGCGGTAGGACGGTAGCACGCAGTCTATGTGTCATGGCCGGACTTGGTCCGGCCATCCACGACTTTGGTTGGTTCGGCACCGCAAGTCGTGGATGGCCGGGACAAGCCCGGCCATGACACAAATGCAGCGGCCCGTGACTGACACCCTATGTTAGCGCCTGGGGGACAATCCCGGCCATGACACAAATGCAGCGGCCCGTGACTGACACCCTATGTTAGCGCCTGGGGGACAAGCCCGGCCATGACACAAATGCAGCGGCCCGTGACTGACACCCTATGTTAGCGCCTGGGGGACAAGCCCGGCCATGATACAAACGCAGCGGCCCGTGACACGCACCTTATGTTAGCGCCTATGGGCCAAGCCCGGCCATGACACGGCGGCAACGACCGTGCCCCGCCCCCCTCCGCCCTACCGCCGCCCCGGTTCACCCACCTCCAGCAGCCGGTCGGGCGTGAGCTGCTCCAGCGTCAGCGTCTCGCCGCCCGGGCTGACGATCATGATCTGCACGTTATACTGTATGGTCAGTTGCTTGCTCTGCTCGATCAGCGCCTCGGCTTTCCGCCGCTTGCGGATGCGATCGGCGATATCGCCAACCGCCAGCACGGCGCCGGGGACGGCCAGGATCACCGCGGCCAACGCGAGCGGATCGATGACCTTGCGGGCCGTCTCCGGCACATCGGAGGCTGCGATCTGCGTCACGAGTCCCGCTTCGTGCCCCTCGTTCAGCAGCGGCGTCAGCCGGGCCGCCGCCGCCTGAGCATGCGTGCCGCTGATGACAATCCGCACATCGTCCATCGCATAATCCTTCGCTGTTGCAGCGTTTCAATTCAAGCCGGCGATGATCTGCTCCACCGCCGCTGCGTCCGCGACCCGCCCGAGTTTGCGAAAGGCGGCCGCGCTCTGCCCAAGCACAGCGGCGGCTTCGGCCTTCATGCCCGCCGCGGCGAGGATCTGGCCCAAGGTCGCGCCGACCGCCGCGATGCCATCTGCCCGGCCGAGTTTCAGCAGAAGAGGCCAGGCTTGCGCCAACCGCGGCAACGCCTGATCGATTTGGTCCCGCGCGAGTTCAATTTGCGCGATGTCCCATAGCGTTGACGCAGTGCCGTTAATGTCCCCCATGCGTTCGTGGGTCGCGAGCCGCTCCACCTGCAGTTTCAGCGCTTCATCGACGTTGCCTGCTTGTGCCAAAAGCTGCGCGATCTTGCCCTGCGCGACCGCGATCTCGCGCATATCGCCCAGCCTTGTGTAGACCGGCAGCGTCTCCTCACGGTGGATGCGCAGCGCCTCGTCCAGCTCGCCGCGGGCCTCCAGGATGTCGGCGATCTTGCCCTGCGTGACCGCGACCGAGCGCACATCGCCCAGCCTTGTGTAGACCGGCAGCGTCTCCTCACGGCGGATGCGCAGCGCCTCGTCCAGCGCGCCGCGGGCCTGCAGGATGTCGGCGATCTTGCCCTGCGTGACCGCGACCGAGCGCACATCGCCCAGCCTTGTGTAGACCGGCAGCTCCTCCTCACGGCGGATGCGCAGCGCCTCGTCCAGCTCGCCGCGGGCCTGCCGGATGTCGGCGATCCGGCCCTGCGTGAGCGCGACCGAGCGCACATCGCCCAGCCTTGTGTAGACCGGCAGCCTCTCCTCACGGTGGATGCGCAGCGCCTCGTCCAGCTCGCCGCGGGCCTGCAGGATGTCGGCGATCTTGGTCTGCGTGAGCGCGACCGAGCGCACATCGCCCAGCCTTGTGTAGACAGGCAGCTCCTCCTCACGGCGGATGCGCAGCGCCTCGTCCAGCTCGCCGCGGGCCTGCAGGATGTCGGCGATCCGGCCGCGCGCCACCGCCAACTGACGGTCGTTGCCTCGTTTGCGCTGAAGCGCGCACAACCGCTCGAACGTCGCCAGTGCCGGCTGGATCAGGCCGGTGGCCTCTTGGTGGTTGCCCAGGGCGAACAGGAAGTTGCTGAGCTGACCGGGATCGAGTTCGTGCTCGGCCTCGGCCAGCCGCGCCTCCCCCTTGGCCAGCATCGCCGCGGCCGCTTCGCCCTCGCCGATCGTACGCAGCGCCTCGCCGGTCCAGGACAGCAGCCGCAGCGATGGCAGCATCCCCAAACGCTCGAGCAGCGCCGCGGAGGCCTGCCCGAGCGAAGCCGCGTCCTTCACCTGCCGCTCCTGCAACCCGCGCACCGCGTCGGCTGCGCAGGTGTCAACAACCTCGCCGTTGCCGGCCGCCAGGCCGAGGCGTGTCAGCAGGATGTCGGTGCTGTAGGGCCGGGACTTCGACCCCGACACCCCGCCCCAGGCCGCGAACAAGGCTGGCAGGGCGATCACGGCCAGATCGGCCTGTTCCGCCTCCGTCAGCGGCGGCAGCCGTCCCGCCGGTAGGCCGTTCACCGCCAGCGCCGTGACCGCGTGATCCACCACGTCCTCGAACGGTTCCAGCAGACCGAGATCGGACAGGTGTTCGGCGGACCCGCCGATGGCCGCGGCCAGGGTCTCGATCACCGCCGCCGGCACCGGGATATCGAACAGCAGCGCCGCCCGCAGCAGGTCCCGGCCGGCCGGGGTGGCCTGCGCCAGCAACTCGTCCACCGCCAGGTTCTGCAGGAACTGGCGCACCTGCTCATCGTCAGGCAGGCTGCCGCCCTCCAGATAGGCCGTCATCTGATCGAGCACCGCCGCCGCCCGGTCCAATCCCACCGCCGGGCGCAGCACGAGACGATCGCCGATCAGGTCCTGCAGGCCGGGATTGCCGCGGGCGAGGCTTTCAGCGCGCCGCAGCAGCGGCAGCCGGGCGGCCAGGGCGGCATCGTCCAGGCGGGCGGCCGCCGCGGGCCGGGTCCGTGCCGCGGCCACCTGACGCAGGCTGAGCTTGCGCTGCGCCCCCGCAGCGAAGCGCGACAGCGGCCGTTCATGCAGGCGATCGGTCAGCTCTTCGCCGTTGTCATCCCGCAAGGTGAACGGGAACCGGCTGGTCAGTATCAGCCGGCTCTCGCTCAAGGCCGGGTCAAAGGCCCGCAGCACCGCCTGCAACACCGGCCGTTCCGCGGCCCTAACCCGATGCCGCCCCCCGTCAGGGTCGGCTTGCAGGATGCGTTCCAGGTCATCGATCAGCAGCAGCACGGGCTTGTCCCCGGCTTCGGCCTCACGGCATGGCCCCGCCAGAAGGTCGATCAGCAGCGCCTCCAGCGCCGCCGGGTTTTCCCGCACCGCGGCGCGGCGCTCGGCCAGCATCTGCCGCGCCGGGGCATGGGCTTTCAGCGCGTCCGCCAGGGCGTCGATCACGCTCAGGCTGTCGTAGTCGCCATAGACCACGGCCAGTTGCAGGTCGGGCCGGCGGTTGCTGATTCGCGCCGCCAGGCTCGACTTGCCGACGCGCCCCAGGCCGTGCAGCAGCAGGCCCGCCCGGTCGCCATCGGCCAGCAGCCGCAGCGCGGTTTGCAGTTCGCGCCGCCGGCCGACGAACATCGCCGGTTCGGCCACCGCCAGCGCGTCATCCTTCTTGCGCGCCAGGATCAGCTTCTGGCCATGATCCGGCGGCAGCAAAGATCGCCGCCGCGTGCCGCCGATGACCGCGCCGCCGCCCTCGGGGCCCAGCCAGACCCGCGCCAAATGCCAGTCCCGTTGCAGCGCATCCCGCGCCGACGCTAATTGCGCATCCAGGCCGGGTGGGGTGTCACCTGCGAAGTCCTTGCCGCCGGACGTTCCGCCGCCGGGCTGATGGCCGAGCAGCAGGGCCCGGCGGGCGCCCGCCGCGGCCTCCGTCACGGATTGCCGCCGCGCCAGTCCGTCATACAGGACGTGAGCGAAGGCCGTGGCCGCGACGTCCGCCACCGAGCCGTCCCACCCGAGCACCGCGGGAAATCCCGCCCGGATCAGCGAACCGGCGAGCGTGTCCGGCGCGGCCGCGCCGCCGCCGGCCGCCGCGGTCAGGCAGGCGGAGAGGAACAGCAGCCGCGGCGTGTAGGGACGCAGGGTGCTCAGCAGGTCCGCCGCCGGAGTCGGCCGCGCGGCTCCGGTCGCCTGCTCCATCATCAGCACCGGAAGCGGCGTTGCGGTCTCGTTTTCCTTCCAGGCGTTGTGGCCGTGGCAGGAGAGGTGCAGCACCGGTGGCGGAGGATGTAACGCGGCGAGCCGGCGGCCGAGTTCCTCCGGATCGCCGCTGTCCTCCACCAGAAGGTCGAGGTTTTGCCGCGCCGCGGTCAGGATCGCGGTCTCCTCGGCTTCATAGTCGAGTTCGGTTGCGCCGCGCGGTGCCGCGGCCATGAACGCCACCGCGAGGCGGTAGTCATCGAAAGGCGCGGGGTCGCAGGGCGATCCAAGCCGCCGCGCCGGGGCGAAGCGCAGCGTTGCGTCCGCGGCGAGAAAGCCGGTTTCGTCGGCGAGCAGTTCCCACGGCGCGTGCAAAACGGCCCGGGCGGAGTCGTCCAGCGGCGCCGGGGCGCGGACTTCGAACAGGAAGGGCGGCTGCAGCGCGGCGCGGAGCGTTGCCAGCCAGCTTCCCTCCCCATCCAGCCAGCAGTACAGGTCGCGGCCGAGACCCGGCAGCTTCGCCGCGTCCGGCTGTTCGCGCAGCGCCGCGTAACGGCTGGCGATGGCGGCGAGCGGTGCGGCGTCCAGCGTCCGCCGCTTGTCGAAGCGCGCGGCAGGGCAGAGCAGAGAAACGAACGTGCCGTCTATGGTCAGAACGACCTGCATAACCAGACGAAGCCTCCGGCCCCATTGGGGTGGACATCACAGGTGCACCATTGCACGAATGTTTCGGGACGTTTAGCCCCGGGACATGGAAATCGGCGAAGGTTTGGTGCCGTTTCGGGCAATGTCGATCGCGGCGGTCATCCAACTGAAGCTGGTGGGCTCCTGCGTGAAGCCCCCACTCGTATCACCGTCCAGCCCTCCGCTTGCCGGGCGCCCGGGGTTCGGCCTGCCGCCCGAGATGCTTCACCTCCTCATACCGCTCGAGAAACAGCGCATAGGCGCGATCCGGCCCGACCGGGTCGATCGTCTGCGGCACCGGCTCCGGCAGATGCCCCCACTCCATCCAGGCCGGCGGCAGCAGGTCACGCAGTTCCGTCGCCATGCAGACCAGATCCGCATGCTTGACCGCCGCCAAATCCCCGCGAAACCCGAAACGCCGTTCCAACGCCCGTTTGATCGGCTCCAGCCGCGCCTTCAGATGGTCACGGCCGATGAGAACCTTCACGACCGAGACGATATCCCCGGTGATCGCCTCATCGGCATCGTGCAGCAGGCCGGCAAGCGCCAGTGGAGCCGGCACCAGCCGCGAGACCATGATGCTGTGCTCGGCCACCGAATAGAACGTCCGCGTCGCGCCCGCCCAGCGCGGCTGATACGCCAGCGCCCGCGCAACGTCCTCGATCGGCATGCCGGTTGCGTCAGGGGCTTTTAGATCCAGCATGAAACCGGACGCCATCAGCATCACGGTCAGGCCATCGGGCTTCACCAGCAGGTCCGGTTGGTCCGTCATCGCTGGACGGCATCCTTTTTGCGCACTGACATCGATCGATGATGAGCGCCGTCGTCACGGGAGATCAAGCTCGCTTATGTTCTTGATATGTTCGATCACTCGGTCTAGCTTTCAACGATGTTCGATGACGCCCCCGCACCGATAGACGATGCCGAGCTGGAGGCGGTGCTGACGGCTGCCCTGCGATCATCAAGCGGCCAACTGACCCGGTCCACGGAATGCTGGATGGCGACAATCGCGGCGCGTCATCTGGTGGATCAGCTCGCGCTGGCCGGCCTTACGGTCGTCCGCCTCGCCCAACGGCGGTTGACCTGATACCGGGGCCGCCGCGGGCCAAAAAAACCGGCGGATGGTAAGGAGTTCTTAACCATGTGGCCCGTATGACGGATTTGGGCTAGATTTCCGAGTCTCTGAGAAGGAATGGTTCGATGGCAGGCAGCGTCAACAAGGTGATCCTGGTGGGAAACCTGGGCAAGGACCCGGAGGTCCGCTCCACCCAGGATGGCAGCAAGATCGTCAACCTCACCTTGGCGACCAGCGAGACGTGGAACGACCGCGCCTCCGGGGAGCGTAAGGAAAAGACCGAATGGCACCGCATCGTCATTTTTAACGACCGCGTCGCTGACGTGGCCGAACGGTTCCTGAAGAAGGGCGCCAAGATCTACGTCGAAGGGTCGCTGCAGACCCGCAAATGGACCGACCAGCAGGGGCAGGAACGTTACACGACGGAGGTCGTCATCGGCCGGTTCAACGGCCAGCTGACCATGCTGGATACGCGGTCGGGCGGCGGCGAAGGCGGCTATGGCGGCGGTCCCGACGCGGGCGCCACCCCGGGCGGCGGCTATTCCGCCCCGCGCGAAAGGGCGGCGAGCGGCCCGGCCCGGCCGAGCGGCGGGGCGGCGAGAAGCGGCGGGGCAGGCGGTCCGTCCTGGGATGCGCCGAAGGGCGGCGATCTGGATGACGAGATTCCGTTCTAGCCCGCCCATTTCTTAGCAAAACGCGGTTCGAGCAGGGCCGGGCGCCGCGTCCCGGACCTAAGTCGCGGGAGGCGCGGCATCCGGGCCGCGCCTTCGCCACTATCAAGCCGCCGAACCCGCCGCGCCCGGCAACCCCGCCCCGGCGGGAAGATGCCCGACGCCCTCATCCGGCTTGCGCGCCAGAATGAACACCACGGCCGCGCCGAGCAGATCGAACACCGCCAGCACCGCGAACAGCGGCCCATACCCCACCTGAGATACCATCACGCCGAACAGCGCGGTGAACGCCGCCGCGCCGAGATACCCCATCATCCCGCCCAAGCCGGTCGCCGTCGCCACCTCGTTTTTGCCGAAAACGTCCGACGTCACCGAGTAAAGCCCGCCCGACAAGGTCTGGTGCGCGAAGCCGCCGACGCACAGCAAGGCGATCGCCGCATAAGGGCTGGCGACCAACCCGACGCAGGCCGGTCCGATCATGCATAAAGCGCCGGTCAGCACGACCAGTTTCCGGGATGTCAGCCAGGACACGTTGAACGTCTTCACAAAGATCGGGCTCAGGTAGCCGCCCAGCACGCAACCGATATCGGCGGCCAGGAACGGCAGCCAGGCGAACAGCGCGATCTCCTTGAGGTTCATGTGCCGCTCGGTCATCATGTAGAGCGGAATCCAGGCGTTGAACGTCTGCCACGCCGGCTCCGACAGGATGCGCGGGATCCCGATCGACCAGAAGTTGCGGCTGGCCAGGATCTCGGTCCAGCGCAGCTTGCGCGCATTCGGGTCGCTGTATTGCGCTTCCTGGCCGGAGACGATGTAGTCCCGCTCCTCGGCGGAGAGAAATTTCTGGTCGCGCGGATGCTTGTAGAACAGCATCCATAGCGCTGTCCAAACGATGCCAAGGCCGCCAACGATCAGGAACGCCCATTGCCAGCGCCCCTGAAGGATTGCCCAGACCACCAGCGGCGGGGCCAGCACAGCGCCAATCGACGACCCGATATTGAACCAGCCGATGCCAACCGATCGTTCCTTCGCCGGGAACCACTCGGTGGTGGCTTTCACGCCGGCCGGGATCCCCGCCGCTTCGGTCAGCCCAAGCACGCCGCGCAGCGCCGCAAGGCTCTGCCACCCCGTCGCGAACGCCGCAGCGGCGCAGGCAACCGACCAAGCCAGGGCGAAGACGGCAAAGCCGATCTTGGTGCCGACAACATCGAGTACGTGCCCGGCGACAGGCTGCATGAACGCATAGCAAAGCTGCCAGGCAACGACGATGTGGGAGTATTCCTCGGTGCCGAAATGCAAATCCTTCATCATTGCCGGAGCGGCAACCGACAACGTATTCCGCGCGAGGTAATTGACGATCAGGCCGGCTGTCACCAGGCCGACCATCCACCATCGGACTCCTTTGATCTTCATCGTATCCCCCTGTTGTTGTGGTCTTTCGCAGACTGCCGTTACTGCCGGGATCGATCTCCGTCCAAGCCAAACGCGGCATCGTTCGATCCAATCGATGGATCGTTTTCGCGGTCCGGCCGATCGGCTGGCGCCGTTATGCGCAGACGATCCGCGTCAGGCGGCGAAACCCTCCAGCACGATCTTGCCCCGCGCCTGCCCGCTCTCGATCAGTGCATGCGCCCGCTTCAAATTCGCCGCGCCGATCGGCCCGAAATTCTCGCCGATGGTGGTCCGCAAGGTGCCTTCATCCACCAGCCGCGCCACCTCGTTCAACAGAACGCCCTGGGCGCCCATGTCGGCGGTGTGGAACATCGGGCGGGTGAACATCAGCTCCCAGTGCACCGACACGCTCTTGCGCTTGAACGGCATGATATCGAGCGTTACCGGGTCGTCGATCAGCCCGAACCGCCCCTGCGGCGCGATCAGCTCGACGATTTCGGCCAGATGCCGATCGGTGTTGGTGGTGGAGAATACAAACCCCGGCGCGCCGATGCCAAGCGCGGCGACCTGCTCCGCCAGTGGCCGGCTGTGGTCGATGACATGGTGCGCGCCGAGCGCCCGCACCCAGTCCCGCGTCTCCGGCCGGGAAGCCGTGGCGATGACGGTCAGGCCGGCAAGCTGGCGGGCAAGCTGGATTGCTACCGAAGCCACGCCGCCGGCACCGCCGATGATCAGGATCGCCTCCGCGGCACCTGGCACCTTCTGCCGCACGTTCAGCCGGTCGAACAATGCTTCCCACGCGGTGATCGCGGTCAGCGGCAGGGCGGCGGCCTGCGCCCAGTCCAGCGACTTCGGCTTGCGGCCGACGATGCGCTCATCGACAAGATGCAGCTCGGCGTTGGTGCCCTGGCGGGTGATGTCGCCGGCATAGAAGACGGTGTCGCCGGGCTGGAACAGCGTGGCGTCCGGGCCGGTCGCAACCACGGTGCCGGAGGCATCGTAACCGAGGATCTTCCAGTCTCCGGCCTCCGGCTTTGCGCGCCGCCGAACTTTGGTATCGACCGGATTGACCGACACGGCCTGGATCTGCACCAGCAGGTCCCGGCCGGCCGCCACCGGCTTCGGCCGCTGGATATCGACCAGCGCATCGGCGGCATCGATCGCGAGGGAGTCCTGATAGCCCACGGCACGCATCGCGTTACCTCCGTTCCTGCTGTCCACAGCAATGACGCCCCGCCCAGCCGGGCGCAAGTCTGCCGGCGCAGCGCCGTCACGGACGCGGCGTCAGGCTCGCCAGTTGTTTTTCAGCCGTTGCCAGCCACGCCGCCTGCTTGTCGGTCAGTTTTGTCCGCGAAGCAGTCTCATGCAGGGAGGCAACAATAAGCCTCCAGCGGCGCAGCGCATCGTCATCATGGATCGCGAGCCGCCAATTCGTCAGCAGCGCATCCTGCCGCCACGCCGTATTCGCCGGATCGGACTGGATCAGATGTTCCAGGATCGGCAAGGCATCGCGATACGATTGCAGGCCGCGAAGGTCGCCGCGACTTAACAAGGCATCGCCAATGCCGTTCAGGATAACCGCCAGATCATGCTGCCAACCCGGATTATCCGGCTCGGCCTGTGCCAGTCTTTCCGTGATACGTTTGGCATCGTTGAGAAAATCCAGACCCGCCGGCATCTCGCCCTGGGCCGCCAGGGCGGTGCCGAAATTCTCGTAGGCATCGCGCAGCTCGCTTTGCCGCCCCGCATCAACGGGTTCGGCCGCGGCCAAGGCTTCGGCACGCGACAGGCCCGCCCGGAAAGCATTCGCCGCCTCCGCCCGGTCCCCCCGCGCATAGAGGGTCGTCCCGACCGTTTCGTACGCCAGGTAAAGGTCATGCTGCCAAACCGCATTGCCCGGCTCCGCCTTTGAGAGGTGGTCGAAGATGGCCAGCGCATCGCGATCCGATTTCAGCGCATCGATGCCTTCGCCTCTGGCGGCATGGACCGCGCCGACTTTGACCAGCGAAGCCGCCAGGTCGTGCAGCAATAGCGGATTGTTCCGGTCCGCCTGAACAAGCCGATCGGCAATCGACAAGGCTGCGTTGTAGGACTCCAGCGCGCCTGCCGAATCCTCCCCGGCGAGCAACGCGTCTCCGGCCTTTATCAGCGACCCGGCAAGGTCGCGCTGACGCTGGATGTCGGCGGGGGCGGATCGAGCAAGCTGCTCCCTGATCGCCGTGGCGGTGCGGTAGGACATCAACGCTTCCGCCTTTCCGCCCGCCGCCAGCCTGGCATCCCCGGACTTTTCATGACACAGCGCGAGCTGCATCTGCCACCTGACATCATTCCGCTGAGACGTGGCCAGACGAACGGCGATTTCCAGGGCATCGTCGTAGACAGCCAATGCCCCGGCCGGATCTTTCCGGGCGGCCAGTACATCGCCAACCTTTGTCAACAGGATCGCGACGGTGGCTTCGCGCTCGGGGTTGCCTGGATCGGATCGGGCCAGAACCTTGGCGATCACCAGGCCTTCGCGGTAGGCCTTCAATGCTTCGGCCAGGTCGCCCTGAGCACCAAGCACGTTGCCGCCCTGCTGGTATGCGACCGATAGCGCGCGTTGCCACTCCGCATCGTCCGGGTTCGATTGCCGCTGTTGCTCGCCGATTGCCAGGGCATCCAGGTAGAATTTCTGAGCTTCGGGGAATTCGCCACGCTGCTCGCGGATATCGCCGAGGCCAAGCCCTGCCCTGAACCGGTTCCAAGGCTGCCCTTCGCCGGTGAGCAGCAGGAGGACGCGGCGAAAACGCCTCTCGGCCTCGCCCGATTGGCCCTGCTGCAACATGATCCAGCCGCCGCCAAGCAGGCCCTCGATGTCATCCGGATCAATCTCGACCGCATGCGCGTCGGCGGCGAGGGCTTGTTGCGGTGTGGGCGCGATCACGCCCAGGATGTGCAAGGCCATAATGGCGTCGCTGCGATCCTGTCGCGCGCCGGTTGCGCTGTCCTCGCCGACGGCGTGCAACAGCCGGATCGCCGCATCGAACTTGCCGTTCCGCAGCAGCCCGAAAGCCATCGGCAACCGTTCGTCGCCGGCGACAGCCTCGGCGGCCTTTGTCGTTCCAGGTGCGGGCCGCATCCACAGCCTGGCGGCGAACTGCCGTTGTACACCGGCTATCGCCGTGAGGAAGGCCGCGGAATCGGGCTGGTCCGCGAGCCGGACGATGCTTTTCAGGCGTACGGGGGCTGGCGTATCGGTCTGCGGCGTCCGATCGCCGGTCGTGAAGCGCATATAGAACCATGCCAACGCGCCGGCTGTCGCGATCGCCAAAATAATCCCGAGAGCCATCCGGTAACGTACTCGCATCAAGTGCGACGTCGTGATCACGGCACGGCCGATCGGCGACGCCATTTCCGGCGGCAGGCTGCGAAAAGGGACGGCGATTTCATACGAGACACGTTATAACCTTGACTGGTCACCGGTTCCAATAGCTGCGCGCTCCCGCAAATCTTAGGCTTCCCAGCGGGGCTTCCCAGCGGGGCTTCCCAGCGGGGCTTCCCAGCGGGGCTTCCCAGCGGGGCTTCCCAGCGGGGCTTCCCGAGGTGCTTCCGTCGAAAAAGCTTGAAAGTTTCGCGGCTACCCGGTAAGAACAAAGAACGAACAAACGGAACCGCGATGACCGACCATCCGCTCAACACCTCAACGGACCCGAACCGTGTCTCCATTCGCGCCGTGCTTGCACAAGACCGCGAAGACGTGACGCAGGCCCTGGCGCTGGCCGGGATCGCCGATCCCGTCGCCATCCCCGTGCAAGCCGGTGTGGCGGGAGGCTTTCTCGGCGACGGCATCACGCCGAATCTGATCGGCATTCTCGAACCCGATGACGCGGATGATGACGGTCGAGAAGGCGCCCCCGAAATGGCGCTGGCGCCTGCCGAAGCCCGGCCCGCGCAGTCGGAGACCGTCATGCCGGCGCCGGAGCACGGCATGCAGGCGCTCGCTCCGGTGCGCAAACGCCGGCCATAGCCGCACGCACACAGGGCCGGCAGCGGGGCCGGCCTGCACGGGTTAAGACAGTTGCAACACCATCAACAGCTTAAGGTCGGAGGTTGGAACAAAATTCCGGGCGGGTTCGGAACGTTCCCCCGCCGGCCATTCGATCATGCCGGCTGACGGATTTCCGTCCGCTCCGATGATCGCCATTCCGACCGGTGTGTCGATGGGCACCTCCGGCACCGGGAACGCGACGCGAAGGATCACAGGCGCCGTGCCATCGTGCCGCATCTCGTAGCGGACCTGTATCCAGCCCGGCGAAAGGGTCAACTCCTCCCACTGCATGGCGATCACATCCGTCTTGACCATGACCAGGCTGCCGGCGGCGAGTTCCGATGCGGAGTCATTGGCAAAGCAGGACGAGGAAAATGTGGCGACGGCGGCGGCGATACAGAGTGCCAGCGAAAAAATTGTGCACATGTCCGTATCCCGTCCCCGCCGACTCTTAACTTCGTGGCCAGGCTTATCGTCACGGCAAGACGGGCCATAACGCCCGGGACGAGTCGGCGCTAGAACTCCTCCGTCCGCACCCCCCGCGCGACCCTGTCGAGCACCGCATTCGCCAGCCCCGGTTCCGGACCGGAAAAGAACCCGCGCGCGATGTCCAGATATTCGTTGATCACCACCTTCGCCGGTGGTCCTTCCGTCATCGTCAGTTCCGCCACGCCGGCCCGGATCAGCGCCCGCAGCACCGGATCGAGCCGGGCCAACGGCCAATCGTCCGGAAGCGCATCGGACACCAGCGGATCGATGGCGTCCTGCCGACGCACCGCCTCACGCACCACGCGGGCGAACAGCGGCACTTCGGCATCCGGGATGCGTCCGTCCTCGAACCCGTCCTGGCCGGCGAGGTCGCCCAACCGGTGCTTGACGAACTGGTCGATCACCGTTTCCGGGTTGTCGCCGGCCTGCTCGGCCTGGAACAATGCCTGCACGGCAGCAACCCGCGACGCGGTACGCGTCCGGGTTTTCGGAGGACGAGCCATCAGGCGGCGCCGAGCCGGCGGGCGATGTTGATTTGCAGCAGCGCGGCGGCGGCCGCCTCGGCCCCTTTGTTGTGGCCGTCCTGTCCCGATCGCGCCTCCGCCTGAGCGACGGTGTCGCAGGTCAGCAACCCGGTGCCGAGGCAGATGCCGAATTGCAGCGCGACGCCTAAGATCCCGTCCATCGATGCCCGGCAGATGAAGTCGTAATGGTCGGTTTCGCCCTTGACGATGCAGCCCAGCGCCACGAACCCATCGAACCGGCGGGAGCCGCGCAACGCGATGCGGATCGCCTGCGCCAGTTCATAAGCGCCGGCAACGTCCACCACCTCCGACGTCGCGCCCGCTTCGCCCAGAATCCGTTGCGCACCAATGGTCAGCCCTTCGACCACGGCGCGGTAATAGGGCGCGCGCACGATCAGCAGATGCGGCGACGGCCCCTCCACCCGCGGCGCTGCGGGCAGTTCGGCGTCCTGCGTACTCATCCTTGATAATCCGTTCCTACAATATTCGGGATCGGCCGCTGCTCGACGATATTCAAGCCATAGCCTTCAAGTCCGATCACCGTGCGGCGGCGGTTGGTGAGAAGGACCATGTTCTTGACCCCCAGGTCCAGCAGGATCTGCGCGCCGATGCCATAATCCCGTAGCTCCCGCGTCGGCCCTGGCGCAGCCGAACCGAGCATGCGGACGCGCTCGGCCAGCGCCGTCGGCCGGTGCTCGCGGATCAGCACGACGATCCCGCGCCCGGCCTTGGCGATCATGTGCATCGCATTGTGCACGGCGATCCAGTGCGGCGAGCCGGTCATGTCGTCCAGCAGATCCACCGCGTGCATGCGCACCATGATCGGCTCGACACCGCTGACATCGCCTTTGATCAGTGCCAGGTGCTCCTGGTATTCAACGGTATTGGCGTAGACCACCGCACGCCAGTCGCCGCCGGCGGGATGCTGGTATGCCCCTTCCTCGACCCGCCGCACCAGCCGCTCCGTCAGCCGCCGGTGCGCGATCAGATCGGCGATCGTGCCAAGCTTCAGGTTGTGGTGCTGCGCGAAGGTCACGAGGTCCGGCAGCCGCGCCATCGTGCCGTCGTCGTTCATGATCTCGCAGATCACCGCCGCCGGGGTCAGGCCAGCCTTGCGGGCGATATCCACTGACGCCTCGGTATGCCCGGCCCGCACCAGCGTGCCGCCTTCGCGCGCCATCAGCGGAAAGACATGCCCCGGCGTGGTGATATCGTCGCGCGTGCTGTCGGAATTGATCGCCACCGCGACCGTCCTCGCCCGGTCCGCGGCGGAGATGCCGGTCGTGACGCCCTCACGGGCCTCGATCGACACGGTGAACGCGGTCTGGTGGCGCGTGCCGTTCTGCTGGCTCATCAGCGGCAGCCCGAGTTTCTCGACGCGCTTGCGGGTCAGCGCCAGGCAGATCAGCCCGCGCGCATGCCGGGCCATGAAGTTGATCGCGTCCGGCGTGGCGAACTGCGCGGGGACGACAAGATCGCCCTCGTTTTCACGGTCCTCGTCATCGACCAGGATGAACATCCGGCCGTTGCGAGCTTCCTCGATGATCTCATCGGCCGACGAAATGTATTGCGACCATTCGCCGCTGACGAACTTGTCGTGCAGGTTTTCCATCAGGCGGTCTCCGCCAGCCGGGCGACGTAGCGCGCGAGCGTGTCGATCTCGATATTGACCGGATCGCCCGGCTTCAAGGTGCCGAAGCCGGTGACCGAGGCGGTATGCGGGATGATGTTCACCCCGAAGGTATCGCCCGCGACTTCGTTCACCGTCAACGACACGCCGTCGATCGCAACGCTGCCCTTCACGGCGATGAAGCGCGACAGCGCGGCCGGAACGCGAAAAACCCAGCGCGTCGAGGCGTTTTCCGGCGTCGCCGAAACCGCCTGTCCGACGCCATCGACATGACCCGAAACAAGATGGCCGCCAAGCTCGTCGCCCAGCCGCAGCGACCGCTCCAGGTTCACCCGCGATCCGATGTCCCATGACCCCAACTTGGTGTGGGCCAGCGTCTCGGCCGACGCATCGACGGCGAACCAGTCGGCGCCGAGATCCACGACCGTCAGGCAGCAGCCCGAACAGGCGATGGAGGCGCCGAGGCCGACAGGCGGTTCGGCGATAAACGCCACCGGGGTGTCGATCAGAAGCCGCATGTCCTTGCCGGCTCCAATGGGTTCGATCGCGCGGACGGTGCCAAGCGCGCTTATGATGCCGGTAAACATGGGGATTGCCTCGAATACTCGCTTAACATGTCGTTTTCGATGGAAGTGACGCAATGCCGCCGGAAGCGCGGCATGCGGTCAAGTGTCTCGATACCGAACGCCTGCACCGCTGGCCAGCCATCGCCGCCCATGATCGCCGGGGCATGGAACCACGCGATGCGGTCCACCAGATCGGCCCGCAGCAGCGCGGCGGCAAGCTGGCCCCCGCCTTCCACCAGCACGCGGGTCAGCCCCGCGGCGCCGAGCGCCTGAAACGCGGCGGTCAGGTCGACGCCGGCCGAGGCCCCCGGGACGTCGATCAACGTGGCGCCGAGGTCGCTGAACGCCGTCCGCCGCGCCGGATCGGTGCCCTCGCGCACCAGGAACCACACCGGGATGTCGGCGGCGGTGCCGGCGAGCCGGGAGGTCAGCGGCGTGCGCAGGTGGCTGTCGGCGACGATGCGGACGACCGGCGTCGGGCGAAAGCCGGGGATGCGGCAAGTCAGGTCGGGATTGTCGGCCAGGATCGTGCCAACGCCGACCATGACGGCGTCGTGGCGCCCGCGCAGGGCGTGGGCGAGGCGGCGTGCCGGCGTGCCGGTGATCCACTGGCTCTCGCCGGCGCGTGTCGCGATGCGGCCGTCAAGGGTGGAGGCCAGCTTTAGCGTCACCATCGGGCGGCCGAGCGTGACGCGCGTCGAGAAGCCGAGCAGGAGCTCGTTGGCCTCGGCTTCCAGCAGGCCGGTTTCGACGGCGATTCCGGCACCGCGCAGTTTCTCCAGTCCCAGGCCGTCCACGCGCGGGTCGGGATCGCCGGTCGCGATGACGATTCGGGCAATGCCGGCGGCGATCAGCGCGTCGGTGCACGGCGGGGAGCGGCCCCAGTGGCAGCAGGGTTCCAACGTGACATAGGCGGTCGCACCTTTGGCGAGGTCCCCCGCTACGGCCAGCGCGACGGGTTCCGCGTGCGGCCGGCCGCCGGGGGCGGTGTTGCCGCGGCCGACGACCCGCCCGTCACGGACGAGAACGCAGCCGACGGAGGGGTTGGGCCAGGTCGTCCCCAGCCCGCGGCGGGCCAGCGCGAGAGCCGCCTGCATGTGGGGGAGATCGGCTTTCATGCCATCCGTGCGGGGCGCGAACCGGGGGCGCCGGTGTCCGGACAAAGACCGCGTTTCGACGCAGAGTTCGCAGAGCGGGGCGCAGAGTCCGCAGAGTAAGCGGCTTCACAAGCCGCGGCGTCTGCATCCGGCGATATCGGACCGCGCACAAATCGGCCCCTGCGCACGGTCGTACCATGCATCATGGCGGGCGCAAGCCCGCCATCCACGTCTCGGTTTCTACAAGAAAAGACCTGGCGGCCGAGTTTCGCCGGCATAACGGGGCGGCAACGACAGAGCCTCGATCCCACCTCCGGTTGATCCACGACCATCTCTGCGCACTCTGCGCCCCGCTCTGCGAACTCTGCGTCGAAACGCGGAGGCAAACCCAAACGGCTACCCTGAAGCGGAGGCACGCCAAACCCGAAGGCCAGCCACCCCGTTGGGAAATGCCCCACCATTATTCCTCAGGCGCCGCCGGAGCCAAACCGCCGACAAACTCCTCAAAATCCTTCGCCTCGCGGAAATTCCGGTACACGCTGGCGAACCGGACATACGCGACCTTGTCCAGTTCCTTCAGCGTGTCCATCACCAGCTCCCCGATCTGCTTGCTGGGGATGTCGCTATCTCCCGAAGCCTCCAACTGCCGCACCACCGAATTGACGATCCGCTCGATACGCTCCTCCTGGATCGGCCGCTTGCGCATCGAAATCCGGATCGAGCGCGCCAGCTTGTCGCGGTCGAACGGCACCCGCCGCCCATCGGCCTTCACCACGGTCAGTTCGCGCAACTGCACCCGCTCGATCGTGGTGAATCGCTGGCCGCAATTGCCGCAAAAGCGGCGCCGCCGGATGGCGCCGTTATCCTCGGTCGGGCGGCTGTCCTTCACCTGGGTGTCGTCGAAACCGCAGAACGGGCAGCGCATGGCGGTTTAGCGCAGCGGATAGAGCGGGAAGCGCGAGCACAGCGCCTGCACCCGGGCGCCGACATCCTGCTCCACCGCGGTGTTGGACCCGTCATTGGACTGACCGAGACCCTCCAGGACCTCATTGATCAGCAGACCAATATAGCGAAACTCTTCCACGCCGAAGCCGCGCGTGGTGCCGGCCGGAGAGCCCAGCCGGATGCCGGAGGTGACCGCCGGTTTCTCCGGATCGAACGGGATAGCGTTCTTGTTGGCCGTCATGTGGGCGCGTTCCAGGCTCGCCTCGGCCGCCTTGCCGGTGACGCGCTTGGGGCGCAGGTCCACCAGCATCAGGTGGCTGTCGGTGCCGCCGCTGACGATGTCCACGCCCTTTTCCTTCAGCGTCTCGGCCAGGACGCGGGCGTTGTCCTGCACCGCCTTCTGGTAGACCTTGAACTCCGGCCGCAGCGCTTCCCCGAAGGCCGCCGCCTTGCCGGCGATGACATGCATCAGCGGGCCGCCTTGCAGGCCGGGGAAAACGGCGGAGTTGATCTTCTTGCCGATGTCCAGGTCGTTGCTCAGCACCATGCCGCCGCGCGGACCGCGCAGGGTCTTGTGCGTGGTCGTGGTGACGATATGCGCGTGCGGCAGCGGGCTGGGGAACAGCCCGGCCGCGACCAGGCCGGCGAAATGCGCCATATCGACCATGAAATACGCGCCGACCTCGTCCGCGACCTTGCGAATCCGGGGGAAGTCGATGAAGCGCGGATAGGCCGACCCGCCGGCGATGATCAGTTTGGGCTTCTCCGCCCGCGCCAGGCGCTCAAGTTCGTCATAGTCCAGCAGGCCATCTTCCTTGCGGACGCCATACTGCACCGCCTGGAACCACTTGCCGGACTGGTTCGGCGCCGCGCCATGCGTCAGATGTCCGCCGGCCGCCAGGCTCATGCCCAGGATCGTGTCGCCGGGCTGCAGCAGCGCGAAGAACACCGCCTGGTTGGCCTGAGCACCGGAATGCGGCTGCACGTTGGCGAATGCGCAGCCGAACAATTGCTTGGCGCGGTCGATCGCCAGGGTCTCCGCCACGTCCACATAGACGCAGCCGCCGTAGTAGCGGCGGCCGGGATAGCCCTCGGCATATTTGTTGGTAAGGACAGAACCCTGCGCTTCGAGCACGGCGGCGGAGACGATGTTCTCCGAGGCGATCAGCTCGATGCCGTCCTGCTGACGGTGGAGCTCGTTGCGAATGGCGGCGGCCAGTTCCGGATCGGTTTCCGCCAGGGGGGCGGAGAAGAAGCGCTCGGTGCTGGCGATGGCGGTTTGCTGGATCATCGGTTTCCACGCTGTCGGTGTGTGGCGTTCCTGTAGCATGGGCAGGGAGACCGACAAACCGGAAGTGATAGGCAGTTGTGTGCGACTCGCACGGTGAGGCAAATAAGCACAATGTCCGGTCTTGCCAAACGCATCGTGGCCCTGCCAAGCCTTTCGGCGACCGAGGCGCTCGCGGCCGGGATCGCGGCCATGGCGCGGGCAGGGGACTGTATCCTGCTGGAGGGGCCGCTGGGCGCCGGCAAGACCGCCTTCGCCCGGGCCTTCCTGCGCGCCGCGGCGGACGATCCGGCGCTGGAGGTGCCCAGCCCGTCGTTCACCCTGGTGCAGAGCTACGAGACGAAAATCGGTCTGGTGTTTCATTATGATCTGTGGCGGCTCGATGGGTCCGCTTCCCTGACCGAACTCGATTGGGAAGACGCTCTCGACGCCATCGTCCTGGTGGAATGGCCCGATCGGCTCGGCAACCTGCGGCCGGAGACGGCATTGACGATCCAGTTTGAGACTGGGGATGGAGATGTACGGGAGGCGGCGCTGACCGGATGGGACGGACGGCTGCCTGCCTCGTTTTCGTCATGGCCCGGCTTGTCCGGGCCACCAATACCCGCACCTGCCGCGACAGGTGGCCCGGACAACACCCCGGACAAGCCGGGGCAGGGCCCTGACGGTGGCGCGGCGGCGGCATGACCCGGGATGACCGCATCGCCATCTTTCTCGCCCGCAACGGCTACGCACCGGGCGACGCGGAACCCCTCGCGCAGGACGCCAGCTTCCGCCGTTATTTGCGTATCCGCGGTCCCCGTCCCGCCGTCCTGATGGACGCGCCGCCGCCCGAGGATGTCCGGCCGTTCCTGCGCATCGCCGCCCATCTCCTTGGAATTGGCCTGTCCGTTCCGCGCATTACCGACGCCGACGAGATCAACGGCTTGGTCCTGGAGGAAGACCTCGGCGACGACCTGCTGTCCGTTACGCTCGACCGGGGCGACGACCCCGACCCGTTGCTGGATGCCGCCGTGGATGCATTGACCGTCCTGCAACGTGCTGCGCCGCCCGCCGGGCTTCCGGCCTGGGGCGTCGCCGCAATGGCCGCGACCGCGATCGGCACGCTGTTCGACTGGTGGTGGCCGGCGCGCTTCGGAGACCCGGCACCTCAGGCCGCCCGTGACGAGCTCGCGGTGGCTTTGGCCGACATGCTCGAACCCGTCGCGGCCGGGCCGGTTTGCATGGTTCACCGCGACTACTTCGCCGGCAATCTGCTGTGGCTGCCGCATCGCTCCGGCCCGCTGCGTGCCGGGATCATCGACTTCCAGGGCGCCGCGCTCGGCCATCCGGCCTATGATCTGGTTTCCCTGCTGCAAGACGCGCGCCGCGACATCCCGCCACTGTCTCAGCAACGCGCCCTGGACCGCTATCTGGCTGCCCGGCCGGAGTTGAATGCGAACGCGTTCCGTGCCGCATTTGCCGCATGTGCCGCACAACGGCATCTCCGGGTCGCCTGCCAGTGGGTAAGGCTTGCCCTGCGCGACGCCCGGCCGCAATACCTCGCCTACGGGCCGCGGACTTGGCGCCTGCTGGATGACTCGTTGCGCCACCCTGCCGCCGCGCCGCTCGCCCGCGCCTTGAACCATTGGATACCGGCCGCGCTGCGCGGCAACCCCCCGGGACTCGATCCATGACTTTCGCTCCGCATTCCGCCATGGTCCTTGCCGCCGGCTTCGGCACCCGCATGCGGCCGTTGACTGACAATACCGCCAAGCCGCTGGTGAAACTGGGGGGGCGAACCCTGCTGGACTATGCGCTCGATCATTTGGTGGTGGCGGGCGTCGAGATGGTCGCGGTCAACGCGCACTGGCAGGCCGACGCCGTCGCGGCGCATCTGGCGAGCAGGCCCACCCCGCCGCGGACGCTGCTGCTGCGTGAGGAGCATCTGCTGGACACCGGCGGCGGCGTGCGCGCGGCGCTTCCGCTGCTCGGCGACGATCCGTTCTTTGTCCTCAATGGCGATGCGTTCTGGCTGAACGGGCCGATACTGACGTTGCAGCGCCTCGCGGCGGCGTTCGATGACACGGTGGATGCCGTACTGCTGCTGCAACGGACGGCCTATGTGCATGCCGATGTCGGTTATGGCGACTTTGCCCTCGACAAGTGGGGCAAGCCGAGACGGCGGCGGGAACGCGAGGTGGTGCCTTATATCTTCGCCGGCGTGCAGCTTATCCGTCCCCGGCTGCTGGCCGGGATGCCGGATGGCGCCTTCAGCATGAACCGCGCCTGGGACGCCGCCCTGGCGGCTGACCGCGTGCGCGGCGTTGTGCATGACGGCATCTGGTTTCACCTCTCCACCCCGGCCGATCTGGCGGAGGCCGAGCAGATCCTGGAGGCCAGTGTCACCGGGGATGCGCGCTGGCCGTGGCGCTGAACCTCTTTACGGTTCCCCCGAACGTCCCGTTTCTCGACGCGCTGGCGAGCGGCTGGCTTGCGCGCGGCGACGACCCCCTGCTCGTCAGTCGCGGCCTCATTCTCCTTCCCACCCGCCGATCGGCCAGGGGATTGGCGGAGGCGTTTTTAAGAGTGCGGGATGGGCGGCCGATGCTGCTGCCGCGCATCACCGCGCTGGGCGCGCTGGATGAGGCGCCGCTGGCACTGACCGGGGCGCTCGATCTGCCTCCGGCGGTGGAACCGATGCAGCGGCTGGCGGCGCTGTCCACTCTGATCCTGGCGATGGATGGCGCGGGCGGGGCGCCGCGTTCGGCGGACGGTGCCTGGCTGCTCGCCCGCGAACTGGCGTCGCTGATGGATGAGGCGGAGCGCGCCGGCATCGATCTGGCGCAGCGCCTGCCCGATGCGGCCGAACCGGACTTCGCCGAGCATTGGGCGAAGACGCTGAAATTCCTGCATATCGTGACGGCGTTCTGGCCGGCGTGGCTGGCGCAGCACGGCGTGATGAACCCGGCGGCGCGGCAGGTGGCCCTGCTGCGGGCTCAGGCGGCGGCCTGGGAGAACGATCTGCCGGATTATCCGGTGCTGATCGCCGGCACGACGGCGGGGATCCCGGCGGTCGCGCGGCTGCTGCGCGTTGTGGCGCGCCTGCCGTTGGGCCAGGTGGTGCTGCCCCAGTTGGATACCGGGATGTCCGATGAGGCCTGGGCGGCGCTGGAACCGTCGCACGCCCAGGCTGGCTTGGCTCGGCTGCTGGCGGACCTGGATGCAACGCGCGGCGATGTGCGGGTGTGGGAGAGCGGCGCCTCGGCGGCGGTTCCCGCAACGCGGTTCCCGCTGTTGTCTCGGGTATTGCTCCCCGCCGCCGCGCTGCACGACTGGCTGGAGCGCGGACCGGTCTCGCTGGAGGGGCTGTCGCGGCTCAATGCGGCGGATCAGCAGCAGGAGGCGCAGGCCATCGCGCTGGTGCTGCGGGAGGCGCTGGAAACGCCCGGGGCGCGGGCTGCCTTGGTGACTCCGGACCGCGACCTCTCCGGACGGGTAGCGGCGGCGCTGCTGCGCTTCGGCATCGTCGCCGACGACAGCGCGGGCGAGCCACTGGCCGATACACCGCCTGCCGTGTTCATACGCCTGCTGGTGCGGGCGGTGGCCGAGGAACTGGCGCCGGTCGCGCTTCTGGCGCTGCTGAAGCATCCGCTGGCGGCGGCGGGTCTATCCCCCGTTGCCTGCCGCGAAGCGGCCCGGACGCTGGAGACACTGTGCCTGCGCGGACCAAGGCCGATGCCGGGCATCGCCGGGCTGCGCATCGCGGTTGACCGGGAGGCGGGAGCGGCCTCCGCCACGGCGGCGTTCCTGTCACGAATAGAAACCTGCCTGGAGCCGGCGTTGCGGTTCGACTCGGCGATGGAGATTGCCCCGGCCGAGGCGCTGGCCGCGGTGATCGAGGCAGCCGAGCGGCTGGCGGCGACGGCCGAAACCGAGGGCCCCGCCCGGCTTTGGGCGGCGGAGGAAGGCGAGGCCCTGGCCACCCGGCTGGCCGAATTGCAGTCGGCGGTGGCGATCATGCCCGATTTGCAGCGGCGGGTATTGCCCGGCCTGCTGGACGCCGTGCTGGCGGGTGAGGTGGTGCGCAGCCGCCGGGCCTTGCGAGGATGCGGCGGGTTCGAGCATCCGCGGATTTTCATCTGGGGCCTGCTGGAGGCTCGGCTGCAATCGGCCGATGTGGTGGTGTTGGGCGGGTTGGCGGAGTCGATCTGGCCGCCAATGGCCGAACCGGGACCCTGGCTATCGCGTCCTATGCGGACTCGCGTGGGTCTGCCGGCACCGGAGGAGGCGGTGGGGCAGGCGGCGCATGACTTCCTCGCCGCGTGCTGCGCGGCGCCGAGGGTGGTGCTGTCCTGTCCGGTGCGCCGCGACAACGCCCCGGCGGTGCCGGCGCGCTGGCTGACGCGGTTTGACATGTTTCTGGCGGGGCGGGTCGTTGGTGTCGTGGCATCTGCGTCCACTTCCCCCACGTCATGGCCCGGCTTGTCCGGGCCACCTGTAGCGGCAGGTGCGGCGACAGGTGGCCCGGACAAGCCGGGCCATGACGTGGTTGCAGGTCTTCCCACCCACCCCGCCGCCGCATGGGCACGCGCGATGGACCTCCCCGCCGGCCCGCCGAACCCGGTCCGGCCCCCTCGGCCCTGCCCGCCGGTAAACCGCCGCCCCCGCCGCCTAAGTGTCACCGCGATCGAGACCTGGCTGCGCGACCCCTACGCCATCCACGCCCGCCACATCCTGAAGCTGGAAGCGCTGCGCCCGCTCGAAGAAGAGACGGACGCCTCCGACTACGGCTCGCTGGTGCATGACGGCTTGCACCGCTTCCTCTGTGCCCATGGCGCCGCCTGGCCGGCCGATGCGGCGCAGGAATTGCGCCTCGCGATGGCGCGCGCTCTGGCCGAGGCGCAACTTCGTCAGGCCCTGCAAGCCTGGTGGACGCCCAGGCTGGAGCGGATCGCCGACTGGGTCGCCGAAACCGAAGCCGCCCGCCGGGCGCTGCGCCGGCCCGTCGCGATAGCGCCCGAGGCAAAAGGTGCAATCGAACTGCTCCGTCCCGGCGGGATGTTCCGGCTGACCGGCCGGGCCGACAGGATTGAGCAGTACAGCGACGGGACGCTGTCGATCCAGGACTACAAGACCGGCGCGCCGCCGACACAGCAGGACGTCGATGCCGGCCTGGCGCCGCAGCTTCTGCTCGAGGCCGCGATGGCGGCGCAGGGCGGGTTTGGCGCTGAACTCGCCGGGCAGACGGCGGAGTTGCTGTATTGGCATCTGTCGGGCGGCCTCGACCCCGGCCGCGCGATGCCGCTGTTCAAGAAGAACCCCGGAGACATCCAGGCCGCCGTGCAGGATGCAAGGGAGCGGCTGTGCGCGCTGATCGACTCGTTCGACCAGCCCGGCCGCGCCTACCTGTCGCGTCCCAACCCGGGGTTGGCGCCACGGTTTTCCGACTATGGGCAACTTGCCCGGGTGGCGGAATGGTCCGCCGCGGGAGATGGCGATGAGTGAGACCAGTTCCCGCGCGCCTTTGCCGCGCCCGCGTACTGTGTCATGGCCGGGCTTGTCCCGGCCATCCACGACTTACGGGGCGGGTCGCGGCAAAGTCGTGGATGGCCGGACCAAGTCCGGCCATGACACATGGGACGAAGCCGCGCCCGCCTCGATAAAGCGGCACCCGCATGGCTGAAACCGCCCGCGACCGCGCCAACCGCGAACAGCTTGCCGCCTCCGATCCCGCGGTGTCCGCCTTCGTTGCTGCCTCCGCCGGCTCCGGTAAGACCAAGCTGCTGACCGACCGCCTGCTCCGCCTGATGCTGAGCGGCGCGGCGCCGGAGCGCATCCAGTGCCTGACCTTCACCAAGGCGGCGGCGGCGGAAATGTCGCTGCGGCTGCAGAAGACCCTCGGCCGCTGGGTAACGATGTCCCCGGACAAGCTGGCAAAAGCCCTGCGAGACCTCCAGGTCGATCCCACGGAGGAAGCCTGCCGGTCCGCGCGCGCGCTGTTCGCCAAAGTGCTTGATCTTCCCGGCGGCATGCGCATCGGCACCATCCACGCCTTCAGCCAGTCGCTGCTGCGCCGCTTCCCGCTGGAAGCCGCGATCTCCCCGCATTTCGAACTGGCCGACGACCGCGACGCCGAGACCGCGATGACCGAGGCGCGGGAAGCCATGCTGGCCAACGCCGCCGCCCCGGCCATGCTCCGCGCGCTGCGCACCCTGGCCGGCCTGTCCTCGGCGGAACAGTTCGGGCGGCACGTCAGGACGTTGCAAACCGATCGCCAGCGCCTTGCGGCTGCGTTGCAGCTCGGCGACGACCTGGAACGGGCGCAGCGCCGGGTGCTCGGCGTCACTGCCCCCGACGAAGCAACCCTAGTGGCCGATGCGGTGACCTGGCTGGGCGAGGGCGCCCTGCGCGACGCGGCCGGGATCGTCCAGCGGAACGGCTCGAAGGCCGTGGCCGAACGCGCCGCCGCCATCCTCGACTGGCTGTCCCAGCCCGTCGATGCGCGGGCGGCCCATTGGCCGGAGTGGCGCGGGCTGTTCCTGAACGCCTCGGGCGAGATCCGCGGCGACACCGCCCTGGTCAACAAGGTGCTGGCCGCCGGGCGGCCGGAACTGCTCGACCGCTTCAAGGAGGAAGCCGCCCGCATCCTGGCGGTCGATGATTCATGCCGCGCGCTGCGACTCGCCGCGGTGTCCAACGCGCTGGCGACACTGGCCGGGCCGGTGGTCAGCGGGTACACTCAGCGCAAAGAAGCGGCCGGACTGCTGGACTATGACGACCTGATCGACCGCACCCGCACGCTGCTGTTCGACCCGGGCGCGGCCTGGGTACTCTATAAATTGGATGGCGGCCTGGACCATTTGCTGCTCGACGAGGTGCAGGACACCGCGCCGCAGCAATGGCGCATCGCGCACGCTCTGACGGAAGAGTTCTTTGCCGGCGCCGGCGCGCGCGATCGCATCCGCACGGTGTTCGCCGTCGGCGACCGCAAGCAGTCGATCTACTCGTTCCAGGGTGCGGACGCGGCGGAATTCGATCGCTCGCACGATCAGCTTGCAAAGCGGGTTAGGACCTCCGGCCAGGTGTTCCGCGATGTCGGGCTGGACGTGTCGTTCCGCTCCACCGGGCCAGTGCTGCAACTTGTGGACGCGGTATTCGCGGACCCGCTCGCCCGGCCGGGCGTCGTCGCGGACGGCGAGACCCTCACGCACTACGCCGATCGGCTGTTGCACGCGGGGGGCGTGGAGTTCTGGCCGCTGGCGCCGCTGGCGGAGGAGCCTGCGCACGCGCCCTGGACGGTACCCGAGCAAAATCAGGCGCAGACCTCCGCCCGGCAATTGCTGGCGGACACACTGGCGGCGTGGATCGGCTCGCAGACCGACGGCTCGGTGATGCTGGAGAGCAAAAACCGGCCGCTGGCCGCCGGCGACGTGCTGATCCTGGTGCGGCGGCGCGACGCGTTCGCCCGCGCGCTGGTGCGGGCGCTGAAATTCCGCGGCGTGCCGGTGGCGGGGCTGGACCGGATGGTGCTGACCGATCAGCCCGCGGTGCAGGATCTGATGGCACTGGCGGACGCGCTGCTGCTGCCCTCGGATGACCTGACATTCGGCTGCCTGCTGACCAGCCCGCTCGGCGGCCTGACCGATGACGAGCTGATGGATCTGGCGATCGATCGCCCGGGTTCGCTGTGGGACGCCCTGCGCAGCCGCGCCGGGGAACGCCCGTCCTGGGCACGGGCGGCGGTGTTCTTCACGCAATTGCTCGGGCGCGTGGACTACGTCTCGCCCTACGCGCTGTTCGCCGAGGCGCTGGGTCCGCTCGGCGGCCGGGCGCGGCTGTTCGCGCGACTCGGGCCGGAGGCGGCGGAACCCGTCGATGAACTGCTGAACGCAGCCCTGACCTTCGCCGCCCGCCACCCGCCGTCCTTGCAGGGCTTCCTGCACTGGCTCCGTCAATCCGGAGCGGAGGTGAAGCGGGAGGCCGAGGCGGCCGGTAACCTGGTGCGAATCATGACCGTGCACGGCGCCAAGGGGCTGCAGGCGCCGCTGGTGGTGGTGCCGGATACCTCCGCGCTGCCGATGGATGACGGCGCGATCGTCTGGGCCGAGGATAAGGCGACCGGCCGCGAGGTCCCGCTCTGGGCGCCGCGCAAGGAGTTCCGCTGCGGCTCGCTGGACCAGTTGCGCGCCGCCGGGCGGCAGCGGCAGATGGAGGAGCACAACCGGCTGCTCTACGTCGCCCTGACCCGCGCCGAGGATCGCCTGCTGATTTGCGGCTGGCAGACGCGCGCGCAGGCAAAGGACGAATGCTGGCACAGCCTGGTCCGCCGCGGGTTCGAAGCCCTGGGCGCGGATCGGGAAGCCTTCGGCCTGTGGGACGGCGACGTGATGTGGCTGCGCTCGCCGCAGGCCGTCCCGGCCGAACCCGCCCTCGCCGCAACTCAGGCCGACCATGCCGCTTCCATGCCGTCCTGGATCGGCGCCGCGCCGCTTTGGCAGCCGAACCCGCCGCCACCGGAGCCGCCGCGGCCCGTGCCGCTGGCGCCAAGCCGCCCGGAGGGGGCGGAAATGGGACCGGTGCCAGCGGCCGACTCGCCGCTGGCGGAGCGGGATGCCGGCGGCAACCGGTTCCGCCGCGGCCAGTTGATCCATGCGCTCTTGCAGCATCTGCCAGCGATCCCGGCGGAAAAGCGGGCGGAGGCGGCGTTGCGGTTCCTGGACAAGCCCGGCAATGGCCTGGTCGATGGAGAGCCGGCGAAAATTGTGAGCGAAGTGCTGGCTGTGATGGCGCATCCGGCGCTTGCGGCCGTGTTCGGACCGGATAGCCGGGCGGAGGTGCCATTGACCGGTGTGATCGGAGACTCGATCGTCGGCGGTCTGGTCGATCGTCTGGTGGTGTTGCCTGATCAGGTGATGGTGGTGGATTTCAAGACCAACCGGCGAACGCCCTCAAGCGTGGAGCACACGCCGGTGCTGTATCTGCGGCAGATGGCGTCCTATCGCGCGGTGTTGCGGGCGATCTTTCCCGGCCGTGCGGTTTGCTGCGCTTTGATATGGACGCGGGAGGCCAAGGTGGCGATCCTGCCGCATGCGATGCTCGATTCGCATGCTCCCGGTCATGCGACAGACGCTGCTTGACCGCATCCGGCATCGATCCCACCTTTCGCCCAACCGACATCTGAAGGTCTGACAAATGAGCGCAAATACGGTTCCCGTGACGGATGCCAGTTTCGCCGCCGACGTTATTGAAGCCAGCAAGGCCGGCCCGGTGCTGGTGGATTTCTGGGCGGAGTGGTGCGGGCCTTGCAAGCAGATCGCTCCGTTCCTTGATGAATTGGCGGGCGAGTTCGCCGGCAAAGTGACGGTGGCGAAGGTCGATATCGACAACAACCCAACCTCGCCGAACCAATACGGCGTACGCGGCATCCCGACCTTGCTGCTGTTCAAAGACGGGAAGGTGGCCGCCACCCAGGTGGGTGCGGTGCCGAAGGGCAAGCTGAAGGATTGGATCGCCGGCAACATCTGACCCGGCCGATGCAGTGATACCCCGGCGCCGGGAAACCAGCGCCGGGTTTTTTATGTTCGTAGCACCGGGCCTCGGGGACGCTCCGGGCTGTGATACCAACCGGCGTTGACTTTGATCGGTCGGAAGGGCGCCGGTATCGTCAAGGCGGTCACAGGCCCCATCGGCGTTAAAATAGTGCCGCGGCGGCTGCGTTGGTCCCCCGTCATGGTGCGCGGAGGCGCGCCATCCACGCCTTGCGGTGCGGGTTTAGGCAAAGGCGTGGATGCCGACCTCCGTCGGCATGACGTGGCGGCTGCGCCCGAGAACCAACGTCATCGCCGGTTGGTAGAAGATGCCTGTTCCACAACGGCGAACCGGGTTCCCGCACCGCGCTGCCCGGCGGCGCGGCGGCCCGTCATGTTGCTAAAGTTTAATTCCATGGCCATGGGCAGGATTTCACCTATTGACAACGAGCCGCGCGACTGTCACCAATCGTTGACGATCAGCGGTGTCAATCAGGACTGACACCTCAAAGATCGGCGGAGATAGAGCGTGTTTGCAACCAGTTCGTACTCGGCCGGCTCAGCCTGAAGCCGTCCAGGGACCGGGACAGAACGCGTCAGAAATGGGCGGTCATTGATATGCGGGCCGAATTGACCGTCACATAATACCCACGTGCGGGTAGCACGATTTGGTTTCAGGTCCCCAAACGGAGGTTGTTTCTAATGGCTGACGATCCCAACAAGGTATGGCCGACCGGCCTTACCATTGCCGAGTCCGAAGAGCTGCACAAGCATGTCATCGATGGCACCCGCGTTTTCGGGCTGCTGGCCATCGTGGCGCACCTGCTCGCCTTCGTTTATTCCCCCTGGCTGCACTAAGAGGGTAGCGAACCATGAACCAAGGTAGACTCTGGACCGTCGTCAGCCCGAGCGTTGGCCTGCCGCTGTTCCTCGCCGCCGTCGCTATCGTGTCGGTTGTGATCCATCTCGCCCTGCTGACCCACACCACGTGGCTCCCGGGCTACTACAATGGCAAGGCGAAGGCCGCGGCTCTGGTCGTGCCGGCGCAGCAGTTCGTCCTTCCGGCGTAATCGCTTTCCTGAAGCGGTTTCGTTACTGGCGACGGAAGGGGTCGGGATCCCATGGTCCCGACCCTTTTTCGATTCTATGCACTACTGACACGCCGTGATGGCTTGGGTTGTCAGGGCTCCGGCTTCTTCCGCGTATGACGATAGGCGGCCCGGACCTGCCGAGCCAAGACGGTTAGGGGAAAGCGCCGGCTCGCCCGCCGGCCGCCGCATGGACAATCTGTCATGTGCGCTGTAAATCCCGGTTGACAATCGGCTTAGTCAACCTAAACTGACAGCCATAAACAGGGGTGACGCCCGGCCCAACCGGCCGGGTAGGAGGTGCCGGGATGGAAGCCTGTGCTATGGTGCTGATGACGCCCGAAGACCTCTCGGTGCGTCGCCTGGAAGCTGCGGTCGCGGCCACGGGCATCGATTTCATCGGTATCGGCGCCGGCAAACAAGGCTCCTCTGGCCAGGCTGCACGCCACCGTGTCCAGTCCAACCAGCGGTGGAATGCGCCAGAAATGAGCGGTCATTGATATGCGGGCCGGCTTGACCGCCACGTATTGTCCGCTCGCGGGCAGTACGAAATCCTATCAGGTCCCATTTGGAGGTTATTGGAATGAGTGACGATCCCAACAAGGTATGGCCGACCGGCCTGACCATCGCCGAGTCCGAAGAGCTTCACAAACACGTCATCGATGGCACCCGCGTTTTCGGGCTGATCGCCATCGTGGCCCATCTGCTCGCCTTCGTTTATTCACCCTGGCTGCACTAAGGGGTAGCGAATCATGAACCAAGGTAGACTCTGGACCGTCGTGAACCCGAGCATCGGGCTCCCGCTGTTCCTCGCCGCTGTCGCGATCACCTCGGTGATCATCCATCTGGCGCTGCTGACCCACACCACGTGGCTGCCGGCCTACTACAATGGCAAGGCTCACGCCGCCCTTGTGGTCCCGGCTCAGACGCTCGTACTTCCGGCGTAATCGCTCTTTTAAGCGATTTCATGTCGAAGTGACGGAACGGGGTCGGGAACAATGCTCCCGACCCCTTTTCGTATTGGAACTCGCACGCGGCATTTAACCACGCGGGCATTGAACCCGGGAACGATTTAAACATGAACGTTATCAGCCAAAAACTGATGCGGACCTGGATCAGGCTGGGCCCGCGTTTCCTGCCTTTCGCCGACGCCGCGACTCCGGAACTGCCGCTGTCGAGGCTGTTGCGCCTGTCGCTGTTTCAGGTCTCCGTCGGCATGGCCCTGGTGCTGCTGATCGGCACGTTGAACCGGGTGATGATTGTCGAGCTCGGCGTGCCGGTCTCGCTGGTCGCAATTATGATTTCGCTCCCGCTTATTTTCGCCCCGTTCCGCGCACTGATCGGGTTCCGCTCCGATATTCACGTTTCCGCGCTGGGATGGCGGCGCGTGCCTTTTATTTGGAAGGGCACCATGGTGCAGTTCGGCGGGCTGGCGATCATGCCGTTCGCCCTGCTGGTGCTCTCCGGCGGCGGCAACTCCAAAGAATGGCCCCTGTGGATCGGCGATGCCGGCGCGGCGCTGGCCTTCCTGCTGGTCGGAGCCGGTTTGCACACGGTGCAGACCGTCGGCCTCGCTTTGGCAACCGATCTCGCACCCGCCGAGTCGCGGCCGAAGGTCGTCGGCCTGATGTATGTGATGCTGCTGTTCGGCATGATCGCCAGCGCGCTGATCTTTGGCGCCCTGCTGGTCGATTTCACCGCCGCGCGGCTGATCCAGGTGATCCAGGGCTGCGCCATCGCCACGGTGGCGCTGAACGTCGTCGCCCTGTGGAAGCAGGAAACCCGCCACAGCATACAGAACCGGCCCAACCGCGTGGCGCCGACTTTCCGCCAGGCTTGGGACAGTTTCACGGAAAACAGCCGGGCGATTCGCCGACTCGTGGCCGTTGGCCTGGGCACCATGGCGTTCAGCATGGAGGACGTGCTGCTGGAGCCGTATGGCGGCCAGGTGCTGCACCTGACGGTCAGTTCCACCACCAAGCTGACGGCAACGCTGGCGGTGGGTGGTCTGCTCGGCTTCGCCCTGGCCTCCCGCGTGCTCAGCCGCGGCTTCGATCCCTTCCGCATGGCGACCTATGGCGCGCTGATCGGGATTCCGGCCTTCCTGGCGGTGATCATGGCCGCACCCACCAGCTCGGTCTTCCTGTTCGGCGCCGGCACCGCCCTGATCGGCTTCGGCGCCGGCCTGTTCGGCCACGGCACCCTGACCGCCACCATGCAGAACGCCACCGCCGAGCAGACCGGCCTCGCGCTGGGCGCCTGGGGCGCGGTGCAGGCCACCGCGGCAGGCATCGCGGTGGCGCTGGGCGGCATCATCCGCGACGTGATCGCCGCCCTGGTGCCGAATTATCATCCGGAACAGGGCATCGGCTACACCGCCGTCTACTCGCTGGAGGTGCTGCTGCTGCTCGCCACGCTGGTGACCATGATGCCGCTGCTGCGGCGCGGCAGCCCGGCTCCGGCCGAGTCCCTTGCGCACTCCTGAACCGGCCATACGGGAGGTGGGCTGTCGCCATGTGTAAATGCCGGTTGACAATCATGACAGTCAATTTAGGCTTACACCTAACGGGAGAAAGCCCGACCAAGGCGGTCGGGTAGGAGGTGCCGGGATGGAAGCCTTAGCTGTCGTGCTGAATAACCCCGAAAGCCTCTCGGTGCGCCGCATCTCCCTGACGCCACCCGGCGACATGGACGTGGTGGTGGACATCGACTGGAGCGGGATCAGCACGGGCACCGAACGGCTTCTCTGGCAGGGGCGCATGCCCCCGTTTCCCGGCCTCGGCTATCCTCTGGTTCCCGGCTACGAGTCCGTCGGCCGCATCGTCGCCGCCGGCCCGGACCATAAGGCCCGCATCGGCGAGACCGTCTACGTGCCCGGCGCGACCTGCTACGGCGATATTCGCGGCCTGTTCGGAGGGGCATCCTCCCGGGTCGTCATACCGGCCGCCAAGGCGGTGACGATTGATCCCGCCTTGGGCGAAAAGGGTGTCCTGATTGCTCTCGCCGCGACCGCGCAACATGCGATCGTGGGTCCCGTGCTCCCTGACCTGATTGTAGGACATGGAGTCGTCGGGCGACTGGTAGCGCGGCTTGTGCTGGCGGCCGGCGGTGCCCCGCCGGTGGTGTGGGAAACCAATCCCCAACGCACAGGCGGCGCCACCGGTTACGACGTGAAGCGGCCGGACGAGGACAGCCGCCGCGACTACCGCTGCATCTGCGATGCCAGCGGCGATCCGAACCTGCTCGACACGCTGATCATGCGCCTTGCCGCCGGCGGCGAAATCGTTCTCGCCGGCTTCTACGCCGATCGGCTGTCGTTCGCGTTCCCGATGGCGTTTATCAAACGGGCGAAATTCCGCATCGCCGCGGAATGGCAGCCGGCGGACCTGGAGACGGTGCGTGAACTCATCACTAACGGAAAACTTTCTCTCGATGGACTGATTACACATCACATGGACGCCGTTCAGGCGGATCTGGCTTATCGAACCGCTTTCGGCGACTCGACCTGCCTTAAAATGATTCTGGATTGGAGGACGCATTCATGAACGCACCATTTGACGCCGCCGCAGCTCAGCTCCGTGCCGAGGCCGCCATCGAACCCGACGCGGTTTCCACCGGCCCGGTGAAGAAAGAAACCCAGATCATTGCCATTTACGGCAAGGGCGGCATCGGCAAGAGTTTTACGCTCGCGAACCTGTCCTACATGATGGCGCAGCAGGGCAAGCGCGTGCTGCTGATTGGCTGCGACCCGAAAAGCGACACCACGTCGTTGTTGTTCGGCGGCAGAAGCTGCCCGACCATTATCGAAACCTCCTCCAAGAAGAAGGCCGCCGGTGAGGCGGTCAAAATCGGCGACGTCTGCTTCAAGCGCGACGGCGTCTTCGCCATGGAACTGGGCGGCCCGGAAGTCGGCCGCGGCTGCGGTGGACGCGGCATCATCCATGGCTTCGAATTGCTGGAGAAACTCGGCTTCCACGAGTGGGGTTTTGACTATGTGCTGCTGGACTTCCTCGGCGACGTGGTTTGCGGCGGCTTCGGCCTGCCGATCGCCCGGGACATGTGCCAGAAGGTGATTGTCGTGGGGTCGAATGACCTGCAGTCGCTGTATGTGGCGAACAACGTCTGCTCCGCGGTTGATTACTTCCGCAAACTGGGCGGCAATGTCGGCGTCGCCGGCATGGTCATCAACAAGGACGACGGCACCGGCGAAGCACAGGCTTTCGCGGCGGCCGCCGGCATCCCCGTTCTGTCCGCCATTCCGGCGGATGACGACATCCGCCGCAAGAGCGCCAATTACGAGATCATCGGCAAGCCGGGCGGCCAGTGGGCGTCGGTGTTCGAGAAACTCGCCGAACAGGTAGCCATTGCACCGCCGGTGCGTCCGAATCCGCTGACACATGACAAGCTGCTGGGTCTGTTCGCAGGCGATGCGGTCGGGCGCGACGTCGTGCTGGACCCGGCGACGCTGGACGACATGTGCGCCGCCACGTTGCTGGAAAAGCCGTCCCTCGAAGTGATCTACGAAGGGTCATAAGATGGACGGGTCGATCATTCCTCCCGAGACCGGATCAGGCTGTCACGGCGGCCGTGAAACCATGGTCGAAGCGGCGCGCGCCGCCGGCAAGAGCGAGTCGCTGGATCAGTTGATGAAAGACTATCCGCGCGGTCCGCATGACCAGCCGCAGTCGATGTGCCCGGCCTTCGGGGCATTGCGAGTCGGTCTGCGCATGCGCCGCACGGCGACGATCCTGTCCGGCTCCGCCTGTTGCGTTTACGGGCTGACCTTCACTTCGCATTTTTATGGCGCGAAGCGGACCGTCGGCTACGTGCCGTTCAACTCCGAAACACTGGTGCGCGGGCAGCTTTACGAGGACATCCGCAACGCGGTGTACGAAACCGCGAAGCCGGCCGATTATGACACGGTCGTTGTGATCAACCTGTGCGTCCCGACCGCTTCGGGCGTGCCGCTCGATCGCCTGCCGAAAGTCATCGACGGCGTGCGGATCATCGGCATCGACGTTCCCGGTTTCGGTGTGCCGACGCACGCCGAGGCGAAGGACGTGCTGGCGGGCGCGATGCTGCGTTACGCCAGATTGGAAGCCGAGGCCGGTCCGGTGCTGCGTCCGCGGACGCAAGTCGATCTTCCGACCGTCACGTTGATTGGTGAACTGTTCCCGGTCGATCCGGTCGGAGTCGGGGCGTTGCTGGCCCCGATGGGGTTGGCCGTCGGACCGCAGGTGCCGTCACGCGAATGGCGCGACCTGTATGGAGCGCTGGATTGCGCCGTCGTCGGCGCGGTTCATCCGTTCTACACCGCATCGATTCGCGAGATGGTTGCCGCCGGCCGTCCGGTTGTCGGTTCGGGTCCGGTCGGGGTCGAGGGCACCGACGCCTGGCTATCCGCCATCGGCAAGGCGGCGAACGTGTCGGCCGACAAGATCGACGCGTCGAAAGCCAAGTTCCTGCCGGCGATTCGCGCAGCGCTGGAAGCCAATCCGATCTCCGCGCGGATCACCGTTTCGGGCTACGAAGGCTCGGAATTGCTGGTCGCGCGGTTGCTGATGGAGGCCGGTGCCTCGGTGCCGTATGTCGGCACCGCCTGTCCGAAGACGGAATGGAGCGATCCGGACCGTGTTTGGCTGGAAGCGCACGGCACGCATGTTCAATACCGCGCCTCCCTGGAACAAGACCTGGCGGCGATGAAGGACGTGAAGCCCGACCTCGCGCTCGGCACCACGCCTTTGGTGCAGGAAGCGAAATCCCTCGGCATTCCCGCACTTTACTTCACCAACATGGTGTCGGCCCGTCCGCTGTTCGGACCCGCCGGTGCCGGCGCCCTGGCGGCGATCGTTGCCGCCCAGACAAAAGGCAAGGAGCGCTTCGGCCGCATGGTCAGCTTCTTCGACGGAGTCGGCAAAGGCGAAACCGCCGGCTACGGCTGGAAGGAAATCCCGAAGGACCCGCCGGGTTCGAAGGAGCGCTACAGGAAGGCGCGCGAGGCGAAAGCCAAGGCCAGTTCAGCGGTGGGGACCTGAGACATGCTCGTTCTTGATCATGACAGGGCCGGCGGATACTGGGGTGCGGTCTACGCCTTTACCGCCATTCGCGGTTTGCGGGTGATCATCGATGGTCCGGTAGGTTGCGAAAACCTGCCGGTCACGGCTGTGCTTCACTATACTGATGCATTGCCGCCGCATGAATTGCCGGTGGTCGTCACCGGGTTGTCCGAAGAAGAGCTGTCGCGTAACGGCACGGAAGCATCAATGCGCCGCGCCGCCGCGACACAAGATCCCGACATGCCCGCCGTCGTCGTCACCGGCAGTATCGCAGAAATGATCGGCGGTGGTGTGACTCCGGAAGGATCGAACCTTTTGCGGTTCGTTCCCCGGACAATCGACGAAGACCAGTGGCAGGCCGCCGATCGGGCGATCAATTGGTTGTGGACGGAGTTCGGTGCGAAACGGTCCAAGCCGAAGCCCCGGGCGGCGCGCGCGGAAGGCCAGAAGCCGCGCGTCAACATCATCGGCCCGATATACGGCACCTTCAACATGCCGTCCGACGTGGCGGAAATCCGCCGCCTGGTCGAGGGAATCGGCTGCGAAATCAACCTGGTCTTTCCGCTGGGTTCGCATATCGACGATGTGCAGAAGTTGCCCGATGCGGACGTCAACATCTGCATGTATCGTGAATTCGGCCGCAAGCTATGCGAAGAGCTCGACCGGCCGTATCTGCAGGCGCCCATCGGCCTGTTCGCAACAACGAATTTTCTGCGCAAGCTCGGCGAACTGACGGGAATCGATCCCGAGCCGTTCATCGAGAAGGAAAAACATACGACCATCAAGCCGCTCTGGGACCTGTGGCGTAGCGTGACGCAGGACTTTTTTGCCACGGCATCGTTTGCCGTTGTGGCGACGGACACGTACGCGCGCGGTCTGCGGCGGTTTTTGGAAGACGAAATGGGGATTCCGTGCACCTTTGCGGTTTCCCGCTCCGCTGGCGTGAAGCCTGATAATGCTGCGGTGCGGAACCTGGTGCGAACAAAGACGCCTCTCGTCATTTTTGGCTCGTACAACGAGAGAATGTATATAGCGGAAATCGGAAATCGTAGTATGTATATTCCGTCATCTTTCCCCGGCGCGATAATAAGGCGCGCAACAGGTACACCTTTCATGGGTTATGCGGGCGCAACCTATGTCATTCAAGAATACTGCAATGCCCTGTTCGACGCGTTGTTCAACATATTGCCTCTCGGCACTGACTTGGATAAGGTAGAAGCGACCCCTGCGCGGCTTTCGGCAAGCTGCCCTTGGGACGAGGATGCCCAGCAAGTCTTCGACGAATACCTGGAGACCGAACCGTTTCTGGTCCGGATTTCAGCGGCCAAGCGCTTGCGCGACCGCATTGAGCGGAACGTGCATCAGGCCGGTGAAGACCGCGTTACCATTGACCGCGTTACGCAAGCACTGGCCGAAAGGCAGTTCGCGTGACCGTACGGTTGCCGCTCCAAACACGAATTCCGCCGGGGCACCGCGCGGGATGGGCACCGTGGCCCGCTTCCCACGGCAATCCCAGTCGCGCGGGATGGGCGCGACAAAGGCCGACAGGCCGTTTCGGAGAGTAACCTTATGGCTATTACCCCAGGAGGACCCTCGGTAACAGGGTTGACGGAGGCAGAAGCTAAGGAGTTCCACGGGATCTTCATCACCAGCTTCATCGTCTTCACGGTTATCGCTATCGTTGCGCATCTGCTGGCTTGGCAGTGGCGTCCCTGGCTGCCCAGCGTGAACGGCTATACCACTTCGTGGTTGAATGATGCCGGCACGATGGTGGCCCACACCATTTCGCAGCTCGTCTAGGAGGAAGCGAACATGTGGAGAATTTGGCTGCTATTCGATCCGAGGCGTATTCTTGTCGCCCTGGGCGTATTCCTGTTCGTGCTTGCTCTGCTGATCCACTTCATTCTGCTGAGCACCGATCGGTTCAACTGGCTCGACGGCTCGCATCATCCGGTGGCGGCGCAGAACGCACCTCTGCCTGCGACCGTGAAGTAGTACTGCCTCAACGGGGTAGCGGACGGGGCTTCGACTTAGGCCTCGTCCGGTATTCCTCTCTGTCCTTGCGTATGACGGCCTGAAGGTCGACGGGAGAACCTGGCGATGGCTATGCTCAGTTTTGAACCCAAATACCGGACCCGCGGAGGGACCCTGATCGGCGGCGACCTGTTCGACTTTTGGGTGGGGCCGCTCTGGGTTGGGTTTTTTGGGGTAACGACGCTTTTCTGTGCAACCCTTGGCACTTTGTTGATTGTCTGGGCCGCCGCTATCGGCCCAACCTGGAACATCTGGCGCATCAATATCGCGCCACCCGATATCAGCTACGGACTCGCATTCGCGCCGCTCGCGGAAGGCGGTCTGTGGCAGCTCATCACGGCATGCGCCCTGGGCGCATTCGTTTCCTGGGCGCTGCGGCAGGTTGAAATCGCCCGCAAGCTCGGCATGGGGCTGCATATCCCCTTCGCCTTCAGCTTCGCGGTGCTTGCTTATTTCACTCTTGTCGTGATTCGCCCCGTTCTGATGGGTGCATGGGGCTACGGCTTCCCCTACGGAATCCTCAGCCATCTGGATTGGGTGTCCAACACCGGCTACCAGTACCTGCACTTCCACTACAATCCCGCCCACATGATCGCGATCAGCTTCTTCTTCACCAACGCCCTCGCGCTGGCGCTGCACGGCTCGTTGATCCTGTCGGCTGCCAATCCCCCCAAGGGTGAGGTGGTAAAGGGTGCGGAGCAGGAAAACGGCTACTTCCGCGACACAGTCGGTTATTCGATCGGGACGCTCGGCATTCATCGCCTGGGCCTGTTCCTGGCGATCTCCGCCGCGTTCTTCAGTGCCGTTTGTATCGTCATCAGCGGTCCGTTCTGGACCCGCGGCTGGCCGGAGTGGTGGGGCTGGTGGCTCAACCTTCCGATCTGGGCGCATTGATCCGGGAACGGGGAGGGTATCATGCCAGAGTTTCAAAACGTATTTACCCGGGTCCAGGTCAAAGGACCGTCCCATATCGGCGTAGAGTTGCCGAGAGGGAGTTGGGAGCGCACCGGTAAGCCATTCCATCTTTACTTGCTGGGTCTGATCGGTGACGCCCAGATCGGGCCGATCTACCTCGGGTTCAGCGGAATCGCTTCGGCTATCTGCGGTTTCATTGCCTTCGAGATCATCGGTCTGAACTTCCTGGCCTCGGTCAACTGGAGCCCGGCGCAGTTCGTCCGCCAGTTGTTCTGGCTGGGGCTCGAACCGCCGGCGCCGGCCTACGGCCTGCACATTCCACCGCTCGCCGAAGGCGGCTGGTGGGGCATTGCCGGCTTCTTCCTGACCGCGTCCATCCTGCTCTGGTGGGTGCGGATGTATCGCCGGGCCGCCGCACTTGGTCTCGGCTCGCACACCTCCTGGGCGTTCGCTTCCGCCATCTGGCTGTATCTGGTGCTGGGCTTCATCCGCCCGCTCCTGATGGGCTGCTGGTGCGAATCCGTTCCGTTCGGCATCTTCCCGCACCTGGACTGGACCGCAGCCTTCTCACTTCGCTACGGCAACCTGTTCTACAACCCGTTCCACATGCTCTCGATCGCGTTCCTGTATGGTTCGGCCGTGATCTTCGCCATGCACGGCGGAACGGTGCTCGCGACCACTCGCTTCGGCAGTGAGCGCGAAGTCGAACAGATCGTCGATCGCGGCACGGCGGGTGAGCGCGCTGCTCTGTTCTGGCGCTGGACGATGGGCTTCAACGCCACGTTCGAATCCATCCATCGCTGGGGCTGGTGGTTCGCGGTGCTGGTCACGCTGACCGGCGGCATCGGGATCCTGCTCACCGGCACGGTTGTCGACAACTGGTATCTCTGGGGTGTCAAGCACGGCATCGCCGCGCCCTGGCCCAACGTTTTCCCGCATGTTGTTGACCCCGCCACGCTCGCTACGGGAGTTGGCAAATGAACACGCCCATACAAGCGGCTCTCGCCGCGGTTGGCGCCGCGGTGGTGGTCGTCGGAGGAATGCTTCTGGCGGTCACCGAACGGCCGCCGATAGACGGCATCCAGCGCGGCTACCGCGGTCTCGGGTTGGTGCAGCTCTACAACCCGCGCTTCCTGGCAGAGAAAGAGGCGGAGAATGTCATCCCCGCCTCACTGCCCAGGCTTCCCGCGGCCGGCGCCAAGGCTGGTGTCGTCTATAAGAACGTTCAGGTGTTGAAGGATGTCAGCGTCGGCAACTTCACCCGCCTGATGGCCTCGATGTCGAACTGGGTAGCGCCGCAGGTTGGCTGCGCTTACTGCCACGACGTCAACAACATGGCATCCGATGCGCTTTACACCAAGGTGGTGGCGCGGCGGATGATCCAGATGGTCCAGCACATCAACAGTGACTGGAAGACCCACGTCGCCGAAACCGGCGTCGTCTGCTACACCTGCCACCGCGGCAACCCGGTGCCGAAGAACATCTGGTTCGCCGATCCGGGTCCGGAAGGCACGCCTGGCTACACTCCCGCGGTTGGGAAGAACCATCCCGCGACCGTGGCCGGTATCACTGCGCTGCCGCTGGACCCGTTCACGCCGTTCCTGCAAGGCGACACCAACATCCGCGTCCAGGGTCCGGAAGCTCTGCCAGGGTGGAACAACAGTTCCATCAAGCAGACCGAATGGACCTATTCGCTGATGATGAACTTCTCCCAGTCGCTGGGCGTGAACTGCGACTACTGCCATAACACCCGTGCGTTCCGCGATTGGGACCAAAGCCCACCGCAACGTGCGACCGCCTGGTATGGCATCCGGATGGCTCGCGACATCAACAACAACTACCTCGGGCCTCTGGCACCGGTGTTCCCGGCGTCGCGTCTCGGGCCGTTGGGCGATGGGCCGAAGGTCTACTGCGCCACCTGCCACAACGGCGTCTACAAGCCGCTGTTCGGGATCAGCATGGCGAAGGACTTCCCGGAATTGACGACGGTGTCGAAGTAGGGCTTATCCCGCCCTACGGACTTTCCCCGAGGGTCCGCGGACCCGAGGGTTGCTGCCAGACCTTCAGACAGGCTTCAGGACGGGAAACCGTTCTGAAGCCTGTCTGCTGGAAAACCGGCACGGTATGCTGTATGCCGTGTCACGAATGGATATGTGGATCGGAGCTGAGCTGAATGGACTCGATGGAGTTTAACAAGGTCATTGCGGCGGTGCTCGTCCCCGGCATTGCCTTCTTTTTATTCGGATCGATTGGCGTCAATCTGGTCCGCGAGGAGCCTTTGGAAAAAAGCGCGATCCAGATTGCGACCCCGCAGCCGGCCGCTCCGGCCGCCAAGCAGGCTGAGGCCGCGCTTCCCGCCATCGCGCCGTTGCTGGCGAAGGCCGATCCGGCCGCGGGTGAGGCGTACGCGAAGAAGGTGTGCGGCATTTGCCATACCTTTACCGAGGGCGGCAAAGCCATAGTCGGTCCGAACCTCTATAACGTCGTCGGTGGCCCGCACGCGCACATGCAAGGCTTCGATTACTCGAACGCCCTCAAGAGCAAGACGGGTCCCTGGACCTTTGCCGAGCTGAACGAATGGCTGCATAAGCCGAGCGCCTATGCCCCCGGCACCCGGATGGGCTTCGCCGGCATCGCCGACGACCAGGAACGCGCCAACGTCATCGACTATCTGCGTACCCTGTCGCCGAACCCGGAACCGCTGCCGAACCCGGCCGAGGCTCCGGCCGCCGCTGCTCCGGCAGCGCCCGGCGCCACGGCTGCCGCGCCGGCTGCCCCCGCCGAACCGCCGATCGGCGCGCTGCTGGCATCCGCGGATCCTGCGAAGGGTGAGGCGGATACCAAGAAGGTCGGCTGCGTCGCCTGCCATACGTTCAATGAAGGCGGCAAGGCGGGTCTCGGGCCGAACCTTTACGGTGTCGTCGGCGCGCCGCACGGGCATATGGAAGGGTTCAACTACTCGGCCGCGCTCAAGAGCCATGAGGGTCCTTGGACCTACGATGAGTTGAACAAGTGGCTGACGAAGCCCGCCGCCTATGCTCCGGGCACGAAGATGACATTTGCCGGGGTGAAGGATCCCAAGGACCGGGCCGACATCATCGCTTACCTGCGGAGTCTGGCAGCGAACCCGCAGCAGCTTCCGGCAGAGTAAACGGCTCGCGGGGCGGCTGGCCCGGCCGGCCGCCCTTCCCGCCCGCCTGCGTCCGGCATTGCACCGGCCGGCGTTGACTATGACTTTTCGGCTGCGCCTTCCCGTCATGCCGGCGGAGCATGCCCCGGCGAAGGCCGGTGTCGGCATCGACGCCCATTGCTGATACGAACAAGGGCGTGGCTCGCGGGCCTGCGCCCGCCATGACGAACAAAGCCGCTTGCGCGAACGGGCCACTCCCGCCGGCAATTGGCTGCCGGACGTTACGCCGCCTGGTGCCCGCCCCGGCGATCCCGCTCCGCCACCAGCGCATGCACCCGAGGCAGCAGCTCCCGCCCACCGGAGGCGCGCAGGCCGATAGGGTCTAAAGTTTCGACGAACCTGTACGCCGGCGGCACCGAGCGGCACCAGCAACGATCCGGTACGCGGCGTGGCCTCATCGTACGCGCCCAGACCAGTCCCCGAGGGAGGCCCGGCGAGCCGGTCGAGTAGATCTTATGGTTGGTGTTCCGCCAGCCATCGGCGGTGCGCCGCGGGATGGTGTCGGGCGCGGGCGGAACAGCGGCCCGATCCGCTAACCCGTGCATCATCGCCGTGCCTTTTCGTGACGTTGGCCACGGACCGATAGCCGGGACTGCAAAGATATCCTTGCCATTGCGGGAAACGAAGCGGCACGACAATCCCCCACCGGAGCCCCCTCCAGGTGGATCGCTTCGCCGTTCCGCTGCCCGTGAAGGTGGAAAAACAGCTTCAGATGAGCCAGCAGGGCACCATCAGCCAGGCCTGGCTATCCTCGTCGTCAAAAGCCGATTCCAACCGGGGATACTCGCCCGCGGGGGTCAGGGCGAATAGCACCAGCATGAACAGCACGACGATATCGGCCAGGGCGTAGAGGATGATTTCAGGCGGCATGATGCACCTCCAGGCGCGGGCGCCTGCGCCCGCATCGCGAAACCGATCCAAGCCGATATGATTAAACGCGTCAATAGTGTTATTCGTATTTAAGCACGCCAACCCCGTGTGGAAAAGTTCCACCAGAGCGTGGTGCGTTTGCCGCTGACGGCAACCAACCATGCCATCTGCGTGATTAATATCCGTCTGCGCATATCGACGCGTTTTGCACATTGAACACGTGCCAAAAACGTGGATAATGCCCATCCGCTCCGCCTTCAGGGATCTTTTCGATGACGCTTCGCTTCGCCGCCATCCTGCTCGGCCTGCTGCTCTGGGCGGCGCCGTCCCGCGCCGAACCGCTGGTGATTCGCCTCGGCGTTCCCAGCATCGGCGTCGACAACCGCCAGTTTGCCGGCGGCTCAATCGTCGGCACCGCGCATGCCACGCACGCCATCGAGCAGGAATTCGCCAACGACCCCGATATCAAAGTGGAGTGGACCTTCTTCCGTGGCGCCGGGCCGGCTTTGAACGAGTCGCTGGCCGCCGGGCACCTCGATTTCGCCGCCGGCCTCGGCGACCTGCCCGCCATCGTCGGCCGCGCCAACGGCCTGAAGACCAAATGGCTGCTGACCGATACCGTCCGCGTCACCATCTACCTCGCCGTGCGGCCGGATTCCGGTATCCGCAAGGTCGAGGACCTCGCCGGCCACAAGCTGTCGCAGTTCAAGGGCACCAATCTCCAGCTTGCCATCGACCGGGTGCTGGCGGCGCACGGCCTGAGCGAAAAGAACGCCCGCTTCGTCAACCTGGACTTTGCCAACGCGCTCGCCGCGCTGACCTCGGGCGACGTCGACGGATCGTTCGGCAGCGTCGAGCTGTTCAACCTGCAAAAGCGCGGGGTCGTCTCGATCATCTATGGCACCAAGGGCGACGACCCGACCTTCGGCCGCAACTCCGCCATCTACGTCACCGAAGCGTTCGAGCAGGCGCATCCCGAAATCGTCCAGCGCGTCGTCAACGCCTTCGTCAGGGCCGCAAGATGGGCGGCCGACGAGAAGAACCGCGATGCGGAGTTCGAACTTTGGGCGAAGACCGGCATCCCCGCTGAAAGCTTCGCGGCGGACTTCGAGAACGAGGCGCTGGCGAACCGGCTGGACCCGCTGATCGACGATTATGTGCTCGCCCGCTACAAGGACCAGGCGCTGCGGGTGCGCGACTACGGCCTGCTCCGCAAGGACGTCGATGTCGATGGCTGGGCCGAGCGGAAATACCTGGATCACGCTCTGGCGGAACAGCATCTGGAGCATTTCTGGTCCACCTATGACACCGCAGGCAAGAAGCTGACCAAAGGCGAGGTCGAAGCCACCGGAGCGGTTACCCATTGACGATCCGGCGGGCCGTATCGCGGGCCATTGCCGGCATCGCGATGCCGCTGCTGCTGCTGGCCGCCTGGAGCTTGATCGCCCGCGAGGGCTGGCTGCCCGATCAGATCCTGCCTGCGCCTGGTGTCGTTCTGGCGACGCTGAAGGAATTCATCGCCAGCGGGGACCTGCAGGACGCCACGCTGATCAGCCTGGAACGGGTCGCCAAGGGATTTGCCGCGGGCGCCGTCGCGGGCCTTGGCTTCGGCGCCGCCATCGGGCTGTCGCCGAGGCTGAACCGCCTGTTCGGCCCCACTTTCCTCGGCCTGGCGCAGGTCCCGCTGCTCGCGTGGATGCCGGTGCTGATCCTGCTTGTCGGAATCGATGAGGGGCTGAAGGTGATCCTGATTGGCATCGCCACCTTCATCCCGGTGGTGCTGAACGTGGCACAGGGTTTTCGAGATGTGCCGCCGGCGCTGCGCGAAGTCGGCGCGGTGCTGCTGTTCGATCCGTGGTCGATGCTGACGCAGATCGTCCTGCCCGCCGCGGTGCCCTCGATCTTCACCGGCCTGCGCGAGGGTCTCGCCAATGCCTGGCAGACGGTCATCGCGGTCGAAGTGTTCGCCTCGTCCGAGGGGCTGGGCTACCTGATGGCCTGGGGCCGCCAACTGTTCCAGCTCGATCTCGTGCTGGCGGTGGTCGTCGTGCTGGGGGTGATTGGCTTCGCGCTGAACTGGGGCCTTGCCCGGCTGGAGCGGCGGCTGGACCGCTGGCAGGTGCGCCCGGCATGAAACGGGTTCTGCCCCTGCTGGTGCCGCTCGTCGCGCTGGCGGTGTGGGAAGCGGCCGCGCGCCTGTCGCACGTGTCGCACGAACTGCTGCCGCCGCCGGAGAAGGTCGCGTACCGCCTGTGGGACGGATTCGCGCATGGCGGCATGACGGGCGATCTTGCCGCCAGCCTGCTGCGGGAACTTTCCGGTTTTGTCATCGGTGCTACCGGCGGCGTGGCACTCGGCCTGCTGTTGGGCTTGTCGCGCCCGGCCTGCCGGTTGCTCGGTCCGCTGTTCCTCGGCTACCGGCAGGTGGCGCTGTTCGCCTGGGTGCCGCTGCTGTCGATGTGGTTCGGGGGCGGGGAGCAAGGGAAAGTCGCCTTCATCGCCCTGGCGGCGATGGCGCCGTCCGCGGTCAACACGTGGCGCGGCACCAGCGCGCTGCCGCACAGCTATATCGAATTGTCCCGGGTGCTGATGTTCCGGCCGTTGGATTACGTCCGGTTCGTCGCTCTGCCAGGTGCGCTGCCGGCGATCCTGACCGGATTGCGCAGCTCGCTGATCGCCGCCTGGCTCGCCACCGTCGGCGCCGAATTGTTCCTCGACGTCGCCCCCGGGCTGGGCGGACGGATGAACGAGGGGCGGGAGACCTTCCAGATGGACCTGGTGCTCGCCTCCGTCGTGCTGCTGGGCCTGCTGGGGCTGACCTTCAGCCGGCTTGCGGTGGCGGCGGAGAAATCTCTGCTGAAACGGAGGGCGGCCTGATGTTTGCGCTTGAGATCACCGGGGTGGACAGGACGTTCCATGTCGCCGGCAAGCCTGTTCCGGCGCTGCGGGACATTTCTCTGTCCATCCGCGAAGGGGAATTCGTTGCTATTGTCGGCGGCTCCGGCTGCGGCAAATCGACGCTGCTGCGCCTGATCCTCGGGCTCGACCGTCCTGACAGGGGCGAGGTCCGCGTCGGCGGTCAGCCCGTGCGCGGCCCCGGCCTGGATCGCGGCATCGTTTTCCAGGAGCACCGGCTGCTGCCCTGGCTGACGGCGGAAACCAATGTTGCCGCCGCGCTGCGGCGGAGCGGGTTAGATTCGGCCCAGCGACGGCAGCGGGTGGCGGAGTATCTGGACCTTGTCGGCCTGACCGCATTCGCGAAGGCGTGGCCAGCGCAGTTGTCCGGCGGCATGGCGCAGCGCGTCGCCATCGCCCGGGCGTTGGTCAACCGGCCGCGGTTCCTGCTGCTGGATGAGCCGCTCGGCGCGCTGGATGCGCTGACCCGGCTGCGGCTGCAGGCGGAGCTGGCGCGGATCGTCCGGCATGGCGGCACCACCGCCCTGCTGGTCACGCACGACGTCGACGAAGCGGTCTTCCTGGCCGATCGGCTGGTGGTGATGCAGCCGCATCCGGGGCGGATATCGGATGTGCTGACGGTGGACCCGGCGGCGCGGCGCGACCGGTCGTCGGCGGTGTTCCTGCGGGTGCGGGACAAGGTGCTGGGGATGCTGGGGGTGGAGACCGAGGCGGTCAGGGCGGGAGCTTACGAAACGGCGGCGTAACGCCGGTTTGCTCGTGGCTGGGACGTGTTTCCGAGTTTAATTATCCCGTATCCATCCACGGCAAATGGCATGGCGCCAGCTATCGGTTATTCACGATCTACCGCTGTAACAATCCCCGCTCTCACAAGCCGGAATTTGAAGCGCCGTTCGCGCGCCTGGACTACGCCGGCGGAAATCGATTTGACCTGCTTCGGCACCGGCACACGGGCCAATGGCTCCGCATGTTTAGATGCGCTCCGCTCGCCGGAGCGTTGCGTCTGATCGAAACCCGGGAGTATTTCTTCCCGCGCCGATCGGCTTCGGGTGTCGCTTTGGCTGGATGACGTTGGGTGGCCGGCTTGTAGGCAACAAAGCCGTTTGTAGGCAAGCATAAGGGAAACACAAATGAACACGAATGAACACAAATAGATGGGCCACGGCTGGCGTTACGTCGGATGGCACGATTTATTTGTGTTCATTCGTGTTCATTTGCGTTTCAATTTACTTGCCTAGACAAAACGATGCTGTTCCTCATCCTAATTCCGCACGTCGATCCACTCATCCGTAAACGGCCGGTGCCGGAACGTCGCCCAGACGAAGTTCATCGAATAGCGCATGCCGATCTTCATGACTCCTTCCTCCAGTAACCGCCGCCCGGAGGACAGCGCGGGAAGCCCGAAGGTGAACTTCACCGCACCGACAGTGTTCAACCGCCGCGCCAGGTCCGTATCTTCACCGTAAAAGCTGAACTTCGGGTTGAATCCGCCAATCTCCTCCAACGCCGATCGGCGGACGACGAAATTGCCGCCTTGCAGCATGGAGCCGACACGCAGCACGAAGCGGTTCAGCATGTAGAACCCGTAGCCCATGACATAGAACGCCCGCACCGCCGCGCGGGTCCGCCTTGGCACGTCGTAATAGATGTACGGACCGCTCAGCGCGACCAGGTTCGGATGCCGGCGGAACTCCTCCAGCACGCGGTTCAGCCAGCCCTGCGTGACGATCGTGTCCGCATCGACGTTGGCGACCAGTTCCCCGGTGGCCCGCTGGTACCCGGCTTTGCGCGCCTGCACCAACCCCTTGACCGGTTCATCGACGACGATAACCTCGGGAAACGAAGCCGCCACGTCACCAGTACCGTCGGTGCTGGCGTTGTTCACCACGATCACCTCGGCCGTGCAGCCGCACTGCTTGATCTCCGCGATGATGGCCGAGAGATTCCGCGTCAGCGTCTTCTCCTCGTTATAGGCCGGCACCACGAAGCTGATCATCACTGGGTCGCTCATGCGGCAACACTCCCTTGGAGCACCGAACGGTAGAGCGTCTCCCACTCATCGGTGACTGTTTCGATAGCAAATTTTTGGGCCGACGCCCTGCCGCCCGAGCCCAGCCGCAGCCGCTGCTCCGGCGCCGCCAGCAGGTCCTCCAGCACCCGGGCCAGCGCCGCCGGATCGTCCGGATCGACGAGTATCCCGTTGCCGGGACCGACAAACTCCGGCAGCGCCCGCGTCGCCGCGGCTACCACCGGCACGCCCGAGGCCATCGCCTGGAGCAGAACCATGCTCTGGGTTTCACTTGTGCTCATCATCGCGAAGGTGTCACTTATTTGTAATAATTGAGCCAGGTTCTTTTGCGGCAGCGTCCCCATGAACCTGACCGTCCCGTCGATTCCCAGATCGGCCGCCAGCGTACGCAGTAACGGTTCATGCGAACCGTGTCCAGCGATTGCCAGTTCAGTAACGACGCCGCGGTGCCGCAGCGCCGCCACCGCGTGCAGCAGCACCTCGATGTTCTTCTCCGGCCCGAGGCGGCCGGCATAGGTGATCGTCGGCCCGGACAGCCCGAACCGCGCACGCAACGCGTCGCGCTCATTCGCCGGAAGCGGCGTGAACAGGCCGGTATCGATCGGGTTCGACACCACGCCATGCGGGCGGCGCAGCCTGGCCAGGCCGAGTTCCTCGAACACCGACCGCGACGGCGCCGTGACATAGGCACAATGGTTATAGAACCATGTGACATAAGCGGCCGCCCGCGCCACGCTGACCGGCATATGGCCGCGGAAGCCGGCAACCGTGGTGTGATTGGTGCCGATCACGGGTATCTTTAAGAAACGTCCGTTCAGCAAGGCCTCCAGGCCGATGCCGAAGAACGAGTGCACATGAATAACGTCCGGCCGCGCCTTTTTCGCCATCGCCGCCGGACCCATGGGAGAAGGCAAAGCGGCGCGGGACTGGCGGGTCGAACTGGGGAAGGGCAGGGACGGGCGGCGGCGCACCCGCACGCCATCACCCAGATCGCGCTCGCGCACCGGCGCGCCAACACGGCGGTAGTCCGAGGCGCCGTAGGCCGGGGCGTAAATGTCCACCTGATAGCCGCGCCGCCCGAGCGCGCGGCTGATGGTGGCGATCGAGTCCTGGATGCCGCCCAGCTCGGGGAAGAAGTAATCGGTGAACATGGCAATTCTCACAGGCGGGCCCTCAACAGTTGGGCCCGGCGAAGGATCAGCGCGACCGCGGATACCCCCGCGATGCCGAGTAAAGCCGAACCAAGCACGGCATGCCGCTCAAAGAGCCCGATATGGTTTCCGGCGAAATAGCCGAACGCGAACAGCGCGCCGCTCTTCGGCACCGTGGCCAGCAGGTTGACGAACAGGAAGTGCGGAATGGGCAGGCGCAACATGCCGCTGGCGACAAGAACGACGCAGCCGATGGCATGAGTCCATTTGCCAACCAGCAGCATCTTGGTGGAATGCTGCTTCAGGTCGCGCTGGAACTCCGGCGAGAACGCCTCACCTAAACCGAGCCGCCGGCTCAGGCCGGAGAGCGGCGTCACCCCGGAGCGTCCGATCCAGTAATAGATAAGGTCGCCGATAAGGTCGCCGCACACCAGCAGCACCATTGCCAGCGTGCAGCCGACATAGCCCTGCGACGCCAGCAAGCCCGTCACCGCCGACACGGCTGGCCCCTCCACGACCGACAGCGGCAAAATCAGCACGGCGCCGTAGGCGATCAGGAAACCGTCGAGTGTCACGAAAGTTTCACAGACGTTCGTAACGCACGGTGGAACCGTCCGCCGCCGTGTAGGCAAGGCTCGCCCAGGTGCCGGTGCGGTCGTACCAGAGTTCCACATCGAACGCGCCGCTGATGACATAATGGTCCGCGACGGCGGGGGCGCCGGACGCCGTCGGAATCGTTTCTGCTGTGCGTTCGGTCACTTTCGGCCGCAGCAGCACGCCATCCTCAAGGCTGATCATCGGCCCGGCAAGCGCGCGCTTGTCCCAATAGCTGGTGGTGCCCGCGGGCTCCGGCGCGATGTAGCGTTGGGTCTGGCTGCCGAGCACCACCAGGCCTTCATTGGTGCGCTGCGCGCTGGCCCATTGGTGGCGGCCGTTCTTGTCGGTTTCGGCGCTCAGTCCGGTCAGCGTCTCCCCCAGCCAGGTTTCAGTCGCCTGATGCGTATACCGAACGATCGGCAGGGACAGCAGCGTCACAACGGCGTCCACGGTCACCCGAACGGTGAGCGAGTTGCCGCGAGGCTCGAAGGTCACACTGTGGCGGCCGATCTCGTCGCCGTGCCGAATAATGCGGAAGGCGAGACGGTCGCTGCGAGGAACTGGCAGTGCAGCCACCGCGTTTCGTGCGGCGGCCATCGCCGCGGTGAACAGCATGGTCCGGCGGCCGATCACCCTTGCGGTTTGGCGGCTTGCCGGTGGCGGCGGGCTGGCTCGACACACGGTTTCATTCGGCACTGCTTCATCGCCAACTCCGAACCCGGGGGAAAGACTCGGGCAACCTGATTCGGCCGGCGTCATAGCAGTTTTATATGACACTGGAATGACAGCGCGGTCGATTATCGTTTCTGCACTGCGATTGGGGCGGTCAGCAGGGTTCCGCCTTGGGCGGGGGAAGCGAGCTCAAGCCGCCCGCTCAGTCCGTCACCGCCGCGTAGACGAGATCACGGAACAACACCCGGTAGTAATCCCGCTGCAGCGGCGCCTGGATCATCAGCACCGCGAACAGCCGCTCGGCCGGATCGACCCAGAACGTCGTCCCCGCCGCGCCGCCCCAGAAGTAGTTGCCAACCGATCCCGGGAATGGCGCCAGCCCGGCATGCGTGCGCACCGCGAACCCCAGCCCGAACCCGTGCCCCGGCGGCACCAGATCGGCTGGCCGCGGAATACCGGCGCCGAGATGATCCGCCGTCATCAGCTCCACCGTCTTGCGCCCCAGCAGCCGCACCGGCCCGAGCCGCCCGTTGCCCAGCAACATCGCCAGGAATCGCGCATAGTCCGTGGCGGTGGAGACCATGCCGCCGCCGCCGGATTCGAACATCGCCGGGCGGCGGACATCGAGCAGCGTCACGTCCTGCCCGCCGTCCGGGTCCTTGGCGAAGGGTTCGGCGATGCGCCGCTGGTCCTCCTCCGGCACATGAAACCCGGTGTCGGTCATGCCCAGCGGCGCCAGGATGCGCTCCGCCAGGAACGCGCCGAGGGTCTGGCCGGACACCACCTCCACCAGCCGCCCGAGCACGTCGGTGGATCGGCTGTATTCCCAGGCTGTTCCCGGCTGATGCAGCAGAGGCAGCTTCGCCAGCGCCTCCGCCTGGTCCGCATTGGTCTGCTTCAGCCGCGCCACGCGCGCCTGTGCGTAAGCCTTGTGTATCGGCGTGTCGCCGCGAAACTCATAGGTCAGGCCGGAGGTATGGCGCAGCAGGTCCTGCACCGTTATCGGCGCCCGGACGGGGGTCAGTTCGTAGCTATCGCCGCCGGCCACGCCGACGGCGGCGGCGTTGAAGGCGGGGATATATTGGCCGACAGGATCGGTCAGCAGCAGCCGGCCTTCCTCCCACAGCATCATCGCGGCCACCGAGACGATCGCCTTGGTCATCGAGTAGATGCGGAAGATCGCGTTGGCGGTCATCGGCTCGCCGGAGGCCGGGTCGAGGCGGCCAAAGCTTTCGTGATAAGCGACCTTACCGTGCCGGGCGACCAGCGCGACCGCTCCGGGTATATGGCCGGCGGCGACCCGCTCCTCCAGCGCTTTCGACAGGCGATGGAGCGCGGCGGGGTTCAGTCCGACGTCCTCGGGCTTGGCTGTCGGCAGGGCTGCGGTCATCGTGGCGGTCCTTGTGCGGGCTGGGCGCGCAGTATCGCCGGAGCCGGGTGTGGATCAAGCTTGGCCGCGTCAATGAGATCGAGGACGCCAGTATCCAGCCCGGCGCAAAACCTGTAACCCGTCTCATCGGGACCGCACCCGACACCCGGCCAGAAGGAAGGAAACCGACCATGAACGACAAAACCCCGTCCCCGCCAGCCGGCACCGCCGAAGCCGCCGACTCCGTGCTCAGCCTTTGGAACTCCTGGATGGAAGCCGCGTCCGGCTCCACCGAGGCCTGGAGCAAGAGCCTGAGCACCCCGGGTTCGCAGCTGTTTCAGACCGCGCCGGACGCCGCCGCCGGCAATCTGCTCGCCGCCGGGGTTCAGCAGCTCAACAAGCTTATCGGCTCCAACCAGGCGCTGCACGCGCTTGACCAGGTGTGGAACGCCAACCCGCTGCGCGAGGTGGTCCCGGTTGACTGGGCCGAGATTGCACGCGCGCTGCGCATCGTCTGGCTGCGCACGCTGCGCGATCCCGCCAAGGCCCTGACCGCGGCCGTGGATCTGAACACGCGGGTATTTACCGCCGCGGCCGGGGCATGGGCCGAGGCCGCTCAGCGCTTTTGGGGTGGGGCGGCCGACGCCAAGCCCGCACACGTGTCCGACAAGCGGTTCGCCGCACCGGAGTGGCAGGCCAACCCGGCCTACCGCACGCTCAAGGAGCTCTACACGCTCGCATCCGACTGGCTGCTGAAGCAGAGCGAAACCGGCAATCCGGACGACCCGGAGGAGGTGCGGCTGAATTTTCATCTCCGCCAGTTCATCGATGCGATGAGCCCGTCGCTGCTGCTGCTGTCCAACCCGGAGGCGCTGCGCCGGGCGATGGAAACCGGCGGTGGCAGCCTGGCCGACGGCGCCCGCAACCTGCTGCACGACATCAAGGAGGGGCGGCTGAGCATGGTGGACGCCACCGCCTTCGCGCCTGGCCGCAACTTGGCGATGACTCCGGGCAAGGTGGTGCTGCGCAACAAGCTGATCGAGCTGATCCAGTATTCGCCGACGACGGACACGGTGCACCAGGTGCCGCTGCTGATCGTGCCGCCGTGGATCAACAAATACTACATCCTCGACATGCAGCAGAAGAACAGCTTCGTGCGCTACCTCGTGGCGCAGGGGTTCACGGTGTTCATCGTGTCCTGGAAGAACCCGGACGCCTCGATGGACGCCACGACGATCGAGGACTACATGGATCTCGGCCCGCTGGCGGCCAGCGACGCGATCCGCCAGATCAGCGGCAGCGAAACCCTGAATGTCATGGGCTACTGCATCGGCGGCACCCTGATGGCGATGACCCTGGCCTGGCTGGCGAAGAAGGGCGACACCCGATTTGGCTCCGCCACGTTCATGGTGTCGTTGCAGGACTTCTCCAAAGTCGGCGACACCGCGGTGTTTCTCGGCGATACCGCGATCGACTTCGTCGAGCAGCAGATGCTGGAGCGTGGCTATCTGGACAGCCGCGAGATGTCCAACATGTTCAATTTGCTGCGGTCGAACGACCTGATCTGGTCGAACGTGGTCAACAACTACCTGCTGGGGCAGAAACCGCCGGCCTTCGACCTGCTGTACTGGAACAGCGACGGCACCCGCATGACCCGCACGGCGCATAGTTGGTACCTGCACAATACCTATGTGGAGAACAACCTTATCAAGCCGGGCAAGGTCGAGGTGAAAGGCGAGGCGCTCGATCTGGGGCAGATCAAGCTCGATGCCTATGCGGTGGGCGCGGAGAAGGACCACATCGTGCCGTGGGAGTCGGCGTGGCGGATCACCCAGTTGTTCGGCGGCAAGGTGCGCTATGTGCTGGCCTCCAGCGGCCATATCGCGGGGATTATCAACCCGCCCGGCGGCAAGGGCACCCACTGGATCAACGAGGCAAAGACCGAGACGCCGGAGGAGTGGCGCAAAACCAGCGCGGTGCATGACGGCAGTTGGTGGAACGACTGGGCGCGCTGGCTGGGCGACCATTCCGGCGGCCGGGTCGCCCCGCCGCCGCTGGGTGGCAACGCGCATCCGCCGCTGGATGACGCGCCGGGGCGCTACGTGCTGGAGAAGTAGGCGCGGGCGGGGCCGCCGCCTCGACCCTCCGTGCCGACCAGTTGTGTCATGCGTGTCGTCCCGTTGTGTCATGGCCGGGCTTGTCCCGGCCATCCACGACTTTGCCCGATCCGGCACCGCAAGTCGTGGATAGCCGGACTAAATCCGGCCATGACACTTTTGCAACGGCCGTGCCGCGCCGCCATGTGAAGCGCCGCCGGGTGCCTTCCATCACACCAAAAATGCTTTGACCGTATCGTCATGACGTCTATCAATGCGTCATGGCGGCAGCCGGTGCAGGCTCGCTGTTGAACCAAGTGGGAATCCACCTGCCTCCGGGGAAACGTGCATGAGCTTCATCGTCTGTATTGCCGCATTATGCTTCCTGATGCTGGCCGCCTATCGCGGCTTCAGCGTCATCATCTTCGCGCCCATCGCGGCCCTTCTCGCCGTGCTGGTCACCGAGCCGTCCTCCGTCCTGCCGGTCTACAGCGGCCTGTTCATGGACAAGATGGTGGTCTTCGTAAAACTCTACTTCCCGGTGTTCCTGCTCGGCGCGATCTTCGGCAAGGTGGTCGAACTGTCCGGCTTCTCGCGATCGATCGTCGCCGCGACGATCCGCCTGGTCGGGCGGGAGCGGGCGGTGCTGGCCATCGTCATCGTCTGCGCGCTGCTGACCTATGGCGGCGTGTCGCTGTTCGTCGTGGTGTTTGCCGTCTACCCGTTCGCGGCCGAGGCGTTCCGGCTCGGCGGCCTGCCGAAGCGGCTGATCCCGGGAACCATCGCGCTCGGCGCCTTCACCTTCACCATGGACGCGCTGCCCGGCACGCCGCAAATCCAGAACATCATCCCGGCGGCCTTCTTCAAGACCAACGCCTGGTCGGCGCCCTGGCTCGGCCTGATTGGCGCCATCTACATCGCCATCATCGGCCTCGCCTACCTGACCTGGCGCCTGCGCCAGGCCGCCGCCGCCGGTGAGGGTTATGGCGAGAACCATACCCAGGAACCGGAGCCGGTCGATGAGGAAGACCTGCCGAATCCCTGGGTCGCGCTGCTGCCGCTGGTGGTGGTGGGCGTGATGAACCTGGTGTTCACCTATGCACTGCCGAGGTTGTACGGGCCGACATACAGCGTGACGCTGGCCGGTCTGGCGCAGCCGCTGACCGGTCCGGTGCCGGCGAACGTGGCGATCTGGGCGGTGGAACTGGCGTTGCTGGCCGGTATCCTGACGGTCATCGCGACCGCTTTCCGGGCGGTGTCGCGCCGCTTCGCCGAGGGCAGCAAACTGGCCGTGGCCGGTGCCCTGCTGGCCTCGATCAACACCGCGACGGAATATGGCTTCGGCTCGGTCATCGCCGCGCTGCCCGGGTTCATCGCCATCCGGGATGCGCTGACGGCGATCCCCAACCCGCTGATCAACGAGGCGATCAGCGTTACCACCCTGGCCGGGATCACCGGCTCCGCCTCCGGCGGCATGTCGATCGCGCTGGCGGCGATGTCGGGGCAGTTCATCGCCGCCGCCAACGCAGCCGGGATACCGCTGGATGTGCTGCACCGGGTGGCTGCGATGGCCTCCGGCGGCATGGACACGCTGCCGCATAACGGCGCGGTGATCACCTTGCTGGCGGTCACCGGGTTGACTCACCGGACGTCGTACAAGGACATTTTCGCGCTGACCTGCATCAAGACGTCCGCGGTCTTTGTCGTGATCGCAGTCTACTACCTGACCGGCATCGTATAGGCGGACATGCACCATGCCCCATCACGCGGTCCACCCGTTCCTGCAATCGCTGCGGACCGCGCATAGCGGCAAGGTCGTCCCGGCACGCGACGCGGTCCGCCTTATCGGCGACGGCGACACCGTGGCGACCGGCGGCTTCATCGGCACCGGCTTCGCCGAGGGCATCGCCGTGGCGCTGGAAGAACTCTACCTCGACGAAGACGAATCGCATTTCCGCTCGCACGGCAAGCCGCGCAACCTGACCCTGGTCTATGCCGCCGGGCAGGGCGACGGGAAGCACCGCGGGCTGAACCATTTCGGCCATGAGGGCCTGGTGCGCCGGGTCATCGGTGGCCACTGGGGCCTCGCACCGAAATTGCAGGCGCTGGCCATCGCCAACAAGATCGAGGGCTACAACCTGCCGCAGGGCGTGATCACCCACCTGTTTCGCGACATCGCCGCGCATCGCCCGGCGCACCTGACCACCGTCGGCCTCGGCACCTTCGTCGATCCGCGCAACGGCGGCGGCAAGATCAACAGTTGCACCACCGAGGATTTGGTCGAGCTGATCACCATCCACGGGCAGGAGGCGCTGCTCTACAAGTGCTTCCCGATCGATGTCGGCATTATCCGCGGCACCACGGCGGACACGCTCGGCAACATCACCATGGAGCGCGAGGCACTGACGCTTGAGGCGCTGGCCATCGCCATGGCGGCGCATAACTCCGGCGGCGTGGTGATCGCCCAGGTCGAGCGGCTGGCCGAAGCCGGCAGCCTGCATCCGCGGCAGGTGAAGATCCCCGGCATCATGGTCGATTGCGTCGTGGTGGCGGAGAAGCCCGAGCATCACGGCCAGACTTTCGTCACCGTCTACAACCCGGCCTATACGGGCGAGACCCGCGCCCCGATGGGCTCGCTGCCGCCGATGCCAATGAGCGAGCGCAAGATCATCGCCCGCCGCGCCGCGCTGGAACTGGCGCCGAACAGCGTGGTCAACCTCGGCATCGGCATGCCGGAGGGCGTCGCCGCGGTGGCCAATGAGGAGCATGTCATCGACCTGATCACCCTGACCACCGAACCCGGCTCCATCGGCGGCGTGCCGGCGGGCGGGCTGGATTTCGGCGCCGCGGTGAACAACCAGGCGGTAATCGATCAGCCCTACCAGTTCGACTTCTACGACGGCGGCGGGCTCGACCTGGCCTTCCTCGGATTGGCCGAAACCGATGCCGCTGGCAACGTCAACGTCAGCAAGTTCGGGCCGAAGCTGGCCGGGGCAGGGGGGTTCATCAACATCAGCCAGAACGCCAAGAAGGTGGTGTTCGTCGGCACCTTCGAAGCCGGCGGCCATAAGCCGGCGATCGAGGACGGCAAGCTGGTGCTGCGCGGCCACGGCACCGGCTACAAGTTCGTGCAGGAGGTCGAGCACCGCACCTTCAGCGGCACCTACGCCGCGCAGCGCGGCCATCCGGTGCTATATATCACCGAACGCTGCGTCTTCCGGCTGACGCCGGAGGGGCTGGAATTGACGGAAATCGCCCCCGGCGTGGACCTGGAGAAGGACATCCTGGCGCGGATGCAGTTCAAGCCCGTGATGCACGAAGAACCGCGACTGATGGACGAGCGGTTGTTTCGAGCGGATCCGATCGGGTTGCGGGAACTCTTGCTGGGGATTCCGCTGGAGCAGCGCTTCTCCTACGATGCCGCCGAAGAGCTGTTCTTCGTCAACTTCGAGGGGCTGTCGATCCGCGACGCGGCGGAGATCGCGCAGATCCGCCATCTGGTGGCGGAACGGCTGCTGCCGCTCGGGCACAAGGTCTATGCGATCGTCAACTATGACCGGTTCAGTATTCTGCCGGAACTTCTCGACGCCTATACGGCGATGGTGCAGGACCTGACAGATCGTTTCTACTCGCGGGTGACCCGCTACACCACCAGCGGGTTCCTGAAGATCAAGCTGGGTGACGCGCTGAGCCGCCGGCAACTCGCGCCGCATATCTACCTGTCGGCGGAGGAGGCGCGGGCGCATCTGGCGGAGAAGCAGGGGGTCTCCGGTCCGAAGATATAACATATTGATAAATTCTCGCTCTGATACCAACCGCCGTTGACTTTGACCGGGCGGCAGGTCGCCGGTATCGTCATGGCGGGCGCAGGCCCGCCATCCACGCCTTTGTTTACACAGAAAAAAGGCGTGGATACCCAGCGGCGGCGCAGGCGGTGCTGGCAACCTGGAGCCAGTGAGTCCCGGCGCGGTGCTGGGTGCCCCAACCACCACTGCCTTGCCGTATCGCTCTGCTCGGGGCATGAAGGCGCGCTTCGAATACTGTACTGGGAGAAACACCGAATGAAGTACAAGCTTTTGTTATTCATCGCCGCGCTGGCGATCAGCCCCGGGTTTGCCTACGCTGACGATCACGTCGCCGGTCAATGGCAAGCCGATCTCGGCCATGGCGTGATCATCAACATGGATGTGCTGGCGGACGGACATTGGACCAGTGAGACGATCCAGGATAACAAAGTGGTTGCCGAATACGCTGGCACTTATAAGCTAACGCCACGCGATGATACCCACGGCAGAATAGTTCTTACACCGTATAAATCGCATGTGATCAGCGGAAACCATCATCAAGCGAAGGTTGAACACGATAACTATGTGATCAGCGAGGGTGGCAAGGTGGCAACCTTTACCTCGGGTAAGGACAAATTGGTTTTCCACAATACGACCGCCGAATAGGAGTCCCACATGCGAAAATTACTGTTTGCGGGCGTGATGCTGGTCGGCTTCGGAGCCGCCAGCCCGTCGGCTCATGCCATCGGCTGCTTGTCCGGAGCCGCAGCGGGCGCACTGGCGGGTCATTACGCTGGCCACGGGTTTTTGGGCATGGTCGGCGGCTGCATCGCCGGTCATCAGTGGCACAAGCACCAGGTGACCCAGCAAGGACTCCAGAACACGACGACGTATGATGCCCAGCGTAAGGCCGCCGATCCAAACTATAAAAGCCCGTGGGGCCAACAACAATAATCAGCAATGGCGCGCTTATCGTGAGCGCGCCATTTCACATCATATCCGGCGTCACCACCAAGCTGGCAACTTGGACCCGGAGAAGCAGGGGCGCTGAGACGCAGCGCTACCGGACGCCCATCCTGGTCAGATAAGCGTCCATCAGCGGTCCCCAGATTGGGGAACCGCCGGACCCGAAGAACAAGGTGTGCCCGTCCTTGCTGAACGGGGGCAGGGGATGAAACTCCGCCCGTCCGCCCGAGCCGGTGAACGCGTCATACATCCGCTGCGCCAGGCCCGAGGGTCAGGATCACCAGGCCGATGGGCCAGACGCGCATCTACCGGCGGCGCAGCGCATTCACGTCCCGCACGGCGCCGCGGGCAGCGCTGGTGGCCATCGCCGCATAGGCGCGCAACGCGGAGGACACCTGCCGCTGGCGCGTTTCGGCTGGCTGCCACGCGGCATCGCCCTTGGCTTCCATGGCCGCCCGGCGCGCTGCCAATACGGCGTCCGGCACGTCCAGGACGATCGAGCGCGCGGGGATGTCGATCCGGATGATGTCGCCCTCCTCGATCAGCCCGATGGCGCCGCCTTCCGCGGCTTCCGGAGAGCAGTGGCCGATGCACAGGCCGGACGACCCGCCGGAGAAGCGGCCGTCGGTGATCAGGGCGCAGACTTTGCCCAACCCCTTGGATTTCAGGTAGCTGGTCGGATACAGCATCTCCTGCATCCCCGGTCCGCCGCGCGGGCCTTCGTAGCGCACCAGCACGATGTCGCCCGGCTTCACGCCGCCGCCCAGGATGCCATCCACCGCTGCGTCCTGGCTTTCGAACACCCGCGCCGGGCCGGAGAAGGTCAGGATGCTGGCGTCCACCCCGGCGGTTTTGACGATGCAGCCTTCCTCGGCGATGTTGCCGTACAGCACGGCGAGGCCGCCATCCTTCGAGAACGCGTGCGCGACGTCGCGGATCACGCCCTTCTCGCGGTCGTCGTCCACCGCGTCCCAGCGGGCCGACTGGCTGAACGCTTCCGTCGTCGGCACGCCGCCGGGGGCGGCCCGGTAGAACCTCCGCACCGCGTCGTCCCTGGTGCGGCGGACATCCCAACGCTCCAGCGCCTCGGCCAGGGTTTCGGCATGCACCGTCGGGACCGAGGCGTCGATCAGCCCGACACGCTCCAGTTCGCCGAGGATCGCGAATATCCCGCCGGCGTGGTGCACGTCTTCCACATGCACGTCGGGGACGGACGGCGCGACCTTGCACAGCACCGGCACGCGGCGGGACAGCCGATCGATGTCGAGCATGGTGAAGGGGACGTTGCCCTCGTTTGCGGCAGCCAGCAGATGCAGCACGGTGTTGGTCGAGCCGCCCATGGAGATGTCCAGCGTCATGGCATTCTCGAACGCGGCGAAGGTGGCGATGCTGCGCGGCAGGACGGTGGCGTCATCGGTTTCGTAGTGGCGGCGGGTGATCTCGACGATCTTGCGTCCGGCCTCCAGGAACAGGTCCCGGCGGTCCGCGTGGGTGGCGACGACGGTGCCGTTGCCGGGCAGGCCGAGGCCGAGCGCCTCGATCAGGCAGTTCATCGAGTTGGCGGTGAACATGCCGGAACACGAGCCGCAGGTCGGACAGGAGGACCGCTCCATCGCCTCGACCTCGGCGTCGGTGTTGGTGTCGTCGGCCGCGGCGATCATGGCGTCGATCAGGTCGACGGAGCGGGTCTTGCCCTTGTGAAGGACCTTGCCGGCCTCCATCGGGCCGCCTGAGACAAAGACGGCGGGGATGTTGAGGCGCATCGCGGCCATCAGCATGCCGGGGGTGATCTTGTCGCAGTTGGAGATGCAGACCATGGCGTCGGCGCAGTGGGCGTTGACCATGTATTCGACGCTGTCGGCGATGAGTTCCCGCGAGGGCAGGCTGTACAGCATGCCGTCATGGCCCATGGCGATGCCGTCATCGATGGCGATGGTGTCGAATTCCTTGGCGACGCCGCCGGCCTTCTCGATCTCGCGGGCGACGAGCTGGCCGAGGTCCTTCAGGTGCACATGCCCCGGCACGAACTGGGTGAAGCTGTTGACCACGGCGATGATGGGCTTGCCGAAATCGCCGTCCTTCATCCCCGTCGCGCGCCACAGGCCGCGGGCGCCGGCCATGTTGCGGCCGTGGGTGGTGGTGCGGGAGCGATAGGCCGGCATGAGTGTGTCCTTGACGTTTGGGGGCGTGGCCGCCCCGGGTGGCGGGATGTCTAGCGCGGGCGGGGCGGATAGGCCAGTGAGACGGAGCCTGGAGGCGCTATGCCGGTTCGGCCCGGCTTTGTGGTACGGTGGCGATCAGAACCAGGGCGGCAGTGGGAACCGGTGATGCCCGATACGCACTCGTTACTGATGAAAATCCAGGCTTTGTCGTCCGAGCGACAGAGCGAGGTGGAAGATTTCTTCGATTTCCGCGCCGCAAAAATGCGCCGCCAGGCCGCGTGGGACCGCTTGTTGTCGATTGCACCGGCGCTGGAGGCCGCGGACGCGGCGCCGCGGTCGGAGGAGGATGTCTTTGGCCCAAGGTGAGATTGAATCGGACCCCGCTCTTCGACCGTTTCTCGCGCTTCTGGCGCGTGACATTGAAAGCCATCCGGAGACGCTTGTCGCGCTGACCCGGCCTTTGATCGAGCGCATCCAGGCCTTGACCGCCGGGATCACCGTCGATCCGGATGATCCCATTGAAGGCGATGTTGGATTATATAGGCCGTGACCCAGTATTACGGCTGGACGTTGCTTAGACAATTTGATCCCTGACGCCGATCAGCGTCGAGATTTGCCGCCCGCGCCTCGAAGCTGCGCGCGAAGCCGTTCTCGTGTTGTGGCGTCCTTGCTCGCTGCGCGTTGACGCTCGATGTTACGGCCTTTGGCGGCGGCCTGGTCGAGGATATAGTCACTCGATTGAATCAGCCCCACACCCTCAAGCTCACGTAAAAAATCGCCGGTGCTGATCAGACTTGCCCGCTCATCGACAATCGCGCGCCGTTTCGCGACATCGCTGTCCTCGAACAGAAGCAGCGCTTCCGCGGTGGGATTGAGGCGAAGGAAACGCTCCAGAGTTTCGATGGCCGACTGCTCGCCCAGACCGCGAGCGGAGCGGCCTTCTTCGAGACGGCGTTGCTGGTCGATGCCGATGTCAGTCGGCACGATCCTGACTGCCTCGAGATGAGCGTTGATCCATTCGACGATCTGTTCGGCGCCCGGCGCGCCGTGAACCCGGGTGGCTTCGACGTAGACCGCGTCGGGAATGCTCACAGGCAATCCGGGTCTGAGCAAGACGTCGAGGCTATCCGCAAGCACCAATGTGAACAGCGGCGAGGTGTCGGTAACGATAAGGCTGAACGTCTCGCTCAACGCTGCGCCTGCAGGGCCCGGCGGATGATGGCCCGGCCACGCTCGCGCGCCTCCACATTCGGCCCCTCCATAGGCGCCATCGGCGGGCGGAGGCCCAGTTCGCCAAGCGCCCCGAGCACCTGAACGTAGTCCTCGAACCCGCGCTCCCGCAGCGTGTGCCAAGTGATGTCCCCGGCTGCGTATTGGCGAATAAGCGCGTCCCTTTCGCAGACTTCCATATCTCAGTTCCTTAATTCAGCTGAGCTTACCACCTCAGTCAGCGCTTGCGCATCTCTTCTTCAATCTTGGTCAGGCGCTGACTGAGGGTAAGATTTCCCGGCAAGCCGTACACGACATGCCCGCGCACGGTATCAGTCTCTTGCCGGATGGCTGACATCTTATCGAGGATATCGTCGAGCTTGGTGTTCAGTTGCTCCCTGAGCGGTTCCTGCTCAGCTTCCAATTTAGCCTGCCCCGCCTCCAGGCGGGCCAGCGCGGATCGTATCGAATCGTCAGACATCGCTTAGCCCCCTGCCAATATCCGCGCCCACCGGCCATGCCGCCATGGGCGAAGGCCGCTTATCTCGCAGTCAACCGCCGCCGAAATGACAAAAGGCGGCCGCCCAGTAATCCGGACGACGGCCTTCGGATCCATCGGACGAAGTGCCGCGGATCTCGCTGTACGAGCATCCAAGCGTCTTTGCCCTGCCGGTGAGAGAGAGTCTACCGATCCCGCATCATGCCGGGGCGGCAGGCGCCCGATAGCCGAGGGAGGACGCGCCGATCCAAAGTCTGGCCGTCCGCGAAGGTGACCACCGCCGCTCGCCGTCCTTGCCGATTCTCACGGTCAGTGCTTGTCAGCGCCAATCCGATCCGAAATCGCCAGGATCAGTCCGGAAAACACGAACATCATGTGAATGCCGACCAGCCAGGCCACATCCACTTTGTTGTAAGCTTCAATATTCATGAACGCTTCCAGCACCTGGATCGCCGAGATCGCCACGATCGAGGTAATCAGCTTCATTTTCAAATCGGCGAAATCGACCTTGCCCATCCAGGCCGGCCGCTCCTCCTTCGTATCCGTCTCGATACGGGATATGAAGTTCTCATAGCCCGCCAGGATCACCATCAGCAGCAAATTGCCGGTCAGTGCGATGTCCACCAGCTTCAGGCTGACCACAATCGTCGCATCCAGGTCGAGCGCGATGAACTCCGGAAACAGCGAGACCAGCTTCTGCATGAACTTGAACGCCAGCAGCGCCAGCGCGACGACCAGGCCGAGGTAGAACGGCAGCAGCAGCCAGCGGCTGGCGAACAACAGGCGATGCAGAAAGCGCTCGATCATAAGGCGTAACGCCCCCGGGTTCCGGCCGGTGGACACCATATGCTCGGCACCGCGCGGGACGGACCCCTCAGACGGTTGTTCGCCTCAGCGTCGCGAACCGTCATACCGGCGCGCCGGCGATGTCCAGACGCGCCTTGATCCGCTGAACATCGCCGCCGATACGATCGGCCCGGCGGGACAGCGAAGCGTAGCCACCTTCCAGGAAGCCCAGCCGCTCTTTCACTTCAATGACGTCAGTCCTGATCTGACTGATATCGCCGCGCATGGCACGTAGCAGTTTCAAAACAAGGCTGTCAGACATTCGTCACCCGCAAACCGTTGGCGCACAACCTGTAGAAGATCGTTATGACTAGCCCGGTTCGGCGCGCCTGATCAAGGCGTCCGTGGCAAAGCTGTTCAGGCGGCCGACAGCCGCCCGCTTCCTTCCGCCGTCAGGTGCGCCACCCGCCCCCCGGCGACCACCGCCACGGCCCGGCACGTGCCCGGATCGACCACCACCAGATCGGCTCGCTTCCCCGCCCCGATCACCCCCCGATCGGTCAGCCCCGCCGCCCGCGCCGGGTTCTCCGCGATCAGCGCCCAGGCGCGCGGCAGGTCCAGCACGCCCCGCTCCGCCAGCACAAACGCCGCCCGCAGCATCGCCGGGTAGTAGTAATCCGAGGTCAGCACGGAACATACGCCGGCCTCCGCCATCGCCGCGGCGGAGGCCCAGCCGAGGTGCGACCCGCCGCGCACCACGTTCGGGCAGCCCATCGCGACGAAGTCCCCCGCCGCGACGGCCGCGTGGGCAACCTCCTCGGCGATCGGGAACTCGCAGATGCGGGCGCCGCGGGCGCGAAATCCGTCGCGCGCGGCGATACTGTGGTCGTCGTGGCTCGCCATCGGCAAACCGGCCGCGCGGGCCGCGGCGCCGATACGGTCCAACCCATCGGGAACCGCATGGGCGCGGGAGGCAACGTCGTCGACCATCGCCTGGAATGCCTCCATCTTCATCCCCGCCCGGCCGCTGTACTTGGCGCCTTCCACCGGGTCCTTAAGCTTGCGGACGATCGACGGGGTGTGGTCGTTGAACGCCACCAGGTGCACGTGCCCGGCCTCGATCGCGGCGACGGCGGTATCCAGCGCATCGAGGTTGTATGCCTCCCACCGCAAATGCACCCGCATGTCGCAGGTCCACGCATGCGCGAACAACGCCGCAATCATCGCGTGCCAGGCGTCCAGGCTGCGCAGCCCCGGCTCCCACGACAAGGTCACGCCATGAAACGCCGTGGTGATGCCGTTCGCCAGCAACTGCGATTCCGTGTCCCGCAGTGCCAGATCGACCGGAAAATTCACCCCCGGCCGAGGCTGGATCTGCCGCTCGAAGGCATCGCCGTGCAAATCGACGATCCCCGGCAGCACCAGCAGCCCGGACGCATCGAACCGAGCGCCATTGCTGCCATCGCCGATGCGATCGATCACGCCGTCCCGGACCGCCACATCGGTCTGTTGCAGGCCGCCCGAGGCGAGCAGCACCGTCCCGCCGCTGATGCTGAAATTGCGCATTCATACAACCTTCATGGCTCGAATACGATCTGCACCCGCGGCGTTGGGTAACACCCGACGGCAAACTCGATAATCGCGCCGGCGCGGTCGACATTGATGTTCTCTGTGACAAGCAGCGGCCGGCCGCGCGCCATCCGTAACAGATCCGCCTCGGTCTGCGTCGGCAGGCGGGCGGTCACCCGGGTTTGCAGGCGCAGATAGTCCTCCACCCCGACAGCGCGCAACGCGTCGGTGATGCGCGGGGCTGCCTGCAGGGCCGCCAGCATCCCCTTCAGTCGCGGAGAAAAATAATGCCGCGTCAGGCTGACGGGCCGATCGTCGGCGAGGCCCAGACGCTCGAGCATCACCACCTTGCTGCCGCCGCGCACGCCTAGCCCGGAGGCAACACGCGGGTCGGCTGCGATCTCCCGCAACTGGCGGACCAGGCCGGACGGCTCCTTGTTGTGTTTACGAATCCACTCGGAGAACCGGGTCCGCGCTTCGACCGTGTAATCCAGCACGTCCTCGGCGACGAAGCTGCCGCGGCCCTGCTCGACCCGCACCAGCCCATCGCGGGTCAGCTCCTCGAGCGCGCGACGGACGGTGTGCCGGTTGACGCCGAACCGCGCCGACAACTCCGCCTCCGTCGGCAGGCGCCCGCCCGGCTGGTGTACGCCGGAGGCGATGTCGCGTTGCAGCGCACCGGCGATCTGCCGCCACAGCGCCACCCCGTCCTGGCGATCGACCGGATGGGTGGCGGGATCGTCCATCTCGGCGGTCGGGTTCATCGTTCTTTCATCCAATCCGGGTGCCGTTAGTGGTTGACGATAGAGGGTGCCGCCTCTAGCTGTCTAGATGTCTAAACAACATTCAGGCGCCCATGACCGACCGCGTCCCTGTTGAGACCCGCCGACAGCGTTGGATGGCCATTCTTGCCCGCGCTCCGGCCGAGGGTCTGATGACTTTGCTCAACGAAGCGGGCGGCGCGCCGGAGTACACCGTGCTGCGCGGACCGGAAGGCGGCCTGGTGATGGTGCGCGGACGTGCCGGCGGTGGCGGCGCTCCGTTCAACCTTGGCGAAATGACGGTTACCCGCTGCACCGTTCGGCTCGACTCCGGACTGGTCGGGCACGCCTACGTCGCCGGCCGCGAACCACGCCGGGCCGAGTTGGCCGCGCTGGTGGATGCGCTGATGCAGGACCCGGAGCGGGCGGAGACGGTGGAAGCCCGGGTCATCGCGCCGCTGGAGGCATGCCAGGCGGCGAGACGGACCGAGCGCGCCGGCAAGGCCGCTTCCACCCGGGTGCAGTTCTTCGCCATGCAGACGATGCGGACATGATGAGCGCATTGACGCCGGGCTTTGCCGAACCCGTAAGTGGCGCACAAGCCTGCTTCCGTCTGGTGTTGGATGCGATGGCGCGGCCGGGACAGGTTCATGCCCTCGGCGGCGTGGCAGCGCCCGCTCCGCTGTGCGATGCGGCGGCGGCTGTCGTGCTGACGCTGTTGGATCACGAAACGCCGCTCTGGCTTGATCCGGAGGCGGAAGCCGCCAAGGCCTGGATCGCGTTCCATACCGGCGCACCCATCACCGTCGATCCGGCCAGGTCGATGTTCGCCCTGGCGCTGTCTCAGAGCGTCATGGAGAGTTGGCATGGCCTCCCCCCCGGGACGGACGAAGCGCCCGAAACGTCGGCTACCGTCATTCTCCAGGTGGTCTCTCTAACCACCGGGACGGATTTCGTGCTGGAAGGACCGGGGATGCGCGCGCCCGAAACCCTGACCGTCGATGGCCTGCCGCCGGACTTCGCCGCGATCTGGCGGCGCAATCACGCGCAGTATCCGCGCGGCATCGACCTGATCCTGTGCGCCGGCAACCAGATCGCCGCTCTGCCGCGCAGCGTCGCCGTGCGAAAGGGTTGAGCCATGGCCTATGTCGCGGTCAAGGGCGGCGAACAGGCCATCGATGCCGCCCATGCCTGGCTGGCGGAGGAGCGCCGCGGCGACACCTCCAGTCCGGCGTTGTCCGTCGCGCAGATCCAGGACCAGCTCGGCCGCTCGGTTGACCGCGTCATGGCCGAGGGATCGCTTTATGATCGCCAACTTGCGGCGCTGGCGATCAAGCAGGCACAGGGCGACCTCATCGAGGCCGCATTCCTGTTGCGCGCCTATCGCACCACGCTGCCGCGCTTCGCCCATTCGAAGCCGGTCGAGACGGCCGCGATGACGATAGAGCGGCGGATTTCAGCGATTTTCAAGGACCTTCCCGGCGGCCAGGTGCTGGGGCCGACCTATGATTATACGCATAGGCTGCTGGATTTCGGGCTGCTGGAGGATGAGGCGCCGCCCTCCGGCGCACTTACCGCGGAGGCCGATGCGGCGGCGATGCCGCGGGTTCCGGATATCCTCGGACAGGAGGGTTTGCTGGAACCGGACCTGGCATCCGATCGCGAGCCGGGTGACCTGACGCGCGAACCGCTATCCTTCCCAGCCGAACGGGACGTCCGGTTGCAGGCATTGGCGCGTGGCGACGAAGGGTTCGTGCTCGGCATGGGCTACTCGACGCAGCGCGGCTACGGCAGCTCGCATCCGTTTGCCGGGGAAATCCGCATGGGCGAGGTGTCGGTCGAGATCGAACCGGCGGAGCTCGGGTTCGCCATCGATATCGGCGACCTGGTGCTGACGGAATGCCAGATGGTCACCCGCTTCAAAGGCTCGAAGACGGTGCCGCCGCAGTTCACCCGCGGCTACGGGCTGGTGTTCGGCTTCGGCGAGCGCAAGGCAATGGCGATGGCCCTGGTCGATCGCGCCATGCGCGCGGAGGAACTGGGCGAGGACGTGACCGCTCCGGCGCAGGACGTGGAATTCGTGCTGTACCATTCCGACAACATCGAGGCGACCGGCTTCGTCGAGCATCTGAAGCTGCCGCACTACGTCGATTTTCAGAGCGAACTGCAGAACGTAAGGCGGATGCGGGCGGAGGCCGAGGCATGAAAGGCTACAACTTCGCCTATCTGGACGAGCAGACGAAACGGATGATCCGCCGCGCGCTGCTGAAGGCGGTGGCGATTCCCGGGCATCAGGTGCCGTTCGGCTCACGCGAGATGCCGCTGCCGTATGGCTGGGGCACCGGTGGAATTCAGGTGACGGCGGCAATCCTGGGCGCCGACGATGTGCTGAAAGTGATCGACCAGGGGGCGGACGACACGACGAACGCGGTGTCGATCCGGCGCTTCTTCGCCCGCACCGCCGGGGTGCGGACGACGACGGCAACCGCGGAGGCGACGGTGCTCCAGACGCGGCATCGCATTCCCGAGAAGACGCTGCGCGAGGACCAGATCATCGTCTACCAGGTGCCGCAGCCGGAACCGCTGTGGCGGCTGGAGCCGAGCCGGGTGGAGACGACGCGGATGCACGGCCTTGCGGATTACGGGCTGATGCATGTAAAGCTGTACGAGGACATCGCCCGTTACGGCCAAATATCCATCGCCTACGATTACCCGGTGATGGTGAACGAGCGTTACCTGATGTCTCCCAGTCCGATCCCGGCGTTCGACAATCCGAAGATGGACATGATGCCGGCGTTGCAATTGTTCGGTGCGGGGCGGGAGAAGCGGATCTACGCGATCCCCCCCTGGACGCGCGTGCGGTCGCTGGATTTCGACGATCATCCGTTCCGGCCGATCAACGCTGCGCATCCGTGCGGGTTGTGCGGCGCTACGGACGCCTATCTGGATGAGGTGGTGACGGACGATCGCGGCGGCAGGCTGTTCGTTTGCTCCGATACGGATCATTGCGCCGATCGGCGTGCCGCGGGGCATGTCGGGGCGCAGGGGTTGCGGGAGGCGGCGGAATGATAGTGCAGCGGCACAGCGGGGCGCTCACGCGGCAACGGTCATGCGCGGCACAACGGCCAATCCCCGTGGCAACAAAAAGCAAGCAATATGCAGCACGGATTTCGCCGATTAGGTCACGGATTTCATCGAGGCGATCGCGGCCGCATGAGGCGCGCTGGCCCGCGGTCGCGCGGTCCCACCGAGGGCGGTTCATCGTTCGATGCAATGCGTGCCTTAATCCCTGTAATTCGTGTTACGTCTTGCTTCGCGTCCAACCCCCGAGTGGCCGGGTAATGAGACTCCGGTTGCGATTCCAGATCGATAGCCGCCGCCCGGCATGGCCTGGCGCACTGCCCATGGCCCATCGGCGTAGCAGAGGAAGACGAAGAACTACAAAAACCCCAACAAGCGCAAGTATTGCGCTTCATGCACCAGGACCACGCTTCCAACATCCCCGGCAGTTGGCCTCCGAGCGCGCCGATCGGCGGCCGTCATGACCACCGCTGGCCTTATGACCGACCCGACCCTCCTTTCCGGCCGCGGCTTGAATCTGTTGTTCGGCGCCATTCCGGCCCTGGCGGACGTAAACGTCGATCTATGGCCCGGCGAGATGCTGGCGATTGTCGGCGAATCCGGCTCCGGCAAGACCACTCTGCTGAATGTGCTGTCGGGCCGACTCACACCCGACAGCGGCGAGGTCCGGTATCGTGATCCGGATGAACGCCTGCTCGACGTGCACGCGATGCCCGCCCCGGCGTTGCGAACCTTGCACCGCTCCGACTGGGGGTTCGTGCATCAGGACCCGCGGCAGAACCTGCGCATGAACGTCAGCGCCGGCGGCAATGTCGGCGAGCGCCTGATGGCACGGGGTTCCCGGCACTATGGCGATATTCGCGCCACCGCCCTGGACTGGCTCGCCCAGGTCGAGATCGACGCCGATCGGCTGGACGATCTGCCGAGGACGTTCTCGGGTGGGATGTTGCAACGGCTGCAGATCGCCCGCACGCTGGTGACGCATCCGCGGCTGGTCTTCATGGATGAGCCGACCGGCGGATTGGATGTTTCTGTGCAGGCACGATTGCTTGATCTGATCCGGTCGCTGGTGGCGCGGCTGCGCATCGCGGTGGTGCTGGTGACGCACGACATTGCGGTGGCGCGACTGCTGGCGCACCGCATCGCGGTGATGCAGCGCGGGCGGATCGTCGAGACCGGACTGACCGATCAGGTGCTGGACGATCCGCGGCATCCCTACACCCAGTTGCTCGTCAGTTCAGTCTTGAATGCATGAGTATGCAGTTAGAACAAGGGCTTGCGGTAGAAAGATGGGGTGTGGTAAACCGAGTCCCGGAAGGCGTGGTAACGCCCTCCGGGCCCCGGTGTAGGTCAGAAGCGGATCTTGATTTGCAGCTCGATCCGCTTCTTCCCCCACCGGATGATCAATATGACCTTTAGCGTCACATTTTCTCTCCGATGGCGGCGTTGTCCCGGCAACAGCGCAACATGCTCCATTTACACCAGTCCAAGCCGCGACCGCGATGACGCGGTTTCGTTCTTCAGAACTCGTCAGGCGGCTGCGAAAGTACATCTGCGTGCAAGACTTTGCTTTGACTGCCTGACGAGACGCCAAAAAGGTGAATACTTGGTTAATGGGATGCGATTTTCATGACCGTCATGCTGCGCACGTCCGGCCTGGCAAAAAGCTTCACCCTGCACCTGCGCGGCGGCCTGCAAATGTCCGTGCTGTCCGGGGTCGATCTCGAGGTCCGCGCCGGGGAGTGCGTGGTCCTGTCCGGACCGTCCGGAGCCGGCAAATCCACCCTGCTGCGCAGCCTGTACGGCAACTACCGCGCCGACGGCGGCGCCATCCTGGTGCGGCATCGCGGCGCCATGATTGATATCGCCACCGCCGAACCGCGCGCCATCCTGGCGGTCCGGCATGAGACTCTCGGCTATGTCAGCCAGTTCCTGCGCGTAGTCCCGCGTGTCGCCGCGCTCGACGTAGTGGCGGAACAGCTTCTGGCGCGTGGCGTCGATGCCGCGGCAGCGGCCGAGCGGGCGCGTGCGCTGCTGCTGGACCTTGCCATCCCGGCCCGCCTGCATGCCATCCCGCCGGTCACCTTCTCCGGCGGCGAGCAGCAGCGGGTGAACCTGGCGCGCGGCTTCATCGCAGCTCAGCCAATCCTGCTGCTGGACGAACCCACAGCTTCTTTGGATGCGGATAACCGTCAGGTCGTGATACACATGATCCGGGACGCGAAGGATCGCGGCGCGGCGATCGTGGCCATCTGCCACGACCCCGACGTCCGCGACGCCATAGCCGATCGGCTTTTTGTGATGACACCTTACCGGGATGCTACATGACGCCGGAGACGATACTCACCAACGCGATCCTGGTTCTGCCCGATGAAACGCTGCATGGCACGATCCTGGTGCGAGGCCAGGCGATCGTGGACGTCCAGCAGGGACGATCTCAGCTCCCGGGCGCGCTCGATTGCGGCGGCGACTATCTGATCCCGGGTGTCGTCGATGTGCACACTGACAATTTGGAACGTCAGGTGCAACCGCGCACCATGGCGCGCTGGCCGTCGCGCTCGGCCATGGTGGCGCACGATGCGCAATGCGCCGCGGCCGGCGTCACCACGGTGCTGGACGCGCTGTGCCTGGGTGACCTCGGCTTCGACAAGGAGCGTATCCAGACCTTCCGCGACGGCGTGACCGACCTGGACGCGCTGACCGAGGCGGGCCTGCTGAAATCCGATCACTTTCTGCATCTGCGCTGCGAGGTGCCGGCCACGGACATGCTCGAACTGTTGGACCCGGTGGCCGAACATCCGCTGGTCCGCATGATCAGTCTGATGGACCACAGCCCGGGCGTCGGGCAGTACGCCAATATCGATTTCTACCGCAAACTGCGCCGGCGGGAGGGCGGCCTCGACGAGGCGACGATCGAGCGCAAGATCCTGGAGATGCAGGCGCATCGCGTCCGCTGGCGCGACCCGAACCGGCGGGCTTTGCTCGATCGGGTGCGCGGGACCTCAATCGCCCTGGCCAGCCACGACGACCGGACCGAGGAGGAGGTCGCTGAGAACGCGGCGGACGGGATTCTTATCAGCGAGTTTCCGGTGACAATGGAGGCAGCCCTGGCCGCCAAACGGGCCGGTATCAAGGTGATCGCAGGCGCGCCCAACATCGTCCGCGGCGGCTCGCATTCCGGCAACGTCTCGGCAATGGATCTGGTTCGTGCCGGGGCGGTGGATGCGTTCGCCTCCGACTATGTGCCGCCCAGCCTGATCGAGGCGGCCTTCCAATGCGCCCGGGAGGAGCAGGTCAGCCTGTCCGCCGCCGTGGCGATGATCTCCGACCATCCCGCCCGCATGTCCGGCCTGCCCGACCGCGGTCGGCTGGACCCCGGGTTGCGCGCCGATGTGGTGCGCGTGCGGCTGCACGGGACGCTGCCGATTGTGCGGCAGGTCTGGCGCAGCGGGGAGCGCGTGATCTGACATGGCACGGGTGGCGATCTATTACGCTCCGGCGGATGACGACCCGCTGACCACGCTTGCCGGGCACTGGCTGGGCCGCAACCCGGCGACCAGCGCCCCGATGGTTCAGCCGGCGCTGTTCGGGATCGATGAAGTCACCGCCGAACCCCGCCGCTACGGGTTTCACGCCACCCTGAAGCCGCCTATGCGGCTGGCGGAGGGGCGGAGTTGGACGGAACTGATGACCGCCGTCCGCGCCGTGGCCGCCGCGATCGCGCCGTTCGACTTGCCGCGCCTGGCCGTGTACGACCTGCACGGGTTTCTGGCGTTGCGCGAAACCGAGCCTTGCCCGGCGTTGCAGGCCCTGGCGGATGCCTGTGTCGAACGGCTCGATGCGTTCCGCTCACCGCCCTCCGAGGCGGAACTGGCCGCGCGCCGGGGGGCGCGGTTATCGCCGGAGCAGGAGGCGATGCTGGCGCGCTGGGGCTATCCCTACGTGTTCGAGACATGGTTCTTCCACATGACTCTGACCCGGCGCCTGTCGCAGCAGGAGAAAGAGGCGTTCCTGCCGGCGGCCGAGGCCTATTTCGCCCCGGTGCTGGAAATGCCGCGGCGGGTGGCCGATCTGTGCATCTTCACCCAGGCCGGTCCGGATGCGTCCTTCAATATCGCGGAGCGCGTGCGTCTGCGGGGATAGCGTGGCTTCCGTTCGCCCACGGATTTTCCCTGCAGGTCATGGAATACGGCAGCAGCCGATCCTGGTTGGACAGGGCGCGCAGGAGCCGTGTAACGATCCCGGCGGAGCCACGGTTGGGGGCAGGTCGAGCAACTCGTCCGTGGCATCCCGTCGATGGATCCACTCACATTGCACAATATGTCGTTTATCAATATGGTTGGGCCAGAATGGCCCGGCGGCCACCGGCACAGGAGTTTGCACATGACCACCAATATCGGACGCTTCGACCGTAACGCCCGGGCCAGCATCGGGCTGCTGCTGATCGCCGCCGCGCTGTTCGGCTTCATCGGCGTGTGGGGATTTGCCGGCGTCATCGCCGTGGCCACCGCCTTGACCGGCAACTGCCCGGCCTATCAGTATTTCCGCTACAGCACCTGTCCCGCCGCGAACGGCTGATTCAGCGTGGACACCGGGATCGGGCGCTCGACAAGAGAACGATGGAGCTGATCGCTTTGCGTCCTGGCGATCAGTCGTGATCGCCGCAATGAATACCCCGCTGATTGGTCAGGCTACCTTGCGTGTGGCTTTATGTGCCCGGCGGGGGACTTGGTCAGGCCGCCGGCAACTCCCATTCGTCGTACAGGCTCGTATCGCTATGGTGTTGATTCTCTTTGGGCAAGGGCTGGCTACAAGCTGCCGAACCCGGTTTCGCACGCCGTCCGGTTACCCCGGCAGGGTGATTGGCTTGTAATCGCCCTGCTCCCGGACCACCAGGCATCCCGCGACCATATCGTGCAGCGCTTGTTTCTTGCGCGTCCAACCCGCCATCATGAAGCCAACAAGCAGAATCGAAGCTGACAGGATTTTCGCGAAATACCGGCCGGTGGCGCGCCCGAATCCGATTCGTCCACCGGTCTCGTCAACCACCCGGATGCCCAGCAACCGCTTCCCGGGAGTCCCGCGCATTGACGAGCTTTCGAACATCGCAAAGTAAAGCCAATTCCAGACGAGGCCAGCGATGCCGCCAACCACCTGGACCGAATCAACGTCTGCCCCGCCGGCTCCCATTTGAAAGCCTATGACGCCGCCGATGATCATACCGCAAATACTGGCAATGATGCTGTCGACAAGCGCAGCAACGAAGCGCCACCAAAAACCAGCATATCGGTAAGTGGCACTGATAAGGTCGTATTCAGACGTCACCGCCAGATCTCCAACCACGCCATGTCTATAACGTTATAATCACGTATATGATCTATCACAGCAGATTGTTTTGTGTTCGTCAAGCCGGTCTACAGAACCATTTGTTCGCCCCGATCGCCTTGGCTGACCCGGCCCGGACCTGTCACGCGGCCGCTGCGGTCCTATGTTCCATAAACACCGACAAAGGACCCGATCATGGCCGAAGCGGCGAACCTGTTGGGGCGGGAAACTTCCCCTTATCTCCTCCAGCATGCCGGCAACCCGGTGCACTGGCGCCCGTGGGGCCGCGCCGCTCTCGACGAAGCGAAGGCAGCCAACAAGCCGATCATGGTGTCGATCGGCTATGCGGCGTGCCACTGGTGCCATGTCATGGCGCATGAGTCCTTTGAGGATCCGGAGACCGCCGCGCTGATGAACCGCCTGTTCGTCAACATCAAGATCGACCGTGAGGAGCGTCCGGACATCGACCGGATCTACATGTCGGCGCTGCAGGCTCTGGGCGAGCAGGGCGGCTGGCCGCTGACCATGTTCACCACGCCCGACGGTACGCCGTTCTGGGGCGGCACCTATTTCCCGCCGGAGCCGCGCTGGGGCCGCCCGTCGTTCCGCCAGGTGCTCGAGGGCGTCGCCAACGCCTTTCACACCGGTGCCGAGGCGGTCCTTCAGAATACCAAGGCGTTGACGCAGCTGCTGGAGCGCGAGGCGGCTGCGTCCGTGGGCGACCTGCCCGGACCGGGGCAGTTGGACGCTGTCGCGAACGCCTACTTGCGCATGACCGACCCGGCGCAGGGGGGACTGAAAGGCGCGCCGAAATTCCCCCATCCGCCGATATACCGTTTCCTGTGGCAGAACGCCTTCCGCACCGGCGACCCGGCAGCTTTGGACGCGTTGCACCTGATGCTGGAGCGGATGTCGCAAGGCGGCATCTACGACCACCTCGGCGGCGGCTACGCCCGCTATTCTACCGACGAAATCTGGCTGGTGCCGCATTTCGAGAAGATGCTGTACGACAACGCCCAGCTCCTGGAACTGCTGACGCTGGCCCACGCCCACCGGCCGAACCTGCTCTATGCGGCGCGCGCCGCCGAGACTGTCGGCTGGATGATGCGCGACATGACCGCGCAGTGCGTCGATGGCAAGGCCGCTTTCGCCGCGTCGGAGGACGCCGACAGCGAAGGCGAGGAGGGCCGCTTCTATGTCTGGACCGAAGCCGAGGCCGATGCGCTGCTCGGCCCGGAAGCACCCGCCTTCAAGCGCGCCTATGACGTGACGCAAGGCGGCAACTGGGAGGGGCACACCATTCTGCGCCGCGTCACCCCTCCCGGCACCGCGGACGAGGAGGCCGCATTGGCCCGTGCGCGCGAGGTGCTGTTCCGGGCGCGGGCGAAGCGGGTTCGCCCCGCCCGGGACGACAAGGTGCTGGCGGATTGGAACGGCCTCGCCATCGCCGCCCTGGCCCGGGCCTCGGCCGTGTTCGCGCAGCCCGGCTGGCTGGATCGTGCGCGCGAGGCGTTCGGCTTTATCCTGGCCAACATGACCGACCTGCGCGGCGGCGTCGCGCATGCGTGGCGGCTTGGCAGGGTGACCGCGGCCGGGATGATCGACGACCAGGCCGCCATGGCCCGCGCCGCTCTGGCGTTGCACGCGGCCACCGGCGACGAGTCCTATATCGCCATTGCGATCCGGCTGGCGGATGCCGCGCGGGACGCGTTCGCGGACCTGGATGGCGGGTTCTACACCACCGCAGCCGACGCCGCCGACGTGCCCGTGATCCGGCCCCGCACGGCCGTTGACGACGCGACTCCGGCCGGCAGCGCCATAATGGCGGAGGTTCTGGCGCGGCTGTACCACCTGATCGGCGATCCGGCCTGGCGTGCCCGGGCGGAGGCTGTTTTGACCGCGTTCTCCGGCCAGCCAGATCAGCTTTCGGCCATGCCGACGCTGCTGGGGGCGGCGGATCTGCTGGAGGAGGGCGCCTGCATCGTCGTCGCTGGAGACGCGTCGGATGGGCGCGAGCAGGCGCTGGTTGCGGCGGCGCTGCGATCACCCGATCCCGCCGTGACGGTCACCCGCGCTATCGATGCCGGCACGCTGCCGGAAGGCCACCCGGCGCATGGGAAGGCGTCCGGCCCGGACGGTCCGGTCGCCTATGTGTGCCGGCGCAATGTCTGCGGCCTGCCCATCGGCGGGCCCGATGCCTTGGCCGAGGCCGTCCTCACGCGAGCTTGAGCCCCCGCGGCTTTGTGTTTCCGCGTCGAACCTTTTCATGCACATCTGCCGTCGCCAGTGGCGCATCACCCGTAAGCCGGAGACGACAGGATGGACACCAACCCCCGCGGCGGCGCCCGCACCGAATCATCGCCGGCCGATCGGCCGGTGACCGCGGCAGGGGCGTTGGGGGCGCTGGGGATTGTGTATGGGGATTTGGGAACCAGCCCGCTCTACACCTACCAGACCATCGTCGGTTCCGTCGGAGGTCATCCCTCGGCCGAGGACGCGCTGGGCCTGCTCTCGCTGGTGGTCTGGTCGCTAATCGTCGTGGTGTCGATCAAGTATGCCGTTTTCGTCATGCGGGCCGACAATCACGGCGAAGGCGGCATACTCGCGCTGATGGCGTTGGTGACGAAGCACGCCGGCGGCGCCGCCGGAGCCCTGATCGCCGCGGGACTATTCGGGGCGGCACTGATCTACGGCGACGGAATCATCACGCCGGCGATCTCCGTGCTGAGCGCGCTGGAGGGTGTCAACGTCGTCACCGACGTGCTCAAGCCCTATATCCTGCCGGCCGCGCTGGTGGTTCTGGTGACTTTGTTCTGGGCGCAGATGCGTGGCACGGCCAGCATCGGCCGCATCTTCGGCCCGGTCATGCTGCTGTGGTTCGCCGTAATCGCCGCGCTCGGGCTGTATGGCGTGATGCGGCGGCCGGATGTCGTGCTGGCGGCCAATCCGCTGCGCGCCATCGGCTTTGCGGTGGCGCATGGCTGGCAGACCTTCTTCGTTCTCGGCGGCGTGTTCCTGGCGCTGACCGGCGGCGAGGCGATGTATGCCGACATGGGCCATCTCGGACGCAAGCCGATCAGGGTGTCGTGGTTCTGCGTCGTGCTGCCGGCGCTGCTGCTGTGCTATGCCGGGCAGACGGCGCTGCTGCTGGAGAACCCCGGACTGGACGGCAATCCGTTCTTCCGGCTTTCGCCCGGCTGGGCGGTGGTGCCGCTTGTGGTTCTGGCGACGTTTGCCACCATCATCGCCAGCCAGGCGATCATCACCGGTGCGTTTTCACTGACCCGTCAAGCTATGCAGCTTGGCTGGTTCCCGGGCCTGAACATCCGGCAGACCTCGGACGAAGAATACGGTCAGATCTACGTGCCGGTGGTGAACTGGACGATGATGGTCTGCACGCTGATCCTGACCTTCAGCTTCGGCAGTTCAGACGCGCTGGCGGGCGCCTATGGCACGGCGGTTTCGACGACCATGCTGCTGACCACGGCACTGCTGTTCAACGCGATGCGCGATATCTGGCGCTGGCCCGTCCTGGTCGCGCTGCCGCTGGCGGCCGTGTTTCTGCTGATCGATCTGGCGTTCTTCGGCGCCAACCTGCTGAAGATCCGGGAGGGCGGCTGGATTCCGCTGGCGCTGGGCGGGCTGATCTTCCTGGTGATGACGACCTGGCACCGAGGCATCCTCGCTATCCAGCAATCCCTGGTGCAGAAGCCGGAATCCAATGCCGCATTCCTGGCGCTTCTGCGCAGCGGCAAGGTAGCCCGCGTGCCGGGAACGGCGGTGTTCTGCAGCCGCAGCGACAGCGCCATCCCGGCGGTGCTGGTCCGCCATGTCAAGCAGATCAAGGCTGTGCAGGAGACGGTGGTGAGCCTGACGGTTCGCTTCGAGCAATACCCGCGCGTGCCGCTGTCGCGGCGGGCGGAGGTGGAGCAGATGGCGGAGGGGTTCTGGCACATCACGCTGCGCTTCGGCTTCACCGAGATACCGAATGTCGCCACTGCTCTGGCCTGCGCCAAGGACCAGGGCTGCCCGTTGAACCTGGACGATGCGGTTTATTTCGCCGCGCATGACGACGTGGTGCGACGGGCGGAGCCGCCCCGGCTGGCCGGTTGGCGGCGTATGCTGTTCGCGGTGATGTATCGCAATGCGGTGCGCACGCCGGATCGCTTCGATCTGCCGCCGGATCAGTTTCTTGAGGTGGGGCGGCAGATCGCGTTGTAGGCGCTGCTTGATGCGGAATCTCATGCGATGAAGAAGATAGCAGACTCATTGGACGATCTGGCCCGTATCAAAGTTGCGGCGGCAGCGTCTGAGCGTGCGCGGTTGCCGCGACTGGAGCGCGAACTGCGGACTCGGGTTCCCGCCGGCTTTTGCGCCGCCGACCGGCTTACCCGCGACGAGGTTCATAAGCGCGACGCCTGACAGTGGCAGTCGATCAGCCGTTCCGCTGACCGGACCGCGACGGGCTCTTCAAACACCCGCTAGCCGGTCGAACCAGCGGCGATGTGCGGCACTACTCCCGAACGCTTATCGGCCAGGGAGTTTGCATGCATCCGCTTTCAGGTCTGGTCCTTGTTACTTTTGTGTTAGTCGTCGCGTTTCTTGTCTGGAATCTTTTGTCCGTCAAGAAGAACCAGAAGACCGGAGGCGATACCACGGACATCGGCGGGGCCAACGATCCGTTGTCGTAAGACTGTGCCGCGGTGCCCGTGGCTTCAGCCCGGGCTTCGCGCCGCACCCCTCGTCTCTGGCGCCCGCACCGTCCCGTCCGCCCGCAAATACTCCGGGCCGATCGGCACCTTGCCGAGGCCGCCGGGGATATCCAGCACGTAAGTCGGCCATGCCAACCCGGTCACCCTGCCGCGCAAAGAATCAACCAGTGCCCGGCCTTCCTCTATCGGCACGTGAAACCGCGCCGTGCCCGGTGCGGCATCCAACTGGTGCAGGTAATATGGCTTCATCCGGTGCGCGATCATCGCACGGAACAACGCCTCCAGCGCCTCGGCGCTATCGTTGACACCGCGCAACAGCACCGACTGCCCGAGCGCCGGAATCCCGAGCGCACGCACCCGCCGCAACGCAGCGCCCGCCGCCGGAGTAAATTCGCGCGCATGATTCGCATGCACCACCAGCCACATCGACCGATCCGTCTCCATCGCCGCCGCCAGGGCCTCCGTCAGACGTTCCGGATCGGCCACCGGAACGCGCGAGTGGATGCGGATCGTCCGGACATGCGGCATCCCCGACAGCGTGCCGATGATGTCCGCCAAGCGCCGCGGCGACAGCATCAGCGGATCGCCGCCGGTCAGGATGATTTCCGTCACCGCGGGATGGTCCGAGAACCACACATAGGCCGCCTGCAACTCCGCGTCAGTCAGCACGCCGCCATCCGGGCCGACATGTTCCCGCCGGAAGCAGAACCGGCAATACACCGGGCACACCAGCAACGGCTTCAATAGTGCCCGATCAGCGTAACGATGAACCACACCCTTGACGGGCGAAAGCGCATCGTCGCCGATCGGATCGAGGCTTTCGTGAGGCAAAACGATCAATTCAGCGGGGTCCGGAATGAACTGCCGGGCGATGGGGTCGTCCGGAGTCCGGATCAACGCCCGCATCGCGGAAGACACCGCAACCGCATAGCGCGCCTCGGTCGCGGCCACAGCCGGCAGGGCATCGGGCTGGATAAGGCCCGCCGCCAGCAGCGCCTCCGCGCTCCGCAGAGTCGGGTTGTCATCGTCGTCGGCAGCGTGCATCGGTCCCATCGCCGCCGCTTTGGCGACCCGCACCGGCCCTGTCAACCTTGCCCGCAAGCCCGCCCGCGCCTAGCGTTTCGCGCGTCCAAACCACCAGGAGACGAACCATGGTCGATGTCCCCAATCGCCCCGAATACCAAAGCGAGCTGTTCAAGAAAGGTCTCGAAGTCCGCCGCGAGGTGCTCGGCCGCGACTACGTGGACGCCTCCCTGGCCCGCGCCGACGATTTCAACGCAGCCTTCCAGCAGATGACCACCGAAATCGCCTGGGGCATGTGCTGGACCCGCCCCGGCATCGACCGCAAAACCCGCAGCATGATCAACCTGACCATGCTCTCCGCGCTGAACCGCGGCGCCGAACTGCGCCTGCACCTGAAAGCCGCCCTCACCAACGGCGTCACCCGCGACGAAATCAAAGAAATCCTCATGCAGGTCGGCGCTTATTGCGGCATCCCCGCCTGCCTGGAGGCATTCAAGATCGCCACCGAAGTGTTCAAGGAAATCGACTCGGCGAAGGGGTCGTAACGCATGACCGGGTCAGTCGGCTTCGTCGGCGTCGGCAACATGGGCTGGCCGATGGCCGCCTGCCTCGTGAAGGCGGGCTTCACCGTCAAAGTCAACGATTCCCGCCGCGAAACCGCTGATAATTTCGTCCAGCAAGTCGGCGGCACCGCCCCCGACAGCCTGCGGCAACTCGCGGAGGGCTCGGACGTCATCGTCACGATGCTGCCGACAAGCGTCATCGTCGAACGGGTGCTGGCCGCAGGCGACGACAACCTGCTCTCCGGCCTGAAGCCGGACACCATCATCATTGAAATGAGCTCCGGCGTGCCGTCGGTTACGCAACGTCTGGCCGAGCAGGTGACCGCGCTGGGCGGAACGCTGATCGACGCACCCGTATCCGGCGGTGTGCCGCGGGCGAAAACCGGGCAGCTCGCCATCATGGTGGGCGGCGATACAGAAACGATCGACAAGGCCATGCCGGTGCTCGCCGCCATGGGCACCTCCGTGCTGCGGACCGGAGCCGTCGGCTCCGGCCAGGCCATGAAGGCGCTGAATAACCTCGTCAGCACCGGCGGATTCCTCATCGGCATCGAAGCCCTGCTGATCGGGCAGCGTTTCGGCCTCGATCCGGGAGTGATGACCGACGTGCTGAACGCCGCGACGGGCATGAACAATTCGACGCAGAAAAAATTCAGACAGTTTGTGCTGTCGCGCAAATTCGACGCCGGATTCACCATGGGGCTCTTGGCGAAGGATTTGTCGATCGCCCTGCAGGTCGGACGGGAAACCGCGACCGCGGCACCGCTGTCGGCTCTGGTGAACGAAATGATCGTCTCGGCGCAAGCGAAGTTCGGGCCTGATGCGGATCATACTGAAATGGCGAGGCTGTGTGAGCTGCTGGTCGGCACCGAACTGGGGGTTGGCTGATGTTTCGTTGGCTGTTACTCGGTTTTTTCACCTTCGTTTCGGGTGGAGCACAAGCCGATCCGTCGGCTTTATGGAAGATTGTGGATGGGCAATGCGTGCCACATGAGGAGGAGACGCATAATCCGGCGCCTTGTTCCGCAGTCGATCTGGCGCAGGGAGTGGACAAGGGAACCGCGGTGTTGAAGGACATCGTCGGGATCGCGCAGTTCTTGCTGTTACCGACGGCCCGCATCGGCGGCATCGAAGACCCCGCCGTGCTGGCGCCCGGGGCCACGAACTACTGGGAGGCCGCGTGGCAGGCGCGGCATTTCGTGGATGAACGTTTGCATACGGCATTGCCGCGCGAGGATGTTTCGCTGGCTATCAATTCGCTTTACGGGCGCACGCAGGATGAGTTGCATATCCATATCGATTGCATCCGCCCCGACGTGCGCGACGCTCTCACCGCCAACCTCGACAAAATCGGTGATCGCTGGGCGCCGTTTCCGGTGCCGCTGGCCGGCCATAATTACCGCGCGATCCGTGTCATTGGGGACAATCTGGACTCGGTCAATCCATTTTTGATACTTGCGGACAGCGATCCCCGGATACGTGCGGACATGGGGATGCACACGCTGGTGGTTGCCGGCGAAACGTTCCCCGGAGGGTCTCGCGGATTCGTTCTGCTGGACGATCAAGCCGATCTGCTAGCCGGCAATCGTGCCTCGGGAGAGCAATTGCAGGATCACAGTTGCGCCGTGGCCGAGAAGCGATGATCTATTCAGTCGCCGCGCCGCGCAGTTGATCAGGGCTGCGGGCATCGGCGCACGAAAGGCAGGCGCATGATCGTTCCGAAGCAAGCACAATCCACGGCCGCCGTTGCGGCGCATTACGACGAACTCGACAGTTTCTATCGCGAGATCTGGGGCGAGCATGTGCATCACGGCTACTGGGCGACCGGGCGGGAGACGCCCGGCGAAGCCGCCGAGGCGCTGGTCGGGCACCTGGCCCGGCAACTGCGGCTTGAGGCGGGGCAGAGCGTGTGCGACATCGGCTGCGGCTATGGCGCGACGGCACAATTGTTGGCGGAACAGCACGGCGTGTCGGTGACGGCGGTGACCGTGTCGCCGGCGCAGGCGCGGATCGCCGGCGCGCGCGTGGTATCGCGGGGCAGCCTGTCGGTCCGGCTGATGGATTGGCTCGGCAACGGCTTCGCCGCGGAAAGTTTCGATCGCGTCTACTCGGTCGAGAGTTCCGAGCACATGCCCGACAAGCAGCTTTTCTTTGACGAGGCATTCCGCACGCTGAAACCCGGAGGATTGCTGGGGATCTGCGCCTGGCTGGCTTGTGATCGTCCGCGGGCGTGGGAGGTTCGCCATCTGCTGGAGCCGATATGCCGCGAGGGACGGCTGCCGGGCATGGGGGATGAGGCGGATTACCGGCGTTTCGCTGACACGGCGGGGTTCCGGGTCATCGGCGTGGAGGACCTCAGCGACCAGGTTCGCCGCACATGGTCGATCTGCGTGCGGCGGGTGCTGTCGAAGCTGTTCACGGACCCGCGGTATCTGCGTTTCCTACTGGACGGCACGGCGACGGACCGAATTTTTGCGTTGACGATGCTACGGATCATGATCGCGTACCGGACGCGATCGATGCGGTATTGTCTGCTGGTTTTTCAGCGCGACGGAGCTTGAGCCGCGGACGAAACGGCACGTCGTCCTTAGCGTGTTGGCTGAGCACGGTCATCGCACCGGGTCATGGCCGGATTTTTTCCGGCCATCCGGCGCTTGCGGCGCTGGCCCGGGCAACACCCGTGGATGACCGTCGCAGCGTCGGCCACGGCGGTGAGCCAAAAGGCCCTCACGGGCCTTATGCAGAAGCATTCTCATATGACGGCAGACATCCTGCTAACAGCGATAGCGTTGAGGTTCCCGAATGGCCGCTGTTCGCGATTCTGCCAGCGCGTCCAACACCTGGGTGCGGGACCAATGAGGATACTTTCGTTTTGCCTGTGCCGCCAGGCGGAGGAAGTCACTTTCCGACATCCTGGTATTTGCACCGAACAATTTTTTCTTCAATGGTGCCTCAATCGTCGGACAGATCAGTAAGCCCCACGCTGCCCCCCCCGGCAGCACCCAAAAGCGTCTGGCCCCCAGCCAGAGAACCGAATGTAGCACCGGTTGCAGTGGTGCCTAATACGCAGAGGGCGTATGCATAATGCCTCTTGTCCTGTTCAGTCAGAACTGCGAAGTCGTCAGCCGGCATGGTTGCACTCCTTGGAGTCAAAGCTATTCAGGCCATGTATCGTTGAAGTGAGATTAGCAATCTGCGTGGAGCGGGTCCATCCGTCCTTCCCAAAAAAATCGGCGCCGGACGGCTTTCGGCACCGCTGGCCGAATGGGCGCGTCAGCCTGCCGATGCAAGCTGCACCGCTTCAATCAGTTCGATAGGTTGAGTGGCCACGAGCTAAGTCATCCCGCCGATCGGCGAAGCCGCCGACTACCCCACCCGCAGCGCACTCCCCCGCCCGATCTCGAAGCTGAACAACCGGTCCTTGCCCAACAGAAATACCCTGCCGCCGCGCGGGAACAGCCGGTTGATCGCCGGGTCCCGCACATCCAGGCCGCCGGTGTAAGCCCCGAACGCCGGCATCATCAGACGCCGCCCGTCGAACACGAAGCACGGGCGGCTGAGATTGCCGGCACGCGCCGGGATCATGGCCTTGGGGTGATGATGCCCCACCACCTCGCCGGCATCCGCGCCGAAAACAGCCTCGTGCCGAAACGTCATCGGGCCGGCCGCGAAACTGTCCACCCAGTCGCCGCCCAAACCCGACGGCGCTACCCGGTCATGATTGCCCAGCACCCAGACGAACCGGTGCGCCACCGTCATCGCGTTCAGCCGTTGCTGTTCCGTCGCCGGCAGCCGGGTGCAGCCGTCATTGTCATGAAACGAGTCGCCCAGCGCCACGACAATCTCCGGTGACCAGCGGCGTAAAAGTAACGTAAGACGATCGATTGTTGCGTGCGTGTCCCAGGGCGGCAGCAGCATGCCGCGGCGGGCGAAGGACGATCCTTTCTCGAGATGCAGATCCGAAACGGCCAGCAGCCGCATCTCCGGCCAGTACAATCCCCCCATCGGATCCAGCATCAGCCGCGCTCCGGCCAGGTGTATCGGCGCGGCGGTCACGAAAACAGGTCCGTCTGGGCTGCACGCTTGCGTGGCAGTAACGTCTTCTGCGCGCCGGTGGAGTGGCGCACCATGTTCGCCCGATGCACCGCCGGCACCCGCGGCGGTTCGGCTTCCCCGACCGCTTCGGCGATGATCGCCTCGGCCTCGGCCAACAGCGCGTCCTGGTCCGTGTCCGTGCGCACGCTTTCGCGGCCGATCTCCAGCAGGACGGGGACGGCGAGGGGGGAGACACGCGACAGAACCATATGCAAGATATGCCCTTTCACCCGCGCCAGCATCCCGGCGATGCGGCCGATATCGGTCAACCCGCCGGCAGCATCAGCCCTCGTTGCCCGCAGCAGGATGTGGTCCGGCTGGTGGCGGCGCAGCACGTCATAGATCAGGTCGCTGTTGATCGTCACCTGCCGGCGGTTCTTTTCCGCTCCCGGCACGTTGCGCTGGATCAGCCCGGCGATCACCGCGACATTGCGGAACGTCCGCTTCAGCATTGAACTGTCGGCCATCCACGCCTCCAGGTCGTCGCCGAGCATGTCCTGGTCGAACAGCGCCGCCACGTCGCGCGGCTGGTTGGCGGACCACACGCCCAGCACATAGTCGGTGGCGACGAAGCCCAGCGGCGCGAACCCGGCCCGCTCCATCCGTTTGGTCACCAGCATGCCGATGGTCTGGTGCGCGTTGCGGCCCTCGAAGCAATACGCCACCAGATACCAGCGGTCGCCGCGCGGAAACGTCTCGATCAGCAGGTCGTTGCGGCCGGGCAGGCGGGAGACGCCGCGTTGCAGCCGCAGCCAGTCGCGGACCTGCTCGGGGAACAACTCCCAGCAGTCCGGGTTCTGCAACATGCCGCGCACCCGATCGGCGAGGTTGGTGGTCAGCGGCAGGCGCCCGCCCGCGTAGGCGGGGACCATCGGGTCGCCGGAGCCGCCCTCCATGCACTCGCAGGCGGTGTCGCGGATGCGGATGAAGCGCAGCAGGCGGCCGGCGAACATGAAGGTATCGCCGGGGCGCAGCATGTTGACGAAGTATTCTTCTATTTCGCCCAAAGTCGGGCCGAAGCCGCGCTTGCCGGTCAGTTTCACTTTCAGCACCGGCGCTTCGACGATGGTGCCGATGTTCATGCGCAGCGTGACGGCGGTGCGGGCGTTGCGCACATGCATGCGGCCCTCGCTGTCGCGGAACAGTTTTTTCCATTGGTCGTAGGCCGCCAGCGCGTAGCCGCCATGCTCCACGAAGCCCAACACATCGTCGAAATCAGCGCGGGGCAGGGCGGTGTAGGGGGCGGCTGTCGTTACTTCGGCGTAGACGTCGTCCGGCAGGAACGGCGCACTGCACGCCAGGCACAGCAGATGCTGCGCCAGCACATCCAGGCCGCCGGGGCGGGGCGGATCGCCGTCCAGTTCGCGGGCGGCGACACCGAGGATGGCGGCCTCGCATTCCAGCACTTCGAAACGATTGGCCGGGACCAGGATGGCCTGCGAGGCTTCGTCCATGCGGTGGTTAGCGCGGCCGACTCGTTGCAGCAGCCGCGACACGCCTTTCGGGGCGCCGACCTGGATGACCTGATCGACTCCGCCCCAGTCGATCCCGAGATCCAACGACGATGTCGCGACAACCGCGCGCAGGCTGCCCGCGGCCATCGCGGCTTCGACCTTGCGGCGTTGTTCGACTTCCAATGAACCGTGGTGCAGGCCGATGGGCAGCATCGGATCGTTCAGCTTCCACAGCGCCTGGAACATCAGTTCGGCCTGGGCGCGGGTGTTGACGAAGACGATGGTCATGCCGGCGGCGCGGATGCGCTGCATCACCTGCGGCGCCGCCTCCAGGCCCATATGGCCGGACCAGGACAGCCGGCCCTCCGGAAGGGTGATGGAGATGTGCGGCGGCGCGCCGTCGGCGACCTCGATGCGGCGGGACGCTCCGGTATAGGCCTGGATCGCGTCCGGATGGGCCACGGTGGCGGACAGGCCGACGCGGCGCGCGGCCGGGGCGAGGGAACGCAGGCGGGAGACCCCCAGCGCCAACTGGTCACCGCGCTTGGTTCCGGCGAGGGCGTGCACCTCGTCCATGACGATGCATTGCAGGGTGTTGAAGAACACCGGCGCGTCGGGCAGCGACAGCAGGACGGCGAGGCTTTCGGGCGTTGTAAGAAGGATCTGCGGCGGGGTCGCGCGCTGGCGGGCGCGGCGGTTTGCCGGCGTGTCGCCGGTGCGGGCCTCGACGCCGATCGGCAGGCCCATGTCCTGCACCGGGCGGGTCAGGTTGCGGGCGATGTCGGTGGCGAGCGCCTTCAACGGGCTGATGTAGATCGTGTGCAGGCCCGGGCGGGGGTTGGCGGCGAGGTCGATCAGACTGGGCAGGAAGCCGGCGAGGGTCTTGCCCCCCCCGGTGGGCGCGATCAGCAGGACGCTTTCGTTGGCCCGGGCGGCGTCGAGCATAGCCATCTGGTGCAGGCGCGGGGACCAGCCTTGGGAGGTGAACCAGGCGGTGAATGGTTCCGGTAATGTTCCTGGCATCGGCACACATAAGCATGGCGGGGAGGCGGGCGACAATCCATCTTTGGAGGCTGCGCACGCGTGCCCGCACCGTCATGGTGGCCGAAGGGCCACCATCCACGCCTGTGTTTGCGCCGGCACAGGGGTGGATGCCGACCTCCGTCGGCACGACGAGGGGGCGGGGCCAGGGATTTGGTCCCCGGCAGCAACCGATTGATATCAGACGATCGCGTCAGCCCGCAGCGCGGCGATCTCAGCCTCACCATATCCGATATCCGCCAGCACGGCGTCGGTGTCCGCACCTACCGCCGGGGCGGCGCTGTCCAGCCTGCCGCCGCCATGCGCCATCTGGAAGCCGGACCCCATCAGCCGCAGCGGACCGTATGGACTCTCCACCGTCTGCATGACGCCCCGGGCCACCACCTGCGGATGATCGATGATATCCTCCACCTTCCAGATCGAGCCGCATGGCGCGCCGGCATCGTTCAGCCGGCGTTCCCAGGTGCGCGCATCCTCCGCCGCCAGCGCCGTCTCGATAATCTCCCGCAACGCCGCCGCGTTCTCCTCGCGCACATACCAGTCGCCGAAGCGCGGATCATCCAGCACATCCGCCCGGCCCAGCGTCGTCATCAGTGCGCTGAACTGCTTTTCGTCGTTCACCGCCAGCAGCAGGAAGCTGTCCCTGGCGTGGAACAGGTTGGCGGTGACCTTGCGGCTGACCGCCTGATTGCCCGACTGAGCCTGCCGATGCCCGGCAACCGTGTAGTCCGCCACCTGAGTCGTCAGGAACGCCAGGCTCGCCTCCAGCATCGACACATCGATGAACTGCCCCCGCCCGGTATGCGTGCGCTGGAACAATGCCGACGAGATCGCGAACGCTCCCGTCGCCCCGGATAATATATCGCACACCGCGAAGCCCGCCCGCGTCGGCCCCATTTCCGCATGCCCGGTGATCGCCATGATCCCGGACATCGCCTGTATCTTGCCGTCGTACCCGGCCTCGCCGCGAGACGGGCCGGTCTGCCCGAAGCCGGAGATGGCGCAGTAGATCAGCTTCGGATTGACCGCAGACAGCGCCGCATAGCCCAGCCCGAGGCGATCCATCACCCCCGGACGGAAATTCTCCATCACCACATCGGCGTTCGCCGCCAGCTTCAGCACGATCTCCCGCGCCGCCGGCTTTTGCAGATCCAGCGTGAGGCTTTTCTTGTTGCCGTTCACCGCCAGGAACGGCGGCGCCATGTTGCGGTCGGTCCATTCGCGCGACAGCGGCGTGCGGCGCATGTCCTCGCCGCCGCGCCGCTCGATCTTGATCACCTCGGCGCCGAGCAGCGCCAACTGGAAGCTGGCATAGGGGCCGGCCAGCACCTGGGTGAAGTCCAGGATGCGGACGCCGGAGAACGGTCGGCCGGTCATGCCGCCTGCACCGGGCGGTTCGGCCGGGCGAGTTCCTTTTGACGATCGAACTCCTCGCGCCGGCGGCGGAGTTCGTCCTCGCCGATTTGCTCCAGGTTCAGGTAATCCAGCTTCCAGCCTCCATCCTCGGTCCAGCGCAGCGGCGACTGCATGGTGGTCTGCGGCCCGGGCGCGGACTCCAGCAGCCGGAGCGCCAATTCCAACGTCCGGTCCTGGGAGGCGACATCGTGCGGCTTGCCCGCGCTGTTGCCGAGCGGGAAGTCGCTGAACAGGAAGCGCGGCGCGGCGGCGTGCTCGACGATGTCCTTGGCGCAGCCCATGACCACGGTGGGGATGCCGTTCGCCTCGATATGGCGGGCCACCAGGGTGCTGGTCTGGTGGCAGACCGGGCAGTTCGGGACGATCAGGACCGCGTCGGCGCCGTCTTCGCGCAGCCGCGCCAGGATCTCCGGCGCGTCGGTCTCCACCGTGACGCGGTGGCTGCGGTTGGTGGGCGCGCCATGGAAGCGCGGCGCGACGGAACCGATGTGTCCCGCCGCCGCGGCGCGGCGCAATGCTGGCAGCGGGAACCAGGTATTGCTGTCGGTGGCCGTGGTGTGGGTGCGGTCGTAGCCGATATGGGAGATCCGCAGGTCGTGTTCGGCCGCCGTGTCGCCGGAATACACCGTGTAGAATTTGGCGCTGCCGTTATACGCCGCGCCCGGCCCCTGGTCGCCCTTGTCCGGCTGGAACGGCGCCGCCGTGGTGACGATCGCGATCCTGCTGTCCTTCAGCGGCTTCGCCAGCGGTGTAAACGGTGCGCCTACGTAATGCGCCCAGCGGTACGGCGTCGTGTAGCCGATGGCGGCGTAATACTCCCGCGTCCGCCGCATATACGGTATCGGCGCGTGGTAGTCGGGCGCGAAGCCCGGGAGGGCGTCGAGGGTTTGGTCCATAGGCCGTGTCTCCAGCGTGTTAACCGAAGTCGTCGCACGACGGAACCGATGGCCGCAAGGTCTGCGCCTGGCTCGGCAACCAAACCAAACGCCACCCCGCAACGTTGACACCGGCAACATACGGGGACCCGCATGCTGAGACACCTGTGGACAGCGACCCGGCGCAGCGCCGAGGCGTTCATTGACAACGGCGACCTCAGCCGGGGCGCCGCCATCGCGTTTTACGCCATCACCTCCATCGGCCCGGTGCTGCTGATCATCGTCGCCGTCGCCGGCCTGTTCTTCGGCGAGGACGCGGCCCGCGGCGCGCTGATGGGCAAGCTGCACGACGCAATGGGCGAGCAGGCCGCCGGCTTCCTGCAAACCGCCATCGGCAGCGCGTCGAACCACCACTCCGGCCTGCTCGCCAGCATCATCGGCGTGGTGTCCCTGATCGTCACCGCCAGCGGCGTGTTCGGCGAGATGCAGACGGCGCTGAATGCGATCTGGCGCACCAAGCCGGAGGGCGACTCCGTCACGCGGCTGATCAAGGCCCGGCTGACCAGCCTGACCCTGGTGGTGACTCTCGGCTTCATGCTGCTGGTGTCGCTGGTCGTCGGCGCCGCCATCGCCGCTGTCGGCCAGGTGCTGAACGGCATCATGCCGTTCACCGAGGTACTGCTGCACCTGCTGAACTTCGCCGTGTCGCTGGCGCTGCTGGGGGCGATCTTCATGGCGGTCTACAAGATCCTGCCGGACACGCATCTGCGCTGGAGCGACACCATCGTCGGCGCGCTGGTCACCGCGCTGCTGATCACCATCGGCAAGATGGCAATCGGGATCTATCTTGGCACCAGCGCCATCGCCTCCAGCTTCGGCGCGGCGGGGTCGGTTTTGGCATCGCTACTGTGGGTCTACTACTCGGCGCAGATTTTCCTCTACGGCGCCGAGTTCACCAGGGCCTATTCCGATATCCGTGCCGCAAAAGCAGTCCCCGTGGAGCCTGTCGAGGCGCGATAGAAGCCGGTTCAATGATGCAGCAGCACCGGCATATCGGCCGCGGCGAGAACCTCCCGCGTTGCGCCGCCGAGGACGAACTCCGCCAGCCTGCCATGGGAATATGCGCCCATCACCAGCAAATCGGCGCCCGTCCGGTGCGCCCGGGCGATCAGCGCCTCGCCGACGGGCAGGCCCCCGGCATCGAACCGCTCGACCTCCGCCGCGATCCCTGACTGCCGCAGGATGGCGGGGAGGTCGTCCGGCTCCGTCTCGCCGCCGCCGGTCTCGATCAGCACGCTGACCCGTTCGGCCTGCGCCAGCAGGGGAAGCGCCGCCTCGACCGCCCGGTTGGCGGCAGCGCAGGGTTTCCAGGCGATGGCAACCCTGCGCCCGAGCGAAGCCGGGACCGCGGCGGGCACCAGTAACGTCGTCAACCGGGACACAAACAGTGCGGTGTGGATGGCGTGCTGCGCCTCGGCCCGATGTCGCTCCGCCCCCTGCCCAATAACAACGAGATCAGCCTTGCCGGCTTCCGCGGCAATCACCTGCGCGGTCTCGCCGGTGAGCTCCCGCCACTCACGCACGCCGCCGTCCGAACGCCAGGCGTCGAACAGGCCCCGCAGCTCCGCCGACAACCGCCCGGCCTCCCCGTCGATCTCCTGCCGGCGCGTCTCGGTCATGATCTCCTCCGTCGGCATAAAGCCTTCCAGGGCATCGTGGCGCACGTGCAGGACCTCGATCCGGGCGTTGCCCAGCCGCCCGGCCAGCAGCGCCGCGGCGGCCAGAACCGGGCGCGCGGTATCCGCCCGGTCGAGGATGGCCAGGATCGAATGGGAGTTGGCGGAGGCCTCCGTTTGCAGCAAGCCAACCCAACCCGCGGCGAGGTGGCCGAGCGTCACCGACAGCAGGCAGAGGGTCACCGACAGCACCACATTGCCCATCGCCGGCAGCCAACTGCCGTCGCGCGCCAGCGACAGCGTCTGAAGGCTGAACGACGAGAACGTGGTGAAGCCGCCGCAAATGCCGACCATGACGAAGATGCGGAGGTTCGGGTGGGCCGGGAGAGGGCCTTCCGGTGCCGTCAAAGCGCCGAAGCAGCCGATGATGAAACTGCCGATGACGTTGATGGCGATGGTGCCCCAGGGGAAGCTGTCACCCCAGAGCCGGCTGGCCAGCAGCCCGAACCCGTAGCGGCCGACGCCGCCGAGCGCGCTGCCGAGCGCCACGCAAAGATAGGCGATCACGCCAGACCACTCCGGCGGCCGGGTGCGGGGATCGGTATTGTGTCTGTCCGGCCGGTGTCCATACCGTCTCCTTCGCTCACCCTATGCGGCGCGCGAAAGAGCACGGCCTCGCTGTCGACTTCGGACAGAGTCCTACCGCGGCATCTCTCGCACGGTAGGAGTCATCAGCCCTTGCGGGCGGTTCAGGGGGGACTCCATCCCCAGCGCGATATATTGATAGTCATAGGCAGCGCGTTGGGCAAGCGGCAGGCGAGGCCGTGACGATTACGCCAACGGCTTTAGTCGGCCTTCGCGGACGGCGCGGCGGAAGCACTGCGCGGGCCGATCGTTGCGGGCGCCTGTGCCGACGGCACGTGCTTCGCCGCCAGGGCCTGTGCTCGCTGGTTCGCGGCCCAGCCCGAACCATAGACCGGAGCCTGAGCGCCCGCGGTGCCCTGCGCGAAAGCGGCTCCCGCACCCAGGGTCAAAGTGGCAACCGCGGCGAGGATCATGACTTTCATGGCAGTTCTCCATCGGCCGGGGGACATCTCCGGCAGTCCGAAACATTACATGGGTCCATACACGACGTGGGACTATGTGTATTTTCCGCATTGGATATATGCGCCATGCGGTGAAAGCGCTTCAGCAACAAGCTGGCGGCCGGACGCCCTGAGAACCGCCTCCATCTGCGATCCGCATCGCCAAGTATGTCTATATAACGCAACAGGATACGGGTTAATCCGGCGATGAGAGTTCTTACGCGGATTGAAGAACTTCCGCTTATCAGCCTGCGTCCTGCCGCCGGACCCGCACCGGATTGACCGGCCGCATCGTCATCACGACCTCATTGTTCTGGTTCAAAACCTCCAGGAACGAATGGATCAATCCCCGGTCCGGTTTAGAGCGAGAACGGCGCGCCTCGGTCACCGTGGCCCGCAGCGTCAGCGTGTCGCCGGGACGCACCGGCAGGATCCAGCGCAGCTCATCGATACCCGGAGACGGCAGCCCGTTATGCGGCAGGAAGTTGTCCACCACGAGGCGCATGATCAGCGCGACGGTATGCCACCCGCTGGCGATGACGCCTCCGAAAGGTCCCTCGGCGGCGAGGACCCGGTCCACATGCATGGCCTGCGGGTCGTAAGCCTCCGCGAAGCGAATGATCTCGTCCTCGGTCACCCTGGTCGAGCCGCACACATATGTCGCGCCGACGGTGAAATCCTCGAAACACCGCTCGGTTGGGAGGGTGGAAAATGCGTCCGCCATGAATCCTGCCGCCTGGTTGCCGGTTTCTCGGCTAACATGCGATATAATGCATGACAATCAATGCCCCGAATCGGGTTGGACGCGATGAGTCAGTCCGCCGAGGATCAAGCCTTCTTGCATGCCCTCGGGCAAAGGCTGCGGCTGCTGCGGGCGCGCCGCGGAATGACCCGGCGCATCCTATCGGTCCAGTCCGGGGTGTCGGAGCGATACATCTCCGCCGTCGAAGCCGGTACCGGCAACGGCTCGATCCTGCTGCTGCGGGCGCTGGCTGCCGCTCTGCACATCGACCTGCGGGCGTTGCTGGAGGAAGAAACCGAGCAGCCCCGCCCACCGGCCGAACGGGACCCCGGCTATCGCGGCCGCATTGCCCTGATCGGCCTGCGCGGGGCCGGAAAGTCCACGCTCGGCCGCCTGCTGGCGCCGCGGCTCGGTGTGCCATTCCTCGAACTTGACCGGGAAATCGAGGCCGAGGCGGGGATGGGCCTGGGCGAGATCATGGAACTGCACGGCCAGGCGGGTTTCCGCCGGCTGGAACGCGGCGTGCTGGAGCGGCTCATCGGCAGCCATAAGCACGCCGTGCTCGCCGCGGGCGGCGGCATCGTCGCGGAGACCCGGACCTTCGCCCGCCTGCTGGAGGCATGCCTGACCGTCTGGGTGAAAGCCTCGCCCGAGGAGCACATGCGGCGGGTGATCGAGCAGGGCGACCTGCGGCCGATGCGCGACAACCGCGGCTCGATGGGGGACCTGCGGTCGATCCTGGCCAGCCGGGAGGCGCTTTACGCCTTGGCCGACATTCAACTGGAGACGACGCGCCGGGACGTGCCGGCGGCGCTGGCGGAACTGGTCTCGGCTGTCGGCGGCTGATCGAGCAGCGCGCGTGCGGCGGCGACGGCCCGGTCCACGCTGATCGCCGGCATCGTGTCCGCCACCACGGCGACGGCCCGGCGCCCCACCGGCCCATAGGTTGCCGCGTCCGTCGGCCCGAACAGTCCCACCGTCGGCGCGCCGGCGGCGGCGGACAGATGCATCAGGCCGGAATCGTTGCCGATGAACAGGCTTGCCCGTTCCAGGCAGGCGGCCACCTCCGGCAGGCTGAGGCGGCCCACCAGATCGATCGAGTCCGGCAACGCAGCCATCAACGGCGCTGCCATCGCCCGCTCGGTTTCCCCCGGGCCGCCGAGCACGACCGCCCGCGTGCCCGGTCCGGCCATGCGATGGAAGAATGCCGCGAACCGCTCCGCCGGCCAGACCTTCGGCAGCCAGTTTGCCGTCGGCGCCAGGGCGATCACCGGCCCGTCGCCCAATATCTCCCCGACCCGCTGCCGATCGGCTGACGAGGTCCAGACGACGGGGGAGGGCGGGGTCGAGAGTTTGAGCATCGCCGCAAGCTCCGCGATCTTCGGGCCGGCGGTGCGGCGGAAGATCGCGCGGCGGCGCGTCGGGATCAGCCAGGACAACGCCGAACCGCGGATGTCGACGACGAGGTCCCAAAGATGCGGCAGGGTCGCCGCCCATAGCGGCAGCCAGTGCCGGCTGCCGCGCCGCTTGCGCAGCACGATGGTCCGCTCGCGGTTGGGCATGCGGGCGAACACGCCTTCGGCGACCGGGCCGCAGACCACGGTGATCCGGGCGTCCGGGTATGTGCGGATCAGGTGGTCGAGCAGTCCGGTAGACAGCACCGCATCGCCCAGCCGGTTGGAGGTGACGAACAGGATTTTCATTCTGCCGCTGCATTAGCAGCATCGGACCGATCCGTTAATCACCCGCGCGGTGTCAGGTCCTGAAGCCCTGCCGCGCCAGCAGCTTCCAGGCGTTGTCCTGCTTTCCTCCTGATTCTTATTTGACGGAATTCCGGACGCCGGCGGATGCTGGAGCCAATGCCGGCTGGCTGAAAAAACACGGGACCGACTGAACGCCGCGGCACGGGACCGGCGCTTGGCCGAATCCCGGCGCCCGTGCCATCGTTCCCGGTAAGCCACACCCATCGCAGCGGGAGCCACCGGGATGATCACCAAACGCCAACTGCTTGCAGGTGCCGCGCTGGCGGCCTCCGCGGGCTTGCCGGTTCGTTCCGCCGTCAGCCGCCCCGGCTTGATCGCCGCCAAGGATATCGCGGAGGCCGGCTTGATCTATGGTTTGCCAATCGTGATGAACTACGCGGTCATGTACGACTTCGCGATCGACAAGAACTCCGGCCAGTACAAGGCGCCGTTTAACGTCCTCAGCAACGAATCCGGCGTCTTTACCTACAAGGACACCGCGGTCATCACGCCAAACAGCGACACGCCGTATTCGTTCGTGCTGTTGGACCTGCGCGCCGAACCGCAGGTGATCTCGGTCCCGGCGATCGAGCGGCAGCGCTATTACTCGGTGCAGTTTTGCGATTCCAACACCTACAATTTCGGCTATATCGGCACCCGCGCCACCGGCACCGAGGCCGGAGACTACCTGGTGGCCGGTCCGGACTGGAATGGCGCCACGCCTTCGGGCGTCAGGCAGGCCTTCCGCTCCAGCACCCAGTTCGCCTCGGCGATCTTCCGCACCCAGCTTTTCGACCCTGCGGACATCGACAACGTCAAAAAGGTGCAGGCCGGCTACCGGTCGCAGGCGTTATCGGCCTACCTGAAGCAGCCGGCTCCGCCGCCCGCGCCGGAGCTCGCGTTTCCGAAGATCACCAAGGATCTCGCGAAGAAGAATTTCTTCGAGTACCTAGACTTTGCACTGCAATACGCGCCCGCCGCGCCGAACGAAACCGAGATCCGCGCGCAGCTTGCCAGCATCGGCGTCGGCCCGGGCAAAACGTTCAACTTCAAGGACCTGCCGCTGAAGCAGAAGCTGGAAATCGCCGTCGGCATGAAGCAGGGGCAGAGGAAGGTAGATGCCGCCGTGGCCAGGGCCGGCACCATGGTGAATGGCTGGAACATCAGCGGACTGTTCGGTGATAGCGCGCATTACAACGGCGACTGGCTGTCGCGCGCCGCCGCCGCGCAGGGCGGCATCTACGGCAACAGCCCCGCGGAGGCGATGTATCCGTTCGGCCGCAGCGATGTCACCGGCAAGGCGCTGGACGGTCGGAACACCTACACCATTACCTTCCCGGCGAATGGGCTTCCGCCGGTCAACGCCTTCTGGTCGGTCACGATGTACGACGGCAAGACGCAGTTGCTGGTGAAAAACCCGATCGACCGGTACTTGATCAACTCGCCGATGCTGCCGAACATGAAGCGGAACGCCGACGGCTCGCTGACGCTTTACATCAGCAACAAGTCTCCAGGCACCAATCGCGAGTCGAACTGGCTGCCGGCGCCGGCCGGCCCGATCTACCTGGTGATGCGGCTGTATTGGCCGAAGGAGAACCCACCCTCCATCCTGCCGCCCGGCCAAGGCACGTGGCGGCCGCCCGGCGTGGTGCCGGCGGCGCACTGACGCGGAGCGCTACCGCGGGATGCCGTTGGCGGCGTCGATCAGCGGCTGAACCGGCACCTGGATCAGCCCGCGGCTCGGCCGATCGAGATCTGTTACGAGGACGATCAACATTCCGACGGTCGCGGCCATCACCAGCGTGGGAAAAAAGCGGCGGGTCCCGGTAATGCCGGCGTTGTAGCCGGCGAACCCCAGGGCCACCAGCCCAACGCCCGCCAGCGTGAACACAACCGCTGCGGGAATATGGTAGCGCAGAGCGGTCAGCCGCCGCTCGTGGATATTGTTCATTTCGTTCAGCGACGCGACGAAGCGGTAGACCGGCAGCGATTGCGGCTCCGCCGCGCTGACCGTCACCGCCTGCTGCCAAAGCTTCGTCTGCAGCTCCAATGATCGGCTGATGTCCCGATCCAGCTTATCAGGGTCGAAGGGAATGCCCAGCCCGGCCCGGACCACCGTATACTCCCGCAGCAGGCCGAGGATCGGCTCGCGGTTCGGCGCCGGCAGCATCAGGGCGAAGTTCGCGGTGCTGCCGATGGCGTTGGCTTCCTCCAGCACATTGGTGCGGCGCACGTCGTAGCGCGACAGCGCGATGGAGAAGTTGAACGCCAGCAGCAGCGCGAGCAGGCCGAGCGCCGCCCCGGTCAGCGTGCCGAGATCGGGATGCTCGGGATCGGTTCGGCGTGTCCGCCAGCCGATCTGGTGGCCAAGCTCGGTGGCGGCGGCCATCAGCAGGATGACCACGGGGTAGAGGATCCCCATGTCGAGATCATACAGGCTTTCGAGAATCACCGAGCTTCCTCCCCCGAATCCGAACCGCAACGAGACTGCGCCGGTTCAGCGTATTCCGGTAGGGGTGGTTGTTCTCTCGGGTTTTCGCTGGCGAGCCGTCGCGAAACCAACCGCGGGGCGAAATGCTCGGTCAGCACTGGACCGAGGGCGCCGACTTCCGCGAGGAAGTCGGCGAGGGGATGCTGCGGGCCGAAGAAGCCGAGCACATGCGGTCCGACGATGACGCCGCCGAGCAACAATCCGACGACCTCCGGCACGTGGATTCGCCGGCAGAGGGACGGGATGGTCTGTATTGGCCGGTACCAGCGTGAAACCGGGAGCGGCCAAAAGGTCCTCCTTCTGCTGGACCTGAGCGGCGCAGGCTGCTACGGCGAAGCTGGTGGCCAGGAGCAGAAATCCTGATCGGATCCGGATCATTGCTCTTTCCTTGCTCGTGTTTCAATCAGATGCCGCAGGCAATGGCATTCCACGGCTGTGTGCAAGGGCATGCATCCTGTACTCGCCCTTCCCGGCTTACGTCTCGGTGGCAAAGATCCGCTTCCAGTCGTTTTTCATGCTGATGACCGGCCAGCCGCTTTTTGTTGCTTCATCGTAGAGCGCCTGCGTGAACGTGCCCACCTTGGTATCCGGCAATCCCTTCGCCGGACCGTAGGCGAACTCCCGCTTATCGTCGTCGTGCAGCACCAGCATCGACAGCCGTGCTCCGGGGCCGGCCTTGGTATACTCCAGCATCTGCTGGTCGCCGGTGGAGTTGCCGAAAGCAGCGGTGGCGCGCTTGCCGATGAAGGTGTCAATGCCGACGGCCTTGCCGCCGTAGTTGTCGTCGAAGAACAGCTTAGGCAGGCGAAGAAGCTCACCCTTGCCATCCTTGACTTCGTACTTTTCTACCAGGCTGGAGCCGATGACGTTCTGCGTCGGGATGCCATAGACCTTCTGGGAATAGGCCCGCACGAAGTCCTGGCCGCCGCCGGTGACGATATACGTCGAAAACTGATTGGCGCGCAGATAGTCCAGCACTTCGATCATCGGCTGGTAGACCAACTCGGTGAACGGGCGCTTGAAGCGCGGATGTTTCGCCGTGGCGATCCACTTGGTGGCGATGTCCAGGAATTGCGCCTGGCTCATGCCGGCATGGGTGACGAACACGATCTCCGCCCAGTCGCGCTCGGAGAAATGCGCCAGCGCCGGCAGATCGTTGGCCAGCACGGCCTTGAACGGCTCGTGGGACTTCCATTCCGGATGTTTCGGCGCCATCTCATGGACGCGTTCCAGGGCGAAAAATGCCTGAGTATAGAGCGGATGCTCGACCCACAGCGTGCCATCCTGGTCGAAGGTGGCGATGCGGTCTTCCGGCGGCACGAAGTTCGCGCTCGCCCGGTCGGTCGTTGTCTTGACAAAATCGAGGATCGCCTGCTTTGCCGGACCGTCATTCCATGACCGTATAGTATCAATTTGCGCGCGCGCCGGTGCGGGGCGCAGCAGGACGGGCAGGGCCGGCATGGCCGCCAGAACCCCCAGCATGAATCGCCGGCTGGCAACGACGGAATCGGCAGCAGACATGATCGTTCCCCTTTCAGCCGATCGGCGGGCGGCCCTCGCGAGCCGCCCGGGCGACCTAGTGCGTATACTTCAGAGAAATGGCGGCAATGCCGGCCGCCACGTTGATGCCCTTGTCGCCCTCGACGCTAAGCGGCTGCAGCGAGATCGCCTTTGTCGAGCCGCCAATCAGCACGTTTGCGCTGCCGCCGACACCAGCCGCTGCGCCGGCCGTAACGCCACCGTAATCGCCGGTCAGCGCGCCGGGCTTGAGGTCCGTGGTCGGCGCAAGCACCGCCCAGGCCAGCACGCCGCCCTTAAGGTAGCCGATATCGACGCCGAACTTCGAAATCTTACCCACGTACTTCACGGGCACAGAGCCGGATCCGGCCGAATACGAGCAGTGCAGATCGCGGGACGAGCCGAAGATGAAGCCCCAGCCGCTGGCCACCTGGCAGGTCAGCAGGCCCGCCTTGACGGAGGCATCCGCGGCATGCGCCGGTGCCTGGAGCGCGAGCGCACCGAGCGCGAGGCCGGCCACGGCGAGAGCAGATTTTCTAAACATATACAGATACTCCTGTTGTAACTCAGCGCGGCCGTCTTAACGGCGGCTCAAGCGCCGATCGTGACGGGCGACCCGCCGGGCCGCCCGCGCCGTCATATCACACCGCGTCCGATTCTAATCGCTCGGGTGGGTGCCGGCCTTGAGCATCTCCTCGACCTGAACCAGGTTCCAGGTCGCGGGCGACTGCATCGGCGGGAACTGCTTGAAGGATTCCAGTTCCTTCAGCCACAGCAACTGGCCGATGGGCAGCATGTTCCAGTCGTACAGGAAGGCGGTCGATGGCGAGGCGAGCGAGCCACCCAGACCCAGCGCCGACTTCATGCTTTCTCCCACCGCCTGTTCGAACGGATCACGCTTGATGTTCTGCACCAGGGTGAAATGGAACGGTACCAGCGGCAGAATCCAGCCCTCGGCACCGGGCTGCGACATGTTGTAGTACATCTTCCAGTTCTTGTAGCGCACCGCGGACGGCGTCGATCCGGAGAAGTAGAAAAACACGTCGCGCGCCGATTCCTTCGACTTGCCTTCCAGATAGTCGCGCTGGTCGAAACCATCGAGCGTCGTCTTGACGATGCCCGGATAGCTGCCGGCCTCGATCTGCTTCTTCAGGTCGTCGCCCTTCGGTCCCCCGGCGATATCAACCAGCGTCGGCAGCCAGTCGAGTGCGGCATACAGCTTGTCCTTGACGGTGCCGGGCTTGATATGGCCGGGCCAGCGGACAACCTGCGGAACGCGATAGCCGCCTTCCCAGGCCTCACCCTTTTGTCCCTTGAACGGCGTGACGCCGCCATCGGGGAAGGTGATCTGCTCGGCGCCGTTATCGGTGGTGAAGACGATGATCGTATTGTCGATCTGGCCGATATCCTCAAGCTTCTTCAGGACATAGCCGATATTGTCGTCCAACTGCTTCATGCCGGCTTCGTTGGCGCCCCAGTCCTTGCCGCCCTTGGTGCCGATCATGTCGTTGTATTTGTCGGACAGCACGGTGGTGACGTGCATGCGGGCCGGGTTGTACCAGACGAAGAAGGGCTTGTTGGTCTTCTTGGGGTCGTTGCGGTCAAGGAAGTCGATGACCTTGGCCGAAATTTCCTCGTCCACCGTCTTCGACCGCTCCAGCGTCAGCGGACCCTCATCCTTGCAGCTTTGGTTTGCCGCCGTTCCGTCGGACGACTTGCACCAGATCACCGGGCGAGGCGGCGTCATGCAGGTGGCTTTTTCCGGGTCCAAAGCGCCCGGAACCTCGGGCAGCCCCGGGATCGGCGTGTTCTTGCACGGCGGAACGATCGCCTGCACCAGCGGGCTGCTGTTGATGTCGGGGAAGCTCACCTGCTGCATCGCATCCAGGTGGTACAGATAGCCCCAATATTCCTCGAAGCCGTGCGCCGTCGGCAGCGACTCGGTATGGTCGCCAAGGTGGTTCTTGCCGAACTCCCCGGTGCTGTAGCCGAGGTCATGCAGGAATTTCGCGAGCGCGGGGGTTCCCGGGCGCAGATAGGACGGACTGCCGGGCAATTGTGGGGGGATCATGCCCGTGCGCAGCGGATACATGCCGGTAAAGAACGCGTTGCGGCCGGAGGTGCAGCTTTGCATCCCGACATAGTCCATGAAGATCGCGCCTTCCTGGCCGATGCGGTCGATGTTGGGCGTTTCCCCGACCATCAGGCCGCGATGGTAGATGCTCGGCTGCATGAAGCCGATGTCATCGCCCATGATGAACAGGATATTCGGCTTCTGGTCGGAGGCCGGCGCCTGGGCGCGGGCATCGGGGGCGAGCATTGGCAGTGCCGCGAGCGACATCGCGGCCGTAACCGCGCCGGCGATTCGCGAGCGTTTTGTGCGGGCAGTCATTCCATCCCTCCTTGAAATCCTGGTTCAGCAAGGGATGCCGCCTCTGCGCCGGGACGGGCCGGGCAGTGGCGGCCCCATGCATTGCCGGCCAGTAATATTGAGTCAGTCGGCGGGCTATGCAGTTTGGGAATCCGCAAAGGGTTTTGTCGTAATCACGAAACCGTGATCACGATTTTGCTGAACGCTGGGCAGTATGCGCCCGAGCCTCGTTGAGGCATCCCGCATGCCCGGGCAGCGCCGCGGCACAAGCGGGTTGGCTGTCCAAGCTTCGCAGAGCGGGGCGCCGAAGCCTGATGTATTGCTGAGCCGTGGCGCCAAGGCAGGCCTTGCAAACATCACGAAACCGCCGCTCCGCCACGCCGAGCCGGTCGCAGACCTCTCCGACACCGAGACTCCGGCGCGGATCGGCCGTCAGTAATGCCTCGAAGCGGACCATGATCTCGGCCGCACACCGCATGGCATCGGTCTCGGGACGCGGTTCGCTTCGGGTAAGGCAGGCCGCCAGGGCGCACGCCAGTTCCTCGCCCATTGCCCGGACCACCTCCGGGTGGCCAAGAATGTGCGGCCGTGTCTCGGCCAGGCGCGCTGCCTCTCGATGCATGCGCAGCAGGCGCTTTCGGTCCGGGGGCAATGGCCGCAAGATCGTGCCCCGCTCCGGGATCTCCAGCGCGCGGCCGGTTTCCGTCACGCCCAGACCGGCCAGGGCCGAGGCCGATAGGGCGATCATGCCCCATTGGCAGCGCCCGAGGGTGCGCTGGTGCAGGCGTTCTTCGCGGCCGTGCAAAACGATCTCACCCGGCTCCAGCGTCAGGCCGCCCCAGACGAGCGAGGGAGCCGAATCCAGGGAAAAAGATATGAACGCCCGATCAGGACGCACGGCGACGTAGCCGACGCGCGGCAAGTTTTCGGTTGCGTTGAGCAGATGAAGCTGACGCAACCGCGTCCGCGTCGCGCGGGCGGTGAAGGCTCCGGGAGCCAAAACCGCAAAAGCGGCCAGGATGTCGCTCAGGTCCGTTTGGTAGTCTTCGGCATCGGTAGAACTGCTGGTCGAGCTACCCGGCATGCGCCGCGCCTCCCCGCATCGCTCAAATGAGCGAAACTTTTCCGGGCTAGGAATGACCCGCCCTGGAGATCGCATTTCATCGTGCCGTGATGCGGGTGGCTATGCGAATTGCGCCTGAAGCGAAAAATTCGCCAAGGCCGCGGCATCGCCGCCTGAACCCGGGGGCGTCCGCAACGTCGCGGACGGGCTCTCTCCGAACAATGCCCGATAGGCCACGGCAAACCGCCCAAGCTCCCAAAACCCGTGCGCGGTTGCAACCTCCGTAACCGTCGTCGCGGCCGCATCGGCCATCAAGAGTCCGCGGCGCGCCAGATGCATCTGACGCAAACGCAAGTAATGGTATGGGCCCATTCCCAACGCCTTGTTGCAGCAGGCGCTCAGCAGCCGCCTCGAAACGCCGATCCGGCGGCACATTTCGGTCAGGTGAACGACCCGATCCGGCCCTTCTTCCAGGATGGCGAAGAATTTCTTCATGACAGTGGCGTGACCGGCATTCGCGGGGACAGCCAAACTGCTGTCAGGGCCAATGCAGTCGACAAGGGCGCCGATCAGCGCCTGCTCCAGGCCGCGGGCCGCTTCCGGACAGGCGATCACCCGGGGCGCATGTTCGGCCAGATCACCGGCCGCGGCATGCAGGCTTTGCAGTCTTTGGATCGCCGCCGGCGCGGGAATGCAATGCAACGGCTCCCGCGGCGGCGTTAAGTCGCAGCCGGCCATGGTGGCGCCCAGGTCCTGCATGTCGCCGATCGGCAGCGACATCGACGCGAACTGCGACGGACCGAGGGATCGGAGGAACGCGCTGTATCGCTCGGGGTGCCGCATGACCGAGCCGGGAGGAGTCTCCGCGCCATCCACCAACATGGCGGGCCCTGCATGGGTCTCGAACATAAAGAAGGCGCGTCCGGGGATGTGGTCGAAATGCGCAATCCGCGGGAGGGTTTCGGAATAGCGCTGCATCCATAGCCGGTGCAGATCGACCCGGATGAGTTTTGCCTCGAAGAGACCGGGCTTCGTGACGGTGACTTCGGCCTTGGTCCCGCGGACGAAGGCTCCGTACTTGTCCGGATCGGAGAACCGGAGGACCGCGCTTCCTGGCATGAATCAACCCCCGTGCGCCTTTGCGGCCTGATGCGTCTATGGGGGGTGGCGGTTGTCCAGCCATTGATGCAGATCAAATTCGCGGCGGGTTGATTTATACTGAAATTCTGCGTCATTTCATATTAATATCGCTGTATTGTGGAATTGCATTGGCTGGCTTGCTAGTTGTATCTACAATCGCGCCAAGGTCTTTGCGTGGCCGGATATCGCCGCGACGCCGTTCATATGTTAGACCCCGGTCGCGGGCGACAAAGCCGCGGACCTTGTCGTCGGGCGCTACAGTCTGAAAAACCCACTTCGGACCGGACCGGCGTCTTCAGCGAGATGCCAACATCTCCTTCCGGCGGAAGCTCCCACCGGAGTCAACCAAGCCGACGAATTTTGCCTAAGAAATCGACCCCCGGTTGTTCCAGCGGGAACAATCCGGGGGTCGGAAGCGTCAGCATCGCACGGACGGCCGTGGCGCCGAAGGGCGATGTCCGCCGCTCGGTTCGTTTCCTAGTTGCCGCCCATTCCGCCTACGACACGCGGAATCGAGAGGGTGATTCCGTCGCACTTGGTCCCGGCGCCATCAATGGACAAATTGACGTAATCGCCTCGGGTCGACCCGCTAACCATGACCTTTCCGGTCGCCCCCGGTACCATCTGAGGGTCGAGGTCCAATTGGAAGGTTCCGTTCTTGTTAAATTCCCCTTCCAGACTGGCCATGTGGTGGGTCCGCGACGAGGCGACGAAGCCGGTCAGCTTGTTGTCCGCCTCCTTGATGATGTGCCAGTCGAGCGCCGGGCAGCCACCGACAGCGGCTTTGGTGTGAAAGGCGTAGAGCGTGCCGCTGTCCTGTTGAGCCAAAGCCGGGCTGAATGCCGCGGCCGCCGCGAGAGCTATCGCGGCCAAGCGAACGTCCACGATGGTTGATTTCATCGACTTGTCACTCCCTTTTTTGGGCAGCACATTGCTGCGCCGGTCTGTTGCCAATAGTCCACGCGGACGGACTTGCCTATGCAGAAGCGGCAAGTATTAGGCCTCAGGCGATCACTACGGAGCGATGAAATGGTTGACGTTGTCGCGGTTCCGCCGCGGGGCGCCGGACAGGACACCTCGCGGCGGATCGACCATCTGAGCGCCTCGTCCGGCGCCAGGCCGGACGCGGGGCGGCTCAGCCGCCGTTGGCCAGAGTCAGTTCCACGCGGCGGTTTGCCGCACGGCCCTTTGCGGTTTTGTTCGAGGCAACCGGGCTGGCATCGCCGTAGCCATGCGCTTCAACCAGGTCGGCCTTCAGGCCCTGCGACACCAGGAAGTCGGCGACGCTCTGCGCGCGCTTCTGCGACAGGTCCAGATTTGTGGTCACGCCCTTCTTCTTCAGCTCCGGGCCGATCGGCGCATCGTCGGTGTAGCCGTTGACCAGGATCTTGTTGGTCTGCGTCGGCGCCAGCTTCGCTGCCAGCTTGGAGATGACCGACTTGCCCTGCGGCCGGATTTCCCAACTGCCGGGGGCGAACAGCAGGTCGCTGTTGACGGTGTACTTGACCGCGCCCTGCAAGCGGCTCAGCGCCGCCTTCTCCGAGGCGACCTGATCCGTCAGCGAGGCGTTCTGCTGCTGGAGCTGCTGGTTCTGCGCCTGAAGGTCGTCATACTTGCTCTGCGAGACGCATCCCGTGAGGCCCATGACCGACAGCAGCGACCCGGCGATGACATAGCGTTTGATTGAATACACAGGTGAACTCCCCATTTTGCCTTCCGCCGGACAAGAATGTTTGGGATGGTAACAGATGGCGGACGGCCGCCTTATGAGTCGTCCGTCCACAACTGTCTATGCAGATTTGGCGTATGCGGCGAACAAACGATGACCGCCGGTGGTTAATTTGTTCGTACGTTGTCCCCCTGTCTCAATATGGGTACGGATAGGGTGGCGGGTATCCGTAGGGCGGATATCCATACGGCGGGTAATGCGGGGCTGCAGCCGCGCCATACCAATAGGCCCGCCGGGCGCTGCGCCGGGCGACGCCGGCGAAGGACAACGGCGTCCACGGCATGCCGATGATGTCGATGAACACCGAGGCCGGCCCGTCGGCCCCCGAAAGGTTCCCCTCCAGCACCCTGACTGTAAAGCTCAGCCGATCGGCTTCGAGTTGTGGTTTGGTGAGTTCGACGACCAGGTCCTGGTTGGCGGTGCCATCCTTACTCAGCACCGAAACGGTGGCGTTGGGCGGGTCCTTGGTGAAGCTGCCGCCGGCGGCCCATTCCTCCAGCACATCCCGGGTCAGCAAATGGCCCGCCGCGCGCACCGGCCGATCGGCGAAGATGATGGAGTTGGTGCTGACGCCGGTGAGAGTGAGGGTATCGCCCTGAAGCGCCGCACCGCGGGCGTTCAACACGATCAGCGACGGCACCATGTCAACCTTGACGGAAGATGGCCGCGACGGCGGCGCGTTCGTTGCGGCTGGCGGCGGCGCGGGCTGGGCGCAGGCCAATCCGGCCAGGCAACACAGCGCAACTGCGCCGAGAAGGCGGAGCGGGGTACGATCGGGTCTCATGCGATGGCTGTCCTTGCCGCGGATGGTGGCGCACCGTGGCTCGCCCGCGCCGGTCCGTCTATGCGGATTTGGCATGCTGGGCGCTCAACAGAATCGGCTCCGGCGGGATGCGATCGACCCGGCGGATCAGGATGCGGGTAAGCTGGTCGATGCAACTGATTGCCGTGCCGGGATCGTTGACGGCCGGGGAAATCTCCCGCAGCGCGATATCGACGATGTGGATGACGCCAAACTCGACATCCTGCAGCAAGGTGCGCATCGGGCCGATTCGGCTTCGTACTCGCTGCGTGGCGGCTTCCTGGAGCGGCCGCTGGCTTCCGGCCGGCGAGGCTGCCGGCGGGTCGGGTTTCAAACCGGCGGCGATCATTGAAGGATCGGCTTGCCGTCCGGCCCTTTCACGCTGGCCTTCCATGTCTGGCGCACGGCGTCCTGCACCTCCGGCGGCAACGGAATGTAGTCCATCTCCTCCGCCGTTTTGCCGCCGTTTGTGTAGGCCCAATCGAAGAACTTCACGACGTTGGCGCTGGCCGCCGCGTCGCGAGGGTTCTCCGGCAACAGCACGAACGTGGCCGCGGCCATCGGCCAGCTTCGGTCGCCGCCCTGGTCGATCAGATTGATGGCGAAGTTGGTGGCGTTCTTCCAGTCCGCGCTCGCCGCGGCGGCCGAGAACGCCTCGCGGTTCGGCGTAACGAACTGGCCGGCCTTGTTGCGCAGTTGTGCCGTTATCAGATGGTTCTGCGTGGCATACGCACTGCCGGTATAACCGATGGCGCCGGTGATGCTGCTGACGGTCAATCCGGCGTTGGAATTGCTTCTGGCACCGGCGCCGGCCGGCCAGTGCACGCTTGTTCCGGTACCAACATGCTGTCGCCAAGCCGCGTCGGAGGCGGACAGGTAAGAGGTAAAAACGAAATTCGTGCCGGATGTGCCGGCGCGGAAGATCGGAACGATCGCCAGGCCGGGCAGCTTCAGGTCCCGGTTGACCTCGGCGATGCGGGGGTCGTTCCACCAGGCGATCTTCCCGAGATAGATGCCGGCGATGAGTTCGCCCGTCAGTTTGAGTTGGTTGGCCTGGAGTCCGGGTATATTGACGATCATGACAACGGCGCCAATGACCGTCGGAAACTGCAGCAGGTGGCCCGATTGCAGTTGTGCCGCCGCTATCGGCTCATCGGAGGCGCCGAAATCGACGGTTCGGTTCAGGGCCTGGGTGGCTCCGGTTCCGGAGCTGAACGCCTGGTAGTTCAGGCGGATGCCGATGGCGGCTTCGGCTGCGTGACCCCAGGCGTCGTAGAGCGGCGCCGGCAGGGTTGCTCCCGCGCCGGTGATCTGCTGCGCCCGCGCGGCCAGGGGCAGGGCGGCCAGGGCGAGGGCCAGGACGGCGATGAGGCACCGCACGGGCTGGCGGCGGCGGGAAAAGGAATGGCCTGATATGCAAGACATCTATCCAGACACCTCGACGCAACTCGGGGGATTCGGGTTGCCGATATGAACCATACAGCGCCCGGGGAAATCCGGATACCAGAGCTGTTACGGCGCCGGCCGCTCCGCGGACGGGGTGGCGGTCGCGCTGGGAAAGACTGAGGTCGAGGTCTATGCGGTTCCCCCTTTGATCGCTCCAACGTCCGTTTCCAGCCGCATGATCCTGCGTTGCATCGCCCGAATCGTGTCGCTTAACTCGCGCACGTCCTCGACCGCGGTGCGGGCAAGCCGTTCCACGCGATCCGTGGCGCCGAAGTTGACCACGACATCGTCGCGCGTTCGCTCGAGCGTCTCCTGGACCCGATCGATCCGCTCCATGATGTCGGCCCGGGTTTTTGCCAAGCCGGTTTCCAGCCGATCGACCCGTCCATCGAGCCGATCATAACGGCCGTCGAGCTGTTCAACACGGCCATCCAACACCTCTATGCGTCGGTCTAATTGATCGAACCGGCGGTCCACCTGCTCGAACCGGGCATCCACCTGCTCGAACCGGGCATCCACCTGCTCGAACCGGCGGTCCACCTGCTCGAACCGGGCATCCACCTGCTCGAACCGGAGGTCCAGCCGGTCCACCTTTCCGTCGATCAGCTCAATCTTGCCGTCCAGCCGCTCCAATGCGGCCAGGATCAGCCCAGTTTCTTCAGCCATCCGGTCCACTCCTGCCGCCGAACCCGCGGCGCGGTCACGTCTCCATGCGAGCCGTAGAGCACCCCCTCGCCAAGTTATAACGCGCGAGCCGCAAGAACAAAAAACACAAAATTCGGGCGCCCGCGCGCTTGTCATTGCGGCGGACGAAGCGAAGCCGCCCTTCCGCGAGACGTCGCCACGCTCCGGGCACCAGTACGGCCGCTACGCTGCCGCCAAACGGCTGAAACTTACGCAAGACGCCACCACCGCCATCCCGGCCGCGACCGACAACGCCACCGTCGGCCCGTGCGCCCCCGGGAACGCCGTGAACACCAGCGCCACCAGCGCCGCCCCCATCGACTGCCCCAACAGCCGCGCCGTCGCCTGCATCCCGCTCGCCCCGCCCGTGCGCGCCGGCGGTGCCGACATGATGATCGCCCGGTTGTTCGGCGTATTGAAGAATCCGAACCCCAGCCCGCACAGCGTCATCCGCCAGATGATATCGATCGTCGCCGGATGGTCCGGCAGCAGGCTCATGGCCGCCAGCCCGGCCGCCATCACCGCCATCCCGCAGCCGCCCAGCAGCCCCGCCGGGTACTTGTCTGCCAGCCGCCCGGCGAACGGTGCGATCACCGCCACCACCAGCGGCTGCGGGGTCATCATCAATCCGGTCATTACCTGATCCATTCCCAGTCCTCGCTGGAACAGAAACGGCATCGAGACAAGTCCGATCGACTGCGCAATGAACGAGCTGACCGAACTCGCCACCGACAGCGCGAACAGCGGAATCCGGAACAGATCCACCGGCAGCATCGGCGCGGTCAGCCCGAGCTGGCGCACCACCAGCACGAACCCGGTCAGCGCCGCGACAACCAGTTCTACAGCGACATGAACCCAGGATTCGCCATGCCCCAGCTCGGACACGCCGAACAGCAGCGTGCCGAACGAAACCGCCTGCAGCGCCGCGCTGGTCAGATCGAAATGCACCCCCGACAGCGGCGTGTCCGGTAGTGCCCGCAGCGCGATAAACGCCCCCAGCAGCCCGAGTGGCACGTTCACCGCGAATAGCCAAGGCCACGGTGCCACCGACAGGATCGCCGCCGCCACTGTCGGCCCCAGCGCCGAGGCGATGGACCCCACCGTCGCGTTCAGGCCCACGCCCCGGCCGATCCAGCGGCGCGGGTAAATGAAGCGGATGAGCGCGCTGTTGACGCTCATGATTCCCGCCGCGCCGAACCCCTGCAGCATTCGCGCCAGGATCAGCGTCGTCAGCGACGACGACATCGCGCAGGCCAGGGAGGCGACGGTGAACAGCGCCAGACCCGCCTGGTAGATACGCTTGTAGCCATAGATCTCGCCCAGCGACGACAGCGGCAGCAGCGAGATCGTTACTGCAAGCTGATAAGCGTTCACCACCCAGATCGAATTCGCCGGCGAGCTGTTCACCTCGCGCGCGATCGTCGGCAGCGCGACATTGGCGATGCCGCCGTCCAGCACCGCCAGAGTCAGCCCCAAAGCGATGGTCAGGATCGCCCACACCCGCTGCGGCATCGGCACGCCGTCGGTGGCAGGTGCCAGCGCCGGATTGCCTGGGAGGACGATGTCCGGCATCAGGCCACCACCGGCTGCGGCAGGCTCTCCAAGACCGTCTCTACCGTCAGATCTGCCAGATCCGGGCGTCGCAGTTCCCGCGTCCAGCGTCCCACCGGCGCGCAGTGGGACGGATCGGAATCCCTGGAAAACAAAGTGATCGAAGGACAGCCCGCCGTGGCGATCAGATGCATCGGCCCGGTGTCGTTGCCGATGGCGAAGCGCGCCGCACGCGCCAGCTCGGCCACGTCGCCGAAGCTGGTTCGCCCGATCAGGTCGATCGCGCCGGGGATCTCCGCCGCCAAGCCAGCCTCCGCCTTGGCCCCCAGGACCACCGGCGCAATCCCTTTGGCCGCCAGCCGATCGGCCAGCGCGCGGTAATGGGCGGTTGGCCAGCGCTTGGCGAGGCGGTCAGGCGAACTGCCGGGAACCAGCAGCGCTACATCTCGCGGCAACGCGAACCGGGCGATATCGCCGCGCATCCACGACAGATCCGGCGGCGGGAATACGGTAATCCCCGCCTGTCGCAACTGTCCCTGCTGGCGCGCCGCGTCATGCAGCACGTTGCGCCGCGGGTCCCGGTCGGGCAAGGAACAGCCGAACGCGATGCCCGACCACTCGGGCCGGTGCTTGGCCGGGAACAGCCCGAAATACCAGGATGAGCGCTTCGAGGTTTGCAGATCATAGACCCGATCGAACCCGCCTGCCGCCAGCATGCGCCCGAGCCGCCGCGCCGCCGAAAGGTCCCACCATGCCGGATGCGGATCGATCAGCACATCGTCGAAATACGGAAACCCGCGCAACCAGTCGGCGTAAGCGGCGCTTGTCAGCACGCTGATCCTGGCCCCCGCATGGTGCTCGCGGATGGCGCGAAAGGCCGCCATCGAGAGGACAATGTTGCCGAAGGCCCCGAGCTTGACGATCAGGATGTTCGGCCGCGGCGTTTCCGCCGCCGACGGGTTGGCTGCTTCAGTCTGTTCACGCCGAACCATAAATCTCCGTATCATATCCGTCGGCGGTGACTGCGACCCACCGGCCGTGCCGGATCCGTCATGCCGACGAAGGTCGGCATCCACGCGTTTTGCCTTTTCCAGACAAAGGCGTGGATGGCGGGCCTGCGCCCGCCATGACGGTAGTGGCGGCTACGCCGCAGCGTCAATCTCCTGGCCGCCTCGCCACATACAGCCACTCCATCGGCAGCAGGCCGAAGCGTACCTCCTGGTCCTGCGGCAACCGGAAGGTCTCGATCCGGAACCCCGCCTCCTCCAGCCGCTGGGCGAAATCGAGACCGTAGTAGCGGCGGTGGTCAGGGGCGTTGAAATGCGCCGCCCGCGCAACCGGATCGGTTATCGCCGGATTCTCATACGTCTCCTGCCGGGTCGGATTGATCGGCGCCGTCAGCAGCGCCATCCCGCCCGGCTTCAGCACCCGGAACAGCTCCCGCATCGCCAGCCGATCGGCGTCGATATGTTCGAGGACGTGGTTGGCGATGACGACGTCGTAGGTCTCGGCGGCCATCGGCAGCTTGGTGATATCGACCTGGTGCGTCACCCCGCGTTGCAGCAGATCGGCCGTCTCATACCCGGGATTGGCCCGCAACGCGCGGCGTAGCGCCTTCTCGGGCGCGAAATGCAGGATGCGCTTGCCCGCCAGCCGGTTCACACCGCCGGCGGTCACCCACAGCCACAACAGGCGATGCCTCTCCCGGCTGCCGCATTGGGCGCAGCGCGCATCCCACCGAGGCGGGTGACCAACGCCGATCATAATGCCGATATGGCCGCAGATCGGACACTCGCGGGGCAGCTTGCCATCGGCAAACTGCGCGCGGTCATGCAGCCATGCCGTGACGATCCGTCGCCGTACGGTCCACGTGACCCGGCGCTTGCGATCTCGATCGTCAAGCGAGGTTACAGGCGAAATCAGTTCCTGGCCGCCTTCCACCGTTTCCCCCGCCTGCGCTCTCCCCGGCGAAAAAATGCCCGGAATGCCACCTACCTAGGCCCAACCGAAACGACGCGCAATATTCACCCTTCCTCACCCGCGTGATGAGCCTCGGCGAGGCCCCAGCCGACCATCAGGAAAAACCACCCCGCGTTCGGCACGGTGAACAGCGATGTCGTGGAGGCTATCGGCCACATCGCCGCGCAAACGATGACCAGCAGCGCCGCCTGACGGTCGTTTGCCAAATAGCCCGCTCCGCGGCGGATATACCGAACCCAGGTTACCACCAGCACGCCGAACAACACCGTGCCCGGCAGCCCGCAACTCGTCGCGATTTGCAGCCAGTAATTATGCGGGTGAATCGTGCAGCCCTCGATACCGGCGGGGTTGCTGACCGGAAGCCACGACAGGCCGGTCAGGTAGGCGGGATCCATGCAGAAATTGCGGTAGCCGTCCCAGCCAAGGCCGAACCACGGATGCGCCTGGATCATCGTCACCGCCCGCGCGAAGATCAGGCCATACGGCGACGCCCAGAAATGCTCCATCTGGTAGGTGAAGAACACCACGAGCTTGACTGAAGTCGGCGGCGAAACCACCGGCAGCAGCGCCAGCAGACCGATGCCGGCGCCGATGGTCAGCAGCACGGGGAGACGAGCCTGGCGAAACAGCAGGGCGCTGACGCATAGACCGAGCGTCATCAGCAAAGCCGGCATGCGCTGGCCGATCAGGATCATCGTCAAAGCTGCGATGACCAGCACGGCCACCCCGAAAAGCCGCCCGAGCCGGTCCGGCCGCTTCAGCAACGCGAAGCAGACGGGCAGGAATGCCGGAAAGAACACCCAAAGAAACGTGGGTCCGGCAACCGGCCCGCGGAACGGTCCCGTCAACGCGCCATCGATCCAGCGCGGATAGCCGAAAATGTTCAGGCCCAGGGCGTATTGCTGCCAACACTCCAGCAGAATCCACAGCGCAGCCGCGAGGATGACGTACCAGAGCCACCTGCGGACCCTGGGATCCTTCAACACCCAGCTCTCCAGCGCCGGTACCAGGAGGAAAAACCGGACCGAGGCCAGCGCCTGCTCCAGCGGCGGAACGGCTGCTCCCAGCAGCGTGCACAACAGCATCCAGCCCCAGAACCACAGCGCCAGCCGGGTCCAGGGCGTGCGCAGCCAGCTCAAGTCCCGGCAGGCCGCGCGGCTGACGAGAAACAGAATGACGATCGCGCACAGCACCGCGTCGCCGATGGCGCGGGCATAGAGCAGCGCAACGGGCAGCAGCAGGACGGCACCCGTCGCCGCCGACATAAGCCACCTAGGGCCGCCGGCCGTACCCGGCGCCTGAAAGTTGCGATCGGTTGTCCGTGTCGAAGCCGGCATCGGGTGGAAATCTCCAGGTGTCTTGTCCCGGCCGGACGACGGGCGCTGACCGCGGCGGGCGGGTGATAAACCGGCTTCGCGGTATTCGCCAGCCGTGGCCCCCGTGCCGCTCGCCCGCGGCTGATGGAGTCGCTTGCGGCGAACGCGTGTGATGGCCGGATCAAATCCGGCGATCACACGCGAAAAAGCCGGCATAATCGCGGACCGTCAGGCCCCGCCGGCCGTGCGGCTGAGCAGCAGATCGCGCAAGTGGTCCTCCACGTCGGTGATCTGGAATGGTTTCTTCAGAACAAGGACGTCCGCGAGGTCTCGCGGCAACTCCGCGGCGCTGCCGTATCCGGTGCTGAAAGAGAACGGAATTCCGCGTTTGCGGAGCATCCTGGCAACGTCCCACGACATCTCGCCGTCGAGGTTGATGTCGAGCAACGCCGCATCGATCTTTTCGTTGCGCGCCAGCGCCAATGCCGCCGGCACGCGCGCCGCCGGACCGACAACGTCCCAGCTTTGGTCTTCGAGAATCTGTTCAAGCAGGGCGGAGATCAGATAGGCGTCCTCGACGATCAATATCCTCGGCCGATCCGAATTAGGAACGTTCTGGGGATCGGTGGGCGGCCCTGAGGAGGCAGCGTGCACCGGCGATTGCGGATCGGCGCCGACGACCGATGCCGCGGGCAGAATGATATCGCACTGGACCCCGCTATCCAGGAAATGAATAGCCGAGCGGCCGCCGGTTTCCATGGCCAACGCCTGCTCGATCAGCCGCGACCCGAACCCGCGCTGCTGCGGCGCGGTCACCGCCGGTCCGCCGGACTCGGTCCAGTGCATGTCGATCTCGCCGTTTGCCGCAATGCACCAGTCCAGGCTCACCAGGCCATGCGCCGTGGATAATGCCCCATATTTGGCGGCGTTGGTGGCGAGTTCATGGATCGCCAGCGACAGCGCCATCGCCGCTTTCGGCGTCAGCACCAGGCTCGGCCCGGTCAGCGTGACCGGGGCGTCATCCTGCCCGTACTGGTCGAGTTCCTCGCCCAACAGGACGTTGATCTCGACGCCGTTCCAGTGGCTGCGCGTCAGCAGGCTGTGCGACTGCGCCATCGAGCGGATACGTCGCTCCAATCTTGTAACGAAGTCCGCCATCGACGTTGCCGATCGGCTGGTTTGCACAACCAGCGACTGGATGACGCCGAGTGTGTTCTTTACCCGGTGATCGAGCTCGGCGATCAGCAGCTTTTCGTGCTCGCGCACGCGCTGCCGTTCGACCGCCGCGGCCTCGATGCGCCGCAGTACGACCTCGAGCAGCGCGACGCGCAGATCGAGCGCTGCGTCACGCTCGGATGCCGACCACGGCCGCGACCGGCCGCGCACCGTCTGTTTCCAGGCATCGAAGGACGACCGCGGACTCAACCGGTCGCCGTTTGGTCCCGGTATGACAGGCTTGGCGGGGTCGCCGCCCCAGGTGACGGTGTGAACAAGCTCCACCCGGAACCACAGGATGAACCGGCGTGGCTCACGCGACACCAGGATCGCCAGCAGGCCGGAGGCGGTTTCGCAGTACCACCGGGCGGCAGGATAGATTTCGCCAAGCCGATCGGTGGCGAAAACCGGGTCTTCGCCATCCATCGTTCGACTCAGCCAGTCGATCAGGGCCGCCAGGTCTTCCGGCGGCGGGGTGCGGCCGAACGAAACCTCACCGCTCGCATCCTCGAACAGGCAGATCCCGTCGGCCTGAATGTAATCCAGCAGTTCGGACGAACGTCTGGCAATCCCTGGTGCATAATCGTCCTCAACAGCGAGATGCAGCACCATCCGCTGCAAAACGTCGCGGCTTCTGAGTCGCTCCTCGAACAGTTCGCGCCGATCCTGCACATCGAGTTGGAGCGAAAGCATGGAGCCGAACAACTCGCACACTGCCCGCAGGTGGCGCGGCAGCCGGAGCGGACTGCCATGATGGCAGGCGATCAGTCCCCACAACCTGCCTTCCTGGATGATCGAAACCGACATCGACGCGTCGACGCCCATGTTGCGCAGATACTCGCGGTGTATCGGGGACACGTCGCGCAGCGTGGCGAAGCTCATGTCGAGCGGCTCGCCGGTCAGCGGGTTCTTGGCCGGCACCAGCCGCGCCGGCTCGTAATCGACCTGCGCGATCAGTCGCAGCGGGCTTTTCAGGTAGAGTGCCCGGGCCTGCCGGGGAATGTCCGATTCCGGGTAGCGCAGGCCAAGGAAGGACACCATGTCGTCCCGCTTGCTTTCGGCAATGACCTCGCCGGACTCGTCTTCCAGGAAGCGATACACCATCACCCGGTCATAGCCGGTGATCCGTCGCACCCGTTCGGCCGCGGCCTGGCAGACCGCCACCACGGACGGCTCGCGATCCAGCCCCTCCAGCATGCCGTGAACCGCCAGCAGCGGGTCGGTTGCGAAGCGGTCAGCCGGGTTCGCCGCCTCGAACTCCAGCACCAGCACCCCGCCGGATCGGTGAGCGCTCGCATCCACCGGCCGATCGGCTGCGACGCGCAGGGCGGGGTCGAGCAGGTAGCGGGGCCGGACCAGGCCGGGTTCGGCGCCGAGGGCGCGCAGCAATTCGATTTGATCGGGGCGAAGCAGGGTGTCCATGCCCCGGCCGGGCAGCCCGGCGAGCGGCTGTCCCAGCAGGGCTTCGGTGTCGCCGGCGGCCTGAAGCACGGCGAGGGTGTCACAGTGCAGCACCAGCATCGCCCCATGCGGCAGGATTGCCCCGGGAAGATGGATCAGCTCGCGTTCGCAATTGGTGAGATCGACCGGGAACTGGCTCATATCAAGGTCCGGAATTTGCCCCGGCATTCCAGTCGACCCAGTCTTCGAACGCGGCGAAGGTCTCGATCGCCGCGGCAATCATTTCGGCACGGGCGGCGGGATCCTCCCCCGCGATATCCAGCGCATCGGCGAAGGCGCGCCAGGCTTTGCCGGTATCCGCATCGCGGCCGCTGAAGAAGCATCGGCCCGCGCGCTCGCCGTGGCCGAACAGGTGATCGAGACGCTTGGAGAGCTCGCGGCCACCAAGCGTGGAGCCCTCGACGACATACTGGGCGCCCAGTCTGCGGTGCGGCGTATCGAGTCGGGGCAGGGACGGGCAGAGCGGAAGCGCCGCGATTGCCTGCTCCTGTAGGCCGAGCGTGCGCATATCGGCTGCCAGCCAGAGACTGCGTTCCGGAGCGATCCCGGCGGCGGCTTCGAACGGCACATGGAAACCGTAGAGGCGGCTGAGAAGCGTGCGATAGGTCGCAAGATCGATGGTCCCGGCCTGCACGGTGCCGAGGACCGGGTGTATGTGCAGCCGCGCATGGACTGCCTGCGTCGCCTCTCGCAGCGCATGGCGAGCTGTCGGCCGCGCAGACGGGGCCGAGAGGTCAGTGGCAACTGGTTCAGCGATAGTCATCAGGAGGCGGGTCCCGTCAGGTTAGACTGAATGTCAGCCGGCCTCCGCCGGTGGCGCAGGTTACAGGACTCCGTAGTCGCTGTCTTATCGCTGAAACGCAATCTCCGCGGGTGAGTAACAGAAACCGGCAAAGTCTGTTATGCGTTTGGCGAGGGCGCTGCGATAGCGTTATGCATGGCGGGAAGTCCCGCCGCGGCGATCACGATGATCGGGGTCGGCATCACAAGTATCGGCATTCGGTACGAAATCGGAAAGGTTTCGTTCTCCCCTCGCCATGGGTTTCAACCGGGTCAGCTTCGCCCCGCGCGCCGCGACAGGTGGCCCGGGCAAGCCGGGCGACGGCGAAAGCGGGATTGCCGGGCTTCATTTCGCGCTGCTCAGAACACGATCAGCGTATCAACCCCCCGCTCCCGGTCAGGCGGCGCCTGGAAATCGATCGCCGGCCCCAACGGCACGATGCCGGTGGGATTGATCCGCCGGTGGCTCATGTAATAATGCCGCTTGATGTGCCCCAAATCGACCGTCGCGGCGACACCGGGAAGTTGGAAGATGTCACGGGTGTAGGCCCAGAGATGCCGGTAATCGACGATCCGCCGGATGTTGCACTTGAAGTGCCCATGATAGACCGCATCGAACCGTACCAGGGTGGTGAACAGCCGGATATCCGCCTCGGTCAGCCTGTCGCCGCAAAGAAACCGGGACTGCGACAGGCGGTTCTCCAGCCAGTCCAGCGTCTCGAACAGCGGTGCCACCGCCGCTTCGTACGCCGCCTGTGTCGTAGCGAACCCGCATTTGTAGACGCCGTTGTTCAGGGTGCCGTACACCCGCAAATTGACCGCATCGATTTCTTCCCGCAACGCCGCCGGATAGAAATCGCCCGGCCGCGCGCCCACCTGATCGAAGGCGGTGCCAAGCATCCTGATGATATCGCCGGATTCGTTGTTGACGATCGCCTGCGTGTGCTTGTCCCACAAGATCGGCACCGTCGCCCGACCGCTATACTGCTCGTCGGCGCAACTGTACAACTCATGCAGGTAGCGGCTGTTGTAGACAGTGTCCGGGATCACGCCGTCCCCGGCCTTGAAGGTCCAGCCCTGTTCGGCCATCAACCAGTGGGTCACCGAAATCGGAATGATCTCCTCCAGCCCTTTCAGCGCCCGCACGATCAGCGTGCGGTGGGCCCAGGGGCAGGCGAGCGATACATACAGATGGTAGCGTCCTGGCACCGCCCGGAAGCCGTCCTGTCCGGTAGGCCCCGGCCGCCCGTCCGGCGTGACCCAGTCGCGGAAGGCGCTGTCCTTGCGCTCGAAATGCCCGTCCTTGGCTGGTTCAGGCTCCTGCTCCTGCCACTCGCCGTTGATCAGCAATCCCATCGCTGCGCTCCCCGGGTCATGGTTTGGGGATCATGGTTTGGCGGCGAAGCTCGCCGCGGCCGGGCCGGAGGCGATCTCATCCACCAGCTTGCGGGTCATGGCTTCGCCGAAACTGGCGAAGTCATGCACCTCCAGCACGAAGCTGCCGGGGCCGCCGGTCACGTTCTCCCGGTAGTAGTTGGCGAGGCCCCCCGGCGGCTGCACATGCGCGAAAGTCCACGACACCGGATGCTCGTTAATGATCGCCAGGCCGTTGATGGTGATGCCGGCCTTGACCGCGTCGTCGCGCGCATCGGCGGCGTCCCGCCCGGCATTGTTGGTGCCGTCGCCGCACACGTCGATGACCCGCCGCGCCGCGTTCAATCCGGTCTCGGCGAGAAGCTGAGCCCCCTGGTCGATGCCGGCGCTGATCGCGGTGCGGCCCCAGAACGAGCGTGGCTGGGTCGCCAGCCGCCGGGCAAACGCCTCGGCCGATTCACGGTCCTTGATCACCATCCACTCCGATACCGTGCGGACCTCGAAGCTGCTGGCGAACTCAACATAGGCCACGGCGATCTTGCCGGCCGGGCCGCCCTGGATCGCCTCCAGCACTTTCGGGTTGCTGAAGGCGCTGGCGTAGCCGTCTTTTTCCAGCTTGAACTCGGTATCGTCGATGCTGCGCGAAACGTCAGTTACCAACACCAGCGCGACATCCACGTCCTCCGCCAGTGCAGGTGTGTTCGGCAGCAACGGCAGCACGCAGGCAAGTAGCGGGACGACCACGAACCGGCGCATCGGCAACACCCTCCAGTGTGCGATCTGACGCCCCGGAACGTCATTTCGTCAAAGAAAATCGCGGGCGGCCTTCCCTGCGATCTGTTGGGGCGATCTATTGACTGGCCCAGACGATGCGGTGGATCCAGGCCACATCGGTCAAATCGAAGCTGTAGTCCCGATGCTCGGGGTTCAAGCTTTTCAGGTCCACACGACGCGCGGAGCGGCGGGCCAGTTCCTTGGCCATAACCTCCCCGGCCATGGTGCGGACAACGACGCGGTCGCCGCGGCGTATTGGTGCCGACGGCGAGACGATCACCTGGTCGCCGTCGCGGAACACTGGCTCCATCGAGTCGCCACTGATCTCCAGCGCATAGGCATTGGGATCGGCGATTTCCGGCAGGCTGACCTCATCCCAGCCGCCGCCGACGGGGTAGCCGCCGTCGTCGAAAAACCCCTCGCCGCCGGCCTGCGCAAGACCGATCAGCGGGATGCGGCGGGCGATGCCGCGGGTACTGGCGGCGCTGGCCAGGGCCCGTGCGCCGGACACCAGCGCGGTAAAGCTTTCCAGTGAGGCGCCGGTCGCGTCCAGGACCTTGGCCACGCTTTCGGTGCTCGGCCAACGGTTGCGGCCGTCCGGCATGCGCCGCTTGGACGGGTTGAAGGTCGTGGCGTCGAGGCCGGACCGCTTCGCCAGGCCCGAGGCGGACAAACCGTTCTCAGCAGCCAGCGTGTCGATCGCACGCCAGACATCCTCATGTTTCATCGAGCGGCTCCGGTGGTTCGCCGGCGCGTCGGCCGGTGGCGAATCGCTGATAGATCATTCCTTTAGGAATTGCTACCGGAGGCTCTAGGAAAATCAACCATTTTTTCTTGCAATCGTATGCAACCTGTGGTTACATGAGACGATACGTCACCCCGTGATTTCACATTTTTGGGAAAACCGTAATGCCGCTCGCACTTCGTCAGGCCACCGTCGCCTTTTCCGCGCAGACCTGCGCCTCGCCGCAGTGCCGGCCGTTTGCCAGCGCGGAGGATGCATGGCTTTGGACGATGGCCGCCTTGACCGCCCGCCGCGACGGTGCCCGTCATAGCACGAACAGGGGCCGTCTGCCGCGGCCGTGCGAGCCGGATGATGTCGTCCGTTGCCTGGACAGCCTGTACCGTCAGCGCCGGATTGATCTCGTTCACGCCCGCATCCTACGCATCTGGGGAGAACGCCAGATCGCCCCAAGTTCCGCCGTAGCCGCCGAGCGTCACGATCACCGGTTGTGGGTTGAAGCGCTCGAGCGTCTGGAATGGCCGCTTCGGGTGAAGGGCATCGTCGCTTGATCATATTGTTATTAGGAAAAAAGTCATTGACTTTGATGTACCGTTCCTTCTAAAACCGTTTCCGTCAGCGGGCGAATTGCGTCCGCTGCCGAGTTGTCTGCTCAGAAACGTGTCTGGCCGCTGCCCCATCCGGGCTGCGGCCTTTTTTTTATGGAAGGACGCCATCATGGCCTTCGCCATCCGCAATCTGTCGGTTCTGGCCTATGCGAACGGTTTTACCCTCTGGCACTACAAATCCGGCAAGGATCGCCTCGATGCCGTGAGTAGCGGCAACTATCTGGCGGACGCCAGCGACATGCTGACCGCGGGCGACCTCATCATGGTCACCGCCGCGGATGGCGCGCGCATACTGTGCGTGACGCTTGCCGACGTGCAGACCGTGATTACGGCGCCGCTGTCCTAGGCTCGGGCGGGGTTGAGTGGCGGGGCCGCTTCGATGCTCATTGCCATGGCCGGGCCCCCATAGGGGTCAGGATAAGCCGAAACCGGAGAAAAGTTTGGCTGAGTTGTTGTTCTCTCCTCGTCATGGCCCGGCTCGTCCGGGCCACCTATCGCGGCAGGGTGCTGGCATAGGTGGCCCGGACAAGCCGGGCCATGACGAGTGAGGAGAATGCCGTGCTCCGCCGGACAGCTTATCCTGACGCCTATGGGGCCTGTCCCTGCCATCTGCGCACCACCGCCGAAGCGCGGATATCCGAGGCATGCCCGGCGATGACCATAGAGCGGAAGCCTGCTGCCGAAATCCCTGCCGCTACGGCCGGTGCAAACCCGAGGCCCTTAGATTCAGGATCTCCGCCGCGTGCCGTCTCGTGCCCTCCGGCGTGATCCCGAATCGTCCGTCCGGGCGGCGCCGGCAAAGCCCGATGTCCGTCAGCCGGATCAGGCACGGATCATCCGCCAGGCCCGCGGGACGCCCCGCCGCGCCGCAAAGGTGCAAGCGGTGCAACGCCGATCGGCAGCACGTCTCAAGGTAAGGTTGATCCCACACGGTTTTAAATTCGACCAAGCGGACACGCCCGGCAAGGACGCGCTGCCGCAGCGCGTCCGTCAAGCTTTGAAACGACTTCTGATTAAAGGAAAGTTTTCTACAGCATGTTCAAATTGCTGGCCATGTTCCAGGGTTTTTTGGCCTTGTTCGTCGAATTGGGGCGAACCTCGATACGAAAGATTGTTCCGCCCCTGCTGATGGCGGGCTGCGTGACCTGCGCCTACGCCTTGTTCCAGGTGAACCGGGAAGGCAGTATCCCGGCCGGCCTGAGGGCCGCATTCTTCGACGATAATACCGATCGGGCGGAACGCCATCGCATCGAGACGTTGGCGCTGATGCAAGCGGAACTGCGTCAGTTCGCGGCCGCCAACAAGCTGATCGACCAATTGCTGGAAACCATGCTGGAACGCGCGCCCGGTGCGTCGCGCGTGCGGCTGGCGGTGATCCATAACGGAGTGACCGGGCTGACCGGGACCGGATTGCTGCGTTACGACATCACCAACACCGCGACCGCCGCGGGCCGGTTGCCCGGTCAGGCCGCGGTCAATCAACCGTTGTCGGAATGGAGCGACTTTCTGCCGGTGTTGCTGTCCGGCCAATGCTCGTTCCATCGCGTCACGGATCTGCGTGCCCTGGCGCTGCGTTCGCGGTTCGAATCATACGGGTCAACCAGCGTCCTGGTCTGCCCGGCCGCCGACGTTCAGGGAAAGACCGTCGGCGCCGTCTTTATCAGTTGGGACGGGGCTGACCCGTTACCGGCCGCCGCCGAACTGCGGGCGGCCATGGCGGCCGAACTGCATCTGGGCGCCCAGGTTGCGGCGGTGCTGGACCTGCAGGGCCCGCCGCCCGAGGCTCCGGGCGTTGCCGCCACGGAGTAACCTGCCATGCCCGCAGCGCTGCCTCACCACGCGAACAGGTTCAGGCCCAGGCTTCCGGCGACGGCGCCGGCAACGGTGAGAAGGCTCAGGGCCAGCAGTCCCCGGTGCAGCCATTCCACCAGCCGGTAGGTCGCCTCCGGCGCGGAGGCCGCGCGGCGGGCGAGGACCCGATCCAGGAACAGCGGTTCGGCGACGAACAGCATAAGCGTGAACACCAGCCAGGTCAGCACCATGGCGTGCATCCACCAGAACCCGGCGGACTGGAAGCGGTCCCACGCATCCAGCCGCCACACCATGTAGAACCCGCTGGCGCCGGCCAGTGCCGTCGTATAGCGCGATTGGCTGGCGAAGCGCCGCTCCAGGTCATGGAACACGCCGAAGCGCTCCGGCGCCGGGTGCGACCGCCGGATCGCCGGCAGCAGCACCGTCGTGACCATGCCCACCCCGCCGATCCAGAGGACGACGGCGATGACGTGCAGGGCGCGGGCGAGGATGAAATCGGGCATGCGGACCATTCTATAGGCGTCCATTGATTGCCGCACCCCGCCATGCCCATATGCGCCGGCGTTACAAAGGCCGGCCCGACCGCATGGACTCCATTTTCAACGGCGATCTCAGCACCGCCAAAGGCCGCTTCACGGCCTGGATCGATTCTCTGTTTATCGACCACGCGGTGTTCCGCCTGGTCTGGAGCAACCTCGCGCCGGTCATTCCGGGCAAGGTGTATCGCTGCAACCACCCCACGCCCGCCCGCCTGCGCGGCATGACACGCCGGCTGGGGCTGCGGACGCTGATCAACCTGCGCGGCAAGACCCAAAGCGGCTCCGACGCGCTCTCGCGGGAGGCGGCGGCCGCGCTTGGACTCGCCTTCCACGACATGGCGTTCGAAAGCCGCGGCGCGCCGCAGCGGGATCGCATCCTGCGGCTGCATGGCATCTACACCTCGATGCAGACTCCGGCGGTGATGCACTGCAAGTCGGGCGCCGACAGGGCCGGGCTGGCCGCCGGGCTGATCGTGATGTTCGCGGGCGGCACCGCGTCCGACGCGCTGCGCCAGCTTTCGCCGCGGTTCGGCCATATCCGGCAGGCGCGGACCGGCATCCTTGACGCGTTCTTCCTGCATTTCCAGCGCGAGGCCGAGGGGCGCAAGCCATTCCTCGACTGGGTGCGCGACGACTACGATGAGGTCGCGCTGCGGCGGGATTTTCGCGCCAACGGTCTCGCAAGTTTCATCAACGACTGGGTGCTGGCGCACGAGTAGGCGCGGCTCGCTCATCGTCCTCATCATCGTGGCCCGGCTTGTCCGGGCCACCTGTAGCCGGACCTGCCGCAACAGGTGGCCCGGACAATCCGGGCCATGACGGTTGGAGCGCCATTCGTTAAGTTCCCGCATAACGGCGCTTTCCGGCTTGACGCAGGCCGCCCGATCGCGCCTTCTCGGACCCGCACGGGTTCCCTTCGCCGCGTTCACAACCGCTTGACGGAGGCGGATGGCGTAACGCAGATTGCTACAAGACAAATTTCTGGCGCGTTGCGCGTCCTAAAAACCCCGGGCCGAAGCGGTTCAAAGGAGGCGACCATGATCGGAAAGCTCAATCACGTGGCCATTGCGGTCCCGGACCTGGAGAAGGCGGCCGCCGTCTATCGCGACGTGCTCGGCGCCAAGGTTTCCGCGCCGGTGCCCCAGCCGCTGCATGGCGTGACGGTCGTGTTCGTCGAATTGCCCAACACCAAGGTGGAACTGCTGCTGCCGATGGGTGAGAAAAGCCCGATCGCCGCGTTCCTGGAGAAAAATCCCTCTGGCGGCATTCACCACATGTGCTTCGAGGTCGAAGACCTGCTGGGCACCCGCGACTCGCTGAAAGCCCAGGGCGCCCGCGTCCTCGGCGACGGGGAGCCGAAAATCGGTGCGCACGACATGCCGGTGCTGTTCCTGCATCCCAAGGACTTCAACGGCTGCCTGATCGAGCTGCAGCAGATCTGAACCGACCGCGCGCCCCCGACTGAAAAGGTATCCCCCTCATGCCGTTGAGCGCACACATCCTGCAGGATTTACGGGACCGGGAAGCCAAAATCCTGGCCGGTGGCGGCGCGGACAAAATCCGCGCTCGCCATGAGCAGGGGCGGCTGACCGCCCGCGAGCGTCTCGCCGCCCTGTTCCAGGACGGCACGTTCCAGGAAATCGGCCGCCACATCCGCAGCAATCGCCAGGCCGGCGTCGCGCACCACGTCGACCAGCCGGCCGATGGCGTCGTTGTCGGCACCGGTTATGTGAATGGCCGCGCGGTGGCGGCGTTCAGCCAGGACTTCACCGTCGCCGCCGGGACGCTCGGCAAGATGCACGCCGGCAAGATCGTCAAGGCGATGCAGACCGCGGCGCATTCCGGCATGCCGGTGGTCGCGTTCAATGATTCGGGCGGAGCGCGCATCCAGGAGGCGGTGGATGCGCTGTCCGGCTACGGCCAGGTGTTCTACCAGAACGTGCTGCTTTCGGGCGTGGTGCCGCAGATCGCGGTGGTCTGCGGGCCGTGCGCGGGCGGGGCGGCGTATTCCCCGGCGCTGATGGACTTCATCATCATGACGAAGTCGAACGCCGATTTGTTCATCACCGGGCCGGAGGTGATCAAGGCGGTGACCGGCAAGACCGTCACCATGGACGAAGTCGGCGGCGCGGCGATGCACGCAACCGTGAGCGGCAACGTGCATTTCCTCGCCGACGACGACAGCCACGCCGTCCAGTTGGTGCAGCGTCTGCTAGGTTTCCTGCCGGCCAACAACGCGGAGGAACCGCCGCACCGGCTAACGCCCGATATCGACGAAAGCCCCGACGAGGGCATGACGGCACTGATTCCGGAGGACAACTCCTCGCCGTTGGACACCCACACGGTGATCGCGCGGCTGGTGGACGGCGGCGACTTCCTGGAGGTGCATGCCGGCTTTGCCGAGAACATCATCATCGGCTTCGCGCGCATCGGAGGCATGGTCGTCGGCATCATCGCCAACCAGCCGGCGGTGCGGGCCGGGGCACTGGACATCGACGCGTCCGACAAGGGCGCCCGGTTCATCCGCTTCTGCGACTGCTTCAACATCCCCCTGGTGACCCTGGTGGACGTGCCGGGCTTCCTGCCGGGGATCGAGCAGGAACGCGGCGGCATCATCCGCCACGGCGCCAAGCTACTGTTCGCCTACGCCGCGGCGACGGTGCCGAAGCTGACGGTGATCCTGCGCAAGGCGTATGGCGGGTCGTACCTGGCGATGTGCAGCCAGGAGATGGGGGCGGATTTCGTCTACGCGTGGCCATCCGCGGAAATCGCGGTGATGGGCGCCGAGGGCGCCGTCAACGTATTGTACCGCAAGGAGCTGAAGGATGCTCCGGATCGGCGGGCCAAGGCGGCGGAACTGGCGGCGGCGTATCGCGCCGAATTCAGCACGCCATACCTGTCCGCCGGGGCCGGCTACATCACCGACGTGATCGATCCGGCATCGACGCGGTGGATCGTCGCGCTGTCGCTACGCAAGCTGCAAAGCAAGCGCGACGTGCGGCCGCCGAAGAAGCACGGGAACATGCCGCTGTGACGGTGTTCCATCCGTCATGGCCAGGGTCGGGCGCGGTTGATGTGTCATGGCCGGCAGCCCGATCCTGACCAACTGGCTGGCGATCGTCGGGATCATCAGCCTGCTGTACTGGGGCTGGCGCATTGTCGCGGCCGTCCAGCACCGGACCCGCAAATCCCCGCCCGGCGATCCCGTCTCGCCGCCGGCGCACGCTGCGGCCGCGACCTCGTTTGCCCCGGCGTCGGACGGGCGGCCCGACGACATTGTCGTCATCGCCGCGGCGGTCCATGCCATGATGGGCGCGCATCGGATCGTGCATCTCGAATCCACTCAGACTGGCCAGACCTGGGCCGCCGAAGGGCGCTGGTTGCACCAGACCTCCCATCGGCCCGGCTGAGGCACTACCCAAGGACCTGACCATGCAGAAGAGTTTCCGCATCACCGTCGACGGCCGCAGCTACAATGTGGTTGTCGAAGATCTCGACCCGGGTGTGCAGGTCGTCGCACCGCCACCGGTTGCGTCCGCGGCCGTGGCGGCTCCCGCTCCGGCACCGGTCGCGGCCCCGCCGCCCGTTTCCGCCGCTGCCCCGGCCGGCCCCGGCTCCATCGTCGCCCCGCTCGGCGGCGTGGTGTTCTCGATCGACGTGCCGCTCGGCCGCGATGTCGCCGTCGGCGACAAGGTCGCCACCATCGAGGCGATGAAGATGAAGACCGAAGTGCGCGCCAAGGTTGCCGGCAAGGTCACCGCCATCGCCGCCAAGGTCAACGAGAGCGTCGAGACCGGCCAGTTGCTGATGACCGTCGGCTGACCCGCCGCTGCGGCGCGGCGGCCACGGAGACTATCGATCGCTATCCCGCCGCCGGAGGCCGCAACGGCCGTCCGCGATGATTTCAGGAGTCTGCATTGGAAAAAGATACCGTTACGTTCGCGATCATGCTGAGCGTGATCGACTTCTTTCTCAGCATGCTGCTGATTTCCGGCATCGGCGTGATCCTCTGGCTGCTGCCGTTCCTGAACAAGCTCGGCAAGCTCGACGAAGAGAGCATGCGCCGCGGTCACTGAGCGCCGCGCGGCACGCAATACCAGGGGGCTAGACGACCATGTTCTTCGACGAGATGCTGCATTTCTTTGGCCAGATGGCCTCGCAAACCGGCCTTGCCCATTTCTGGTGGGGCAACGTGCTGATGATCGCAGTCGGCGTCTCGATGATCCTGCTGGCCATCATCAAGAAATACGAGCCGCTGCTGCTGGTGGGCATTGGCTTCTCCTGCATCATCTCGAACGTGCCGGGATCGGACCTGACGCTGCCGGGAGGGCTGTTCCATTACGCCTATGAGGGCGTGCAACTGCTGATCCTGCCGCCGCTGATCTTCTTCGGCGTCGGCGCGATGACCGATTTCGGCCCGATGATCGCCAACCCGAAACTGGTGATCCTGGGCGCCGCGGCGCATCTGGGCATCTTCGTGGCGCTGATTGGTGCCAAGCTGCTCGGGTTCACGATCTATGAGGCCGGCGCCATCGGCATTATCGGCGGTGCCGACGGCCCGATGGCGATCTTCATGACGATGAAGCTGGCGCCGCACCTGCTGCCGCAGATCTCCGTCGCGGCGTATTCCTACATGGCGCTGATGCCGCTGATCCAGCCTCCGGTGATGCGGCTGCTGACCACCAAGCGGGAGCGTCAGATCCGCATGAAGCAGATGCGCACCGTGTCGAGGGTGGAGCGGGTCGCCTTCCCGATCGTCATCGGCATCGTGGTCAATCTGCTGCTGCCGCCGGTGGCGCCGCTGATCACCATGCTGATGCTGGGCAACCTGTTCAAGGAAGTGCTGGTCACCGAGCGGCTGGCCAAGGCCGCGGCGAACGAGGTGATGAACGTGGTGATTGTCATCCTGACCATCGCCATCGGCTCGACCATGGGCGCGGACAAGTTCCTCACCGGCAGCACGATCGAGATCATCGGCCTTGGGCTGCTGGCGTTCGTGTTTGGCACCGGGTCGGGCGTCATCGGCGCCAAAATCATGAACCTGTTCCTGGAGGAGAAGATCAACCCGCTGCTGGGGTCTGCCGGCATCGCCTCGGTGCCGATCGCCGCGCGCGTGGCGCATGTGGTGGCGTTGCAGGACGATCCGGAGAATTTCCTAATCTATCACGCGATGGGTCCGAACCTCGCGGGCGTGTTCGGCACCGCGCTGTCCGGCGGGATCATGCTGGCGCTGTTGCAATAAAAAAAGAGGCCTATTACAGCCCCTTTTTATCCCCGTGCGCAGCCAGGCCGTGCCGCACCGCCTTACGCCTGCAAGGCGACGCACTCACGCCGCCGTGCGCGCGTGCGCCCCAGGCCAAGCACTGCGGCGGTAAGGCCAAACATGGCGATGTCCATGTCAGGCTCCGGAACGGTGACATCATAAGTGACGGTAAACGATCCGCTGTTGTCGCCGTAATAGCTTGGCGCCCCTACAAAGGCATAGCCATCCGGCAAGCCAAGCAGCAGTTCTGTCGAACCGCTCGGAGCGATGAACGTGCCACCGTCGCCGATGTAGAAGGGACTGTATTCACCCGAGCCGGTTCCCGTGCCGATAAAGGCCCCGGCCAGGAAGAAGTGGGTTGAGTAATCTATGCCGCCGATGATGCCGAAAGCAGTCAGATTTGTCGCACCCGCAGCCCCGGCCGGACCGTTGGTTTGTGCGCCGATGCCCGGGGCGACCTGACCTGTGGCGCTGATTGTCACGACGTCTCCTGCCGCCACCGCAATCTCCACGGGCGCGGTAACCGCGTAGGGCAGGAGGGGCGGGTCATTCTGTCCGGTTGTCGGCAGTTCGCCGTTGGCGCCGACAAAGATCGAGTCCGTCGCGTTGACGGTAACAACGCCCGCCCGCGCGATGGTTGGTGCAGAGATTGCCGCGCAAACGATCGCAGCTTTCCAAAAGCAGTCTATCCTCATGTTCACTCCTCGAACGACGGTATAACGTTACCAAACCACGGACAAATTGTAGTGATCAAGTGGATTCTCGCACGCGCGCTACATTTAATATCGTGCAACGACTGAAATTTGCATGAACCGACGAAAGGCGTCGGGATTCCGCGGCCCTGTGTTGGAGGCGGCCGCCCCCGTAAGGGTCCGGTTTGGCCTGGCTGCGTGCATGAACTTCCGAGTATCCACGAACATTCCCCGGGGCCGCCCGGTTTTCCCCTCATCAGCGATTCGGAGCGGGACATGGCCAAGACCGTCGGGGATTTCTTTTGGGAACGCCTGTACCAGTGGGGCGTGCGCGTCGTGTTCGGCTACCCCGGCGACGGCATCAACGGGTTGCTCGGCGGGCTGAACCGCTTCGGCACCGGCAAGATCCGCTTCGTGCAGGCGCGGCATGAGGAAATGGCCGCCTTCATGGCCTCCGCCTACGCCAAGTTCACCGGCGAGCTGGGCGTCTGCATCGCCACCTCCGGTCCCGGCGCCTCGCACCTGATCACCGGGCTCTATGACGCGCGGCTGGACCACATGCCGGTGCTCGCCATCGCCGGCCAGCAGGCCCGCACCGCGCTTGGCGGCCACTACCAGCAGGAAGTCGATCTGGTCAGCCTGTTCAAGGACGTCGCGGGCGCCTTCGTGCAGCAGGCCAGCGCCCCCGCGCAGGTCCGCCACCTGATCGACCGCGCCGTCCGCATCGCCAAGGCCGAGCGCCGGGTCACCGTGCTGATCGTCCCCAACGACCTCCAGGACGAAGCCTATGAGGAACCGCCCCGCAAGCATGGCACCGTCCACTCCGGGATCGGCTACACCGACCGGGTGATCGTCCCCACCCAGGACGACCTGCGCCGAGCCGCCGACGTCCTGAACAGCGGTCAGAAAGTCGCCATCCTGGTGGGTGCCGGCGCGCTGCGCGCCACCGACGAAGTCATCGCCGTCGCCGACAGACTGGGCGCCGGGGTGGCCAAGGCGCTGCTGGGCAAAGCGGTGCTGCCGGACGACCTGCCCGGGGTCACCGGCTCCATCGGCCTGCTCGGCACCAAGCCGAGCTGGGACATGATGACCGCATGCGACACCCTTCTCATGATCGGCTCCGGCTTCCCGTATTCCGAGTTCCTGCCGAAGGAAGGCGCGGCGCGCGGGGTGCGGATCGACCGCGATCCCGGCATGCTCAGCCTGCGCTACCCGATGGAGGTCAACCTGACCGGCGACAGCCGCGACACGCTGCGCGCCCTGCTGCCGCTGCTGGAAGAAAAATCCGACCGCTCCTGGCAGCAGACCATCGAGACGAACGTCGCCGCCTGGTGGCAGACGCTGGAAAACCGGGCGATGCAGAGCGCCGAACCGGTGAACCCGCAGCGCGTGCTGTGGGAATTGTCGCCGCGCCTGCCGGACCGGGCGATCGTCACGAGCGACTCAGGCTCCTGTGCCAACTGGTACGCCCGCGACCTGCGACTCCGGCGCGGCATGATGGCGTCGCTGTCCGGTGGGCTGGCGTCGATGGGCGCCGCCGTGCCCTACGCCATCGCCGCCAAAATCGCCCACCCCGACCGCCCCGTGGTGGCTTTCGTGGGCGACGGCGCGATGCAGATGAGCAATATGGCCGAACTGATCACCGTGCAGAAATACTGGCGGGAATGGCCGAACAAGACCTGGGTCGTCTGCGTCTTCAATAACCAGGATCTGAACCAGGTGACCTGGGAGCAGCGGGTGATCCAAGGCGATCCCAAGTTCGACGCCACCCAGTCAATCCCGGATGTGCCCTATCACCGCTTCGCCGAACTGATTGGCCTGCGCGGCATCTTCGTCGATCATCCCGACGATCTCGCCGCCGCGTGGGAGGATGCGCTGTCCTCCGATCGTCCGGCGGTACTGGAGGTGAAAACCGACCCCAATGTGCCGCCGCTGCCGCCGCATATCACGTTGGCGCAGGCCAAGGCGTTCACCTCGACGGTGCTGAAGGGCGACCCGCAGCAGCGCAGTATGCTGGTGGACACGGCGAAGGAGGTACTGAGTTCCGTGCTCCCCGGCCATCGCTCGTAACCGCCGCGCTAGCGCCGAAGCGCCGGCGGTGGCACTGCCGCCTTTCGAAGCCAGCCTCTGGGGCGCCTCCGGAACTGCAACTTTGTCGTTGCCCCCGCTTCATCCTTCCGGAACTGCATAGCCGGGCGCCCCGCAGCGGGGGCAGGCTTCATCCCGTTACCGGAAGGCCGCACGAATGTTTCCGCGGATTCCGACTGCGCGTGGTTCGCGCGGAAACAGGGAGCCAACGTGTCCCGTCATGCTCAGCCGCCCCGGCGCCTTCGGCTTCGGCTTGGTGCCGCCGCGTTCATCCCGGAACTGTTGGACGAGCAAGGCATCTCCGCGCAGGCCACCCTCGGCCGTGGCGGCTTCACCCGCCGGTGGTTTGCCCAGGCCCAGCCGATCGTCCCGCTCGTTCGACTGGGGCTGGCGTTCGACTGCGCGGCGGCGGCAGCGGCGCAGGCGGAGTTCGGTCTGCTGGTCGGTCTTCGGGCGGGGGCCAGGCTCACCGAGGCAGCGCACCATCACGCGCAGCGCGACACCCGGGTCAGCGCGGCGTTGATGCAAATCATCGCGCGGCCGGAGACATTCCCGAACGCGTTCCTCAGCCTGAGCGTCTCCGGCACGACCTGCACCATCGGCTGCCTGCCGCTACCCGACAGCATCCCGGCGCGCGATCAACTGACGGACTGTGCCATCGGATTTGCCACGGGCGCCCTGCGCGCGCTGTGCGGACCGCGCTGGCGGGCGCGGGGGTACCATCTGGCGCACGCGCCGCCGCCTGACCCGCAGCGTCCCTCGGCCCTGCTGCAAGCGCCGATAACATTCGATACCCAAGTCACGTCGATGGAATTCGACAGCCAATGGCTCGCCGTCGATTGCGTCCATGCATCCAGCCGCAGCGCAGCTGAGGCTATCGGACGGCCGCCGGACCGCGACGTTGCCGCCGAGGTTCGCACCATCCTGGCCGCATGGAACACGGTTGACAAACCCTCGGCGCCCGCGGTCGCCGCTTCGCTGGGAGTGCATCCGCGCACCCTGAACCGGCTGCTGGGCAAGACCGGGACGCGGTTCAACCGGATGCTCGGCGATGCGCGGTATGAGACCGCGCGACGGATGCTGCGGGATCCTGCCACGCCGGTGATCTCCATCGCCTGGTCGCTGGGCTATGCCGATGCCAGTGCATTCTCCCGCGCATTCCGCCGCTGGTCGGGCATGACGCCGTCCGAATGGCGCAAGGCTGCGGATACGGCGTCAAGCTAGCCAGGGCGCCGCGGCGGGACAGCACGAGCATCGCCCCAAGCGGCTCCGGTGATCGCTAAAATCGTCATGAGTGAACCGGACTCCCGTGCGCGGTGCCAAATTCGCATAGTCGCCGCCAACCGCTTGGGGCACACAGGCGTCAAATGCCGGAATTTGCGGCATTGCACAGAACCTCAAGGAGAAACTGGAATGGCTATCAGGTCGAGTCACGTCGCCGCAGCCGCCGCCCTGGGCGTGTTCATCGCCGCTCCCGGGATGGTCCATCCGCGTCTGGCAACCCCGGCCTACGCCCAGGCCGCCGACATGGTAGGCATCGGGCAGAGCGAAAGCGTCACGGCGCGAGCCACGGTCAAGTCGATCGACCAGCAGACGCGCATCGTCACCCTCCAGGGTGCCGACGGCAACACGGTCTCCCTCAAGGTCGGCCCCGAGGTTCAGAACCTGCCGCAGGTCAAACCGGGCGACACGGTCATCGCGCATTACTTCACCTCGACCGCCTATGTGCTCTCGCCCGCCGGCGCGAAGCTGCCGGATGATTCCCTGACGGCGGGCGCCGCGCGCGCCGAGCCCGGAGAGAAGCCCGCGGGTGCCGCCGCCAGCAAGCTCGTCGTCACCGGCCTGGTGGTGGCCGTCGATCCGGCGCACCACACGGTTTCCCTCGTTGATCCGGCCGGCGGCGCGATCCGGACCATCGACGTGGTCACCCAGGCCGGCCAACAGAACCTGAAACTGGTGAAAGTCGGCGATACCATCACCGCGATCATCACCGAAGCGGTACTTGTCGGTGTCGAACCGGCGGTGTAACGCCTGAAACTGTCCCTTAGGGCGCGTCAGGAATCAACCGCTCTTTCTGAACGGTTGCCTGGTCGGATCGTGTAATTCCACTCGCCGTGGAACTCGGCGCGGACGATGTTGAAGGAGGCCATCTCCTCATCCGAGACGACGATGCCCTTCGGGTAG
>NZ_CAIWTY010000093.1 GCF_903915725.1 uncultured Rhodopila sp.
CACGCCTTGTGCTTGGGCATACAAAGGCGTGGATGGCGGGCCTTCGCCCGCCATGACGACGGGGCGACTACCTTTGCCCGCCGCGACGACACCACCATCGGCCTCGCCCGCCATGACGAGGGCACGCGCCGGCGCCACCCCGCTCCAATCGTCGTAGTCGATATCCCGCAGCGACACCTTCGTCAGGTCGATCAGAAACGCCATCCGGTCCAGCAGCGATGTCGGCGGATGCTCATCCGGTTCCGCGCCCTCATCCAGCGCGACCATCGCAATATGCGCCGGCAGCACCCGCGACAGCCCGTCGCGCTGCAACGTCACCTGGCCCTCATCCGACGCCGCGCGCAGCCGCGCCGCCGAACCGGGTTCGATCCGCTCGGCCATCGGCAGAACGATCACGCCGCCATCGGCTTCGGACAACAACCCCTTCTGCTCAACCAGGTGCCCCGCCTGCAACGTCGCCGCCAGATCGAGGCCGCCCAGCAGACGATCATCGCCGGCGTTCAGCGGCACGCGCCGCACCGGCATCCCGGGCGGCAGCGAATCATACAGAATCTTCAGCCAGCGATCCCGCACCGGCCCCGCCCCGGCCCGCACCGTGATCCCCCCCAACCCCAGGGGATCCGCCGCAAAGAGGCCCAAAGCCTGTAGCGCCCCGGCCCATGCGGCCGCGCCGCTCATGCGCCGAACAGTTCCTCGACGGCGCGGTTCACGCGAGTGCTGGCCACCGCCTCATCCAGCGGATTGCGGCGCAGCCGGTGACCCAGCACCATCGGCGCGACCCGCCGCAGATGCGCGTCGGTGACTTCCTTGTCCCCATCCAGGCAGGCCACCGCCCGCGCCGCCCGGATCAAGGTCAACTCGCCGCGCAGCCCATCGGTGCCCAGCGCCATGCACAGCCGGGCGGCGTTTTCCAGCGCGATCTCCGGCACCGCCACCCCCGACAGCTTGCCCCGCGCATCAACAATGCGCTTGCGGATCTTGTCCTGCTGCTTCTTCCAGTGCTCGGTAAAGCCGACAGGATCGTTTTCGAAGGTGTCACGGCGGCGGATGACCTCGATCCGCGTCGGCAGATCCTGCGGCGTGCGCACTTCGACCGACAGGCCGAAACGGTCGATCAACTGCGGCCGCAACTCGCCCTCTTCCGGGTTGCCCGAGCCAATCAGCACGAAGCGGGCCGGGTGGCGGACACTGAGGCCCTCGCGCTCCACGACGTTCTCACCGGAGGCGGCGACGTCCAGCAGCAGATCGACCAGGTGATCCTCAAGCAGGTTCACCTCATCGATATAGAGAAACCCGCGATTGGCGCGCGCCAGCAGACCCGGCTCGAACACCTTGTGGCCGGTCAGCGCGCGTTCCAGGTCGAGCGCGCCGACGACGCGGTCTTCCGTCGCACCGAGCGGCAGATCGACCACGGGAACCGGCGCGGTGACGCTCTTGTGCTTGGTCGCGGCGCGGCAATCGGCACACCAGACATCCGGCGTGGCCGGATCGCAGTGATACCGGCAGCCCTGGTTCACCTTCATCGCCGGCAGCAAAGCGGCGAGCGCCCGGATCGTGGTGGACTTGCCGGTGCCGCGGTCGCCGAACGCCAGGACGCCGCCGATGCCGGGATCGATCGCGGCGACCAGGATCGCGAGCTTCATGTCCTCCTGCCCGACAATGGCAGCGAACGGAAAAACCGGACGGGTGGACATCAGCCTGCCCAGCCCGAAAGACCGTTGAAACCGCTACGCGCGCAGCATACCGCGCCGTGTCTGGGATCGTGCCGCCGCATCAGTCTCATAGTCACTCCAGGGGTTCGTCTCACTGTTCGGAGCACGGCGTGCTTATCCGTGCGCTGGCCCGGAGCGTCAAGTGTGATGGTCAGGTTTGGCAGGAGCGGCGAGCCTTTCCGCGGGTCGGGCGGTGCGGATTGGGGGGGCGCCCGGATATGGGGAGGCCTGATTCGACCTGTGGCAGGTCTAACCCAGCGGAAACAGGAGTGCGGCAAAGACAGATGGTTGGTTTCAAGGTCAAGACTCAGGTCTTGGGAAACCAATCCCGTCGGCGAAAGATCCTATTTTGGCAGCCCCAGCCGAATACGCATCGCGTCCGTCGAAACCTCAAATCGTCGGGCCATCTCCGACACGGAATCAACGCCCTGGTTCCGCAGGACGCCAATAGCCTTGCGGGGCATCAGGAGGTTAGCCGCGAAGCTGTTGGCCTGGCGCTCATGTATCTGTTGGATAGCCGCATTGGGGAATTGCGTTCCCTCAGATCTGTAAGCGCGCGTGTCGCCAGATCCGGTCCCCAAGAGGTCCCGGTGATAGATGTAATGACCCAGCTCATGAGCAGCGGTGAAGCGCCGCCGGACAGGCGCATGATTCAGATTGATCGCTACTTTATAGCGGCCCCCGGGCGCTTTCTCGATCCATCCGGATATGTTGTCGTCCAACGGGATGAAACTAAGATCCAGCCCCGCCTCCCGGACGATGTCAAAAATTGGAACAGGCGCCCCGGAAGCATACCGCTCGGTTAGCTTCAGCGGATCGATCAGTGCGCTCATCCTGCCTCCTCTCCCATTCGGTCGGCTGCGTCGCCGTCTGACGTAGTGCCTATGGATGTTGATTGCAAAATCTCAAGGTGCTCACGCACCAGGACGGGCGCATCTTTCGAGAGCCACTCCTCCATCCGGGCCTTAACCGCCTTCTCGGCTTCCTGGCCCGCGATTTCCTTAGCCCAATGTCTGATCATGAACGCCCATGCTATTCCGGCGACCAAGGCGATGAGAGCGACAACAAAAGCGCCCCAGGTGAGAGCCGCGCTTAGCGAAGCGAGGGAATTCGATAACGGATTCCAATCCGGCCCCGATGGCGGAGCAGGAACAGGCGCGGGGCAGGATCGCACAGCGGCTGAGACGAGGCGCTCGCATATCGCGGGATCAAGCCCTGGTGGCTGCGCAGGTGGGGGCAAATTCGATCCATGGCGTAGTTATGTCGTCTTGCTACCAAATCGCCCACTCAACTCCAAATCAAGCCGCCAAACCTGCGTGCAGCAAAAGTCCAATCAAGTTCTGAAGCGCAGCCGGAAGGATGGGCCTGTGGCGGATGGCGACCAGATGCTCGTGACTGGCCGGCACGGGCTGGGAGACCAAGCTTACAGGCGAAGTTTGAACGGGGCACCGGCCCAGGCAGCCGAACGCCTCCTCAGCACTCCTCCGGACTCTCCTGCGCCGCCGGCACATCGCCCTCGCCCCGGCCCTTCTCCTGCCGCGGCCCATGCGACAGCAGCGACCGCAATACCTCCGCCGTGCGCGCCACGGACGCCCGCAGCGCCTCCAGCATCTGCGGCATATGCGTCGGATCCACCCGATCGGCGATCTCCAACGCGGCAAGCTGAGCATTCTCCGTGATCGTCGATAAAATCGTCCGGAACTGGAGATCGGCCTTCGAATCCAGGCGCCACGACATCGGCCGCCGCTGCTCCATCACCCCCGCCTGGAAGCCCCGCCGGGCGGCCTCCGCCGCCTTGCGCTCCGTCAGGTCGGTGAACAGCAGCACAAAGCCCAGCGTGCGGTCCAGCGAGGTGAACACCGGATCCCCGCGCACCAGCAGCGGCGTCTGCAACCCGTGGCGGCCGGCGATCGTCACCTCGCCGCGCCAGGCATGGCGGTTAGCGACAAGATCATCGATCCGCCGCGCCGCCTCCTGCGGATCGCCGAACAGCGGCAGCAAATCCGCCACTTGCTCCGGCGGCTTCGGCAACTCCGGCAGCAGCGCCGCGAATGCCGCGTTCAGCTTCAGGATACGGCTGGTGGTATCAACGATCACCACCGGCTGGGCGGACTGCTCCACCTGCCGCCGCACCTGAGCGAGCTGATCTTCCGCCAGCAGCATCCGCACCGAACGGAACTGGATGATGACGTCGCTGAGCGTGTCGCCGACAAGCCGGGCGAACGCCAAATCCGCCTCGCTCCACGGATCCGAGGTGCCCTCGACAAGCTGATGCCACTGCGAAAACGACCGCCGCGGCGACAGGGTCATCGGATCGTCGCCGACAAGCGTCGGCTTGAACGGGTTGCCGCCCCAGGTGACCGTGCGCACCCGCTCCGGCCGCAGCCAGATCAGGTATTCGCCCGGCGCCGTGGACACCGGGGTCGCCAGCAAGCCGCTGGCAATGGCGGTCAGCAGCTCGAATTCCGGCGCGTCCGTCCCCAGGTTCGCTGTGACGATCGCGCCGGACCGGTCCTGCTTGTCCAGCCAGCGACCGATGGCGCGAAGCGCAAGAGTGCCGGGCACTTCGCCGACGGTATGGACCTCGCCTTCATACAGCAGCGCCGCGCCGGTGGCCGCAACCGGTTCCAGCAGTGTGTTCGATCCGTCGAACAAGGCGGCGCGCCAGTCGCCCTCCCGCGAGATCGCCCGGATCATCCGCTGTTCCAGCCGCCGCACCGACAGCTCGGCTTGCGCCTGGGAGAAGCTCTCCAGCGCGGAGATGCGCGTCGCCACCGCTTCGGCGAGCAACTCGCACACCGCCCGCTCCTCGAAATGCACGAAGCGCGGCACGTAGTGGTGGCACGAGACCAGTCCCCACAGCTTGCCGCTGACCATCAGCGATACCACCAGGGTGGCGTGCACCCCCATGTTCTTCAGATACTGCACATGGATCGGCGACGAGCTGCGCAGGAAGCACAGCGACATGTCCAGCTCCGCACCGGAAATCGGCGACAGGCGGGGAGTCAGCGCCACCGGGGCGAAATCGACATCGACCAGCACGCGGACGCGGTTGCGCTCATACAGGCGGCGGGCGATCTGCGGTATGTCGGAGGCCGGGTAGCGGTTGCCTAGGAAGGCTTCGATGTCGGGCTTGCAATTCTCCGACAGCACCTCGCCGTGGCCCTGGTCGTCGAAGCGGTAGACCATGACCCGGTCATACCCGGTCATCTCGCGGAAGATGCGGGCGGTCTCGTCGCTCAGGGCGCGTAAAGATGCCGCGGTGATGATCGTCATCAGCCCGCGTTCAAGATGGCGGGACAGGTCCACCGACGGGCCGGCACGTTCCAGTTCGAGGATCAGGCCGCCGCCCTCCGGCCGGTGGATCAGGCCATCGAACGCCGCGGGCGGGGCGCCGATGTGAAATCTCACCCCATGCGGCACGTCGGCCAGCGTATCCTGGAGATGCGGTTGCAACTGCGCGGCCAGATCGCCCTCGATCGAGTCGAGGCGGCGGCCGATTATATCATCGGAGAGCCCGAGAAAACTCGCGGCGTTCTCACTGGCCTGGACGACGATCCCATCCGGTTCCTGGATAAGAAGCAGACATCCATGCGGCTGGATCGACCCCGCGAGATGAATTTGCTCGCGTTCACAGTTGGTTAGGTTCGCCTCACCAAAAGCTGGCGTTGCAGCCGCACGCGTGAGCAAGGCGATCTCCCATCCGTTTTTTAGCGATCGGCGTCGATCATCGTCCGCGCATATCCCTCCATCTCATACTGGGCAAGCTTCTTGTAGAAGCCCTGGCGGCTCAGACCGAGCAATTCCGCCGCCGCGGTGCGATTCCCTTCCGAGAGTTGCAGCGCGGCATCGATATAGTGACGCTCCACCAGGCCGATAGCATCCCGCACCAGCACCCGCAGCGAGGTCTTTCCGGTCTGCTCGATGACGGCGGCAAGCGCTGCCTGGACGCTCGCGGTGCCCTCGTTCGGGACCAGCCGGCGGCCGACATCGCGCATCAGCAGAGCGATATACGGCCGTCCGCCGGATGGCGTGCCGACAGCGGAAATCTCGACTTCGGTCGAGCCGCCGAATTCGCCGGCGATGGCGGTGGCGAACAGGCGCACCGATCCGTGCCGGTTCAGATTGCTCAGCAAAACCGGCAAATCGGCGCCGGGACGGGACAGCCAGCGGGAGATGCGCTCACCCAGCACCGCGCCCTCGGCGCCGATTTGCACAAGGTCGAGGAAGGCGCGGTTGGCGCGGCGGACGATGCCGTCGCGGTCGATCACCACGAAGGCGTCCGGCAGGCGATCGACGAACTCATCGAGCGGGGCCTGCTCGGGGTGGTACATCGGCTGCTGGTTGCCGGCAGCGGGTGCCAGTTGCACCATGAACACCGGACCGGGTTCCCCGTTCATCATCGAGGCGCGGGCGGTCCAGGCTTCCTGATCGGGGCCGAGATGGATCAGCGCCCCGGGCGCGCGGCCGTTCTGGCGGACGCGCTGCAGCATGGACTGGAACGGCTCCCGCTCATCCGGCACGATTTCCGGCAGCAGGTCGCGGCCGCGGGCCAGACCCAGGACCCGGATAGCGGCGGGATTAGCTTCCACGATTCGCAGCGTATCGGCGGCAAGCAGCAGCACGGCTTCATGCGACGCATCGAACAGGGTGCGATAGCGAGTCTCAACCTCCCGCAGTTTCCAGTAGTCCTGCTCCATCGCCTGCTGCGCCGCGACGAGGCGGGACTGAAGCTCGGCGACGGCGCGCAGGTTGCGGCCGACGGCGATCAGGCCTTCCTTGCCGCCGAGCCGGACGATGGTGTACTCCATCGGCAGCTCAAGACCGCTGGGAAAGCGTTGATTCACCTGACGGAAGGCCGAAACGCCACTATCGCGGGCGTCCTCGACCATGCGTGAAACCTTGGCCCCGCCCATGTCGGCAATCGTGTCGCACCACGCGCGGCCCCGCCATTCATCGACGAGTTCCCCGGAGATGTCGTTCGACAGGGTGACGTCCTGAATGATCCCAGCCAAATCGAGCACGAGAGTGACATCAGGCTGGGCGATATTGACGCCCGATGGGACGGGGTTGGTGATCGAAACCTCCTGCGGGACGGTTATCGTCTAACAGATAATGTGTCATACCACGGTTTACACCCCAATGACAGCTTGGTAGACAAATCGTGGGGAATATTACCGATTTGTAGTGTTAAAATTGCATCACGCGCCCAGGAGGCGGCTTTCGGGCGTTACTCATGCGCCATATCAAACGGCAAACCCACATAATTCTCCGCCAGCGACCACGCCGACGACTCCGATGTCCGAATCAAATCGAGATCGGCAACACCGTTTCGGCGTTCGAAATCGCGTTCTTCGTCGTTTTTATGAAGCATAGTCGTCATATATCAAGAAAATCGCCCAGCCTTCGAAACTCTGCGCAAGCAGTGGCACTGTAGCGCTCCGGAATCGACGGCTCCCCGCTTTTCCATACTCTGTCAAGAAAACGTGACAACACGCGCACGTCAATGATCGCAAAATCCAAGCCTTTGCCGCCGATCGGCGGCCAGGAACAGCCGCCCGCGCCGCATCGTCTCGCAGACGTAAGACCGCAGCGGGATAATGCCCTTTTGCCGGATCGGCCGCTCGGTCAACGACCAGCCGTCGCCGGTCGAGGCGTGCGCGCAGTTCATCCCAGATGCGCGCCTCGGACCATGCGGCGATGCAATAGCCGGGGCCGCATCGTATATACATACGTTGCACGTCGGGCGATCGGGTGCTGAGCCGGGCAAATCTGTTCTGCTGGTTGGCGCAGATCAGAACATGCCGGGACAGCGGCACCGCGGTAAGAATGCCGAGCCAGCCGAAAGGCCAGACCTTTTGGTATTCAGCCCGTTTTTGCCGGCGGGATCGCCTGCCGTCCGGAACCGTGGAACCCGTCGGAAGTGACGATATAATCGCGGTGCAGCATTTCCGAAGTATTTGTTGCAGTGCGGCAGAACTCTATTGACGGCGTTTCCGTATCGGCGCCGCTGACGCCGGTGGCGCGGGCCAACAACCCGGCGATCAGGTCGACGGTCACCTGATTGCCGCCGGTCAGTGCCTTTATATCCACATGGTGGCGCTGCCGGTTGCACTCGCTGCGGGGCACCGCTTCGTCCATGATCGCCCGATCCGGGCAAGCCTGTTATTTCTCAACTGCTGCCGATCATACCGGCCCGCGGCCTGAATTTCGGCGCTGGCCATGACAATAAAACAACGGCCGAGCCGATTACTGCTTATCGCCCGCGCGCCTGGCCGCCTCGACCGCCGTCTCCAGCTTCAGGATGCGCGAAGCGTTCTGCACGAATAGCTTTTCGATGATCCCTGGCTTGAAGCCTTCCATCTCCCACTCGTCGCAGCATTGCGACGCGCTCCAGCCCGGGTAGTCGGAGCCGAACAGCACCTTGTCCTGCAACCGCCGCTGCATGTCGTGCTTCAACGGCGCGGGGATGTATTTCGGCCCCCAGCCGGAGATGTCGATCGACACGTTGGCTTTGTGGATCGCCACCGCGATCAGTTCCTCGGTCCACGGCCAGCCCGGGTGCGCCGCAACAATGTTCAGCCGCGGAAAATCCGCCGCGACATCATCGATATTAGGTATCGGCCGGGCATGCGACAGCTTGAAGCCCAGGCCCCCCGGCTCCCCGGCGCCGATGGCGGTGGTGCCGCAATGGATCAGCACCGGTGTGCCAAGCGACTGCAGCAACTCCCAGATCGGATAAAACTGACGGTCGTTGGGGGAAAAACCTTGCACCGGCGGCTGGTATTTCACCCCGAGCAGGCCGAGGTCCTTGATCGCATGCTCGATCTCTTCGAGACCCTTTCGCCCGCGCCAGGGATCGACCATCGCCCAGCCCGGCAGGAACACGTCCGGGTAGTCCTTGGTCAGTTGCGCCAGAGCTTCGTTGGAGTAGACGCCGCCGGCCGCGCCGTTCTCCGCGTCCCAGGCGATCGGGATCGCCAGGCAGTCGTCGCGCCGGTACTCATCGGCGATCTGGCTGTCGGGACGCGCCGAGAACTTGCCTTTGAACATCCGGTTGGCGGCCGGGATGAACGGGCCGCTGGCCTCCACATAGGCCTGGTTCATCGGATGGACGTGCACGTCGATCGCACGCATGACGGTATCTCCCCTTCCTAACCGAGCAGGCCAGGCAGCGCCTCCGTCCAGCTCGCTCGCGCGGCTGCGATGGTGGCATGATCCGCAATCAGCACAAGCCGCGACCGTCGATGGGCTGTCGGCCAGGCGTCGAGGGTGACGGGAGTGTCGATAACGTGGTGCACGCCCTGGATGACGACGGGTCCATCTATAGTACTTATGTGCAACATGCCTTTGACCCGCAGCAACGCTTCGGCGTGGCGGATGCGGATACCGCGCAGCCAGGTCTCGAACGCGCGCCAGTCCAGCGGCGGGTCGGCCAGCAATGTCGCGGACGCATAACGGGCAGCATGCCCGGGGTCGTCGGCGAACAGCCCGGAGCGGTGCGGGACGGGATCGCACGCGGCGGCTTCCGGGTCGAAGAACGACGCCGGGAACAGCACTGATGCATCCACGCGCCCGCGATCGGCGGTCACCATCGGCGCGACCGGGTTAAGCCCCGCCAGTTCCCCCTGCAGGCGATGAACGGTGTCGGGCGGCACGAGGTCGGTCTTCGTCAGCACCAGGCGGTCCGCCAGCGCGATCTGCTTGCGAGTTTCCGGATGGCGGCCGATCTGGGTTTCGGCGAACAGCGCATCGACGGTGGTGACGATCGCCTCCAGCCGCATCGCCCGCGCCATCACCGGGTTGCGCAGGATCGCCTGCGCTATCGGCGCCGGATCGGCCAGGCCGGAGGGTTCAATGATCAGCCGCCCGAACCGCGGGAGGTCGTTCGCTTCCCGCCGGCTGAACAGGCGCATCACCGCGTCTTCCATGTCCCCGGCGAGGTTGCAGCACAGGCAGCCATTCGCCATGACGACGGTGCGGTCCGTCCCATGGTCGATCAGGTCGCGGTCGAGCGGGACGTCGCCGAACTCATTGACCGCGACGGCGGTGCCGGCAAGGCGCGGGTCGCGCAGCAGGGCGTTGACCAGGGTGGTCTTGCCGCTGCCGAGGAAACCGCTGAGCAGCGCGACCGGCATGCGGGCGCGGTCGGTTGCCGGAGTGAGAAACAGGTGGCGGGTGTTGGAGCGGGCCATCAGTCAGTCGAGCGGCCCGGTGATCGCCAGCGTGATCAGCCGCCCGGCATCGACAACGAATATCTTGAGGTCATGCGCCATGCTTGGGGAACAACCAGCCACGGGCGCGTTCGATCTGCTCCTCGCGGCCGGCGGTGGGGGCGCGTGGCAGAGGCAGGTTGTGCTCACTGAGCTGGCCGAGAACCTCGCCGTATGTCGCGCCTCCCAACCGCCAGCGCAATTCGATCGCCGTCATATCGCCGCGCGAGTAGGCTTCCAGCGCTGCTTTCGTCTCCATGGCGTTGCCTTTTTTTGCCGCGGTAAACGGAACACGAAAGGCAGGACTTGTCACCGGATTCCGCAAGCATAAACGGCGCAAGACGGCGCGACGCTCGTTCAGTCGCATTCTCCATCGATCAAGCGAAGATGGGCATCGGCTGCCCGAATCAACGCTGCTCCGGGCGGCGCAGGCTCAGAAATTGATGCGCCCAGAGCTTCCTGATCGTCGTCGACAATCGAATGATTGTCGCTTGCTCCAGCAAGCCACGGGCTGAGGTCCGCGGCTCCCCGCGGTGCCCCTCCGACTCACCGCACGTAAACCCGCACCTGCCCCGCCTTCAGCGCCGGGTCCGTCCGCAGCCCGAGATGGATCCGTTCCGACGAAACATGGTCCCGCATGATCGACCGCATGACCGCCGTGGCGCGCTCCTGCCCTTCCTGCCCGTCGGACGTGCTGCTCACCACCGCGATCACGTCGAACTCCACGCCGCCATACCGGGCCTCCGCCGCACGCACCGCGGCGTGCAGCAGTTGCGCATAGTCCGGATCCGGGTCGGTGTAATCGATCGTCACCAGCGGCGTGCGCGTATCGATGATCACCGGCGCGGGGGGCGGCGCCGGCTGCGCCTTGGCCTCCGGCGAGGGAGCGAAAGTCCTCTGGTCGATCAGCGTGCAGCCGGTGAAGCTGAGCAGCGCCAGCAAGGCGGTCACAAGGCGGGTCACTGGCGATACTCCGGAGCGTCGGTCAAGCCAGCGCTTGATACTGTCCAAATTCAGTTTGCGCGAGTCCCGTCCGCCGTTGCCACGTCGCGGGCTTGCAGGAACCGTGCCCCCGGGCAAGATGCCCCGCCATGGCAAACACAAACCAGCGAATCGACGGCAAGCGCCTCTGGGACAGTCTCATGAGCTTCGCCGAAATCGGCGCAACCCCCAGGGGCGGCGTCCGCCGCCTGACCCTCAGCGACGTGGACAAGCGCGGGCGCGACAAATTCCGCGCCGAGTGCGAGGCGCTCGGGCTGACCGTCCGGGTGGACGCTATCGGCAACATGTTCGCCCGCCGCGCCGGCCGCGACCCGAACCGGTTGCCGGTGCTGTTCGGCAGCCACCTTGACAGCCAGCCCAGCGGCGGCAAGTTCGACGGCGCGCTCGGCGTCATCGGCGGGCTGGAGGTGATGCGCAGCCTCAACGACATGGGCATCGTCACCGAGGCGCCGCTGGAACTGATCAACTGGACCGACGAGGAAGGCAGCCGGTTCGGCCACAGCCTGATGGGATCGGGCGTCTGGTCGGGGGTCTTCACGCTCGACAAGGCCTATGGCCTGACCGACACCGAGGGCACCACCGTGGCCGACGCGCTCGACAGCATCGGCTACCGCGGCGCGGAACCCGCGGCTCCGTTCAAGGCGGATGCCTATTTCGAGCTGCATATCGAGCAAGGACCAATCCTGGAACGCGAGGGCCAGCCGATCGGCGTGGTGCTCGGCGCACAGGGGATGGTTTGGTACGATGTGGTGGCGACCGGACAGGACAGCCACGCCGGCACCACCCCACCCTCGGCCCGCAAGGACGCATTGGTCTGCGCCGCGCGCATTATCGACCTGGTCGATCGGCTGATGCGGGCGCGCGGCGACGATGGGCGCGGAACGGTCGGGCAGTTGCTGGTGTCCCCCAACAGCCGCAACGTGGTGCCGGGCGAAGTACGTTTCTCAGTCGAATTCCGGCATCCTGTTGACGCGGAAGTCGATGGCCTGGACGCGGAGTTTCCGGCCGCCGCGCAGGCGATCGCGAATGCCTGCGGGGTGACGCTGGAAGTGACGACGTTGTTCAAGCTCCCCGCCCAGCCGTTCGATGCGGCGTGCGTCGATCTGGTGCGGCAGGGTGCGGCGAAGCTGGGCTACGGTACGCGGGAGATCGTGTCGGGGGCCGGGCATGACGCGGTGTATGTCGCCCGGCATATCCCGACGGCGATGATCTTCACGCCCTGCAAGGACGGACTGTCGCACAACGAGGCGGAGAGCATCGAACCGGAAGAGGCCGAAGCCGGCTGCCAGGTGCTGTTCGAGGCGGTGGTAGCGCGGGCGAACCGGAGTTTGTAGCGGCGGAGCGTATCTACACGCCCGTCATGTCCGGGCTTCGTCCGGCCGGGGACGAAGCGGGCGTTACCCCGCCACCGCCACCGGACGGCCGAAATGGGCGATCAGATCGCCGCGCGAGACGATCCCGATGGGATGCCAACCCTCCACCACCGGCAGATGCCGGTAGCCGCCCTCGTTCATCATGCGCAGCGCATCGGCCGCTCGCTTCTCCGGCGGCAGTGAATCCGGCTCCAGCGTCATGACGGCGCATAGCCGGGTCGTCTCCGGATCGAGTCCCTCCGCCACCACCCGGCACACGGCGTCGCGGCCGGTGAACAGGCCGACCAGCCGCCCCTCCGCCCCGGTCACCATGACCGCGCCGATCCGCCGGTCGCGCATCATGCAACACGCCAATTGAACGGTTGCCGTTTCGGGCAGCGCAACCGCCCTGCGGCGCCTGACGATATCACCCAGGTTCCGGTTGGAAATATCGGCGAAAAATGTCGGACGCAGCTGCCAGGCGGCCGGGCGGGCGGCGATCCCGCCGCCGTCCGGCCCGAACCGTCCGGCCGGCGGTTGCAAAGTCAATTCGGGAGCATCGGAGATATCAAGGGTGCCTGCCATGGCCGTTTCCTATGTGTTGCGCCGGTATCGGCATGAACAACTTGATTTTGGGCAATCCGGACTTGAATAAGGCATCGTTTGTGCTCGCGGATAGTTCGTGGCGGCGCCGACCGATCCTTCGCAGCGCCTGTTCCGGCGCTGGAGTTGGCGCACGCCTTGCGGCGACTGCACCGCCGCCTCCCCCCGGGCGGCGGGCGCTGCCGCGTTCAGCCAGGGTTTTCATAACCCGATGCATCGGTCGAGGCCTGCCGATCGCGCAAGTAGCCCTGCACCCGGCCGACGGCTGCCTGCACGACCGGATCTTCATTGAGCGGCGAGGCCGCGGCTTTCTGGAGGAAGGTCTCCAGCCGATCGGTCGGGTCCAGAGGCATCGGCAAATCGATCAGAAACCTTGGCATTGGACGAATCCTCTTTTCTGTTACGATCTACAGTCCGTCTATGGGCGAAGCGATCGGCTGATCAGCGCGTGGACGGACGCTGCGGCAGCTCGGCTTCCGCGCTGAAGAATCCCGATCTTTCCTGCCAATAGGCCGCATAAACGCTGGACCCGGTTCGTTCCGCCGGCTGCGGCGGTGCCGGCTTTTCGCCGGAGCGTGAGGCAGACTGCGCGCTGTGTTCGCGGTCATCGGATACTGTGGCGGTCGCGGTCACGGCTGTTCCCTTCTGAATGCGCCGGTATCGGCGGAGCCCGCTTGCCGGCTTGCGCCGGCCTCGAAACAGATCAAGGCTTTCATCCAATCCGCCGGTGCGGCGGAGGATGATCGAACGGACAGTGTCAATCCGGCTGGTGCGAAATCCGGATGAACATTTATCCATTCGCGTTGCGCGCCCGGTTGATCCAGATCAATCATTCCGCGATTTTCCATATATTTGTAGTCACGATGCGAGGACCGTCAACGTCCGTTGACAGTCTTCGCACGCGGTGAAACACTAAAGGCAAATAATGAGAAATAATGAATTAATCTATCAGGAAGGTTGATGAAACGAGACTTCCAAGTTTTGACGTAGGTCATTTTCCGGTCTGCGTTCGCGATTTAATGATATACAGCAATTTCACTTGCCGCAAACCACCCGGGCAACCTGATGCGGCGGCAGGCTGGCAACGGAAAGCATCGAAGGCACAGCACGGCGGCAGCGTGAAAGCCAATCTTCAAGTCGGATGCGCCATTTTTTTCGTTACGGAAGCCTGCCCGGGACGAGGCGAAAGCCGTCTCGGCCATCGCAGCCTCGGCTGTCTTTTCGGGCACACCTGAACCGCCAAGGCGGCCGGTTCGAGACTGGCAACGCGCGGCATGCGATCACCCGCGTTATCGTCGCGGTGGCGCAAACGCCTAAGCTTGCTGCCGCGCGGGTCCGGCGCCAGACTCGCGCTCCTCCAGAGGGGCGTTTCACCGATGCGCGCAATTGTTATTCCAGGCGGCCTGCTGACCATCCAGTCCGAAACGTTCCGGGCCGCGCTGGGGCGCGGCGGCGTGCGGGCGGACAAGCGCGAAGGCGACGGCGTCACACCCGCCGCTGCCCTGCCCCTGCGCCAGGTCTTCTATCGGGCCGATCGGCTGGCCGCTCCGGACTGCGCGGTGCCGGTGCGGGCGCTCGGGCGCGATGACGGCTGGTGCGACGACCCGGCCGATGCGGCTTACAACCGCCCGGTCAGGCTGCCCATCGGCGCGAGCGCCGAAGCCTTGTGGCGAGACGATGCAGTCTACGACATCATCGGCGTGCTGGGCTGGAACGATAACCCGATCGAGCCGGGCCGGGGCTCGGCGATCTTCCTGCACATTGCGCAGCCGGATTATGCGCCTACGGCGGGATGCGTGGCGCTGGCGCCGGATGATCTGCGGCGGATATTGGCGATGGGCCTGACCGAGATCGTCGTCAGGGCGTGAGCCGCTCGGCCTGATCTCAGACGGTCGAAACTCGCACGATAGGACCGTCCGCCGGCATCTTCCCCGGGCGGCGGCCAGGGTCCAATATGGCGGCGGTCCAATCACGGGAGAAGAAACCCAATGACAGATCGTGTCGCCATCATCACCGGCGCCGGCAGCGGCATCGGCCGGGCCGCCGCTCTGGCGCTGCTGAATGACGGCTGGTCCGTGGCGCTGGCCGGCCGCCGGCAGGACGCGCTGGAGGAAACCGCCAGCCTGGCAACCGGAGACAACTCGCTGGTCGTGCCAACCGATGTAACCGACCCGAAGCAGGTCGATGCGCTGTTCGCGAAGACGAAAGCGACGTTCGGCCGCCTCGACACGCTGTTCAACAACGCCGGCGGCAACGTGCCGGCGACCAATTTCGGGGATTTTACGTTCGAGATGTGGCGCAAGGTCTGCGCGATCAACCTCGATGCCATGTTTCTCTGCGCCAACGCCGCCTTCCGGCAGATGCGCGACCAGTCGCCGCGCGGCGGACGCATCATCAACAACGGCTCGATCTCGGCGCACAATCCCCGCCCGGGATCGGTTGGCTACACATCGACGAAACACGCCATTACCGGATTGACCAAGTCGATCGCATTGGACGGGCGGCAATACGACATCTGCTGCAGCCAGATCGATATCGGCAACGCCGCCACGCCGATGACCGCGAAATCCGCCGACGGCCAGATGCAGCCGAACGGACAGATCGCGGTGGAGCCGCGCATGGACGTCGATGATGTCGGCAAGCAGGTGGCGTTCATGGCCAACCTGTCGCTCGACTCCAACGTCCAGTTCGTTACCATCATGGCCACCAAGATGCCCTGGATCGGCCGCGGCTGATGCAGAGCGGGCGGCGAGCCCTGCTCGGCCTGGCCGCCGGCGGTTGGGCGACCGGCCGGGCGGTCGCGGCAACAACGCGAAAGCCGCCGCCGCCGCCGAACATCACGGTGGAGACGCATCGCGGCAAGGTCCGCGGCACGCTGGATGACGGGATCAAGGTGTTCAAGGGCATCCCCTATGCCGCGACCACCGCTGGCCTGAACCGCTTCCGGCCGCCGAAGCCCGTGAAGATCTGGAGCGAAACGCGCGATGCCGTGGCCTATGGGCCGATGTGCCCGCAACTCGCGGCCGAGCGCGGCAGCTTCGCGGCGTCCTGGACCACGGGTAAGGAGGCGGCCGAGGACTGCCTGGTGCTTAACGTCTGGACTCCCGCGCTACGGGACCAGCGCAGGCGGCCGGTGATGGTCTGGCTGCATGGCGGCGGATTTTATGCCGGATCGGGGTCGAGCAACGTGTTCGCCGGCACGCGGCTGTGCCAGCGCGGCGATGTCGTTGTTGTTACGGTTAATCACCGCTTGAACGTGTTCGGTTTTTTGTATCTTGCCCGCATCGGCGGCGCGGAATACGCCGAGTCCGGCAATGCCGGAATGCTCGACCTGGTCGCGGCGCTACACTGGGTGCATGAGAACATCTCGGCGTTTGGCGGCGATCCGGCCAACGTCACGATCTTCGGCCAGTCGGGAGGCGGGGCGAAAGTCAGCACCCTGATGGCGATGCCGCAGGCGCGCGGCCTGTTTCATAAGGCGATTGTGCAGAGCGGTTCACGCCTGGAGGGGCTGACGCCGGAGGAGGCGACCAAGCACGCGCAGACCTTCCTGGCCGCGGTGGATGTCAGGCCGAACGATCTGCTGCAATTGTCGAAATTGCCCACGGACAAGCTGGTTGCCGGCCTGAAGGCGGTGATGGAGGCGCCCGGCCCGAAGCCGGACTACAGCCCGGTGGTGGACGGGATCGTGCTGCCCAAGGGGCCGTGGCAGCCGGACGCTCCGGTTGTATCCGCGGCTATCCCGATGATCGTCGGCACCACGCGAACCGAAACGACGGCGCTGCTGGCAACGAATGCGCCCGAGGATTTCCACATGGATGAGGCAACGCTGCGCAAGCGCCTCGCGGCCTGGGTGCCGGACAAGGATTTCGCCCGTGTGGTGGCGGGATTTCGGAAGATCATGCCGGAGGCGTCTCCGTCCGATCTGTATTTCGCCATAACGACCGACCGGAGGGTGCGCCAGCAGGCCTGGGCGCAGGCGGAACGGAAGGCGGCGCAGGGCGCGGCTGCGGTTTGGCTTTATGAGCTGGACTGGAGCACGCCGGTGGATGGCGGCAAATGGGGTGCGCCTCATTCGCTCGATCTGGCCTTTGTCTTCGACAATGTCGCGGTGTCGGAGTCGATGGTGGGCGGCGGTCCGGACCCGCAACGCTTGGCGGAGCAGATGAGTTCGGCGTGGATCGCGTTTGCACGGTCGGGGAACCCGAATGCCGACGCGATTCCGCAATGGCCGCCGTTCGTGCCGGGCAGCCGGGCAACGATGGTGTTCGATGTCAAGTCGCGTGTGGTGAATGACTTTCGGGGTGATGAACGCACACTGTTGGCGTCGCTGCCTTTGGTGAAGGTGAGCCGATAGCGCGGCTCGGGTGGTTAGGGCGTCATTCTTTCCTCGTCAGGGCGCAGCCCTACCGGACCACCTATCGCTGCACGCGCAAGCGGCGGTGGCCCGGCCTTGCCTTATGGGCTTCAGCGCTAATAGTCGTTACTTTGATATCATGGTCGGACTTGTTCCGGCCATCCCGACTTTCGGTGGATGAAGCGGCATATTCGTGGATGGCCGGGACGAGTTCATGACACCATAAAGCCGGATTGTCCAAGCGGGAATGCCCGAGCCCGGACCGTGGCGTGCACGACTAAGCCGGTCGTGCTCCTTCCCCGCGTAGTCGCTTGGTTTCCCTCCGCGTTTCGACGCAGAGCACGCAGAGCGGGGCGCAGAGCGCGCAGAGATTATTTTGCTCTGGTTAAATCCAGGGATTGGTTAAGACTTTTCCTCTGCGCCCCGCTCTGCGCGCCACCACGCAAATGCCCGGCGCGGCACGTGCCGCTGGACGTCATGGCGGGCGCAGCCCTCCCTCGCGTGCTCGGTCGCCCGCCATCCACGCCTTGGCTCGCGTCATCACCGTAAGGCGTGGAAGGTGGCCCTTCGGCCACCATGACGTCTGCAGCAACGCCGACACCATTTGCCGTCATCGCGGTGCGGGCGGGCGCCGCTGGTCGGCTCCGGGTCGAAACGCGGACTTTATCCGCACACCGGCGGTGCCACGATCTACGGCAGGGTGCCACCATATCAAGCCCAAGGATCGACCATCACCTTCGCATGCCGCTCCGGGTTCGCCAGTTCCGCGAACGCCCCGCTGACCCCGTCCAGCCCGACCGTCCCGGTCACCAGCGGCGTCACGTCCACCTTGCCCTCGGCGATGAAGTGCAAACTCTCGGCAAACTCCTGCGCGGTATAGGCAAGCACGAACTGGATGTTCAACTGCTTCAGTATCCCGAAAAACGGCTCGATCCGGTCCGTCTCCATGCAGACCCCGACCACGACGATCCGGGCTGACGCCGGCGCGCTCTCCATGATGTGCCGGATCACCCCCGGCACGCCGACGCATTCGAAGATCACCGCCGGACGCTGCTGCGGTCCGATCCCGAAAACCCGGGCGTAGCGGGTGTCGATAAATCCATCCGGAGTCGCCGCATGCTGCCAGGTTTCGTAGGGCGACACCTCGGCCGGATCGACCACGATATCGGCGCCCATCTTCAGCGCCAGTGCCCGTCGCGCCGGAGAATAATCCGCCGCGATGATCGGATGCACATCCTTGATCGCCAGCCCGGCGATCACCGCCAGTCCGACCGGACCGCAGCCGATGACCAGCGGCACATCCTGCTTCGTCAGCCGCGCCTGCTGCACCGCGTGCCAGCCCACCGCTATCGGCTCCGTCAGCGCCGCATCGGTGGCGGTCAGCCCGTTCGGCACCGCCAGCAGCAGCTTGTCGGCAAGCGGCATGTATTGCGCGAACCCGCCGGCGATAGCGTTGGAGTAGCCGATATTCTGCACCGTTTCGCCAACCAGGGTCGCCGGGATCGAACACACCAGCGTGCCGGGTTTCAGCCGCGCCGGGGTGCCGGGGCCATACTCCACCACCTCGCAGCAGAACTCATGCCCGAACACCACGTCCCTGTCGGCATCCATCGTGAACCGGTTGCCCGAGCGCCGCCCCAGTTCGGCGAACTGCCGCGGATGCTTCGCCGCGTGCAGATCCGAGCCGCAGATGCCGCAGGCCAGCGTCTTCACCAGCACCTGCCCTTCCCCGGGGACCGGGTCAGCAAGCGTGTCGACGACGATCGAGCCCTGACGGAATACCGCGGCGCGCATGCTGTTCCTCCCGGATTATCGAAACTCTATCCGCCAGCTTCGATCTTCCAACGTGTCCAACAACAGGTCCAGGGCCAGCCGGGGCAAGCGCCCGAGCAGGCGCGAGCGTTTCGGCGCGATCCGCCGCGCCCGCGCGCGCTCGCCACCGAGCTGCCGCACCAAGTCATCGACGGTCGAGAACCCGTCGATCAGCCCGAGCGCCAGCGCCTGCTCGCCCAGCATGTAGCCGCCGTCGAACAGCACATCGTCCTCCGCCTTCAGCCGCCGCCCGCGCCTTGTGCGCACCCAGTCCTTGAAGCGGACATGCAGCTTTTCCATCAGGTCTTTGACGAACGCCACATCCTCCGGCTTTTCCGCGCTGAACGGGTCCAACCGCGCCTTGTTGCGGCCCGCGGTATAGATCCGCCGCTCGATACCGAAGCGGCTGAGCAGGTCCGGAAAGCCGAACCCGCCGCCGACGACGCCGATGGAGCCGACGATGCTCATCGGGTTGGCATGGATCTCATCGCCCGCACAGGCCAGCCAGTAGCCGCCCGACGCCCCCACCTCCCTTATCACCGCATGCACCCGCACCCCCAGCCGATCGGCTTTGGTGCGGATCATGCCGGCGATGAGCTCGGATTGGACGGGGGAGCCGCCGGGGCTTTCGATATCCAGGATCACCGGGCGGCCACCCGCCGTATCGAAGGCTTTTTCGATCAGCGAGCGGGCCGAGTCCGCACTCAGCATCCCCGCCCGCGCCGCTATCACGCCATGCAAAACAATCACGTTGATTTGAGGTCTTCGCCAAGGCAACAGGCTGGTTCCACTCATGCAATCCCACTCCGCAGGTCAGCCAATCCATATAGTGCGGAACCGTCGGCTGCGAAGTTGCCGGGGTCGAGCCAGGCCAGCAGCGCGTCGCGGCAGCGCGGCCATTCGTCGCCTGTGATGCTGTACCAGTCGGTGTCGCGCAGCCGCCCCTTCACCACCATGTGCGCCCGGTGGCGGCCTTCATAGGTGAAGCCGAGGCGTTCCGCGGCGCGTTTGGACGGCGCGTTCAGGGCGTTGCATTTCCACACCAGGCGCCGGTAGCCGAGATCATCCGCGGCCAGCCGCAGCAGGAGGAATATCGCCTCCGTCGCGGCGCGCGTGCGCTGCATCGCGGGGCCGAACCAGATGTTGCCGATTTCGATCGAACTGTTGGCGGGCTGAATGTCCATCAGCGCCAGCCATCCTGTCACCACACCTGTGCTGACGGGACGCACCGCCCACAGCATCGGGTCGTGCCGCGACGCCTGGTCCATCACCTGGCGCGCCATCGCTTCGGCAGAGGCGAACGGTCCGGTGCCGAGATAGGTCCAGGTTTCGTCGGCACCCTGCGCGGCCTGCCAGAGTTCCGTCGCATGGCGGCGATGCAACGGTTCGAGCGTGGCATACTGGCCACGGATCGACACCCGGGCGGGCAGTGGCCGCGGTGTTGAATCAATTTCGGGACCAATCGGCAGGGGCATGGCAGAATCCTTGATTTCGTGGGATAGCGTGGCCTCGGCGGCGGTGGCCGGCAAGCCGTTGCTGGGCCGGCCCGACGGCCGGGCTTCTATCCTCATGGAGGACTATCATGTTACGCAGAGCACTTCTCGCCACCGCACTCGCGGCGGCTTTCGTCACATCCGCGTCCGCCGCAACTGTTGAATATACGGCGAAACTATCCGGCCGCAGTGAAATCCCGAAGGTTGATGGCAAGGGCAAAGGCAAGCTCGACGCCAGCTTCGACACGGCGTCGAAGGAACTGAAATACACCCTGACGTACGAGGGCCTGAGCGGCCCGGCTACGGCAGCGCATTTCCACGGCCCGGCGACGCGTGCCCAGAGCGGCGGCGTCATCGCCCCCATCGGTGGCGCCAACCCGACGAGCCCGGTGTCGGGATCGGTTACCTTGACCGAAGATCAGGCGAAGGCGCTGGCATCCCGTAAGATCTATGTGAACATCCACACGGCGGCAAATCCGGGCGGAGAAATCCGCGGCCAGGTTCTGCATGTAAAGGCAAAGAAGACTGCCGCGGCGGCCCCGGCCAGCGCGCCCGCGAAGTAGAGCACTTGAAAGATGCTGTCCCGGAGCCTGTGAGCTTCGGGGCAGCCAGTCCATAACGTTCCCCCTATGGTCGGGCTCGTTGTCCGGGCCGGCAATCGCGGCAGGAGCCGGCAGATCCGAGGGCGGGTTTTACCGCGAGGTCACCTTGTCCTCGAACCGCGCCGGGATCGTCTGGAACGCTCCCGGTCCGTCCGGGGTGACCCTGACCCTGCCGAGACCGGTGACGCGGGCGAACAGGAACAAGTGAGACGTGACGTTCTGCACGCGCACCACCTCCCCGGCGCCGCCGGAATCGACCGCCATCACCTGCCCGGCGATCGACAGGCTGCCGGCACTGAGTTCCGCCTGCGCCAACGCGCCTTTGCGCACCAGCACCGGCCGCGTAAGATCCGACAGCAGCAGCTTCTGCCCGGGGCCGATGGGGCGGACAAGCTGCATGCCGACAATCTGGTCCATCGACCGGGCGACATCGCGCTCCGGCGATGCCGCGGCGACGCGTCCCATCCGCAGGTCCTCGGCGCGCACAATGGCATCCTGCTTCAGGCGCCCGGCGCTGACGGGCGCCTCGATCATCGCCTCCGCCCGGCCGCCGATACGCAGCGCCATCGGCTTCATGCCGTCTGCCGTGACGGTCAGCAGCGCGGCGAACCGGCCGTTACTCCGGTCGAATTCAAGCTGAGACACCAGCAGCCCGGGCGACGCGCCGGACGGCACCATCGGGGCGGCAAAATCCGGCAGGTCGATGTCATAGTCCGACCGGTCACCGGTCGCGGCCAGCGTATCCCGCACGGCCCCGGCGACTGCGTCGATCGAAAGCGGCTGGCCCGGCCATTCCAGGATTGCCCGGTCGCCGCTGGAGAGCGACCGCCAGGCGACATCGTATTGCCGGGCGATGGCGTTCAATTGCGCCGCCTCCACGATAATCCTCTCCCCCGGCCCCGGTCCCGGACCCAGCAGCCGATCGGCGTTGCGTCCGGGATCGTCGAACAGGTCGCGGAGGTAGACGTATTGGCTGTGTAACGTCGTCGATGTCCGCAACGACGCCGCCTGCGCGGCGGCGGCCGCCAGCGCCAGCATCAGGGCCAGCAGGAACCGCATGGCGTCACCGCAGGTTCGTCAGGGTGGACAACATCTCGTCGCTGGAGGTGATGACCTTGCTGTTCATTTCGTAGGCGCGCTGGGCGGTGATCAGGTTGGTGATTTCCGTCACCACGTTGACGTTGGAGGTCTCGATGAACCCCTGCATAACCGATCCGAAGCCGGCCGCGCCGGGATTGCCGGTCACCGGCGCGCCGGAGGCCGCCGTCTGCATCAGGTAGTTGCCGCCGGTGGCGTCAAGCCCGGCATCGTTTGGAAACACCGCGAGCTGCAACTGCCCGATCGTCTGCGGCGCGGTCTGGCCGGACACGGTCACCTGCACCTGGCCGGAAGTGTTGATGGTGACGCCGGTCGCTGCGGTGGGGATCTGCAGGCCCGGCTGCACGGTATATCCATCGGCAGTCACAATCGTGCCGTCGGCCGCCAGCGCGAAGGTTCCGTCGCGGGTATAGGCGGTTTCTCCATCCGGCATGGTGACCTGGAAATAACCGTTGCCCTGGATCGCCATGTCCAGCGTGTTGGAGGTCTGCTGCAGGTTGCCCTGCTCGTTGATGCGGTAGATCGCCGCGGTTTTCACGCCAAGGCCGACCTGGGCGCCGGAGGGGACGACGGTGCCGCTGTCGGAGCTGTTGGCGCCGACGCGGCGCAGGTTCTGATAGATCAGGTCCTGGAACTCCGCCCGCCGCCGCTTGAAGCCGGTGGTGGTCATGTTCGCCATGTTGTTGGAAATGACTTCCACATTGGTCTGCTGGGCCTGCATCCCGGTGCCGGCAATGTCGAGCGAGCGCATGCATCAATCTCCCGTTTTGGAATAGCTTACGATCCGAGCGGCAACAGCTTGTCGATCGCGGTCTGCTGGCGGTCGCTTTCCGCCTGCAGCAGTTGAGTAACAAACTGGAACTGGCGCACGTCGTCCATCATCCGGGTCACCTCCATCACCGGCTGGACGTTGGATTGCTCGACCGCGCCCTGGACGATGCCCGGCGAGCCGATCGGCGACGTCTTTGCGTCCGGGACGAAGCGGGTTGCCCCCTCGGCGCGCATTTTCTTTTCGTCCGACGGCTGGACGACGCCGATGCGGGCGATGGGACCGTTTTCCGAGGAGATCGAACCGTCGCCGGCGATGCTGATCTGCGTATCCGTCGGCGCGATCCGTATCGGTTTTCCGGCGGTGTCGAGCACGGCGTTGCCGTTGCTGTCGGCCAGGGCACCGCCGGGCATCAGCCCGAACCGGCCGTCGCGGGTCAGCCGCGGTCCGGCCGGGGTGCTGACGGTAAAGTAGCCCTGGTTGGTCAAGGCCAGGTCGAAGGTGTTGGCGGTATGGACGATGGTGCCGGGCTGGCTCTCCCGCCACGTCGCACGATCCTGGGTGTAGGTGACGGTGCGGGACCCCGGCACGCTGGCGGCGGAGGGCTGCGGGTCGATCCAGTCGCTGAACTGGACGCGCTCGGTGCGGTAACCGGGCGTGTTGGCGTTGGCGAGGTTGTTCGCCGTGATGTCCATGGCGCGCTGCTGCGCGATCAACCGGGATGCGGCGAGTGACGTCGTGATGTCCATACGCCGGTGTTGGCAAGTCCCGTGCCAGCGGCAAACCGGCACAATCCGCGGGTCGCGGCCGGGCGGCCGGCGCCGATGATCCGGCAGATTTTTCCGGGCGGCAGAAACGGCCTTGTCGGCGGGTTTTGCCCTCGCGTTATGGCCGTCAACCTTTCGTTAACCCTTCTCTGGCACTCTGTGCCGCATGAGCGATCCCGAAGATCCCGCCGCCGAAGAGACCGCCGAAACGCCCAAGGCAAGCGGCAAGCGCAAGCTGATCCTGCTCGCCGGCATCCCGCTGGTCCTGGTGCTGGCGGTCGCCGGCCTGTGGTTCAGCGGCGTGCTGCCGCACCTGCTCGGCATGGACAAGCCCAAGGAGCACGCCGAAGAAGCCGCGGCAGCGCCGAGCTATGTCGATCTGCCGGAAATGGTTGCCAACCTGAACAACGGGAAGAGCAGCCGCCCGAGCTATGTCAAGCTCACCGCGCGGATCGAGGTGCCCAGGCCCGACGACGTGGTGAAAGTCAAGGCCGCGATGCCGCGGCTGCAGGACCTGATGCAGACCTATCTGCGTGAGATGCGGCCGGAGGAGTTGCGCGGCTCCGCCGGCACCTATCGCCTGCGCGAGGAATTGCTGGCCCGCGCGAACGTCGCGGTCGCCCCAGCCAAAGTCAGCGACGTCCTGTTCACTCAGATGATAGTGCAATGAGCGATACGCCCGAACAGTCCGAAGAAGAACTCGCCGCCGCCTGGGGGGCCGAGACGGAAGCCGAACCCGCGGTGGACGGCGCGCAGGCGGCGCGCGTTCTGAACCAGGCGGAAATCGACAGCCTGCTGGGCTTCGACAACGGTCCCGCCGCCGGCGAAGCCCGCACGGGCATGCAGAAGATCATCAGCTCCGGCCTTGTTTCCTACGAGCGGCTGCCGATGCTGGAGATCGTCTTCGACCGCCTGGTCCGCATCATGTCCACCAGCCTGCGCAACTTCACCTCCGACAACGTCGAGGTCGGCATTGACAACATCATTTCGCTGCGCTTCGGCGACTACCTGAACTCGATCCCGCTGCCGGCGATGCTGGCGGTGTTCAAGGCGGAGGAATGGGACAACCAGGGCCTGATGGTGATCGATTCCGCGATGATTTACTCCATTGTCGATGTGCTGCTGGGCGGACGGCGCGGCACCGCGGCGATGCGGATCGAGGGGCGCCCGTACACGACGATCGAGCGCACATTGGTGGAACGTCTGATCCAGGTCGTGCTGTCCGATCTATCGACCAGCTTCGACCCGCTGTGTCCGGTGACGTTCCGGTTCGAGCGGCTGGAAGTGAATCCGCGGTTCGCCACCATCAGCCGGCTGTCGAACGCGGCCATCCTGGCGCGGCTGCGCATCGACATGGAGGATCGCGGCGGCCGGGTGGAATTGTTGCTGCCCTATGCAACTCTGGAGCCGGTGCGGGAACTGCTGTTGCAGCAGTTCATGGGTGAAAAGTTCGGCCGCGATTCAATCTGGGAAACGCATCTCGCCGAACAGCTCTGGAACACGGAAGTCGAATTGTCGGTCGTGCTGGACGAGCACACCATGCGATTGTCGGAGGTCATCGCGCTGCGTCCGGGTCAGCAGCTTTTGCTGAATACAGTTGCAGGCGGCGTGGTAACGGTCCGCTGCGGCTCGATCGCGTTGTTCGAGGGCCGGGTCGGGCAGAAGAACAACCATGTCGCGGTCAAGATCGAAAACGAGTTGTCGCGCACGCATGGTCAGGATCGGGTGTAAGTCGCCAGGTGTTTGGCGGGAACCCGGCTTGGCCGGAGTGCGCGGAAAGACAGCGTTTCGAGGAAGCGCGCCCCTCCCGGGCTTCACCCCGAGGTCCGGCGCCAGTATTTCAGGAAGCAGTTGATGCTGAGGTTGGTGATCTGCGGACTGATGACGCCGCCTGCCAGCTACCGGACCAGCCGATCATTGCCCGGGTGGGACTTGCACCCACGAGGTGATCGCGCCCTTCGGGACGCACCGGAGCGCGCCGAGATGATTCATGAGCGGCTGCCCCCGTTCTGGCCGTCGGAGCCAACGGCTTAAACCCGCCGCTGCGCCCCGCTCCGCGAATTCGGCGTCGAAAAAAGGCGATGTTTCCGCCGCCACCTGTGCCGCCGCGTTCCCCCCGCCACAAACCGAACCCCAAAAAAAATCACTCCGCCCGCAAATTTTCCCGCCTGCGTTAACCTTTTGTTTGCCCTCTCCTGCCAAGGATTGGCCTCCACCCGGCTGTCGGGATTGCAAAGGGGCTAACCGTGGACGATCTGCTTTCCGATTTCCTCACCGAGACCAACGAAAGCCTGGCCGAGCTCGACGTCGCTCTGGTCACCCTGGAACGCACGCCGGACGATGCCGAGACGCTGTCCGGGATCTTCCGGCTGGTGCATACCATCAAGGGGACCTGCGGCTTCCTCGGCCTGCCGCGGCTGGAGCATGTTGCGCATGCCGGCGAAAACGTGCTGGGCAAGCTGCGCGACCGCACCCTGGCCGTCACCCCGGCGATCGTCAGCCTGGTGCTGGCGGCGATCGACCGCATCAAGGCCATCGTCGCCGCGCTGGCGGCCACCGGCGTCGAACCCCCGGGCGACGATTCCGAGCTGATCGCCGCCCTGAACGCCGCCGCCGCCAACGAAGCCCCGGCCGCGCCGAAGCCGCAGCCGGAAGCCGCCAAGCCGGCCGAACCCGTCCCCGCCCCCACCCCCGCGGCAGCCGAACCGCCACCCCCGCCACCGGAAGCCAAGGCCCCGCCCGCGCCGGAAAAACCCGCCGAACCCGCCGCCGCCGCCGCACCGCAGGCTACCCAGACCATCCGCGTCACCGTGGACGTGCTGGAAGACCTCATGACCCTGGTCAGCGAACTGGTGCTGACGCGCAATCAGCTTCTCCAGCTCGTGCGCACCCAGGACAACAGCCCGTTCACCGTGCCGTTGCAGCGGCTGTCGCACATCACCTCCGACCTGCAGGAAGGCGTGATGAAGACCCGCATGCAGCCCATCGGCAACGCCTGGAACAAGCTGCCCCGCCTGGTCCGCGACCTGTCGCATGAAATGGGCAAGAAGATCGAATTGACCATGATCGGCGCCGACACCGAACTCGACCGCCAGGTGCTGGAGATGATCAAGGACCCGCTGACCCACATGGTCCGCAACAGCGGCGACCACGGCCTGGAAACCCCGGCCGAACGCCGCGCCGCCGGCAAACCGGAAACCGGCAACATCGTGCTGAATGCCTTCCACGAAGGCGGCCACATCATCCTGGAGATCTCCGACGACGGCCGCGGCCTGCCGCTGGACCGCATCCGCGCCAAGGCCATCTCCGCCGGCCTCGCGACCGAGGCGGAACTCGCCGCCATGACCGACGGCCAGATCGAGCGCTTCATCTTCCGTGCCGGCTTCTCCACCGCCACCACCGTCTCTGCCGTTTCCGGCCGCGGCGTCGGCATGGACGTGGTGAAGACCAATATCGAGAAAATCGGCGGCACCATTGACCTGAAAAGCACGCTCGGCCAGGGCACGATGTTCATCGTCAAGATCCCCCTGACGCTGGCCATCGTCTCAGCCCTGATCGTCGAGGCGGCGAAGGAACGCTTCGCCATCCCGCAAATCAGCGTGGTCGAACTGGTGCGCGCCCGCCGCGCCGCTGAAAACGGCACCGGCACAACCGGCGAAAGCCTTATTGAACGGATCAACGACACCCCGGTGCTGCGCCTGCGCAACCGGCTGCTGCCGCTGGTCAGCCTGACCGAACTGCTCGAACTCGGCGTTGAAAACACCGCCGACAGCGCCGCCCACATCGTCGTCGCCCAGGTCGGCCAGCACATGCTGGGCATCATCGTCGATCGCGTGTTCGATACCGAGGAAATCGTCGTCAAGCCGGTCACGCCGATCCTGCGGCACGTGACCATGTTCAGCGGCAATACCATCCTGGGCGACGGCTCGGTGATCATGATCCTCGACCCCAACGGCATCGCCCGCGGCACCGGCGTGGGCGCCGGCTCGGAAAGCCGGCTGATGCAGGGGGCGCGGATCGACACCCAGACCTCGGCCGATCAGACCGCGATGTTGCTGTTCCGCGCCGGCGGGTCGCAACGGATGGGCGTGCCACTCGGCCTGGTGGCGCGGCTGGAGGACATCCCGCGCGACAAGATCGAATTCTCCGGCGGCGCCACGGTCACCCAGTATCGCGGCAAGCTGATGCCGCTGATCGCCATCGACGGCGGCACCGGCAGCGACCAGCCGACACAGCCGCTGCTGGTGTTCGCCGACGGTGAGCGCATCATGGGCCTGATGGTCGATGAGATCATCGACGTGGTGGACGACAAGCTGGACATCGAGCTGGCGGCCTCCCGCCCCGGCCTGCTGGGCACCGCCGTCATCGGCGGCGCGGCGACCGACGTGCTGGATACCGGCTACTGGCTGACCCAGGCCTGGCAGGACTGGTTCCGCAACGTGCCGCGACAGGGTGCCGCAGCGGACCAGAAGCACGTGCTGATGGTCGATGACAGCGACTTCTTCCGCCAGCTCATGGTGCCGACGCTGGGCGCCGCCGGGTTCCGCGTCACCGCCGTCGGCAGCGCGGCCGAGGCGCTGCGGCTGCGCGACGCCGGCAAGCAGTTCGACGCCATCGTCTCCGATATCGAGATGCCGAACATGGACGGGCTGAAATTCGCTCGCACCGTGCGCTCCGGCGGCGCCTGGGCGGACATCCCGCTGATCGCCCTGACCGCGCATGACGGCATCGAACATGCCGAGGCCGGGCGCGACGCCGGCTTCACCGACTACGTCGCCAAGTTCGAGCGCGAGGCGCTGGTCGCCAGCCTGCGCAACAGCCTGTCGCAACTGGTTCCAGCCTAACCGTCCGGGAGAACAGCCATGACCACAGACATCCTCGATCGTCCGGACGCCGCGGCGGCGGGCGCACAGCAGGTCCTCGTCACCCTGACCGTTGGCGACCAGCTGTGCGGCGTGCCCGTATTGGCTGTGCGCGACATCCTCGGCGAGCAGGCGATCACCCGCATCCCGCTGGCGCCGCCGGAGATCGCCGGCAGCCTGAACCTGCGCGGCCGCATCGTCACCGCCATCGACCTGCGCCGCCGGCTGCATTTGCCGCCCGCGCCGCCAAACCAGCCGCGCATGTCGGTCGTCGCCGAACAGGGCGGCGAACTGTACGCGCTGCTGGTCGATGGCGTATCGGAAGTCCTCAGCCTGGATGCCGCCCAGTTCGAGCGGAACCCGCCCACCCTGGAGAAGACCTGGGCCGCCTTCAGCACCGGCATCTACCGCCTCGACGGGCGTCTGCTGGTCGTTCTGGACGTGTCCCGACTGCTGACTTTGGCCGAAGGGGGGTAGACCCCCGATGTCCCGCACTTGTCTCGTCGTCGACGATAGCCGGGTCGTCCGGAAAGTCGCGCGCCGCATCCTGGAAGCCAACGGCTTCACCGTGACCGAGGCGGCGGACGGCCAGCAGGCGCTGGACGCCTGCCACGCCCAGTTGCCGGACGTCGTGCTGCTGGACTGGAACATGCCGGTGATGGACGGGCTGGCTTTCCTGCAGGCGCTGCGGGCCGAATACGGGCCGGACAATCCGCCGGTGGTGTTCTGCACGACGGAAAACGACATGTCCCATATCGAGGCGGCGATCGCCAACGGCGCCCAGGAATACATCATGAAACCCTTCGACGAGGACATCCTGACCGGCAAGTTCGCCCAGGTCGGCCTGCTGTGACGGCGGCCGCCGCCCGGGTGATGCTGTGCGACGATTCCGCCGTCATCCGCGGCGCCATCGCCCGCATGCTGGCGGAGGACCCGGAGATCGAGGTGGTGGCGAAGACGGCGAACGGGCAGGAGGCGGTGAACGCGATCCGCAGCGCCCGCGCCGACGTGGTGGTGCTGGATATCGAGATGCCGGTGATGGACGGCATGACCGCCCTGCCGCTGCTGCTGCGCGTCGATGCCGGGGTGAAGGTGATCATGGCCTCGACCCTGACCACGCGCGGCGCCGACATCGCCATGCGCGCGCTGCGGCTGGGCGCGGCCGACTACATCCCCAAGCCGTCCAGCATCGGCACCGTCGGCGATGACGGCTTCCGGCGGGAGCTGCTGGAGAAGGTCAAGGGCCTCGCCCGCCAGCGCCGCCGCGTCGCGCAGGCCGCCCGGGTGTCGCCTCCGGCGCTGCGCCCGGCGCCGCCTTTGCCCGCCCGGCTGCTCGCCGTCGGCAGCTCCACCGGCGGGCCGCAGGCGCTGTTCACCCTGGTGCAGGGGCTGGGACGCTCGCTGTCCGTGCCGGTGGTGATGACCCAGCACATGCCCGCCACCTTCACGCCCATCCTGGCGGAGCACCTGACGCGTCTCGGCTTCATGCCGTGCAGCGAGGCGCGCGACGGCGAGGCGCTGGTGCCCGGCCGCATCTATCTCGCACCCGGGGACAAGCATTTGCTGGTGGAGGGCAACCGCTCGGCCTTGCGGGCGCGGCTGACCCAGGACCCGCCGGAGAATTTCTGCCGCCCCTCGGTCGATCCGATGCTGCGCAGCGCCGCCGCTGCGTGCGAGGGCCGCGTGCTGATCGCGATGCTGACCGGCATGGGCCGCGACGGGACGGAGGGCACCAGGCGGGTTGTCGAGGCCGGCGGTGCGGCGATCGCCCAGGACGAGGCCACCAGCGTGGTGTGGGGGATGCCCGGGGCGGTGGCCCAGGCCGGGCTGTGCCACGGCATCCTGCCGCTGCCGAAGATCGCGCCGCGGCTGCTGGAGATGCTGAAGGGCGGGCGCGCATGAGCCTGACGAACGCGGCGTTCGACACGTTCGCCTCGCTGCTGAAGTCGCAGTCCGGGCTGGTGATCGGGACGGACAAGATCTACCTGCTGGAAACCCGGCTGGGCGGCATCCTGAAGCGGGAGAACCTGGCCGATCTCGATCGTCTGGCGGAGGCGCTTCGCCGCCCGGGCGCCGATCGGCTGGCGCGGGATGTGGTCGAGGCGATGACCACCAACGAGAGCTTCTTCTTCCGCGACGACAAGCCGTTCGCGCATTTCCGGGCCCAGGCGCTGCCGCGTCTGGCTGCCGCGCGCCCGGCGGGCGCGACGATCCGGGTGTGGTCCGCGGCGTCGTCCTCGGGGCAGGAGGCGTATTCGCTGGCGATGATCGTCGCGGAATCGCGGGCGGTGCTGGGCGACCGCAAGGTGGAGATCGTCGGCACCGACATCGCGCGCGAGCAACTGGCGCGGGCGCGGGAGGGTCTGTATTCCCAGTTCGAAGTGCAGCGCGGGCTGCCGGTGCAGATGCTGATGCGGTATTTCCGCAAGGAGGAGTCGAACTGGCGGATCAACGATACGATCAAGGCGATGGCGCAGTTCCGGGAGTTCAATTTGCTGTCGGATCTGCGAACGCTCGGGCGGTTCGATATCGTGTTCTGCCGGAATGTGCTGATTTACTTCGATCAGCCGACGAAGGCGCGGGTGCTGGGGGCGATCGCGGGGCTCATGCCGGCGGATGGGGTGTTGTATCTGGGCGGGGCGGAGACGGTGCTGGGGATTACCGGGCGGTTTGCCCCCTTGCCGGCGGAGCGGGGGGTTTACGGGGTGGTGGAGGCGGGGGCGCCGGTGGGACGGATGGCGGCGGTGGGCTGTTAGCGGGGGGGCTAAGCCAACTCAACTCAGGCCAAGGTCCATCCCATCGGCCATACTAATAGCCAACCAGTCTACCAGTTCGTTCATCATCAGGCTTTCGAAGCTGAGGACAGCCTCCACGCCTCTGGCAGTGAGAGGAGCGTTGAAAGAATGGTCGTGTTGGGCCGCGGCAATGACGTCCTGATAGTCTCGGAACCAATCCTCGAAAAAGCGGTACTGCGCGCGGTAGCGATGTAGGACGCTGCGGAAGTTGTGACCGAGATAGGAGCTGGTAGAGGCCGCTGCAACGCCCGTGGCAAGGAGGAAGACGAGTTCTGCCGACTGGCCAATCCAATCAGCCGCTCCGACGATGCCGGAGGACATCGCAAACTTGAGAAGGGCGGCGCAGAGGGCAATGGCAAAAAGGCCAACCGTGAGCCTCTCGCGATCACCTTTCTGATTTTCGATACGGGCGATTGACCGACCAAGCCATTCGGTTTGCCGCACCACTCGGGCCTGCAGGTAGAGGCGCAGGAAGCTGGCCGTGAGAGCCGATGTCGAATCCAAGATGGCCTTCAGCTCAAGGCAGCGCGACTCGACGAGCGCCTGGCCGGCCTGTAGAGGGTCTCGCGAGGCCAGCACAGACGCGCGGACGCTCGCAAGAAACTGCTCGATTTGGACGGTGAACCCGTTGGGCGACCGCGCCAGGACGCCATCGATCACGCCCCACTGACGCAGCATCTCGGTCACGATGCGGGCACGGAGCCAGTCTCGCCGGAGGGTTCTTGTGCGTGAGAATCCAAAGAGCACGATGATCAGGGCTGCCACATCCGTAGCATCGACATAGGTGTGCCACGCATCTTCCTGCACGAGGAGAGTGCTGCCGAGCGCAATTGCGACGAAGGCGACGAGGAGCGCACTGGAAGCCACGATGAGATGGAAGATGCACGCGTTCTGCAGCCGCTTCGCGGTGGCGTGTTCGGTTTCGGCGATTGCCTTAAAGGCATCGCGCAAGATGAGTTGTTGCGGGGGAGTGGCGATAGGCGGAAGATTGATCTGGGCAAAGGCAGGGACAGCGAGCTTTGTCTTATTAAGGGCGAAGCTGGTCCGTCGCCGGCGAAGGATCAATCGCGCGGCGAAAAGCCCGAAAATCGGCGGAGTGGCTAGCCCGGCAAGAGCGATGGCTGACGTAGTCATCCGAAGATTCCTGGCGGACCGTCTACTTCCACCGGGAGATCCTCAAGCAGAAGCGTCTCGCGCTCCAGCCGCATTACGCCACGACCGAATTCCTCGCCATCAAAAATAAGATCGTTTTTTAGTGCGACGCGAACTGAGGTTACGTACAGCGCGTTCTTGAACAGTACCGTACCCCTCATCAGCAGAAAATCATTGCGCCTGCGTGTGGGTCTAATCGGTTTCAGAAGGCTGGCCATTCGCTGCTCCGTCTCGACGATCTTCGCCGAAGTCCATGGGATATCGGAGACCTGATCAACGAAATTAAACGATCCCAGCCGTGCATGCACCATCGAAAAAAACCAACGGACATAGTCCGGCGCTAAATTTGGCAGAATCGGGTCACATTTCTCGATAACGTCGTAAATAGGCGCGTTGGTCCAATTCAAATGCGCAAAGCTTTGCTCGCCGGTCTGCAGAAAAAAAACCTCGTTACGCCCTGGGTAGTCGAGACATTCGACAACAAATAGGTTGCGGTCGCCAAGGAATGGCAAAATGGCTCGGCGAATGCGTTTGGGGCCGTTGGGCAGATCGGAGGACGCCTGCAACCTCTCTTCGTGCGCGGCAAGGGCTGAAGGCAGCTCTTCGAAGCGAAGAAAGCCGAGCCGCTCTTCGGTGATTTTGCGGCGACGCCACCACCATGGCTCCTCTGCGCCGGCACGAACCAAGCGCCGCGCAATCGGCAAATTCCCGCGCCCGCCGGCGATGATTGCAGCATCATTTATGTCGCTCTGATGAAGCAATGGCACCATCAATTCTAGGATCGTATCTACCGACTCCGTGGCATTGTTGTTGATTGCCTGCACGAGTAGAGTTTTGACTTCTGACCGTTCCACACCTCGCGAAAGCTGCTCTCGGAGACTTTCGGGGGAGAGACGGCGGCGTAGAGCAGCGCTAGTCTCTGTATCCAAGGTGTTCTCGAGTGGGCGAACCGCAGCCGATCGAACAACGGCCAACTCTCGCAGCCGCTTGTCGAGCCAGTCGCGCAGCTCAGTTTTGCTACCAACCCAGTTCGTGATCGCCTTCAGGGTTTCCCCGGTTTCATCGCGAGTGGCGTAGCGCAGCACGTCAGCGCCTCCTGCCATGATCCGCGGGTCTGCTCCTGCCTCAAGTAACATACGGACGAGCATAGGCTGGTGGCCGTGGGCCGCGATCATGAGAGGCGTGTGTCCCGTTGGTGAGCCGTCCAAAGCCTCCCGCGGCGCGTACCTGAGGAGCAATGAAACCAGACGCTGGTCCCCCGCCCAGATAGCGCTTATCAAATGCTGGCATGCGACCGCAGGGGTGTAGGTCTGTCTTGTCGCGGCGAGGAGGAGCCTGATTGAGCGCAAATCCGCCAATTCGAGACTAACAGTCAGCGGTATTTCTCCGGCCAGGTCGACCACATTGGGGTCTGCCCCATGCGCCAGCAAGCGGCGCGCTGCGTGTGCGTGCTTGGTGAAGCAAGCGCAGTGCAAAGGCGTGTGGCCGAACTTGTCCCGCTGATCGAGCAACAAACCAGCCTGGTCGTTGGAAGCGACGGCCAGAATGTCGATGATTGAATGGTTTCCCGCGATCGCGGCATGGTGCATAGCGGTTCGTCCGTTACTGTCGAGCGCGTCCAATGGGGCGTGCCTTTCAATCAACCACCGAACGACATCGTCGGTTGCGGTACGATCCGACCCAGCAGCGACGTGCAACGGTGTAATGCCGAGCTGGGCTTGGTAGTCGACAACTTGGTGTCCCGTCGCCGCCAATTGCTCCAGCAAAGCGACATCATTCGTCCTTGAAGCCTCAGTAACAGCGTTCCAGCCATCACGTGCCTGAAAGTCCAGAGTAGAAAACGGACGTAGGATGTCAGTCGCTTCACGCTGATGGTGGTTGATCGCCCATAGGATCGGGGAGTTGCCGTCCTCGTCTATCTCGGCGGCGTTGATGCCTTGCTCAAGCAGATACCTGATAGTTGCTGGATCCCCGCCACAAGCCGCCTCGTGCAAAAGATTGCCCCCGCAACCATCTTTCGCCTTGAGATTTGCACCCCGTTCGACCAATTTCTTGATCAGTTCGAGCTGCCCCGCCACCGCAGCCCAAAAAATCGGCGTTAGCCGCCGTGAAGCTTCATCATCTAGACGTTTTCGTCCTTGATGGCCGTCGAAGATTGACTGACCATCATCATAACGCGAGGCATCATCGCCAGTGATTGCCGCCCAGAATTGGCACTTCAGCTCGCCCGCTTCGCTGCCGCCCTCGGATCCACGATGATCCTCCAGCAGGATCTTCTCACTGCCCCGCAGGAGATCCTTAAGCTTCCGGAGGCACATAACCGCGTGGCTCACCTGTCCACCCTTAACGGCCTGAATAAGCAGATCGCGATGAAGAACGATTTCGCAGCGCTCGAGGTAATGTCTTAGCGTTGTGCGTTCCCCGGGTTCCAACCCGTCGAAAATTTCGGGACGTTCTTTTTGCAGCTCGTCAATATCGTGGAGCCGCTCATTGCTCATCCGAGGCGGTGGTGCGTTCTCGCCACGGTCGCGCCAAAGACGCGCTTCACGCAACAGCTCATCGCGCAGCGCGTGGTCATCAAGGTTGAACTGAGTCCAGCTTCTCAGATCCGGCCAGAGTTCGAAGAGGGATTCATGTGCTACCCGAACTGGGCTGCCTTGCCCATCGCCGATCTGTAGCACGCGTGCTTCGCTGGCGAGTTGGTTTACCAGTTCTGTGAGCCTTGGATCACTTCGTACCAATAGATCGAAGGGCGAGCGGATAGGGACAAGTTTGCCATCCCTGACATCAACCAACCGCTCAAAAAGCGCATGTAGCAGAGTTTTGTCGTGCCCGGTCTGGATGCGTTGGACGAGCGCCTGGATTATATTAGTCGGTGATCCGGCTGCGTCGAAATCGGCGTGCGTGATCTGCAACCGAGGCTCCACATTCTCGGCTGGCAGCCACAATTGGCGCATTAACGCGGCAAGAATCGGAAGCGCCGTGTAATCGAAATGTAAGAAACCATGTATTTCGCGTGCAATTCTATGGGCCAGGCCATTCTCGAGCTTGAGCGCAGCGACTTTGGCGGGCCCCGCTATAATTTCCTCAAGCATTTCGATATTTGGCGGGCCGAGCGGAAACAAGATCGCATTCTGCTGCTGGAGGATTGGCAGGATTTGAGGAGCGGACGTGAAGTCGGCGAGCCGGTCCGAGCGTAACGTCATCAGCACCAGATAGCCGGACGTAGCGGAGGCGGCGGCGAGAAGTGTTAGAAACTCGTCACGCAGCGCCGAGGCGGCGCCCCATAGCTCTTCAAGCTGGTTGACCGCCAGAATAAGCCCGTCGCCGCCCATGGGAAATCGCAACAAGAGGTTGCGCAGTTCAGTCTGCGCGTCTTTGATACTGAGCGCACTGGCTTTGCGAAGGTCGTCGGCAAGTTGGGTGCGCTTCACCTGAAGGCGTGTGCCGGTGTGGGTAAGGCAAGCCTCGATCATTGCTTGAAACGGGTTGCCACTGGCATCACCGGGGTTGAACTCGGCATAAGCCCAGTGGGGCCGGTCGCTCAGAGCCTGTTGACGGACGATTCGATATAGAAGCCCGGCTTTGAGCAGAGATGATTTACCCACGCCAGAGGCGCCGTGGATGAGAACAAGCCGAAGACCTCGATCCGCGTCCAACCTCTCGATCAGGGTGTCCCGCGCCTTCGTGTTGCCGAAGAAGATGTCGCCATCGCCGATGCTTAGTTCGGCCAGCCCGACATAGGGGACGCGCACAGGCACGTTTGAGGGTGGAGGGGGGCCCGTCTCAGTCTCGTCCTTCGAAACCCGAGCATCGAGCACTTCACCGATAACCTGTTCGACCAGATTCCCCAAGGACTTTTCAAGGTTTTTTACCTGGGCCGCTTCCAGCCGTTGTGGCTTCAGTTCTTTTTGGAGCCGCTTGCGATGTGGCGCGAGCGCCTTTTGAATGCGGCTTAGCATGTCGTTGACGGCGTTTCGGTGGTAGCGATACCCCTCGATTTCGTCGTCGGATAGGTCGCCGATGGCAATCGACTTATTGAAGTCTTCGTAAAGAATGATGACCCTGGGCGGCGGTTCGCGGGTTAGAGCCTGCTCGAGCTCGGCGAAGGTCTGGCCGCAGAAGCTCTCAGGGAGCGGTAGTTTGGTGGACTTTGCGACGCAAAAATGGGCGATTAGAATGTCGCAACTTGAGGGCGTAACCGTACCGCCCTCGATGCGGTCCTGGATCGCGACATCGACATCGGTTCACTGCTGTCCGGTTAACTGTGGACCGACGGCTATGAACGCCAGGAGTTCTGCGGATTTCCGGGCCAAAGACGGTGTCCACGATTTGAAGTCGGCGCAAGCTCCCGGGGTGGTCCCTGGAGTCTCCGATGAACACCGGCA
>NZ_CAIWTY010000094.1 GCF_903915725.1 uncultured Rhodopila sp.
GCTGACTTTGGTCCGTCATGGCCCGGCTTGTCCGGGCCACCTATCGCGGCGGGCTGCTGGTATAGGTGGCCCGGACAAGCCGGGCCATGACGGGGAGAGAAGGACGCTCGAGTGAAGCGGCAATTCTTGGGCGTCGCCTAACGCGCCTGTGCGGCGCGACATCAAAATCGCTCGCGCGACCCACCTGATGCATCTGGAGGAAAACCGCTACGCTCTGTATCGAGAAGCCGAAACCTTCCTGAAGGCACGCGATACCGCCCCGCCGGCGCAGGAGGACTGAAGGATGTTCGCCGTCATTTTTGAGGTCAACCCGCGTCCCGGGCACAAGGACGACTACCTGGCTCATGCCGCGCTGCTGCGGCCGGAGGTCGAGGCGATTGATGGTTTCATCAGCAACGAACGCTTCGCCAGCCGCAGCCGCCCGGGCTGGCTGGTGTCGCTTTCCATCTGGCGCGATGAGAAGGCACTGATCCGTTGGCGCACCCACGCCCTGCACCACGAAATCCAGGGCAAGGGCCGATCGAGCGTGCTGGCGGATTACCATTTGCGGGTGGGTGAGATCGTTGCCGACTCGCACGCCGCAACGCTGCCGCCGCAGCAACGATTCGATGTTACGGAAATCGGCGCCGCCAAGGCGGTCAGCGTGACCGAGCGGTCCGCCGATACGCTCGGCCATGCCATGGCCGGTGCGACTGAAGTCGATTGTTTCGACAGCATCACCCGACCGGGCAACGGGTTGATACTGTGCTCATGGGCCGATGAAGCGGCGGCTGAAAGCGGCATCGGTGGGGAACCGGGTTGGCACCGCGTGGTGCGGGTGATCCGGGACTACGGCATGTTCGCCCGCTCCGAGGCGCCGCAATACTATCCACCGGTGCCGAAACCATGACGATCCCGCCGCAGCAGGCGGATACCGTTCGCTTCCTGACCGCCCTGTGCGGGGCCGAACCGAAAGAAACGCATATCTCCGCGGTGTTCGTCGGCAAGGATACGGTCTGGAAGCTGAAGAAGGCCGTACTCATGCCGTTCCTCGATTTTTCCACAATCGAGGCGCGGCATCGTTTCTTGTTGCGGGAACTGGAGATCAACCGGCCGAACGCGCCCGGCATCTACCGCGATGTCGTCGCCGTCGGGCGGCGTCCGAACGGGTCGTTTGCACTGGGGGATGGTCCGGCCGCCGATTGGGTGCTGCGCATGGCCCCGGTGCCGGCTGGGGATTTTCTCGACATCATCGCCGAACGCGGCGGCCTTACCCCGGCGCTATTGAATGCACTCGGCGATTGCGTGGCGCGCTACCACGCCCGGCTGGCGCCGGTGCCGGGATGGGACAGCGCCGCCGCGCTGCTGCGCATCACCCGGGGCAACGCCGAATCGGCGCTGGCGGCCGCGCTGCCGGCAGCGCGGGTCGATGCGTGGCGACGGGGCATGACCGCCGCGATCGAAAGCCGCGCCGGGTGGCTGGCGGCACGGGCGGCGGCCGGCTTCGTGCGCCGCTGTCATGGCGACCTGCATCTCGGCAACCTTTGCCTGTGGCAGGGCCTGCCCGTCGCCTTCGATGCGCTGGAATTCGATGAGGCGATGGCGACGATCGACACCGGCTACGACCTCGGCTTCCTGCTGATGGACCTGGACCGCCGAGTCGGCCGGGCGGCGGCGAACCGGGTGATGAACCGGTATGTCGCCCGCACCGGCGATGCGGAGGCGACGGGCGGGTTGCCGATGTTCCTGTCGCAGCGGGCAATGATCCGCGCCCATGTGCTGGCCGCGAGCGGCGGTCCCGATAAGTCTGACGCGTATCTGCTGGCGGCGGAGGAGTATCTGCTGCCCCGGCAGCCGTTCGTATTGGCCATCGGCGGACTTCAAGGCACCGGCAAATCGACCGTCGCGCGACGCATTGCTCCGGACTTGGGGACAGCCCCCGGCGCGCTGGTGCTGCGCAGCGATGAGTTGCGCAAGCGCCTGCATGGCGTGGCGCCGGAGGTGCGGCTGCCGCAGGACGCCTATTCCGGGACCGCGAATGCGGCGGTGAACCGCACGCTGATCGAGATGGCTCGCGTAGCCGCCGTCGGCGGTCATGCGGTGATCGTCGATTCGACGTTTCTGGATATGGCGATGCGCCGGGACCTGGAAGCTGTTGCGCGGGAGGCATCGGTCCCGTTCGCCGGTGTCTGGCTGCAGGCGCCGCTACCGATGCTGGAGCAGCGCATCGCCGATCGGCGGGGCGATGCATCGGATGCGACGGTCGCGGTGCTGCGGCACTCGGCGGCAGGCGATCCGGGGGCGGACGATTGGGCTGCGGTCGATGCGAGCGATGGCGACGCGGCTGTGCAAGCTGTTCGTCTGGTTGTTGCGGCGGCGTTAATGGGGTGACGTCAGGTTGCGCTGTGCTCGCCGGTCGGGGTCACGGGGCCGAACCACCGGTCCGGTCTGGTTCGGCTTCCGCTTTGAAGCGCAGAGGACACGGAGATTCTGAGATCGCAGAGAAGGCTCTTGAATCGCCAACGCCAAATTGTTTGTCGATACAAACATTATGATTTTGGCCGGACGGCAGTATTGGTCGACAGCCCGCGCCGGAGGCGCGAAATGCTTGCTCTGCGATCTCAAGATCTCCGCGACCTACCATGCAAATGCCCGGCGCGGCACGTGCCGCTGGACGTCATGGCGGGCGCAGGCCTCCCTCGCGTGCTCGGTCGCCCGCCATCCACGCCTTGGCTCGCGTCATCACCGTAAGGCGTGGATGGTGGCCCTTCGGCCACCATGACGTCTGCAGCAACGCCGACACCATTTTCCGCCATCGCGGTGCCGGCGGCCGCCGCTGGTCGGCTCTACCATGCAAATGCCCGGCGCGGCAC
>NZ_CAIWTY010000095.1 GCF_903915725.1 uncultured Rhodopila sp.
ACACGCCGCGGCCCGCAGACGAGGACGGTTTGCCCACGTCGCCGGTTGAACTGACCTACGCCCGGGCTAGCCCGACTTTCGGCCAGTTCAACCGGCCATCCGGTGCTGTCGCTGACCGGCCATCAGAGCTGTCGCGGAACAGTGCTCCTCCTACTCTTCAGATATGCGTCTAATGAGCCTGAATTTCTGTGGAGTAAATTGCTGAGCGAAAATGCCGGAGCGGCTTCCAACAGAATGACGTTGGAGAAGGAATCGTTGGAAACTCGATATCGGGAGAAGTTGCGCGGCGAAGGTGAGGCCTCCCAGTGGCTTTTGAAGATTGATATAGACGTCAAGGAGATACCCGCTGGCATCGAGTACTTTTTGGTTGAAATTCCCGACGACCGAGCGCTCATCGGCTATCTTGGTGTGAAGGGATTATTAGCTGGTGACGTCGTTTTCTGGGGGACATCACGTTTTGATCCGACTTGTCGCAAGACCCTGAAGTTCTCCGGTGACCAATGCATCCTGCCGAATGGAATGCCCCTTAAGCTATTGGCGCGAGCCGCATCTTGGGCGGCGCTAGGGCGTATCATGGGATCGCAGGAACTGATCGATTCTCGAAAGCTGAAGGCTTCTGGCAACAGGATCGTTCTCCTTGGCGAAGAGGTGATGCCTGATATCTACAACAAGTCCGGTTGTGCTAGGAAGTACAGACCGGATCTGTTCGCAGCTTTCTGCAAGAACACAAATCCCAGCCGTTGCTTGGTTTGCGGCCGACCGGCGATCGAGCAAGGCGCTTTGACCGTCGAAATCGATGAGGAGGGAAATGAACTTGAGATCGGTCTAGTGCATGCAGAATGCTGGAAGCCCGCTCACAGAGTGATCGGTACCGTGAGCGGCATGTTCCTGGATATGTTCCCGTTATTGCGGCGATTTGACGTCGACGCCTACATCCACGCGCTGCCGGGCGGCCATGGGGCGTTCATGTCTCTATCCCCTAAAATTCCGGGAACCGTATTTGTCATGGTTTGGTCGGGTGAGGAATATGATCCGCACGGGACATTCTGTCTACAGATCGAACTCGAGAATGGGAACCATATGTTTGCCATCCATCGAGGACGTGTCGAGCGTCTTGATAAGCCAATCGCCGAACAGAAAGCCAAACAGATGAACGAGCAGATCCGGAGTCAGCTCGAGAAATATGATCCGATGTGTGTAAAGGTGATCGAAAACGGCCATATTTACGCTCCAAAATCGGCCATCGAGAACTCAGACAAAGAGCCTGGAGATCTGGTTTCAGCTACGCTTGTCAAAACTATCCGCTTTGAACAAAGGATAGCGAAGGCCCTGGATAAATACAAGAACTGGTATGCGCCGCTTTGCTATTTCCAACGGGTCGACGATCAAAAAATTCTTACAATCAATCGGTCAATCGTTCTCTTGACGGATCCGTTCTCAATCGCCTCACTTGCCGCTGGGTTGAAGCCCCTCGGCATCGATCTCCAGGAATTCGAGACTCGAGTGATCGCGAGCGACGCGGATTTCGATCGGCTTGCTCGGGATATGTTTGAGGTTGTAAGCGACTTTGTCGTCGATCCTACGTGGGACGAGGATGGACACTTGGTTCCCGCAGCCAAGATTCGCCAAGGCTCTATAGACTGGAGGCGGGGAGGATAAGCTGGTTCAAACTAGATGGCAGCGCCGCCAAGAGCATTGTTCCCACAACGGCGAGCGCTCATATCCAGAGCAAACTCCGCTTTCGTGAATTAGCGCTCATCAACTGAACGATCGGGATGGGCGCAACACCTCACTGGCCACGATCCTGAATGACCCTTTTGCGGGCCGAAGTGCCATGTCATCATCTACGGGAAACGAGGCGAAACCGTTCGAAGGTCCAACCTGAACGAACAGCAGGTTTCCGGTCCCGCCCACTCCAAAGTAGCCGGTCCGCAATCGGCCGACTTCAGCCGTTTGGGCGGCAGCCGCAAAGGACCGCCCAGGTCGGAATGGCCACCGGACGATGAACCATCACATACGATCGGCTTCTCGAAACGCTTTACTAGCTGACCGCCTTGACCATTCGACGCGGCGCGCCAATGGCTGTCCGGAGGTTCGTCAAGCAGTGGGCCGATCCGCATGGCCAAGGTCGGCGGCCTGAATCTCGCCAGGTCAGCGGCGCCCGATCTGATGGGCAGTGGACGCCCAGCGATGAGTCTTTCCTGGGGTTCAAAATGGGCCTCATTCTACGAGGCTCATTCGTTAGGTAGATTGCTCATAGCGACAAATCCCCGGATCTGGCTGGATTTGACGGCGCAGAAGCAATCTATCTACTCAGTGAGCCTGGTCGGTGTCGACATAAGGACAATATCCAGGTCAATGCCGTGTTGCCCGGCTGGATCGACACCGATCTGACCAGGGGAGCGAGGCGGCAGGTGGAAGGGCTGCACGCCAGCGTCGAGAAGCGCACGCCGCAGGGGCGTTGGGGCACGCCCGACGACATGGCGGGGATCGCGGCGTTCCTGGCGAGTCCGGCGTCGGACTTCGTTACTGGTTCGGCCATTCCGGTGGACGGGGGGTTTTCGATCGGGATGTAGGCGCTGCTGTGTGGCGCGTTGCGTCTCCGGATCGGGTGGCGAGCCTCGATGCACCGCATTCCACCCGGTCTCCAGGCCAGTTTCGGGCGCCACAACGGATAAACACTCACATCATATCGATGATAAGCGGGATCAGCGCGGTCCCGGTTCGTCGCAACAGAAGCGAAGATGCAACACGGTTTCCACAGATTAAGCCCCAGATTAAGCCACAGATTTCACCGATGCCGTCCAGGCGTATGAAGCGCCCTGGCACGCTAACTGCCCGAACGTACGGTTCTTCAGTGTAGTCTGTGCACTTAATCCCTGTAATCTGTGTTACCGCACGGCCGGCCGGGTAATTATTGCCTGCGCAGCTGACTCGGTCGCCCCGTTCCCCGAGGTCCCGACCGGTAAACCGCTTCGGCAATCGCGCCAGCTTTGGGTCCCGCAAACCGAAACTGCTCTCAATGGCTCACGCCGCCTGATCCTGCCGCAGCGTAGACACAACCCGATACCCCGGGCCATCCACCCGCCGCCCCGTCGCCGGATCGACCAGCAAGGGTTCCACCGCCTCGCCGGTCTCGACATTCACGATCCGCACCTCCCGGTCATCGGGCGGGAAATGCCGGTTGCCGAACGCCAGCATCGCCAGCAGCACCGGCCGGAAATCCCGGCCGCGCTCGGTCAGCACATACGCATCACGCGGCGGGCGTTCGTTATACCGCTCGCGCTTCAGCAACCCGGCCTCCACCAGCGCCGACAGCCGCCGCGTCAGCATGTTCGGCGCGATCCCCAGGCTGTCGCTGAATTCATCGAACCGGCTGAGGCCGCGGAACGCGTCGCGCAGAATCAGGATGCTCCACCACTCGCCGACATGCTCCAGGCCCCGCGCGATCGGGCACTGCATGGTGCTGAAGCTCTTGCGTTGCATGCCAACAAATCCCATTCTGAGACTACCGTCGTGATAGTTGGTCTTTCGCAGGGGGAACGTCAATGCAAAAGCACTCGGCTTCCGTCGCTATCGTCGGTGCCGGAGATTATATCGGCGCCGCCGTTGCGCGCCGCTTCGCCCGTGCGGGCTACCATGTCTTCGCCGGCCGCCGGAACGGTGACAAGCTCGCCCCTCTGGTGGCGGACATCGAAGCCGGCGGCGGCTTGTGCATCGGCCTTTCGCTGGACGCCCGCCAGGAAGACGCCGTCATCGAGTTTATCCGCCGCGCCGATGAAGCCGCGCCGCTGGAACTGGCGGTGTTCAATATCGGCGCCAACGTCAACCACCCTCTGCTCGACACCACCGAGCGGGTGTTCCGCAAAGTTTGGGAACTCGCCTGCTACGCCGGCTTCCTCACCGGCCGCGAAGCCGCCCGCCGGATGCTGCCGCACGGGCGCGGCTCGATCTTCTTCACCGGCGCCACCGCCAGCATCCGCGGCGGCAGCGGCTACGCGGCGTTTGCCGCAGCGAAGTTCGGCCTGCGGGCGGTGGCGCAGAGCATGGCGCGCGAACTCGGGCCAAAGAACATCCATGTCGCGCATCTGGTGATCGATTCCGGCGTCGATACCGAATGGGTGCGGCAGCGCATCGCCGCCGCGGGCGGCTCGCCGCAGGACCGCGTGCTGATGAATCCGGCCTCGATCGCCGAAACCTACTGGCAATTGCATCAACAGCCGCGCGACGCCTGGACTCACGAGCTCGATCTGCGGCCCAATCAGGAACCCTGGTGAGGAAACCGGCCATGAACGTGGAATTCCATTTCGATTTCGGCAGCCCGAACGCCTATCTGGCGCATCGCGTGATCCCGGCAATCGAGGCGCGGACCGGCGTGCGGTTCCGCTATGTGCCGGTGCTGCTCGGCGGGGTGTTCAAGGCGACCGGCAACCGTTCGCCTGTCGAGGCATTCGCCGGCATCCCTAACAAGCTGGCGTACGAGCAACTGGAAATGCAGCGTTTCATTAACCGGTACGGCATCGAGGAGTTCCGGCCGAACCCGTTCTTCCCGGTAAACACGCTGGCGATCATGCGCGGCGCCGCGGCGGCCGAACTCGACGGAACACTGGCCGCCTACGTGAACGCGGTGTTCCACCACATGTGGGAGGCGCCGAAGAAAATGGACGACCCGGCGGTGATCCGCGCCGCGCTGGAGGAATCCGGGCTGGACGCCGCTTCGATCATCGCGCGGACGCAAGACCCCGACGTGAAGGCAAAGTTGATTGCCAACACGGAAGAGTCCGTCGCCCGCGGCACCTTCGGCTCCCCCACCTTCTTCATCGGCAATGCCATGTGGTTCGGCAAGGATCGTCTGAAGGACGTCGAGGAGGCGATTGCGGCGTAACTCTCGTTTCCACCCGGCCTGAAAACGCCCTAAAGCACGACCGGAAAGGAAGCGCCCATGCCCGAATCCGTCCTGCTCGACGCCATCCGCGCCGTCGTCGGCGACCGCGGCCTGCTGACGGACCGCGCCGACACCGCCGCTTATACGCAGGACTGGCGCCGCCTGTACCAAGGCCGCACCAGCGCCGTCATCCGTCCCGGCAGCACCGCAGAACTCGCCGAAGTCGTGCGCCTGTGCGCCGCCGCCGGCACCCCCATCGTCCCCCAGGGCGGCAATACCTCAATGGTCGGCGGCGCGGTGCCGAACGAGGACGGGTCCGAGCTGATCGTCTGCACCGCGCGGCTCAACCGAATCCGCGACCTCGACCCGGTGGACATGACCCTGACCCTGGAATCCGGCGTCACCCTGCAAGCCGCGCAGCTTGCCGCGGCGGAGCAAGACTGCCTGCTTCCGTTGTCGATCTCCTCGGAAGGCACCGCGCAAATCGGCGGCGTGCTGGCCACCAACGCCGGCGGCAACAACACGGTTCGATACGGCAACGCCCGCGACCTGGTGCTGGGGCTGGAGGTTGTACTGCCCGATGGCAGCATCTGGAACGGGTTGCGCCGCCTGCGCAAGGACAACACCGGCTACTGCCTGCGCCAGTTGTTCGTCGGATCGGAGGGCACGCTCGGCATCATCACCGCCGCCGTGCTGAAACTCGTGCCGCAACCGAAGGAAACCGCCGTCGCGCTGTGCGGCGTCGCGTCGCCCGAGGCAGCACTCGACCTGTTCACCCGGTTCCAGGCGCATGACCCGGCCTCGGTCAATGCGTTCGAACTGATGTCCGACACCGGGATGTCGTTTGTTCTGCGGCACATTCCCGGTGCCATGCTGCCGCTGCAAAACCCGGCGCCGTTCTACGTGCTGGTGGAGCTCGCCACGCCGCGGCCAAGTGCCGGGCTGCGCGATGGGCTGGAGCAGGTGCTGGAACAGGCGCTGGAAGCCGGAACGGTGCAGGACGCGGTCATCGCGGAGTCGGAAACCCAACGCGCCGCCATCTGGAAGCTGCGCGAGGAACACTCGGAAGCGCAGAAACGCGAAGGCGCCAGCATCAAGAACGACGTGTCGGTCCCGGTATCGAAGGTGCCGGCGTTCATCCGCAAGGCCACCGCAGCCTGCGAAAAACTGCTTCCCGGCGTGCGGGCGGTGCCGTTCGGCCATATGGGCGACGGGAATATTCATTTCAATCTCGAACAGCCCGCCGGGTCGGACGCGGCGTGGTTCCTCGCCAGCGACCACGCCATCATGGATGCGGTGAACGACGTCGTGCGGGAATTCGACGGCAGCTTCTCGGCCGAACACGGCATCGGCCGGCTGAAGCCCTACATGATGCCGGATTGGCGTGGCGGCGCCGAACTCGCGTTGATGCAACGGATCAAGGCGGCGATCGACCCGGGCGGGATCATGAACCCGGGGAAGGTGCTGCCGTAGCGTGGCTGCCTCTCCCCTCCCATCGTCATCGCCCGGCGTGCCCGGGCCATCTCTTCCAGCATGTGCGGCGATAGCTGGCCCGGACGCGCCGGGCCATGACGGGAACACAACGACTATCACCACGCGGCGCGAAAGCGACCTCTACGCGCCGATCAAAGAACACCTCGAATCCCTCGGCTACGCCGTTCGCGGCGAAGTCGGCCGCTGCGATATACTCGCTGTCAGCAAAGAAATGATTCTCGCCGTCGAGCTGAAGCTGACCTTCGGCCTGCCCGTGCTGTACCAGGCGCTGCAACGCCTGCCCTCGGTTGACCTGGTCTATATCGCCGTCGCCGTCCCCGAAGGCCGCGCCGCCCGCCGCAACTGGGACGCCCGCGTGCCGGATGCGGTGCGCCTGTGCCGCATGCTCGGCATCGGCCTGTTATCTGTCCGCAACGGCGAGATCATCGCGCACGCTGACCCGGGTCCGTATCAGCCGCGCAAACAGCACAAACACCGGGCGAAGCTGCTCAGCGAATTCACCCGCCGCAGCGGCGACCACAATATCGGCGGCACCACCCGGCGCCCGCGCATGACCGCCTATCGGGAAGACGCCCTGGCCTGCGCCAGCCTGCTGGCAACCAACGGCGCGATGAAAGCCGCGGCAATACGGAACGCTACCGGCATCGCCACCGCCAGCGCCCTGCTCCGCAACAATGTCTATGGCTGGTTCGACAAAATCGGCCGCGGCACCTACACCGTCACCCCGTCCGGGCAAAGCGCTCTCGATCTCTACGCGGACGTGGTGGCCGCCCGCCGGACCGTGACCAAGCCGCACCCCGGCAACGGAGTGCGGCCCCGGTAACGATCGTCCGCCTTAGCTCACGACGGACTTCTGCACCGCCTCGATCTGCTTCTTCACCGGCTCGAACGCCGCGGTGAACACCGCCGCGGTCAATTGGGCGATGTTCTGGCTGTCGCTGACGGCGGCCTGCACGCCGTCCTTGATCAGCTTCTGCTGCACCTCGATGAACTCCGAGGGATTCTTCACACCCGACAGGGCGTGAATCGCGTCGGCCAGGTTCTTGGCGTTGCGCGCCGCAAGATCCTGATAGGCTTTGGTCAGCTCCTGGAACGCCGCGGTGGAACCGGCGGCGCTTTCGGACAGCGCGTCCGTGCTGGCTTTAACGGCATTCTCTATCTTGGCCATAACGCATTATCCTTTTGGTCTTGAGCGCCGGGGCGGAACCCCGGCAGGTGTGACAGGTCCGTCGACGTGGAAAAGCGAAACGGGCAGCCGCATTCGGCCACCGGCTCACGGCCATGTGACCATGGCACGATAACCGCCCCTTCTCGCACCGGCAAGCCACGAAAATTGCGGAAACGCATTTTAGCGGCTGAAATTTTCACGTCTGCGCGAGGATCGCCGTTACCCGCCCTTGCCGCCTAATCCTCGCAATGACAGTATCATCCGCCAAACTGTAACCCCGCCGAAACGCAGCTTCCGGGTAACATTGCCGTCCACAACCCCGGGCAAACGTCCCCACCGCCCCACCTCCAGATCGAACCAGAAGGGACCGTCCGTGACGCAGGCCTGGCTGAACCGCATCGGCACCGCAGTCCCTCCCTACGACATTCATGGCGCATTTATCGAATTCGGCCGCGACACGATCGCCGAAGACCATAAGCGTGCCGTGTTCGATCGCATGGCGAGCCTCGCCGATATCGAGCACCGCTATGCCGTCTTCGACGCCGCCCCCCGCCCGCGGGAGACTGTGCTGGATACCAGCGGCATCTACCGCCGCGGCGCGTTTCCCACCACCGCCGCCCGCATGGCGCTGTACGAACCGCATGCGCTGGAGCTGGCATTGCGCGCGGTCCACGCTTTGGACGCCGAACCCGGACGGGTGACGCATCTGATCGTCGCGAGCTGCACCGGGTTCAGCGCGCCGGGACTGGATTTCCAGATCATGCAGGCGGCCGGGCTGCGCGACAGCACCCAGCGCACCATCGTCGGCTTCATGGGCTGCTTCGCCGCCGTCAACGCGCTTAAACTGGCGGACCAGATCGTCCGGGCGGACAATGAGGCGCGCGTGCTGGTGGTCAACGTGGAGCTGTCCAGCCTGCACTTGCAGGAGGACTTCCAGGACGTGCCGAAGATGCTCAGCTTCCTGCTGTTCGGCGACGGCGCCTCCGCCGCGCTGGTGACGGCCGATCCGCACGGCATCGCCCTCGGCCGGTTCCAGGTGGCGGTGATCCCGCGCAGCGCCGAACTGATCACCTGGCATATCGGCGACTCGGGCTTCCTGATGCATCTGTCCGGTCAGGTGCCCGGCCGCATCCGCCGCTGGCTGCCGGAGGGTGGCCCGGCCCTGTTGCCGCCGCAGCATCCGGTGGTGTGGGCGGTGCATGCCGGCGGCCGATCGATCCTGGATGCGGTGCAGCAGGGGCTGCATCTGCCGCCCGAGGCCCTGCGTTTCTCGCGTGCGGTGCTGCGCAACCATGGCAACATGTCCTCCGCCACGCTGGTCTTCGTGCTGAACGCCATCCTGAACGACCCCGACGCGCGCGGCCCCGGCATGGCGATGGCCTTCGGGCCGGGGCTGACGGTCGAAACCTTCGCGTTCCAACGCCCATGATCCTGTCGCAGCGCAGCACGCAACCGGAGCAGATGGATACCGACTGCGCCGATTTCGACGATTACGCGCGGTGCCTGCGGGACCTGTCGCGCGTTAACGTCGTTACTCTGACCCATCGGGCGATGCTGGGCTGGCTGGCGAAGCAGGCCAAGGACCGCCCCGACTTCACCCTGCTCGACATCGCCTGCGGCCATGGCGACGCGCTTCGGCGCATCCGGCGGAAGTTCCCGACCGCGACGCTGACCGGCATCGACCTGAACCCGTGGGCGAAACGCGCCGCCGAGGCGGCAACCGATCCGGCTGATGGCATCACGTTCATCACCGACGACGCTTTCGCTTACAAGCCGGGCAAGCCGTTCGACTTCATCATCTGCTCGCAGTTCACCCATCATCTGACCGACGAGCAGGTCGTGGAGTTCCTGGTCTGGCTGCGCGCCAACGCCGGCCGCGGCTGGTTCATCGGCGACGTGCAGCGCAGCGTCTTCGCCTATTACGGCTTCCCGGTCCTCGCCCGGATCATGTTCTGGCATCGCTTCATCCGCGAGGACGGCCAGATCTCGGTTGCCCGGTCGTTTGTCCGGGCGGACTGGGAAGCGTATATGCACAAGGCCGGCATCACGCCCGAGCAGGCGGAAATCGTCTGGTATTTCCCGTTCCGGCTATGCGTCGCGAGCCGCTGATCATCGGCGCCGGCCCCGCCGGCTGCGCCGCCGCGATCACCCTGGCACGCGCCGGCCACCAGCCGGACCTGATCGAGCGGACCAGCGGGCCGGCGGACAAGGTCTGTGGCGATTTCCTCAGCGCCGACACCATCCAGCGGCTGCGCGCGCTTGATGTCGATCCGGCGGCGCTGGGAGGTTCCGTCATTCGCCGCGTCCGGCTGATCCATGCCGAGCGCGTCGCCGAGGCGATGCTGCCGTTCCCGGCCATGGGCCTGTCGCGGCGCCTGCTGGATGACGCTCTGCTGTGCCGGGCCCGGGAGGCCGGCGCCCTGCTCCACTCCGGCCGCACCGTCCGCGGCCTCAACGTCGCGGACGGCTTGTGGTCGGCGGTGGCGGACGGCGGCGCGGTGTGGATGACCGAGACGGTGTTCCTGGCGACCGGCAAGCACGATCTGCGCAACCTGCCCCGCCCCCGGCCGGATGGCGGGGCCATCGGCATGAAGATGTATTTCGCGCTCCGCCCCGAACCGGCGCGGGAGCTGAACGGCGCAACCGAATTGACCCTGTTCCCCGGCGGCTATGCCGGTCTGCAGCCGGTGGAGGACGGCCGGGCCGTGCTGTGCATCGCCGTCCGCCGGGCGGAGTTCCTCGCCTATGGCGGCGGCTGGGCGGCGCTGCTGGCGGCGATCGAGGCGACCAGCCGGCGGTTCTCCGCGATGCTGGCGGGTGCGGTGCCGCTGCTGCCGCGGCCGCTGGCGGTGGCCGGCATCCCCTACGGTTATCAGGCCGCTCCGGAGCCGGCAAACGGGTTGTTCCGCCTGGGCGACCAGGCCGCGGTGATCGCGTCGCTGACCGGCGACGGCATGGCGATCGCCGCCCATAGCGGACGCGCCGCGGCCGAAGCATGGCTGTCGGGTGTTGATTCGGCCACGTATCAGCGGGCTTTGTTGCGGACATTGGCGCCGCAGATGCGGCTGGCGGGATGGCTGCACCACGCCAGCATGAGCAGCCTGACCCAGGCCGCGGCGCTGTTGGCGGCAAGCTGGTTCCCCGGCCTGCTGCGCCAGGCGGCAACCCGCACCCGCCTGCGGCAGCGGGCGGCTGTCGCGCCGGGGTAGCCGGGCGTCCGGACGGGTTTTGATGGCGCCGGCCCGCGGGTTTTGGGGATGCCGGCGCGGAGGCTCGGCTGCGCCCGGCCGGACCGAAGGTCGATACGGGGGCGCTGAAATCGTCGGCGCGCCCACCGGATCGCTTGCCGGAACGGTCCGTCCTGCCGTAACACGTCAGCGCAAAGCGAACCAAAAGGCGCCCAATGAAGAAGTCCAAGCAGGCCGCGCTTGCCGCCGCGGCGGGACAGGACCCGGCTCAAACTGCCGCATCCGGAAAGCTGAAGCGCTCCGCCTACGAGCAGGAACTGGAAAAGCTGCACGGCGAACTCGTCGCCCTGCAGCGCTGGGTCGTGCATAAGGGCCTGAAAGTGTGCGTCATTTTTGAGGGCCGCGATGGCGCCGGCAAGGGCGGCACGATCAAGGCGCTGACCGAACGGGTCAGCCCCCGGGTGTTCCGCGTCGTCGCCCTGCCCGCCCCGACCGAGCGGGAAAAGTCGCAGATGTATTTCCAGCGCTACGCCGCCCACCTGCCCTCCGCCGGAGAGGTCGTGGTGTTCGACCGAAGCTGGTACAACCGGGCCGGCGTGGAACGGGTGATGGGCTTTGCCACCGAAGACCAGGTGAAGCGCTTCCTCGACGTGGCGCCGAACACCGAAAAGATGATTGTCGAGTCCGGCATCATCCTGATCAAGTACTGGCTCGAGGTCAGCCAGGAGGAGCAGACGCGCCGGATGGAGGCGCGGATCAACGATCCCCGGAAACTGTGGAAACTGTCGCCGATGGACCTGCAATCCTATGAGCGCTGGCACGAATATTCCCGCGCGCGCGACGACATGTTCCTGGCGACCGACACATCTTGGGCGCCGTGGTTCGTTGCAGGCTCCGACGACAAGCGGCGGCTGCGGCTGAACGTGATCCATCATTTGCTCAGCCGCATCCCGTATGAGGCCGTGCCGTCGAAGCCGGTGAAGCTGCCCAAGCGCCACGCCGCGCCGGAGCATCGCGGCGTCGATTACCCGGTCAAGCTGGTGCCGGAACTGAATTGGGGCGGGGCAAGCCTGCCCGCCTGACCCGCCGCGGAAGCGCGGCGCTTATCGGCGGCGCGTAGGCGGTTCGGGTCTCTGATCGTCATGGCCGGGCCACGGAAGGTGACTTGCGCCGGTGCTTCCCGGCCAGGGTGGAACCGTAGGTCACTCGGCGGTGACCGCAAACCTGCGGCGATCCCCGGAGGCATTGCCGGGAAGTAAATTCGGACAGTTCCCGTCGGTAATTCATAGCCTGCCCACCCGCTGTAAGTGTTGTCACCGGCACAGAAATAAAATGTTGTATGCGCCGGACATGTTCTCCCCTGCGCGTCGATAGCGATCCCGTTATTTCATTGTTTTATCGTATCCATTAATCAGGAGTCACCGGTGTAAAGACAACATACGCGACAAATTGTTTCGCTTAAAGTTGTCGGATCGAGAGGGGATTTTGAGTGGAAACCAAACAGACGCTTTCTCGTACGCGGATTTTGTGGCGCTGTCGAGCCGCCCTCGCACACTGAAGTAACGTTGTTCCGCCGGCGTTTTCCGTCTGTGAACGCCGGACGCGAGGTCCTGGCATACCCGGATCGCTCCCTCGGAGCCCGCCACTTATGGTGGCGTTCGCAACGGCTGCACTGGCTCTCGCGATGGCGCCTCCCGCCCGGGCTGCACTGATGCTTACCGATTCCCTGACCGACCTGACAACATCCGCAACGTCCACCCACACGTTCACAGATAATCAGGCTGGCGACGCCGATCCGGCACTCGTATATGCGGCGAACGTCGGTCAGTTGCCGCACGCCTGTTGCGCGCGCCCCGTGGGCGGGGATGCCGGAGCGGGCGCGAACGCCGGTTGAGGCATGGATAAGGTCGCCGCCCATGATTCGGCGTCGCCGTCGGCACAGGCGCCACAGGCGTTGGAGCGTGGCAGACACAGCCTGAACGTCGAGCCTCGGCCCGGTTCCGATTCGATTTGAACGTGGCCGCCGGCCCGCGTGGCGAAGCTGTTGACCATGGCCAAGCCCAGGCCCGTGCCGCGGCAACCCTTTGTGGTAAAAAAAGGTTCGAACACCTGCGACATAACTTCCGCCGCTATGCCGATGCCGGTGTCGCTCACGGATATCGTTACGAATTCCCCCGGCTCGATGCCGCCGCCAATCGCCGCGGCGGCCGTCTCATCGAGACGCAGGTTTGCAATCCGGATATTGAGCCTTCCCCCGGTGGGCATCGCGTCGCGCGCGTTGATGACCAGGTTCAGGACGGCATTATCCAACTGCTCCGGGTCGCACATGATCGGCCAAAGTTCGCCAACCGTTTCGATCGCCAGGGCGACTTTCGCGCCGCCGGCGCTCCGAAACAGGTCTTCCCAGCCGCTGATCAGACGTTGCGGATCGGTTGGTTTGGCGCCGGGCGGCCGGGGTCGCGCGAAATCAAGCAGCCGGCGGCTAAGCGACGCCGCGCGCTCGGTTGAGCTGATGGCATTGGACATGTATCGCGCCATCCCATCCACGCCGCCGGAATCGAGCCGGCGGCGCATCATGTCCAGGCTGCACATGATGACCCCGAGAAGATTGTTGAAGTCGTGTGCGAGACCGCTGGTAAGGTCGCCGATGGTTGCCATCTTCCGGGCGTGGCGCAGCGATGCTTCAAGACGGGCGCGCTGCTCCGCCTCGGTCCGCAGGCTCTCGCGCGCAATCAGCAGTTCGCTGGTTCGCTCGGCGAGCAACGCAGCAAGCGCGCCTGGCGCAGCCTTATGGATCTCGGTTTCGGTTGCGCATGTACCTGTCCCGGCGGTAGGGCGGACCGGGGCGGCATCGGCGGCGGCATCGGCATGAGCCGCGGCCAGATTAGCCATTGCGCCGGCACAGGCATCCCGGGCAAATGGCGCGCTCGCAAAATCTCTCATTTGAGACAATTCCCATGGCAACGCCCCTAATTGAGACGCCCATTCCGATATGCCATCTATAAAGCGCCCGTGCCAATCTAAATCCATAGGTTCCGTGTCCTTATTTCGCCGTTGCGTTTAACCCGCGCCAGAGTTTTCATAACGAGTTAACAATGTTCTAAAGCAAAACGATCGCCTGATTACTTCGCCCCAGCCAAACGGTGCGTAGGCGGATCGATGGCCGGCCTTGAAAGGTCTGGCGACCATTCCGGGTGCCGCTTGGCATGGCACACCCCGGCTCCCGCCATCTGTGGAACGGACGCTTTCCGGGCAAGCTGCCGCCGTGATCCACCCGCCCGGATGTCAGCGAGTCCGATCCGATCCACCGCGACCGCGGGCCGATCCACATCCCGCATGACGCCTCCGGCGCTCGATTCGGATGATCTGCGCATAACCCGCGAACCGCACGCCGGGACAGTCGCTGACGGGACCTATGAAGCTCGCGGCGGATGGCGGCCAGGATAGCCAGCCGGCTGGCTCGCACGCTCCGGCCGGCAGTGCCTGACGAACCAGGGCATACAGGGCGATACGCTGATCGAACCCCGGAGCGAGCGATCGTGAAGCGAGCAATGTTTCCGTCACCCGTGCCCGTCGGCCGGACCGGACCAGCTTTTGGACAACGGATGATGCTCCTCCACCACCTGCCGCAGCCGCTCGGTCTGCACATGCGTATAGATCTGCACCGTCGAGATATCCGCGTGCCCCAACAGCACCTGCAAGCTGCGCAGATCGGCCCCGCGCGCCAGCATGTGCGACGCGAAGGAATGCCGCAGCACATGCGGCGACACCCGCGCCGGATCGAGTCCCGCCTCCAGCGCCACCTGCTTCAGCAACAGGAAAAACGCCTGCCGGGTCAACGCCTGCTTCGGATCGCGGCCGGGGAACAGCCAGCGGCTTGGCGCCGCGGTGACGGCCAGCAATGCCGCCCCGGCCTCCCGCGCGGCGGCGGACAGCGGCACCATCCGCTCCTTGCCGCCCTTGCCCTTGATGATCATCATCTGCGGCTTGGCGCCCAGGCAGGCGCGCGGCAGCGACAGCAGTTCGGACACCCGCATGCCGGTCGCGTACAGCAGCTCCAGCGCCGCCCGCGCCAACACTCCGGTCCGGCCGGGTTTGGCCGCCGCCGCCGTCATCAGGGCATCGACCTCCGCCTCGGAGAGGAATTTCGGCAGCGGCTTCGGCAGCCTCGGCGTATCCAGCAGGCTGGTGGGATCGTCCGTGCGCACGCCGTCGCGCAGCAGGAACAGGTGGAACTGGCGCAGCGCCGACAGCCGCCGCGCGGCGGTGCGCGCCGACAGGCCGCGGGCGTGCAGCGACGCCATATAGGACTGGCAGGTCGCCGCATCGGCCGCAGCCGCGCGCTGCCCGCGGCCGAGCGCGAACTGGGCAAAATCCGCCAGGTCGATGGTGTAGGAATCGATGGTGTTGCGCGCCGCGCCGCGCTCCACCGTCAGCATTTCCAGGAAGGCGTCGACCTTCGGATCCATTCAGTGCGCGGTGAACTTGTCGTTCGGCACGACCTTTTCCACCGCGTGCGGCTGCGGTGTCGGCGGGAACGTGCCCAACATCACCACGCCGATGGCCATCAGCACCAGTCCGGCCGCCACGACGAACAGGAAAATGCGGATCATCAATGCTCCTGAGGATAACCGACAGCGGCGTCCGGTGCGTGGCTGCGACTCGCAGCGGGAATCAGATACCGATCCAAAATATTAGCTATCGGCTGCGAAGGAAAGCCGATACCGCGGTTTGCCGGACGCATCTGCCATGCGGGCCGTCGCCTGTTCCGCGTGTTGTGCTATTGTGAGCGACCATGACCAAAACCACTGCCCTGCGGGAGACGCAGCCGATACCCGATACGATCGCCGGACGCAGCATCGTCCTGGTTGGGCTGATGGGGGCCGGCAAGACCTCCATCGGCCGCCGGCTGGCCGCGCGCCTCGGTTTGCCGTTCCGCGACGCGGACCAGGAGATCGAACTGGCCGCCGGCTGCACCATCCCTGAACTGTTCGCCCGCTACGGCGAGCCCGCCTTCCGCGACGGGGAGCGCCGGGTGATCCGCCGGCTGCTGGCGGGTGACCCGATGGTGGTGGCGTTCGGCGGCGGCGCCTTCATGGACCCGCAGACCCGGGAGACCACGCGCGCCGAAGCCACGTCGGTCTGGCTGCGCTGCACCCTGCCGACGCTGGTGCGCCGGGTCGCCGGGCGGGACAATAGGCCCTTGCTGAACGGGCGTGACCGGGAAGACACGCTGCGGCAGTTGATGCAGGTGCGCTACCCGATTTACGCCGAAGCTGACGTGATCGTGGATTGCGGCGACGAGCCGCCCGACCACACCACCGGCAGCGTGATGCAGGCCCTTGCGGAATGGAAGCCGGCGCGGCGGCTGCATGTCGTCCTGTCGAGCACCAGCTACGACGTCGTTATCGGCGACAGCCTGCTTGCCCGCGCGGGCGCCTTGCTGGCCCCTCGGTTGCCGCAGAAGCGCGCCGTGGTGATAACCGACCGCAATGTTGCGGCGCTGCACCTGCAGACCCTGATGGACGGGTTGGCCGAGACGGCGATCACGGCAAGCGCCATCGTCGTCGAGGGCGGCGAGATGTCCAAGACCATGGACAGCTACGCCAATGTGGTGGACCAGTTGCTGGAGGTGCCGGTCGAGCGGCGCACCGCGATCATCGCGCTCGGCGGCGGCGTGGTGGGGGACCTGGCCGGGTTTGCGGCGGCAACGACGTTGCGCGGGCTACCGTTTGTGCAGATCCCGACCACCCTGCTGTCGCAGGTGGATTCCTCCGTCGGCGGCAAGACCGGGGTGAACACGCGGCGCGGCAAGAACCTTGTCGGCGCGTTCTACCAGCCGCGCATGGTGCTGGCGGACACCGGGACGCTGGCCACCCTGCCGCCGCGCGAACTCGGCGCCGGTTATGCCGAAATCGCCAAGTCCGGGCTTATCGGCGATGCCGCGTTCTTCGCCTGGTGTGAGCGCAACGGCAAGGCCGTGATCTCCGGCGACCGGGAAGCGCAGGCCGAGGCGGTGCGGCGCACCTGCGCGTTCAAGGCCGCGGTGGTGGGCGACGACGAGCGCGAGGAGAAGCCGAATGACGGCCGCGCCCTGTTGAACCTCGGTCATACCTTCGGCCATGCGCTGGAGGCGGAGTACGGCTACGACGGCGGCATCCTGCACGGGGAAGGTGTGGCCATCGGCCTCGGTCTGGCATTCAAGCTGTCGGCGCGATTGGGCTTCTGCGCGGCGGCGGATGCCGAGCGGGTGATCGCGCATGTCTCCGCCGTCGGCTTGCCGGCGGATTTGTCGATGCTGAACCGGCGGTTCTCGGCGGAGACGCTGGTCGGCCATATGCGGCGCGACAAGAAGATGCGCGACGGGGCGCTGCATTTCGTGTTGGCGCGCGGCATCGGCCAGGCGTTCACCAGCGCCAATGTGCCGCCCGAGACGGTGCTGGAACTGCTGCGCGATGAGGGTTGCACAGCGTAGACACCCATGGACCCCGCCGAATACGCTCTGATGGACCAGGCCGAGGCGGCCATGTGGTGGTATCGCGCCCTGCACGCCCGCCTGTGCGACGCCCTTATCGGCGTGCAAGGCCCGGTGCTCGACGCCGGCTGCGGCACCGGCGGTTTCCTGGCGATGCTGCGCGACGGCCGCCCCGACCTGATGCGCTTCGGCGTGGAGTGGAACCACGCAGCAGCCGCCCGGGCGGAGCAAAAATCCGGTGCCGTGATCGTGCGCGGCAGCGTCAACGCCTTGCCCTTTGCCGATGACAGCTTCGATGCCGCGGTGTCCGCCGACGTGCTCTGCCACGCCGGGGTTGACCCTCAGACGGCGCTGGCAGAGTTGAACAGGGTGCTGCGGCCGGGCGGGCGCCTCGTGGTGAACATGCCGGCCTATCAGTGGCTGCTCTCCGCGCATGATCACCGCGTGCAGAATGTCCGGCGGCTGACCGCCGCTTGCATGACCGCGTGGCTAGCTGAAGCGGGATTCACGCGCCCTCGGGTGCGGTATTGGAACGGGCTGCTGCTGCCGCTGATGGCGGTGCAGCGAAAAATCCTGGCCCGTGGCGACGCCGTGTCCGATGTCGCCCCTTTTCCGCCATGGCTGGATGCGATGTTACATGCCATCACGGAGATTGAACGCCGCCTGCCCGTCCCGCTGCCAGCCGGCGGCTCGGTGCTGGCGGTCGCGGAGAAGCCATGAACGACTCACTGAACCATGTCGAAGCCTCGATGCCGGTCGCGCCCTCGGCGCGCCCCGGCCTGTCCGTCGTCGTCCCGGTGTACCGCGGCGCCGCCACCATCGGACGGCTGGTGGATGCGCTGTCCGACCTGCATCCGTTCGGCGGCCTGGAAATTGTGCTGGTGAACGACGGCAGTCCGGACAACTCCGCCGAGGTCTGCCGGGATCTGCTGGCCACCGCCCGGGTGCCGCTGGTCTATGTCGAACATACCCGCAATTACGGCGAGCATAACGCGGTGATGACCGGATTGCGGGAGGCGTGCGGCGATTTCGTCATCACGATGGACGACGATCTGCAAAACCCGCCGGAGGAGGTGGTCAAGCTGTACGACCACGCCCGGCTCGGCAACTGGGACGTTGTCTATACGCATTACGCCGTCAAGCAGCACGCCGGCTGGCGCAACCTCGGCAGCCGCTTCGCCAACGCGGTCGCCGATCGGCTGCTGGACAAGCCGAAGGGGCTGTATTTGTCGTCGTTCCGCTGCATGTCGGCGACGGTGGTGCGGGCGGTGGCCCGGTACAGCGGGCCTTACCCTTATGTGGACGGGCTGATCATGCAGGTGACCCAGCGCATCGACAGCATCGAGGTCAGCCATCTGCCGCGGCTCGAAGGACGCTCGAACTACACCGTGGCGCGGCTGGTACGGCTGTGGCTGAACCTGGCTACCAGCTTTTCCCTGGCGCCGTTGCGGCTGGCGGTCTGGGCCGGCATCGCCATGTCGATCCTCGGCGGCATCGGCGCCGTCGCGACGATATCGGAGGCGCTGTTCGTGCACGAAACCCCGTCCGGCTGGGCCTCCACCATGGTGGTGCTGCTGCTGGTGTCCGGGGTGCAATCCATGATTCTGGGCGTCCTGGGGGAGTATGTCGGCCGCACCTTCCTGTCGGCGAACGGCAAGCCGCAGGGCACCGTGCGCAGCATCCGGCGCAACACGCAGACGATCGGAAACCGCGCATGAGCCTCTATTGGATCATCCTGGGCGCGGCGATCGTCACCAGCATGGCGGGCCAGACGCTGCTGAAGGCGGCGGCGGGGGCGCCCGACTTCGTCGCTCAGTTGTTCGACCTGCGCACCCTGATCGGGCTGGTGCTGTACGGCGGCGCCGCGCTGCTGTACATCATCGCGCTGCGCCGCATTCCGATGTCCGTCGCCCTGCCCTGCACCGCGGTATCCTATGTCGCCGCGGCGTTGATCGGGCATTATGGCTTCGGCGAACCGATGGGCGCGGCGCATATGGGCGCTATCGCGATGATCTGCGCCGGCGTGGCGGTGCTGGCCCTGGTGTAAGACGCTGATCCGCAGTCATCGCACCGGCGGCGACAGGCATCCCGGCGCCTTCCGTTAACGCCCGGCCCCCATCGTGAACGCTCCATAGACGCGACCTGACGACGTGAACGCGCCATACGCCTGGCCGTCACGGGCGAAATCCCCGTACGCGCCGCCCTGGAGCGTACGGGTCTCCCGCAGGTCGGGATCCCGCCAACGGGCCATCACCAGCACCCGGTAGGCGTCACCCAGCGCGGGTGTCTCGGAATGATAGGCGGCGATGGCGTGCGCCCAGTCCTTGCCCTCGGCATACAGTGCGTTCAGGAACCGGGCCGCGTAGGCGGCATTGGTACGCGGATCGAAGGCGTCCTCCAGCGAGGCGAAGGCATGCGGGTGATACATCAGGTTCACCTGCGTGCATCCGACATCGACCGACTGCACGCCGCGGGCCTGCAACGCCTTGACCGCGAGGATGGCGTCGTCCCGGGTTGCAAAGAAATGGCCCTCGCCCTCGGCGTTGATCGTCCAGGGCCAGGCCTTGACGGCGCCGGATTTCGGATCGATGCGTCCGCTTTCGGTCAGGCTGATGGCGTGCAGCAGGCGTGGCGGCAGGCTGCCGGAAAACTCGGCCGCGGTAACAGCCGTCTCGCACAACGTCCCCGGGTCGCCCGCATACCCGGTTTGCCGGACGATGGGCCGCGGCGCGACCTGGAGCAGCGCGACGGTCCGGGCGGCGACGGGTCGGGGTCCCGAATCCTGACCGGCCATTGCGAAGCCGGGTATGACAAGCAACAGGCAGAGAAGGTTTCGCATGCTGGCGCCTTTAAGCACAGAACCGTGTACGAGGCCAGAACAATTCCCCGTTTCCACACGTTATGTTATTGTCACAAGCGGGATTTTCGCCGGTCATCCGTTGCGGATCTGAACATGGGGGTATGCAATCCGCGGAGTATTTTTCGAATGGTCGATATTGTCACGATCTCCTTCTGATGATGTCCTGCCACGCTGTCGTGATCCCGAGCGCGCGAGCTTTACGATAACACGTGACGTCACGAGACAGGCGTCTGACGCCTACACATACGGAATCAATCCAGGATGCCAGAGGGTCTGCCTTTATCGCGGGAAATACCAGTGCCGCCGCATGACGGGCTGGCTGCGGTGACGCGCGTCAGTTTCGACGATCTGGCTCGCGTTCCGGCGCAACGCCTGGCCCGGCTGCTGCTGGAACGCGCCGCGGAAGACCCGACGCTCCTGGGCCGGCTCTACGAAACGGTCGACCGCAGGGGGGGACCGTCGGAGTTGCCTGCGCACGCGATTATCGGTGACAGCCCGGCCATGCGCCGGATCTCGGCGCTGCTCGGCCGGTTCGGGCAAACCGATGAACCCGTGCTGATCACCGGCGAAAGCGGAACCGGCAAGGAATTGCTGGCGCGCGCCATTCATGACGGCTCGGCGCGGGCGCGCGGGCCGTTCGTGGCCGTCAATTGCGCGGCGATCCCGGCCGGGCTGGTAGCGTCGGAGCTGTTCGGACATGAAAAGGGCGCCTTTACCGGCGCGGCAACCCGCAACCTTGGCCAGATCGAGACCGCCAACGGCGGAACCCTGTTTCTGGACGAAATCGGCGATATGCCGATTGATCTGCAAGCGCATCTGCTGCGCTTCCTGCAGGAAGGCCAGATCAGACGCCTCGGCGGACGCGACATCATCAACCTGAATGTACGCATCGTGTCCGCCACCAATGTGCGCCTGGCACAGGCCATCAGCGAAGGCCGCTTCCGGGAGGATCTCTATTACCGCCTGAACGTGCTGACGCTCCCGGTGCCTCCCTTACGAGAGCGTCGGGAGGATATCGCGCAACTGGCGTATCATTTCCTGCGCATCGCGGCGCGCGACTTCAACCGCCCGGTCGAGCGGTTCACGCCCGACGCGATGGCGGCGCTGCGGCGCTATCGCTGGCCCGGCAATGTCCGGGAATTGATGTCCGTCGTTCGGCGGGCCGTGGTTGTCGGCGACGGCGCCGCGATCGATACCTCCGGCCTCATCGGCCTGGAGGACGCTCCAGCCGCGCCGCCGATTTCGGCCGTTGCACCCAGGCCCGGGTCAGCCGAGGAGCGGCTTATACTGGTCAATGCGCTGGACCGAACGGACGAGAATATCACCTCGACCGCAGGTGCGCTAAATGTGTCGAGAGTAACACTGTATCGTATGCTGCGCCGGCACGGCATCGTGCTGAAACGAGGACTTTCGGTACCGCCGATCGGCCGGGACGAAGCTGCGGCCCGGGGTTGAACGTCAGCCGCGCAAGGCCTCGTCGATCTGCGTGAGTACCTCGCGGAGAGTCGAACATGATTCGGAAACGAACCCGTCCTGGCACCGCACCAGCGTCCATAGTGCCTGGTGCCCGACGATAAGCCACGACGCCGATTCCTTGCCTTTTTCAAACACACCGATGATGGTGCGGGCATCGCTCACCCTCCATGGCCGGCGGGATAGATCAGATACTGAATCGATACGGCCTATGCCGCGCTCGGCATCGCTGACCGCAGCGGCAAGCCAGTCCGATAGACTGCGGCGGCTTGCCGGATCGATCCCTGTGAATGTCCCTGCCAGCACCATGCAGAAGGCCTTGTCCGGATCGTAATTGGAATGAATAGGCACGTGGACGAGCTAAGACCCGGGCAACACGCTCGGTCCTCGGGCTTTCCGGTGGCGCCTCCGCCCTGCTCCATCAAGTTTCCGATTGTCCCACGCCAGCAGGCCTGCGCGTCTTAGTGAGCGGCACGCAGAGATCGGCCCGGTCATTGAAAGACGTGCTCCGGGTCGAATGCTATCGCATGAACAGGCGGCAGCGGCGCCGGACGGTCCGGCGCCGCGATGGCATCAATGCGTAGTTGTGGTGGTTGTTCCGCCGATAACGTTGGTGCCTGCCGCTGTGGGATTCAGCAAATAAGAGAACCCGAAGCTGGGGTTGGCAAACTGGCCGATATACTGGTTGTAGAACTGGTACACTTCGGCGATGCCAAGCTTCGGCACGTACACGACGTCGTACGGCGCCAGCCGGACATCGGCGTTCGCGTCGCGCCCCTGCCGCACGGCCTTCCACTGCGTGGACAGTAGTTCCGGCTTGTCGCCGGCGCCGCGCCGGATGATGAACACCGACGTGTCGTCGCTGCTGAGCTTGGTTCCGCCCGCCCGGGCGATCGCCTGGGACAGGGTCAGCGTCGGGCCGACCGTAATGAATTCGCCCGGCGTGTTCACTTCGCCACCGACATAAACGCGCGTCGGGGCAAACGATTTCACCACCACCGACACCCGGGGGTTCTGCAGGTCGTGGCTATAGGAATGGCGCAGAAATTCAGACAACTGGGCGGGTGTTTGGCCGTAGGCGACCGCATCCGACACCACGGTTGTGGAGATATGGCCGTCGGGGCGAACCGTGACCTCTTCATTCAACTCCGGGTTCAGCATCAGGCGGACTTCCAGCACATCGCCCACCTGAATGTGGTAGGCGGGCAGGCTGGCGGCGCTGACGGCCGTAGCCTCGGGCTCCAGCGGCGCGGGCGGCAGGTTGCTCGGCACGGGAGAGCAGGCCGCGAGCGCAACGGCGGAAGCCAGGGCGACCCCCGCGGGAAGAGCCACCCGGCGGCGGGCTGTCGGCAGAACTGTATCGTTAGGTGTCCGATGCATGGAGGAGGCGTGTTGACTCATGTGTTTGAACCTTTGCGGGATGGTCAGCGAGGTGTCGGAGTCCGTGGGAGGCAGTTTCTCCTGGACGAAGTTTTTCAATCACGCCGCCGATCGGCGTGAGGCCGGTGAAACATCACGAAATGTAGGGAGCAAGGGCCGTGCCAACGCGATAAACCGCACCACGCGCTTAGTTTGCAACCGAATCACCCCGAAATCGCCGCCGGATCAGTTCAAGTCAGCGTGCTTAACGTAATGGTAGCGTCAACTGTGCTATAACTGCATCAGCGCAAAGGATAGGCGGGCGCATACCCGGGCGTTGCCGGAGCCTCCTGATGAGCCGGACCCTCAACTGCGCGCCCCGAGGTATCGTCCACCGCGCGATCAATGTAGCTGCGACTGAGCGCCACATCGTTGCCACTGAGCGCGTCGAGCGCATGCGCGACATCCGATGCAGCCTTGCCGGCGGGCACCGGGTCATCTTCGGTCGAGCCGACCGGGCGGAAGACAAGTTGAAGTTGTGCTTCTTGCAACAGCCGTCGCGTTTCCTCGATCTGGCCGCCCGCCAACGCCGAACGCGCCGCGATCAGGCGCCGCAACGACGGCGAAGGAGCGCGGTTGATCCGTTCAGCCTGAGGCGGCACGTCCGCGGTCGCGGACGGCGCCGCCTGTCGCAGACGGGCCAGCACTGATTGGGCGTTGTCGGCCTCCTGCCGCGGGAATGGCCTGAGCACGGCGGGCGGAGGCCTTGCCGCGGCGCGCCTCTCCGGCGGAGCGGGGGGTTCATGGTGTTCCACCGCCGGCGGTGCAGACGCGACGTCATGCCGTTCCGGAACAACAACAACAACATCGCCCGCCGGAGCAGCCGGAGGCTGTTCCACTGCCTGCCGTTCCGAGGCCTGACGTTCAGAGGCCTGACGTTCAGATGCCTGACGTTCAGAGGCCTGACGTTCAGAGGCCTGACGCTGCGCCTCTGCTTCGGCCAGAGCTTGCCGGGCCCGCTCGGCCTCATTACGCTTGTTCATTAACTCATCACGCAATTGCGAGACTTGTTGTTGCAGTTGCGCCATGGTGGCAGCCACCGACGCATTCGGCTGCGCCAGATCAGCCGGCGCGTCCGGAGAGATATCGACCAGGCTGTCCCATTGTTCACGCGCCATGCGCAGATATGCATCCGGCTGGCCGAACACCGCCAGGCCGAGCAGAAGCAACCCGGAAGCCGCGGCCGCTGCTGATATTGCAAAACGCACGAAAGTCCCCCGTTAGTGGCGCCGAAAAGCGCCCTGATGTGTCGCGGTTCGCCGCGATGCGATCGATGTGATCACTTTCATCGCCACGTGACGTCACTGAATCGCGAATGTCAGGCGGCACGTCAAGTCTAACGTGAGAGGTGCATCACCGTCCTGTCAGCCGCCTTGCAGACCACCGCGCTCCTGCACAGGTGTCATCCGTCAGCCGGGACAGGAGGCTTCGTCTATGCAACAGGAATTTAATGATCAGCTTATTTCCTTTATGCCGAAAATGCGCGTCTGGGCGCTGGCTTTAACAAGAAATCGCGCCGCTGCCGATGATCTTACTCAGGATGTCGCGACAAAAGCACTGGTGGCGCAAAACTGCTTCATTCCCGGCACGAATTTCTCGGCCTGGGTGCATCGCATCATGATCAACCATTTTATCAGCAGCGTGCGCAGCAAGCGCGAATTCACGGACATGGAGAATATGCCGGAAGTGCCGGTCGCGGCCGCGCACGAAGACCGGACGGCGCTGCGCGAGCTGGGTTGGGCATTGGAGAAATTGCCCCCGGATCAGCGTGAAGCCCTGTTCATGATTGTCCTGCAGGAAAGGTCCTACGAAGACGCCGCGGAGGCAACCGGCTGCGCCATCGGCACCCTGAAAAGCCGCGTGCACCGCGCCCGGTTGCAACTGCGGGCCTTCCTGATGGGAGACGTGCAGAAAATAGCGGCCTGAAAACCGTCTCGGCAGATCCGACGGCCCGGCATGTCCGGGCCGTTTTTCTTTGTTCAGGCGTATCGCAGCAGGAAGATTCCAAAGTAATTAGCCGCATCCGTCCAGGAGCGATGCAGGTCCCATCCTGCCGCTGCCGCGATATCCCTGATAATCCGCGGCGTGAACTTATAGCTGTTCTCGGTATGGATGGACTCCTCCCTGGCAATCCTGATCGCCTGTCCGCCCACATGCACGGTCTGATCACGGGCCGATATCAGGTGCATCTCTATCCGCCCCGCATCGGCATTCCAGATCGCCTGATGCCGGAACTGCCGCAGGTCGAAGTCGGCTCCGGCCTCGCGGTTAAGGCGTCGCAGCAAATTCAGGTTGAATTCTGCCGTCTCCCCCTCGGAGTCGTTATAAGCAGGCAACAGAATTTCAGGCGGCTTGCGCAGATCGGCACCCAACAAGAACCATGAATTGGGGCCCAGGGAATCTCTGGATGCTTGCAGAAACTCGACCGCCGCGCCGGGATCCAGGTTACCGATGGTCGAACCGGGGAAGAATCCCAGGCGATCGCCGTCAAGCGCCGGCAGATCCAGTGGCGCCATAAAATCCGCCACGATCGGCACGGTCTTCAAATAAGAATGAGAAACCGCCAGACGCTGCCGCAACTCCGTCAGCGCGGTCTCGGCGACATCGACCGACACGTAGGTGTTGAAAACCGGTTCGCCGCTTCCGTCGCGCAAATCCAGCAGAAAGCGGGCCTTGGTTTCATCGCTGCCGCCGAATTCAACCAGGGCGGCGTCGTGCAGGCCGTCAGGCAGCAACGAACGTCCCAGTGACCGCAGCAGTGCCGTCTCCGTTCTTGTCAGGTAATATTCTGGCAGCTCTGTAATCCGGTAAAACAACCGGCACCCCTCGGCGTCATAAAACAGTTTAGCCGGCAAGGTTTTCGGCGTCGCCGTCAGTCCCGCGATGGCTAATTCGACCACATCCACGCGCAGTTCGCGCGGCACGAACCCGGACTCGTTTGGCACGTCGGCCTCCTGCTATACGTCTTTGGCCAGTCGAAGGCCGGCGAATTGCCAGCGCTTGTCCGGGTGGAAAAAGTTCCGGTAGGTTGGCCGCGCATGGCCGTGCGAGGTCACCGAGGCGCCGCCGCGCAAGACCATCTGGTTGATCATGAACTTGCCGTTATACTCGCCGATGGCGCCTTTTTCCGGTTGGTATCCAGGATATGGCCGGTAGGCACTTTCCGTCCATTGCCAGACATGCCCGAACTGCTCGCGCATATCCGGAATGGCACTCGCGATTTCCCATTCTGCTTCCGTCGGCAGACGCGCACCGCTCCAGCGGGCGAAGGCATCCGCCTCATACCAACTGACATGGCGAACGGGGGCGTTCAGCGGCAAAGGCGCAAGACCTCCGGGGCCAAACTGGAACCACCGGTCATCATGCTTGCGCCAATACAGGGGCGCGTTCCAGCCCCCGGCCTGCACCGCGGCCCAGCCGTCGGACATCCAAAGCGACGGTGTGCGATAGCCGCCATCGTGGACGAATGCCAGCCAGTCGCGGTTGCGCACCAGTCGAGAAGCGATGTCGTACTCGTTAAGCCAAACCCGATGCGCCGGGGTTTCATTATCAAAACAGAAACCATCGCCATCATGCCCGAGGCGTTGCAGCCCGGCGGGACATCGGATGAATTTCGTCTCGCCCGGGTCGCCTTCAGGCTCCCGCCAGTCCGGCAGCATGGCGGGACAGAGCGGATTGGCGGCGAAAGCATGCAGCAGGTCCGTCATCAGCAGTTCCTGATGCTGCTGTTCGTGCTGCAAACCGAGTTCGACGACTGGCAGTAGCGAAGCCGGCAAGCCGGGCAGCGCACGCTGCATCGCGGCATCCACATGACCGCGGTAGTCGGTCACCTGCCGCACCGGCGGACGGGTCAGCAGGCCGCGTGACGGCCTGGGATGCCGATCGCCGACGGTGTCGTAATAGGAGTTGAAGAGAAAGCTGAAAGCCGGATCGAACACGCAATAGCCGGGCACGTAAGGGACCAGCACGAACTGTTCGAAAAACCAGGTCGTGTGGGCGCGATGCCACTTCGCCGGGCTGGCGTCGGGCATCGACTGGACGCTTTGATCCTCGTCCGTGAGATTGCCGGCCAGAGTTTCGGTTTCCCGTCGCACGAACTGGAAGCGAGCGAGAAAATCGTTGGCATTGGCAATCATTCGAATCCTCCGAGGCTGCCTTAACGCCAATATTTGTCCGCGGCTCGCGTCTGCGAGAACATTTTTCTGTCATCCCGCCACTTTATGCGACACGCTGCGTTGCAGGCTCGTCATGGCATCGAGACCCATCTGGCGGGGACATTTGCGGCTGGCGCTGGTGTCCTGCCCCATTGCGCTGTTCAGCGTCATTCGCGGCAGCAGCGGCTTGCACTTTCACCTGATCAATCCGGAGACCGGCAGCCGCATCCGCATGGTCTCGATGGACGCCGAAACCGACAAGGAAGTGTCGCGGCAGGACCTTGTGAAAGGCTACGAGTTCGAGAAAGACCGCTATGTCCTGCTGGATGACGATGATTTCGAGCAGGCCAGGATCGAAAGTTCCAGCACGCTGACGATCAACAAGTTCGTTGAGGCGGGATCGATCGATCCGATTTTTTTCGATACGTCCTACTACGTCGCCCCGGACGGCGAGGCCGGGCAGGATGTGTTCGTCGTTTTGCGGGACGCGATCCGAAAGTCTTCCGCCGCGGCGCTGTCCCGCGTGGTGATCGCCCGCCGGGAGCGCGCCGTGGCGATCATGCCGTCCGGCAAAGGGATGGTATGCCACACATTGCATGATCCTAACGATTTGTGGGACGCCGGGCCGATCTGGAAGGATGTTGCCGAAGACCAGCCCGATCCATCGATGATTACTCTCGCCACACAACTGATCGATCGGCAGAACGGCAAATTCCAGCCTGATGACACGGAAGATCGTTACGAGGCAAAATTGCACGAGGTGATCGAGGCCAAATTGAAGGGCGAAGGCATCACCCCTGAACAGCCCGAAGAACCGGACCGGGGCAATGTGATCGACCTGATGGCGGCGCTGAAGGCAAGTCTCGGCGAGGACAAGCCAGCCTCCGCCCCGAAGAAGCGGTCTCGCAAACGGGCGTCGTAGATGGCCCCGTTGTCACGCAACCTCGGCGGATAGATGCCGTTTCTGCCACATTCCTCAACAATGCAGGAGACGATAAAATGGCGGAACTTTCCGGCCGCAAGATCGCTGTGCTGGCAACGGACGGTGTGGAGCAGGTGGAACTGACCGAACCGGTGAAGGCCCTGAAGGCAGCATCGGCGCAGGCCGTCGTGATTGCACCGAAGGGTGGCGAGATCCAGGGCATGAACCACGACCAAACGGGCGACAAACTGCCGGTCGATCATGATCTGGCCAGTGTTTCGGCCGATCAGTTCGATGCGCTCGTGTTGCCGGGCGGGGTAGCCAATCCCGACACGCTGCGCACCATTCCACAGGCGGTCGCGTTCGTTCGTCATTTCGTCGAAGCCGGCAAGCCGGTCGCGGCGATCTGCCATGGGCCTTGGACGCTGATCGAGGCGGACGGCGTTCGCGGGCGCCGGGTCACCTCGTGGCCGTCACTGAAGACGGATCTGAAGAACGCCGGCGCCAACTGGGAAGACGCGTCCGTAGTGGTGGATGGCACGCTGGTGACATCCCGCAAGCCGGACGACCTGCCGGATTTTTGCCGCGAAATGGTCAACCTGTTTGGTGCCGGGCGCGCACGCCAGGCGGCGTAGACCCGGCTTAATGCAAGGGCGGAGTGACGAAGGTTGCCTCCGCCTTCATTGCCAGGTGTCCGGTCGCGTTGCGCGCCCATAGCGCAACCCCATCGGTTCCTTCCGCCACCCCCTGCACCGAGAACGCCGCGGTGTCGAACAGCGGGCTTACGGCGCGAAACCGGAACGAGGCCAATTCCGCGGTGCTGTTGCGGCGCAGCAGATCGGTAAGCAGCGTCGCAATCAGCGGGCCATGCACTACCAATCCCGGATAGCCTTCGACTTCGGTTACGTAGCGGCGGTCGTAATGAATGCGATGGCTGTTGAACGTAAGTGCGGAGTAACGAAACAGCAACGGTGCCGTGGGAACGACTTCTCGCCCCCAGGTTGCGTCCTCGCGGACCGGGCGCGGCGCCGCCGGCGCCTCCCCCGGTTGAGCGGCTTCGCGATAGACGATGTCCTGCTCCTCCACCAACGCGCGGCCGCGCGCCCCGAATACCTCGTGGCGTACCAGCACAAAGCATAACGCGCCGCTGCGGCCTTGCTTGACGGTTACGTCCTGGACGGTGGAAACCCGGGTGATCTCCTCATCCACACGCAGCGGTTGATGGAAGGTGAATCGCCCGCCCGCCCACATGCGGCGGGGCAGCGGCACCGGAGGCAGAAAGCCGCCCCGCGCGGGATGCCCGTCCGGGGCCAGCATCGACTGTCGCGCGACCGGAAGGAAATACAGCCAGTGCCACAGCGGCGGCAGCGGATCGCCCTCCCGCGGGAGCGGATCGTCGCGATCCAGAGCGGCCGACAGCGCGGCCACCGGGAACTCCGTAACCCGATCGTGCAAGGTCTCTTGCCGGCCGATCCAGGAGCGAAGGTGGTTGACATCCACGGCGGTCATGACAGCAACTCCTTTGCGACTGCACGCGCCTGTTTCACCCCGTCGCGTGCCATATCCGCACATAGCCCGGTATAGGCGGTCGGGTCGAGCGCCGCGCGAATCTGCTTGCGGCTCATGTGTGCCGTCACCCGCCGATGCGACAACAGCATGTCGCTGAAGGATTCATCGCGGGTGAAGGCGTCCTGCGCGGCTTCATAGACCACATCGTGCGCATGCTGCCGCCCGATGATGGCGCCCAACTCCAGCATCACCGCCTCGGCCATGATCAGGCCGCCACTGAGGTCCAGATTGGCGCGCATCCGCCCCGGATCCAGCCGCAGGCCGCGCATGACCTCATGCAGCCGCGCCAGCATATCGCCGGTGCCGATGCAGGCCCGGGATTCCGCCGTGTCCATCATCAGGCTATCGGTGCGGTCGCCCTCGTGCTCGGTCATCATCGCTTCCAGCGCCAGCGGCACCTGGGAGCGGATGTCGGCGGAGGCGGCGATGATCTCCTGGCAGAGCTTCGGGTTGCGCTTCTGCGGCATGGTGGAACTGCCGACGGTGCCGGGCGGGACGGGTTCCTCAACCTCGGCAAACTCCGTTTTCATCAGCGTGTAGATCTCGCGGCCGATCTTGCCGCAGGTGGCGGCGAGCAGCCCGAGCAAACTGACGTTCTCCGCCAGATGGTCGCCGATAGCACGCGACGGCACGGCCATCGTGCCAAATCCGAGCAGCCGGCCGACGCTGGCCTGCACGAGCGCGCCGTTGCGTCCGAGAGAGGCGAAGGTGCCCGCTCCGCCGCCCACCATGGCCACGAACAGGCGTGGCGCAACCTGGCGGAAGCGCTCGACATGGCGGATCAGTTCGTCGATCCAGACCGCGACTTTGTAGCCGAACGTCGCCGGCAGCGCATGCTGCCCATGCGTCCGTCCTGCGATTGGCATATCCGCCCCGTGCTCCGCCAGGTCCGCCATCGCCCGCAGGATCTCACCGATTTGCCTGAGGAAAACATGATGCGCCTGGCGCAGCACCAGCAGATCGCCGGTCTGGGTGATGTTCTGCGTGGTGGCACCCCAATGGACCCAACCGCCATGCGGGTCGCCGACGACGCGGGCGAGTTCCCAGACCAGCGGCACGAGGGCGTGGCCGGTGCGGGCCAGGCCCTCATCGATCCGCTCACGGTTCAGGTTATCCAGCCGGGCAGCCTTGGCGATGGCGTCCGCGGCGACCTCGGGGACGATCCCCAGCTCGGCCTGCGCCCGCGCCAGAGCGACCTCCACGTCAAGCCACGCCTGCCAGCGATTGTCCAAACGATAGAGCGCGCGAATGCCTGGGTCCGCCACCCGCGTGGCGGTGGCGAGCGAGTCTGTCATGCTGGTCTCCCGAGATTTCTCAGAAAGGGAATCGCAGGAGTAAACGAGTGCGATTTATTCGGAGCGGATCAGCCCGCGATGGCTGGGCGCGTCGATGAACGCGAGCACCTCTGCTACCAGTTCATCGTCACCGAAGCGAGCACGCATATCGGTCAGGCGCTGCGCGAACACGCCTTCCTTGCTGTACAGGGCACGGAAAGCGACGTGCAGGCGTTGGATCGCCGCCTTGTCGAAGCCGCGGCGCTTCAGGCCGATGATGTTCAGGCCGGCGAGTCGGGCGCGGTTGCCGATGACGCTGCCGAACGGGATCACGTCCGCCTCCACGCCCGAGACTCCGCCGATCATGGCGGCGCGGCCGATGCGGACGAACTGATGGATTGCCGCCGCCCCGCCGATAACCGCGTGATCCGCGATGCTGACATGGCCGCCCATCACCGCATTGTTGGCGACGATGACGTGGTTGCCGAGCTGGCAGTCATGCGCGACGTGGACGACCGCCATCAGCATGCAGTCGGTGCCGACCCGGGTGACGCCGACGCCCGTAGCCGTGCCGCGGTGGATCGTGCAGTGCTCGCGCACCAGGGTGCGGGCGCCGATTTCGCAGCGTGTCGGCTCGCCTTTGTATTTGAAGTCCTGCGGTGCCAGGCCGACGGTGCAGAACGGGAACAACTGGGCGCCCTCGCCGATACGGGTATGCCCCTCGACGACGACATGGGACACAAGTTTCGCACCCGCTTCGATCACCACGTGCGGGCCAACGGTGCAGAACGGGCCGATTTGCACTCCGGCGCCGAGTTCGGCGCCGTGCTCCACGATCGCGGACGGGTGGATGCTGACCCGATCGTCGGTGCGGCGATCGCGTTGAATCATCGAATCCATGCGTTTTCCATTCCCCTGACGGCGGGTGCCAGAATCGAATCCAGACAGGAGTATGGACCGTTCGGTTTCATCACCAATTCAATCATTGTTGCCCGATGTATCCGTTTGCTGGCTGCAACGCCCTGTTTCATCTGGCATTTTGGCGTTACTAAGGCAGCGTGCCCGGTGTCTTGGCCGGGCCAAGCCCGGCCAAGACACAATGGAGCGCCTGTCCCCTACCCTACGGCTCTAAACCGGGGCGGCGCGCTCCATGATCATCGCGGCATAGGTCGCTTCGGCGACGACCACGCCATCGACCTTCGCCACGCCATGGAACTTCCAGACGTTGCCGCGGTTCCGTTCCTTGACCACGTGAACGCGCAACTGATCGCCCGGCACGACGGGGCGGCGGAACTTCGCGTTCTCGATGGACATAAAATAGACCACCTTGCCGGCGGCATCGCCTCCCAGCGTCTCGACCACCAGGACCCCGGCGGTCTGCGCCATGCTCTCGACAATCAGCACCCCCGGCATGACCGGATGGTTGGGGAAGTGCCCGGCAAAATACGGCTCGTTGACCGATACGTTCTTCACCCCGACGGCCGAGGTGTTCAGCACGACGTCGACCACCCGGTCCAGCATCAGGAAGGGATAGCGGTGCGGGATATCGTGCATGATCCGCTGGATATCGATCAGTTCTACCGTCCGGACCTCAGCGGCGGGCGGTGAACCGGCGGTTGGCTCTATAGGCGTGTCCATGTTGGTCAATCCGTACCGGGGTTTGGTTGCTCTTTGGCTTCAGCTTTCGGGCCGCCCGACCGGACCCAGCGCCGAATGGCCGCGACTTCCTTAAAGAAGGCTTTGACCGGCTGGGCCGGCGAGCCGACGACTTCCGACCGCGGCGGCAAATCCGCCATCACGCCCGCCTGGGCGCCGATTCGCGAGCCGGCACCGATCCGCAGATGATCGGCGAAGCCTGCCTGACCCGCGGCCACGACCTGGTCCTCCAGCACGGCCGAACCTGAAATGCCAACATGCGCGCAAAGCACGCAGGCCCGGCCGATGCGGACGTTGTGTCCGATCTGCACCAGATTGTCGATCCGGGTGCCGGCACCGATGACCGTGTCGTCCAGGGTGCCGCGGTCGATCGTCGTGTTGGCGCCGACTTCCACGTCGTTGCCGATGACCACGCGGCCAAGCTGCGGCACGGTGTGGAAGCCATCCGGCGTGATGGCGAAGCCGAAGCCATCCTGTCCGATGCGAGCGCCCGGGTAGATATAGACGCGGTCTCCGATCAGCGCGTGCGAGACCGAGGCGTGCGAACCGATGCGGATGTCGCGGCCGATGACCACGCCGTCGCCGACGACCACAAGGGCGCCGATGCGCCCGCGCGCGCCAATCACCGCGTTCTCCCCGATCACCGCCAGCGGCCCGATCTCGACCGTCGGGTCGATGCGCGCCGAGGCGGCAACGACGGCCGAGGGATGGATGCCGGGGACCGGCGGCGGCAGCGGATGGAACAGCGCCGCGGCCTTCGACCATGCCACCAGCGGATCGTCCGCGACGATCGCCACGGCAGTCTCGGGCACGGCATCGCGCATGTTGGGGTGGACGATCACCGCGGCCGCCTTGGTGGCCTCAAGATCGCCCAGGTATCTGCGGTTATTCAGACAGAAACTGACATCCTCCGCCGTCGCGGTCGCCAGCGGCGCGACCCGGTGCAGCATCAGCCGGCGCGGCGGGGCCTCGGCCCCGGCCGCATCGACGACCGCCGCCAGACTGTGCGGCCCGGCGCGCAAGAAGAAGCGGGGATCGCCCGCCAGTGCCGAGCGCTCCTCGCCGGGCAACATCGGCTATTTCTTCTGCGCCGGCTTGGCAGCCGCCGCGGTGGCTGCCGGTGCCGCCGGCGATGCGGGCGCGGCCGCAGCCGCCGGAGGCGCCATCGCCAATGGCGAAACGCCGTCGGGGGGCACCACCACCGAAGGAAGCGCCTTGTTGAGCACGTCGGCGACTGCCGGCGTCAGGTCGAAATCCGCTGTTGTGCCGAGGATCTGGGAGCGGTTGAGCACCAGGTTGATGCCGCGCGAGAGGGCTACCTGCTGAGCCACCTGCTCCATCGTCCGGTTGACCTGCGCAGTGACATACTGGTTGGCTTCCTGGATGATCCGATTGCGTTCGCCGAACTTGCGCTGCGCCTCGGTCACGCGATCGGTGATCTCGCGCTCCTTGTCGCGGATCTTTTCGGGCGACAGCTTGGCGCGCTCATTCGCGAAGGTCTGGCTCAGTTCGCGCAATGCGGTCTGTTCCTTCTGCGCGTCCTCATTGAGCTTCTGGGCGCGCGCGTTGAGCTCCTTATAGGCGGCCTGATAGGCCGTCGAGACGCGCAAAACATCGGGCACGGACAGGATCCCGACGATCGCGGCCGGTGTCGCCGGCCCCTTCGGAATTGGCGGAATTTCGGGCGCCGGAGGCAGCTGGACCTGGAGCGGAGGCGCGGCGCCAGGTTCGGCGCCGGCATCGCCCGCCAGGGGCAGCTGGCCTTGGGCCAGCCCCGGGCCGGGGGATCGGGGCTGCGCGGCGGGACGGGCGGCCGGGGCGGGCGCCGCCGGCCGCGCCTGTCCGGGCACGAACCACTCGCCGCCCGGCGCCTGCTGGGCGTTGCCCCGCGTGGGTTGCAGAAGCAGTGCCAGCGCGATTGCCGCGCTGGAAGCAATGATACGTCGATTATTCACTAGAACCTCGTGCCGAAGCCAAACCGGAAGATTTGTGTCTGGTCGCCCGGCTGTTTGTACACAAACGGCGCCAGGTCAACATTTATCAAGCCAAACGCCGTGCGCCAGGAGATGCCCACACCTGCGCCAATGCGCGGCGTGGCTGACTGTTCGATAACGCAGCTCTGGCCATTCGTCGATGTGCAGCCACCGCCATTCCTGAACGATGCCTGGGTCAGGCCGCCGACATCCACGAAGGCGCGTCCGCTTAACCCCAGATCCGGAGAAACGGGCAGCGGGAAGCGCAGTTCCGTGGTCTCCGTCCAGAGCATACGCCCGCCGACGGGATCGCCGGAAGATTGATCGTGCGGGCCGGCGCCGCCGGTCTGGAAGCCGCGCAGGTTGTCGCCGCCCATGAAGAAGCGGTCGATGATTTCTTCGCGGCCACCGGGGAGCAGGTCGAGGTAGCCGAAGCTGCCGCCGATTTTGATGCCCCAGTCCGGATTGCCGAGCTGGCGCTCGAGCGGGATGTAATAGGCGGCGTTGACGTTGGTGCGGATGAAGTTCACGTCGCCGCCGAGGCCGGCGTAATCGTTGCCGAGTTCGATGATGTAACCGGAATGCGGCTGAATCCGGCTGTCGCGATAATCCAGACTGATCACCTGACTGATCTGAGACAGCAGCGTCCAACCGGCCTCATTAATGATGTACGGGCTGGCGCCGGCCGCGACGTTGTAGACGTCACGATTGACGAGCGAGTAGCTCCAGGTTTGCCGCAGATGCTCGTTGAAGTCGTAGCCCATGCGAAGCGCGAAGCCGGCCCGGCTTTCATCGTAGGGCTCGGTGCCGAGATAATTCGTGTTGATGTAGAAAATATCCGCGCCGGCGACCAGGTTGCGGTCGAGGAAATACGGATCGGTTACCGACGAGTTGATCGAACTGCGCCGCTGCGCGAGCACGCCGTTGATGCTGGCGTTGACACCCGAGCCGACAAGGTTGCGCTCCGCCAGACCGACATCGATCAGGGCGCCCGCGTCGGTCGAGTAACCGCCGCCGAAGCTAAGTTCGCCGGTCGCCTTTTCCGAGATATTCGTCGTCAGGACCGCCTTGTCGGGCGCCGATCCGGGGTTCGTGGCAATATCGACCGACTGGAAGTAGCCGAGATCGGTCAGACGGGTTTTCGTCTGGCGGATAGCCTCGCTGCTGTACGGATCGCCCTCGGCCAGGCGGAACTCGCGACGAACGACCTTGTCCTCGGTGCGGGTATTGCCGACGATGTCGATGCGCTCGACATAAACCCGCGGACCTTCGCCCACATCGAACATCAGATCGATAATGTGTTTGACCGAGTCTTTATTGACCCGCGGCTTCACCTCGACAAACGCATAGCCTCGGTTATGCACAGCCTCCTCGATCTTGTCGGCGGTGCGGCCTACGGCGTCCCCGTCGTACCAGTCGCCTTCGTGCAATTCCAGCACCGGTTGCAGGTCCGAGCCGCTGAGATTGCGCAGGGTCGAATTGACCGTGACCTTGCCAACCTTGTAACGCTCGCCTTCGTTGACAGTGAACGACAGGAAGAAGCCCTTGCGGTCGGGCGACAGCTCGGCACTGGCATCGACGACCTGAATGTCGGCATAACCGTTCTTCAGGTAAAACCGCCGCAGCAATTCGCGATCATAGGCGAGGCGTTCGGGGTCATATTGATCCGAGGTTGACAGAAACCGCCACCAGCGCGATTCGCGGCTGTTGATGACCTCGGCCAGGCGGCTTTCGCTGAACGCCTTGTTGCCGTTGATGACGATCTTGCTGATCAGCGTGGCGGAGCCGTCGTTGATCTGAAACACCACGTCCACCCGGTTCTGGTCCTGATGGATGATCTTCGGATCGACGGTGGCGTCGTAATACCCCTTCTTGGCATAGCCATCCAAAATCACCTGCCGATCGGCTTCGGCCAGAGCAGGGGTGAAGACGGCGCGGGGACGCAACTGTATCGCTGTCTTGAGCTGATCGTCGCTGAGCTTGTGGTTGCCTTCGAACGCGACGCGATTGACGATCGGATTTTCCGCCACATGCACGACCAGCACGTCGCCCGAGCGGTTCAGGCGGACGTCCTGGAACAGGCCGGTGGCGTAAAGAGTCTTCAGGCTGCGGTCCAGCCGGTCGGGATCAAATCGATCGCCGGGCTGCACCAGCAGGTAGGAGCGAATGGTTCCGTCCTCAATCCGCTGGTTGCCCTCGACCTTGATCGATTCGATAACGCCGCTCGCCGGGGCCGGAGCGGACCGCGCGGGAGGATGGCGAACCGCTCTTGATCCTGCCGGTGACGGAGTTTGAGCGAAGGCGGTTGCAACGACCAGCAACGGCATCAGGCAGGCGGTGAACAACCGCACAGCACGACGAAACATCAACAACAGGCTGGCCCCCCAATGGCGCGCACGGACTGAAGCGGTTTCAGCGGGTGGCGCGACGCGAACGCGGCGCACCATAGCGACGGCTTGCCACCGATGCTAGTAGCCGCTCTCGCAAACGCGCGATCCGTCGCAAGTTGTGTAAGCCCTTGATCCGTAGAGTAAAATTTTCGGTGCGGAGACGGGACGGATGCAAACCGGGGCCGCCGCCGGCCAGTCGATGCCGCGACTCGGGGACTATCGGCAAGATTGGCACCGGCGCGAGGGTTCGCAAACGGGTCGTCCCGGGGCCGTTGGTGTCCTGTACCGGTCCGCGTTGAGAGCGACGCTTGCCATAAACCGTCATGCCCCGGCTTGTCCGGACCTCAACGGTTTTGAGGTAGCCGCCGCGTAGAAGCAGCTACCCTTGAGTGTCGCCTTAGCCCACCAGCGCCGCCACCCAGCGGAACAATCCGAGATGGGTCAGGTCGTTCCACGTAGCGAAAACAAACAGGCAGCCCAGGACAGCCAGACCCGCCCGGAAGCCATATTCCTGGGCGCGCGGCGGCAGCGGCCGTCCGCGCAGTGCTTCGGCCAGATAGAACAGCAAATGGCCGCCATCCAACACCGGGATCGGGAACAGATTGATCAGGCCGAGGTTAACCGACAGCATCGCAATAAACGAAACCAGGCTGGCAACACCGAGCTGGGCCACCTGCCCGGAAAGTTGCGCGATACGAAGCGGCCCACCTAATTCCTCGGTGCCGCGCGTTCCGCTGATCATCTGGGCGACACCCTTGAAGGTTTCGCTGGTGATGATCCAGGTCTGCGACACGCCGCCCCAAAGCGCCGCCGGGACGCTGACATGCCGGTATTCGGTCAGGCCGCCGCGAACACCCAGCATGCCAACCCGATTGACCCCCGACGCGCGCGCCTCGGGCGTCACATCGATCCGCCGATCGGCGCCGTCACGCTGGATAGTCATTGCGAGCGTCTCGCCCGGATGCGTGGTGACGATCCGCTGCAGATCCTCGAATGTATTGATCTTTTCGTCGCCGATGGCGACGACCCGGTCGTTCGGGATCAGGCCGGCACGGGCAGCCGGACCATCTGGCACCACCGAGCCGATGACCGGCAGGGTGACAGGTTGGCCGACGAACATGAAAAGTCCGGCGAACAGAACCATCGCGAGCAGAAAGTTCGCAATCGGCCCGGCCGCCACCACGATCGCACGCGACAACACTGATTTGTCGTGGAACGTCTGGCCCAGCACCCACGATGCCCGGACTTCGTCCGACACGTCCTGCGGACGCTCCTGCCCGTGCAGTTTCACGTAGCCGCCGAGCGGAATCCAGGCGAGCTTCCAAACCGTCCCGGACTTGTCGGTCCAGGATGTGATCGATCGGCCAAACCCGATGGAGAAGACCTCCACCCGGACACCGCGCCAGCGCGCCGCAATGTAATGCCCGAACTCGTGGACGAACACGAGCACGCCCAGAACGACAATGAACGCTCCGGTACTGCGAACAACGTCGGGAATCATGGTCAGCACGCTGATTGTCATCCCATCAAGGGCTAGGGCTTCAAGCTGCCCGAGCGGGCATCAGGTTCCGGGCGGTTCGTCGAGCCAGATCATCCAGCATGATCACGTCGTCCAGCGAATCAGCTTTAGGTGTCCCAAGCTGGTCCAGGACACGGCCAACGGTCCCTGCGATATCCAGGAACCCGATCTGACGCTGCAGGAACGCTTCGACCGCTATTTCGTTGGCTGCATTGAGAATAGTGGGGGTTCCACCACCCGCTTGCAATGCTTCGCGGGCGATGCGGAGTGCGGGAAAGCGCTCGAGATCGGGCGCGGAAAACTCCAGCCGGCTGACGGCGGCCAGATCAAGACGGCGAGACGCGGTCGCCATGCGGCGAGGCCAGGCCAGGGTGTGGGCGATCGGAATACGCATGTCCGGTGATCCGAGCTGCGCCAGGACGGACCCGTCCTGGTAGTAGACCATGCCGTGGATCACCGACTGCGGATGAATCAGCACCTCGATCAGCGAGGCATCCAGATCGAACAGGCGGGCGGCCTCGATCACCTCCAGCCCCTTGTTCATCATCGTCGCGGAATCGATGCTGATCTTCGCACCCATCGACCACACCGGGTGGCGCAGCGCCGCTTCCGGCGTTACCCGGGCCATCTGCTCCAGGGTAAAGGTGCGGAACGGACCGCCCGAGGCGGTCAGGATGATCTTCTCAACCGCGCCGCGATTGCCGTCGGCCATCGACTGGAAGATGGCGTTGTGCTCGGAATCGACCGGCAGCAACGTCGCCCCGGCTTCCTTCACCGCGCGCAGCATGACATCGCCGGCGCATACCAGCGCTTCCTTATTGGCAAGCCCGACGGAGGCGCCGCGCTTGATCGCCGCCAGGGTGGAGGCCAGGCCGGCCGCTCCGGTGATCGCCGCCATCGTCCAGTCGGCCTCCAGAGAGGCGGCATGAACCACCGCGTCGGTCCCGGCGGCGGCTTCGATGCCGGTGCCGGCGAGCGCGTCACGCAGTTCGGCATAAACAGCGGTATCGGCGACCACGGCGAACTCAGCACGCAACTTGATCGCCTGCTGCGCCAGCAAGCCGGCTTTCCGGCCGGCTACCAGGGCCCGGACCTTGAACCGCTCGGGCTCGGCCTCCAGAAGTTCGATTGTTTGGGTACCGATGCTGCCGGTACTGCCAAGGACCGTGATGGTGCGGGGCGCCTCGGGATGAGCGAGGGAGGGCGTTGGAGGGCTCATTGCCAGATGATTACTCCACGTCCGAGGATCAGCGCCAGTACCCCGGCAACCGGGGCGGCGAAAAGCAGCGCATCCAGGCGATCCAGCAGGCCGCCATGGCCGGGCACCAGCCAGCCGGAATCCTTGACGCCGAAATGCCGCTTCAATTGGCTCTCGAACAGGTCGCCAGCCTGGCTGACGACGCTGATCAGCGCGGCGAAGCCAACCGCCCGCAGCGGCGACAGCCCGTGGCTGAGCGTTGCCGAGGCGATAAAGCCCAGCGCCACCGCCGCGCCCAGGCCGCCGATGGCGCCGGACCAGGTCTTGCCGGGGGAGATGGAGGGGGCAAGCTTCGGGCCACCGATGGCGCGGCCCAACAGATAGGCGCCGATATCGCTGGCCCAGACCAGCAGCAGCAGCACGATGACATCGCTGCGCCCGGTCGCCGGAATCTGCCGCAGCCAGACCAGGGCAACCGAGCCGATGCCGAGATAGGGAATGCCGAAGGCAATCGGCCGATCCAGGGCGATGCCGTGCGACTGAACGGCCAGCGCAACGGTGGCGGCGGCCAGCAACAGCAGTGCCCCGCCCGCGCCGCCGAGCGCGGTCAGGACAACGGCGGCAGGCAATGCAGCGAACGCCAGCGCCGCGCCCGGGCGCACCCGCTTCTCACACAGCTGAAGCCATTCGAATGCCATGCCGGCGGAAATCACCGCGACCAGCGAGGCGAACGCAAGCCCGCCGTACCAGATGCATGCCAGAGCCAGAGGCCCCAGAATTGCCGCGGACAGTATCCGCAGCCGGAGGTCGCCCCAGCGCGCCGATTGAAGCGCCTTGGCTGAGATGGGCACAGTCTTAATCTCCATCGGGGCGGCAAAATCGGGCATTGGCGGCCTCTTGATTGATGCGTTGTTGGACGTCGGCTTAACCCCTGCTGGTGCCAAACCGTCGATCGCGGCGAGAAAACTCCGCCAGCGCCGCGGCGAAATGGGTCTCGTCGAAGTCGGGCCAGAGGACGTCGAGAAAAACCAGCTCCGCGTAAGCGGCCTGCCAGAGCAGGAAGTTGGACAGCCGCTGCTCGCCGGAGGTGCGGATGACCAGATCGGGGTCCGGCATCTCCGACGTGGCGAGAAAACTCCGAAACACCTCTTCGCCCAGATCGTCCGGATCCAGGCGTCCCGCACGGACCGCGGCGGCCGCCGCCCGGGCGGCGGCGGCAATCTCGGCCCGCGCGCCATAGGACAACGCGACCGTCAGGTTAAGTGTGCTGTTGCCCGCCGTATCGCTCTCGGCCGCTGCCAGATCGGCCTGGATATCGCGGTCGAAGCGCGACCTTTCGCCGATAAAGCGCAGGCGGACCCCGGCTTTTTTCAGTTCCGCGATCTCGCTTTTCAGATAGCGGCGCAGCAGGCCGGTCAGGTCGAGGATCTCGCCGGGTGGGCGGCGCCAGTTCTCGCTGCTGAAAGCATAGATCGTCAGCCAGGACACCTCGGAGCGGATCGCGGCCTCGATCGTGCGGCGGACCGCCTTGGCGCCTTCGCGGTGGCCGGCGACCCGCGGCAGGCCGCGGGACTTGGCCCAGCGGCCGTTGCCATCCATGATGATAGCGACATGAGCAGGCAGCAGCCCGTCGGCATCGGCAACAGCCAGCGCGGCCGTGGTTTGGCTAACGCCGGCCGGAACGACGACTCCCCGGGCACTGACGCCTGGTGTCACAAGGGCTGAGGGCTGGCCATACGTATCGATGACCCGCTTGGTGATAACAGGCATCGGGTGCCCTAATTTGCGTTAGACCTGCCGTATGTCCTTTTCCTTGTCCGCGAGCGCTTCGTCCACCTTTTTAATGAATTGGTCGGTCAGTTTCTGCACCTCGTCGGCCCAGTTTTTCGCCACGTCCTCGCCGATATCGTGCTTCTTTTCGTGCGCCTTGATCTGTTCCATGCCGTCGCGGCGGACAGCGCGCACCGCGATCTTGGTGCCCTCGGCGTATTTCGCCGCCATCTTGGCCAGTTCGTTACGCCGTTCCGTGGTGAGTTGCGGAATCGGCACGCGGACCAACAAACCGTCGCTGGACGGATTGAGCCCCAACCCTGAGTCGCGGATCGCCTTCTCGACGACCGAGGTCATGGTCTTGTCCCAGACCTGCACGGTCAGCATGCGCGGTTCCGGCGTGCCGATGGTGCCAACCTGGTTGAGCGGCATCTCGGTGCCATAGGCCAGCACCTTGATCGGCTCCAGCAGGGCGACGTGCGCCCGGCCGGTGCGCAGCCCGGCGAATTCACGCCGCAGCGTCTCCAGCGCGCCGTCCATGCGACGGCTCAGGTCCTGCTTTATACTGTTCAGGTCCGCGGTGGTGGTCATCGGCGATCCCTCCCAACTGCCTCAGTGCTCGATAATCCGGGTGAACTTGCCCTCGCCCCGCATGACCTGCGCGAAGGCGCCGGGGGCGTGGATATTGAAGACGATGATCGGGAGATGGTTTTCCCGCGCCAGACTGATCGCCGCGGCGTCCATGACACCGAGATCGTTGGCCAGCACCTCCAGATACGTCAGCTGATCGTACCGCGTGGTATTTTCCACCTTGCGGGGATCCGCCGAGTACACGCCGTCGACCTGCGTGCCCTTCAGCAGGGCGTCGCAGCTCATTTCGGCGGCCCGCAGCGCCGCGGCGGTATCGGTGGTAAAGAAAGGATTGCCGGTGCCGGCGGCGAAGATCACCACCCTGCCCTTCTCCATGTGCCGCTGCGCCCGGCGGCGGATATAGGGTTCGCACACGGTCGACATCGGAATGGCCGACTGCACCCGCGTCGGCACATCGCGCTTTTCCAGCGCCGACTGCATGGCCAGGGCGTTCATGACGGTCGCCAGCATGCCCATATAGTCGGCCTGTGCGCGGTCCATCCCGGAAGCCGCGCCGGAGACGCCGCGGAAGATGTTGCCGCCGCCGATGACGACCGAAACCTCGACGCCCATCGCGACGACGTCCTTGATGTCGTTGGCAATCGCACTGACCATGCCGCCATCCAGGCCATACTCCCGCTGGCCCATCAATGCCTCGCCCGAGAGTTTCAGCAACACGCGCTTATAAACAGCGGGCTGTGTCATGCGCCTCTCCCGAGCCGGTTAATGAAGGTATGCACGCTGGCAACGGCCTTTGACGCGGGCCGCTGCTCCTTGGGTCGATCACTTCGCTGACCTGAGCGGATAATCGCGGCCACGTTAGCGGCCACGATTCTGTCGATCAGATATTAATGACACTGCCCGCACTGAACAAGCCGGGCCGGCCAAACAGCCCGTGTTCAGACTCCCGCCGTCGCGGCCACTTCGGCGGCGAAGTCGTCTTTCGGCTTCTCGATGCCTTCGCCGAGCGCATAGCGGACGAAGCCGGTGAGCGTGACTCCCGCCTTCTTGGCAACCGCCCGCACGCGGCTCTCGCCGTCATGCACCCAGACCTGCTCCAGCAACACCACTTCCTCGTAGTATTTGCGGATGCGGCCTTCGACCATCTTTTCGATGATGGCGTCGGGCTTGCCGGACTGGCGTGCCTGATCGACCAAAATAGCCCGCTCACGCTCCAGCGCCGCCGGATCGACCGCATCGATGTCCAAAGCCTCCGGCTTGGCGGCAGCGACGTGCATGCCGACCTGACGGCCGAGCGTGATCAGGGCGTCGAGTTCGCCCGGCGCCTGGACGGCGGCGAGCACACCGATCTTGCCGAGGCCGGGCTTCAGCGGCTGGTGCACGTAGGTGGCGACGGCGCCTTCGGTCACCGACAGCACCGCGGCACGGCGGATCGTCATGTTCTCGCCGATGGTCGCCACGAGGTGCGTCAGTTGCTCCGCCACCGTCCGGCTCTCACCGGGGAACGGCGCGGCATTGATCGCATCGAGGTCGCCGCCGACTGTCAGCGCGATCTCCGCCACCGAGGCGACGAAGTGCTGGAACGTCTCGTTGCGGGCGACGAAGTCGGTTTCGGCGTTGACCTCAACCACCGCGGCCTTCAGCGGCGCCGAAGCGACGCCGACGAGGCCCTCGGCGGCGATGCGGCCGGACTTCTTGGCGGCGGCGGCGAGGCCCTTCTTGCGCAGCCAGTCGACCGCCTGTTCGATGTCGCCATCGTTCTCGGTCAACGCCTTCTTGCAGTCCATCATGCCTGCGCCGGTCTTCTCGCGCAGGTCTTTCACCAGGGCGGCGGTGATCGCGGCCATGTCTTTATCTCCGGTAAAAGTTAGCCTCAGGCGGTCGCTGTCTCGGACTCGAGATCGATGCCCTCGGGCAGCTCCTCGCGGGCGCCGATATCGATGCCGGTGGTGGCCATCTCGGCGCTGATGCCGTCCAGCACCGCGCCGGCGATCAGGTCGCAGTACAGCGTGATGGCGCGGATCGCGTCATCGTTGCCGGGGATCGGGAAGGTCACGCCTGATGGGTCAGAGTTGCTGTCGAGCACCGCGACGACCGGGATGTGCAGCTTGTTGGCCTCTTCGACCGCCAGCTTCTCCTTGTTGGTGTCGATCACGAACAGGATGTCCGGCAGGCCGCCCATGTCCTTGATGCCGCCGAGGGCGCGGTCGAGCTTCTCCTTGTCGCGGGTGATGTCCAGGACCTCTTTCTTGGTCAGGCCCTGGGTGTCGCCGGCGACGAGGTCCTCGATCTGGCGCAGGCGCTTGATCGAACCGGTGATGGTTTTCCAGTTGGTCAGCGTGCCGCCGAGCCAGCGGTGATTGATGTAATACTGGCCGCAGCGCTTGGCAGCGTCGGCGACATGCTCGGCCGCGGCGCGCTTGGTGCCGACGAACAGCACGCGGCCGCCGGCGGCGGTCACGTCGCGCACGGCGCGCAGCGCGCGGTCCAGCATCGGCACGGTCTGCTGGAGGTCGATGATGTGGACCTGGTTGCGGGTGCCATAGAGGAACGGCGCCATGCGCGGGTTCCAGCGGCGGGTATGGTGACCGAAATGGACGCCCGCTTCGAGAAGCTGGCGGAGGGTGAATTCGGGGATCGCCATCTGCGTGGATCTTTCCTGTCAGTCCGGTTGCAACCTCCGCGGGGGTTGCCGATTGGCACCGGACCCGAGCCATGACTGGCCGGAAAAGGTTCCCCGCGTGTGAATTACCGGCAGACGGGAGGGTCCCGCTGCCGGCGGCCGGGGATATGGCGGAAAAGCAGGGGGATTGCAAGACGCGGTTCGCCTGCGGGCGAAGCGCGCCGGGAACGTGGCGCTCATTCAGCGACCCGGCCTCGCGCGCCGCGGCATCGACGTTGCAAATCATTGATTATATCACGGATCTGTGTGTATCACTGCCCAGGTCCTTCAGTGCAGCCCGTCATACCGGCGAAGGTCGGCATCCACGCCTTACCCGGACAAAGAACGGGGTGGATGGCGGGCCTTCTCGCGCCATGACGACGGAGGCGCCCCTGTCTGCGGCACGCAGCAACACCACGCGATGAGGCTCACGTGTCGGAACGATTCACTATTGAAGACATCCGGACCAGATCGGCGCCGCGCGTCAACGGTCACGTCAGCCAACCGGTTTCCCCGGAGGCCGGGCAGACCGGTGCGGCGACAGCCACGATGCGAACCGCTATCACCGGAAATGCGCTCTCCGAAGCAAGCTGCATCGCCACCGTCCTGCTGGAGGAGCGGATCGCCGCCGGCGACACCGAACTCGAGGCGGTGAGCCTGCTACTGCAACACTATCAGGTGGTGATCTCCCGGTTGCCACCGCTGGCGCATATCGGGACGGTGCCGTTGCGTCCAAGCGATCATCTGTACGCCTGCTTCGACCAGCTCATCGAGCTGTTGCATAAGCAATATCAGCAGGTCGCGGACCTGCAGGCGATCGTCTCGGAACTGCTCTGACAAAGGAACGTCCCGGGTGGCGGATATCCACGTTTTTTCCATCGACTGGGTGCCGGCGCTGTCCGACATCGCGAGTGGCGGCGGCCTGCGCAGCCTGCAGGTGATCGAGGCGCTGCGGACCGCGGGACACAGCGTCACCTACTCGGTGCCGTCGGACTGCCGCCATCTCCGCCGCGTCGGGCGTGACAGCACCACGCTGCGCGACATCGAGGTCCATTCGGCGAGCAACCAGCTCGATCTGCTGAAGAAACTGCGCCCGGACATCGCGATTTGGATGTCGCCGCTCAGCCGCACCATCCCGCTGAGCGGTTCCGGCGACATGATCCACGTGTGCGATCTGCTGGGGTTGCCGCATATCGAGGCATCTCTCGGCGCGACGGGGATGGAGCGGCCGCTGCGGGAGCGGCTGGGACGGCTGTGCGGTTCGGCCGATCTCGTGCTGACCGGCTCGGACGAGCAAAACGGCTACTGGCTTTGCGAACTCAGCCGCGATCGCCCGCCGCCGCCGGTGGCGATCGTGCCCTATGCGTTGCCGGACAGCTTGCGCGGCGCGGGCGCGACCGGACAGGCGCGGCTGACGCGCCTGCATGTCACCGGCATGGTGTACGCCTGGAGCACCTCGATACGGCTGCTGGAACGGATCGCCAACTGGGTCGCGTCGCGCGACGGCGTCACGCTGTCGGCCATCGTCGGCACCGATCCGGGCGGCGCGACCGACCGCTCGGTGATGCAGGCACTGGCGGCTGTCGGCGCGCGGCCGCATGTCGAAATGCCGGGCGAAGTGTCGTTCGCGGCGGCGATGGCGGATTATGCCGCCGGCAGCCTTTCGCTGGATCTGTATGAGCCGTCGATGGAGCGCCGGATGGCGGTTCCGATCCGCACGGTCAACGCGTTGACGCATGGCGTGCCGATTCTGTCGACGATCGATGGGACGATCATGCGGCGGCTGCGGGCCGAAAGCGCCGGGATCATTGTGGCGGACACGCCGGGGCAGCCGATAGAGGCTGTCCTGGACGAGATCGCCGCGTTGCCGGCGGCGGAGATGGTCCGCATGTCGAACGCCGCCCGTGCGTTCGCCGACAGGGAGTACCGCACCCCGGCGGCCTCGCGAAGCCTGGTTGAGGCAATCGAACAAGCAGCGCAGGAACACGCCGAGCGCAGGCGTTGCCTCGTCGCCGGATTTCGTCCGGCCCGCACGGGGGTTTCGGCGGCACCGCCGCATGTCCTGGTCATCTCGAACGTCGAACCCCACCACCGTGAGCTGCGCGTCGAGGTGCCGTTCAATGCGCTGTTCGGGCAGCAGGCCATCGGCGGCTACACGGTTTGGAGCCGGGGCGATTTCAAATTCAGCACCAGCTCGAACCTGGCGGGGCAAAGCTTCGACGCGATCTGGGTGCAGAGGGAGATTTCACCGGAAGTCGCGCTGGCGCTGCAGACGCTCGGGCGTCCTTTCGTGTTCGATCTCGACGACAATCTGCTGGCGACACCCGGCTACCGGCCGTCGTTTCCGGCGGAAATGATGCAGACGGTTCGCAACCTGATCTGGTCTAGCGCGGTCCTGTCGTGCTCGACCGCGCGCCTGGGACAGTTGCTGCAGACCGCGGCGATGACAAACTTGGTCGAGAAGGTCGTTGTAACGCCAAACCTTTTGCGTGAACCGCCGCCGCCGCGGCTGGCCGGCAAGCCGCACGCCATGGTTTGGGTTTCGAGCGATACCCCGGCATTGACGGCGTCCCGTACCGAGGTCGTCAAGGCGATGCGCGATTTTTGCCTCGCCTACGGTTTGAAGCTGGTTTGCATCGGGGTGGAGCCGCCCAACCTGATCGCCGAATCGGACGTCGAAATCCTGCATGTCCGCCAGATTCCCTACGGTTCATATTTATCGATGTTGCGATCCTTCGCACCCGCCATCATGGCCTGCCCGCTCGAAGCCGGTGCCGAGGCCGATACCGCCAGTTTCATCGATGGCAAGAGCGACATCAAGATGCTGGAGGTCCTGGCCGGCGGCCTGATTGGCGTGTTCAGCCGCGCGCGTCCGTATACGGAGAGCGACCTGCCGCGGCCGATTCTGTGCGACAACACTTATAGCGGCTGGATGGAAGGGCTGCGGGAAGGGTTGCTCCGATGCGAACGCGCGGAGGATGCCATTGCCATACCGCCGGGCCGATACGCCAGCGTGGCGGGAACGGAAAGCTGGCTGGAGGCGATACAGACGGCGCGTTTTTCGCCGCCGCTGAGCTGCGCGCAATTCAGGGAAACGCTGGTGCAGTGGCGCGGGCGATACGGGCGGCGGCTCCTGTCGGAAGCCGAGTTCGATTCCGCTGTGTACCTGAACCAAAACCCCGACGTCAGTCGGGCGATCGACAACGGGGTTTTCTCGACGGCTTATCAGCACTACCGGATTGAAGGTTTTCGCGAAGGGCGGCCGGGCTGTTCGGACGACACGCTGGAGGCGCACAGCGAGCAGTCCTGGGCGAACCTGTTTCACACGCTCGGGGATTTGCGCAATGCCGTCAACATTCAGGCGCAGCATCTGGAAACGTTGAAGGCGCGACGCGCGACCCGGCTGGCGATGAAACGGCGGACGACGGTTTTCTGATCCTGAGCCGCGACGCAAACCCGGGTTTTGGCCGGCATCCTCGGTTGACGGCGCCAGAGTCGTACCGGCACAAGCGTATCGTTCAACCTTGGGATTATTCTTATGCGTCTGGTTGCCTCGCTTGCGTTGATCGCTGGACTGGTTTTGGGCTCGCCGGCCGCCCGGGCGCAGCAGCCGTCCTTCATTATCTTCTTTCAGCTCTGGTCCGCGGCGATCGACGATCAGGCGCAGGATGTCGTCGCCAAGGCGGCCGACTGGGTCAAGTCGCACCACACCCGGAATGTGAAGGTCATCGGCTTCGCCGATCCGACCGGCAGCCGGAAGGCCAATGTGCTGTTGTCGGAGCTGCGTGCCCAGGTTGTCGTGGATGGCCTGACCGCGGCGGGTGTCGCGCCGACTGCGATTCGCCAGGTTGGTTCAGGGTCGGTTGAGTTCGCCGGTTCAGCGCAGGAGGCCCGGCGGGTGGAGATTCGCGTCGGCAAGTAGGCGGGTATTCAGGGATGGCTCGTTGCCGCCGGATGTTGAATATCGTCCCGCCGGGAAGATATATGGGCGTGGCTTGTGCCATGTTGGGTGCGGGCTCGAAAGCCGTCCCGGCCGGGTAGGTTCAAGCAGGCGATCAAGGTGACCTTGCAATGAGCCAACCGTTTCCCGTCCCGAAGCTCGGGCAACCTGCGGCGCCCCCGGGCGCCTCGGGCCTGACCACTGCGTTGGCCGCCGCGGCGGACGACGCCGCAACCCGGGCTTTTCATGCCGCAGTGACCAAGGCGATGGAACTGTCCGAGGCCATGGTCGTCGCGGGTGACGCCGAACCGATCGATCAGACGATACTGGCCGATACCGTCCGACTCCTGCTTCCCGCGATATCATCGCTTGGCTTGCCGTCTCCCGTGGTGCTGCCGCTACAGAACGGCGGCATCGGCGCCGAGTGGCACGAGCGCGGGATGAACATAGAATTGCGTTTTCGGGGTCTTTCCGGCGTTTACGCCGTGATTGAAGATGCCCGAGGCATCGTCCCGGAATTCCATGGACGTGACCCGTCCCTCCAGCATGCAGTATCTGCGTTGCAGGAGTTCGCCCGCCGGTCTAACGGTTGAGTCATCGGAGACCCTGACAGCCGTGGGCGACTCAAAGCGGAGGATCACCGATCCGGCGGAGGGTTTGATCAGGCGCGTTTACCGGCACTCGCCGCGGAGATTCCGGCCGGTTATCGACCAATTGACCGGCCGCCCATGAGCGCCGGCGGCAGCCTTCGAACTGCGCATGGCCGATCCGGCGAAGCCCGGGAAAACCGTTGATGAGGCGCTCTCGGTGAATGTTCAGTCATCGCTGGCTGCCGCCGGTCTCGATCTGACCCGGGGAATGGATGCCAGCCGTTTTTATGCTGTTCGGATCAGGGTAGGCGATTGCCACGCTAACGGCCTCGAGGCTTTTTTCGACCCGGTGCCGGATAACCCGCACCACGGATCGATCTGGGACCTGGCGGCTGTCTTCTCAGCCGATCCCGACCGATACGAAAGAGCTATCGATGCGCTTGCCAAAGTGAGCACGATCCTTCCCGACAATGCGCAGATCTAACTCTCATGATCGCGACCACACGACGGATCGACTTCTTGTGCGGCTCCTCGCATAGCTTGTTGTGAGCGCCGGACTGGTCTCGGTCTCACCGACGGCGCGGGCACAGCAACCGTCCTTCGACCGGCCGTCACGTAGTTCGGAGATTATGCAATACGGACCATTCGTCAGGGTCAACCAAAATATCCACTCTCGCGCCTTACTGTTCGTATAACAAAAGAGAACGTGGGCATCCGCTACGAACGAATGTCGCCCTTGGTCCCTTGGCCCCACCGTGACAACGTCGCCCTCTGAAGTTCGGCCTGTCCGAACTGAACAATCCCGCCGCAGCGGGACTCGGCGCCCCTGTCGTCAACGGCTCATTCGGCGGAGGCCATGCGTTCGCCTGGATTACCATCGGCGCCGGACTACTTCTATGGCAAGAGCCGTTCTTGGAGGAGTCAGGCAATTACGTGGCATCAAGCGTGGACGTATCTCATCTGGCCGTGCGGCGGCGCTTCCCTGTTTGCCGCCTGGGCTTACTGGCTGAGCCGCCGCGCATAAAGCACCGCTGCGGCCAACCGAAACGCGCGAACAGTATCTCTATTTCAACGCGAGCATCGGCCTGATCCGAGCTGCCGTCGGACTGACGCCTAACCCGCCGCCGCAGCCTCCGTCACCAGCCGCGCCGCCTCCGCCCCGCGCACCTTGGCGATATCATCCTGGTACTTCAACAGCACGCCCAGCGTCTCATCGACATCGCCCGCGGTCAGTTCCGTCTTGTTGAGGTAGTTCAGCGCCTGCGCCCAGTCGATCGTCTCGGCCACGCCCGGCAGCTTGAACAGGTCCTCCCCGCGCAGGCGCTGCACGAAGCCGACGACCTGCTCCGCCAGCCGCTCAGGCACGCCGGGCGCCTTGATCGCCAGGATCGCCCGCTCCCGCGCGGCGTTCGGGTAATCCACCCAGTGATACAGGCAGCGGCGGCGGATCGCGTCATGCACCTCCCGCGTCCGGTTGGAGGTCAACACCACCACCGGACGGGTCGCCGCCCGCACTGTCCCGTACTCCGGCACGGTGATCTGGAAATCGGCCAGCAGCTCCAACAGGAAAGCCTCGAACGGCTCATCCGCGCGGTCGAGTTCGTCGATCAGCAGCACGGCGGGCGGCAGGTCGGGATCGACGGCGGACAGCAGCGGCCGAGCCTGCAGGAACTCCCGCGTGTAGATATCGCGGCTGATTTCGTCGCGATCGGTTTGCCCGGCCGCCTCGGCCAGCCGGATGGCCATCAACTGCCGCGCGTGGTCCCATTCGTACGCAGCGGCCGAAAGGTCCATGCCGTCATAGCATTGCAGCCGCACCAGCCGGCGCTTCAGGCCGGCCGACAGCACCTTGGCGATTTCGGTCTTGCCGGTGCCCGGCTCGCCCTCCAGGAACAGCGGACGCTGCATCGCCAGCGCCAGATGCACCGTCGTCGCCAGTTCCAGATCGGCGATGTATCCATTTGATGACAATAGGTTAGCGGTATCGGCGACGGTCGCGGGCAGCGCCGTCATTAGCGCAATGCCCACAGAAACAGGAGTATAATCACCGCATACACACCGCCGCCGATCCAGGCCACGAGAGGCAGTCCAAACGGCTCCTCCGGCAGCAGCGCGAAGATCGATATCGGTGCGGCGGGCGCCAACGCGGGTCTGCTGACGGGTACGGGTTCGGCCACACCGCCACCGGCGGCGGCAGCGTCCGCGGCGGAGGACGCTTGCACCCCTTGGGCCTGCACCTGCTGGCTGAAACGGTCGAAGAACGCATCCGCCATTTGCTTGGCGCTGGCGTCGATCAGCCGACCGCCGAGCTGCGCGAGCTTGCCGCCGACCTGGGCGTTGACCTGATAGCTGAGCAGCGTGTCGGCGCCGTCGTCTTTCAGGCCGACATTGGCGCCGCCCTTGGCGAAGCCGGCGGCACCGCCCTGGCCCTCGCCGCTGATGCGGTAGCCGTTCGGCGGGTCGATGTCCGAGAGCAGCACCTTACCCGAAAACCGGGCGGATATCGGCCCGACCTTGACCGCGGCGGTGGCCTTCAACTGGTCGTCACCGAGCTTTTCCAGGCTCTCGCAGCCGGGGATGCTGGCCTTCAGCACCTCCGGGTCGTTCAGCGCCTCCCAGACTGTCTGCCGTGGCGCGGGAATACGCCGCTCGCCCGTCATGTCCATGCAGATTTCCTCTTGTTGCGTGCGATGGACGTTACTGTCGGGGTGGCGCGCTTGCAACCGAGGCGGGGCGGCGGCCAGCGTGTGGAGCGACTGGCGAGGGCGGCACATACTGCCGGGCGGCGCGGGGAAAGCGGCAGGAATGGCCGTCCATACCCGCGTAATCTGGCTCAATATCAATCCCTTATCCTGGCACAAGACGTGCGTAATACGGACCGGTGATTTCACATAGAGGAGATTGAGCCGTGCTGAGTTCGATAACCGGGCAAAACGAGCGCTGGGCGCAGCTTGCTGCGTACCAGGCGACGCCCGCCGCGCAGTCCAGCCAGATAACCGGAGGCACGTCAGCTTACGCGTCGTCGTCCCTATGGGCCGAACCCGGCTCAGGCGCGGTCACCGGCGACACATCGTCGTCGATAGCGGACGGCACGAACTTCGCGCTGATGGCGTTCGGTTCGCCTCCACAGGCCGGCGGAACCACGGGTGCGGCGAATGGCGGCTCGATTACGACGTCAGGGACCTCCGCCATGTCCCAACTCCTGACCGACCTGCAGTCGCTGCTATCGACGCTCGGCGGGACGTCATCCTCCGCCAGTGGCAGCGGCACGGCTGGCACCTCGTCCACGGACACCGACACCGATTCGCCGTCAGTGAGCAATAGCGGGACCACCGCCAGCCCGCTGGCGCAGGATCTGCAAAAGCTTTCGACGGATCTCGGCAGCCTGGCCTCGACATTGGGAACGACGCATCGGGGCGAACGCGGCGACCACGACGGGCCGCAGCAGCCGTCCGGACCGCCGCCGGGCAGCAGCGACATCCTCAACAGCGGGACGGTATCCGCCAGCGCGGGCAGCACCATCGGCAACAGCGGGACGGCGCCGGCCAGCAACGGATGGGCAACATTCATGCAGCAGTTTGCCGCCGGGGCTTACGGGTCCGGCTATGACGGTTCGACGACGTCCTCACTGCTCGCCATCAACGCGTAGCATCGACACGGAACCGCGGTGCCGGCGGGGGCGAACGGGACCGATGTTTCCGCGATGAGCGGTTGTGTTATCCCGCTTCAGGCGGCAGCGAAAGCAGGCTCTGGTTCGCGCCAATCGGCGCGAACCGCCTACATCCCGAGCGCGCGACGATACACGTCGAGAAGTGTCTCCTGCTCCTCGACGTCGGCAGGCTCCTGTTTTCTGATTCGGATAAGCTGGCGAACGACCTTCACGTCAAAGCCCGCGCTCTTACATTCGGTGTAGATGTCCTTGATATCACCCGCCAGGGCGGCTCGCTCTTCTTCGAGCTTTTCAATCCGTTCGACAATGCTACGAAGCCTGTCGGCGGCGACACCGCCTGCGTTCGGATCGTCATCGACCGCGTTACGCGCGCGGCTTGCCGATGCTTTCGCTGCGGTGTCGCTCATACGCTGTCTCCGGTGGGTCGGACGCCCATCACACTAACCATCGACTCGACTCTCCGCTTCGGCAGGGCGGCGGCAATAGCCCCGGGGGTAGCGGGGGGTCAACGAAAAACCGGCAGACCCACCCTGTACCCGGGCTCGGTCCACACCGGCAAGCCGCGCCATGACGATCGGAGACTGTCCGGCAACCCGGGTCAGGGTTGAGGATTGGCTTTGGCGAAGGCGGCCTTCTGTTCGGCCGATGCCTCCGTCTGGTATTTCGCCTGCCACTCCTTGTACGGCATCCCGTAGACGATCTCCCGCGCATCCGGATCTGCTATCTCTATGCCCTTTTCCGCCGCTTCCTCCCGGTACCAGCGGCTGAGGCAATTGCGGCAGAAGCCGGCCAGGTTCATCAGGTCGATGTTCTGCACGTCGGTGCGCTCCCGCAGATGCGCCACCAGGCGGCGGAACGCGGCGGCCTCCAGCTCCGTGCGGGTCGCGGCGTCGAATTCAGGTGCGGCCATGATCGTACTCCATTTTCCGTTCGACCCTAGATGGCGCGGGAGGCTCGGTTTCGCCATACTGCGCCGAAGCAAAACGAGAGGAAACGCCGATGCCCCGGCCGCCATCCTGGACTGACGCGACAGCCCGCGCCGCCTTGCGCACGCTGTTCGACACCGCCGTCGCGGCGGCAGATCCGCGCGCCGTGCTGGCGCGGCATCTGCCGGCGAAGCCGCGATCGGGGCGCTGCATCGTCGTCGGCGGCGGCAAGTCGGCTGCCGTGATGGCCGCGGCGCTGGAGGATGCGTGGCCCGACGTCGCGCTGGAAGGCACCGTCGTCACCCGCTACGGCCACGCCGTGCCGACGCGGCATATCGAGGTGATCGAAGCCTCCCACCCCGTCCCCGACGCCAGCAGCGAACGCGGCGCGAAACGGTTGCTGGAACGGGTCCAAGGGCTGAGCAAGGACGACCTGGTGATCGCGCTGATGTCGGGCGGTGCCTCGGCGCTGCTGGCCGCGCCGGTACCAGGGTTGACCTTGGCGGACAAGCAGGCGATCAACCGCGCGCTGCTGGCCTGCGGGGCGAACATCACCGAGATGAATGCGGTGCGAAAACATCTGTCCGCCATCAAAGGCGGCCGCCTCGCCGCGGCGGCGGCCCCGGCTCGCGTGGTGACCCTGGCGATCAGTGACGTGCCGGGCGACGACCCGGCGGTCATCGGCTCCGGCCCGACCGTGCCCGACGCCACCACGTTCGCGGAGGCGCGCGCTTTGGTCGCCCGTTACGGGATTACGCTCTCCGCGGAGGCCTCGGCACGCCTGGCGCGCGACGATGACGAGACGCCGAAGCCGGGCAGCCTGCCGAACAGCGAATTTCATATGATTGCCACACCGATGATGGCGCTGGACGCAATGGCGGCCAAAGCCCGGGAACTCGGCCTGACCCCGCTGATCCTGGGCGACGCGCTGGAGGGCGAGGCCGCCCAGATGGGCACCGTCATGGCCGGGATCGCCCGCTCCGTCCGCGCCCACGGCAAGCCGCTGGCGGCTCCGGCCGTACTGCTGTCGGGCGGCGAGACGACCGTCACCATGACCGGCAAGCCAAGCGGCAAGGGCGGAAGGAACACCACCTTCCTGCTCGGCCTCGCCATTGCCCTGGACGGCGCGCCCGGCATCTGGGCGACGGCCGGCGATACCGACGGGATCGACGGCATGGACGAGATCGCCGGCGCGCTGCTGACCCCCGACACGCTGGCCCGCGCCAGGGCGAACGGGCTGGACGCCCGCGCCTCGCTCGCTGCCCACGACAGCCACGGCTTCTTCGGCGCCATCGGCGACCTGATCGTCACCGGCCCGACGCTGACGAATGTCAACGATATCAGGGCGATCATCATCGCCTGACCGCGGCCCCGCCGCCACCCTCAGAAACGAACCCAGGAAACGCCCCATGGCTGTCCGCCAAAAAATTCGCCGTCGCCGACACACCAAGATCATTGCCACGCTGGGTCCGTCGAGTTCAACGATCGAGGTCATGGCCCGCCTGTTCCAGGCCGGCGCCGACGTGTTCCGGCTGAATTTCTCGCACGGCAGCCACGAGGATCACGCCGCCCGCTTCGCGCTGATCCGCGAACTGGAAGACCGTTTTCAGCGCCCCATCGGCGTGCTCGCCGACGTGCAGGGGCCGAAGCTGCGGGTGGGAAAATTCAGCGCCGGACGGGTGCATCTGCAAACCGGAGCCAAATTTCGGCTGGACCTGACCGCCACACCCGGCGACTCCCTGCGCGTGCAATTGCCACATCCCGAGATCATCGAGGCGGCCTCGATCGGGTCATCCCTGCTGCTGGACGATGGCAAACTGCGGCTGCGGGTGCTGCACAAGCGGGCCGATGCGCTGGAAACCGAGGTCGTCGTCGGCGGCCCGCTGTCGGACCGCAAGGGCGTCAACGTCCCCGACGTGATCCTGCCGATACCGGCGCTGACGGAAAAGGACCGCGAGGACCTGGAATTCGCGGTGTCGCACGGCGCCAGCTATATCGGCCTGTCCTTCGTGCAGCGGCCGGAGGACGTGATCGAGGCCAAGCGCCTGATCGGCGGCCGCGCCTGGGTGATGGCGAAGCTGGAGAAGCCGCAGGCGCTGGACAATCTGGAAGAGATCCTCAGCCTGACCGACGCGGTCATGGTCGCACGCGGCGACCTCGGCGTGGAACTGCCGCCGGAGGAGGTGCCGCTGGCGCAGAAGCGCATCGTCCGGCTGGCGCGGCAGATGGGCAAGCCGGTGGTGGTGGCGACGCAGATGCTGGAAAGCATGATCACCGCCCCTGCCCCGACCCGGGCCGAAGCCTCCGACGTGGCGACCGCGGTGTTCGACGGCGCCGATGCGGTGATGCTGTCCGGTGAGACGGCGGCCGGGCAGTTCCCGTACGAGGCGGTGAACATGATGGACCGCATCGTCGCCCGGGTGGAGCAGGATGGCGGCTGGCGCAGCCTGATCGATGCCTCCCACACCGCCCCGCAGAAGACCACGGCGGCGGCGATCGCCCTGGCCTCCGCGGCGATTGGCCATACCATCGGGGCCAAGGCGATCGTTGCGTTCACCGCCTCGGGCAGCACGGCGCTGCGGGTGGCGCGGGAGCGTCCGGTATCGCGGATCGTCGGGCTGACGCCGGACCAGGCGACGGCGCGGCTGCTGTCGGTGGTCTGGGGGGTGCACGCGGTGGTGACGCCGGATGTGCACTCGATGACGGAGGCGGCGCACCGGGCGAGCAAGGTGGTGCTGTCGGAAGGGTTCGCGGCACGCGACGAGGAGATCGTGGTGGCCGCGGGAGTGCCGTTCGGGCATTCCGGGACGACGAATGCGTTGCGGGTGGTAACGGTGAAGTAGTGTGGTTTGGATGGTGCAGGCGCACTCGCTGCCGATCTTGGTAGAAACCTGGCAAGACGTTTCCTCATGAGGCACGTGATGGACTGGTCGAACTGTCCCGACGCCGAGCGCATCCCGGGCAAGGTTTCAGGGGCCTGGCTGGTTGTTGGCACGCGCATTCCGGCCGATGCGGTCGTTGACAACGCCGATGACTGTTTCTCGGCCGAGCAGATCGTGGCGGAGATCCGGGACCATGGCTCCGGCCTGCTCGATGCGGCAGCCGGCATCATGCCTGGAAGCTAAGTCGTGGTGAGCCTCCCGAGACCGCCGAAGCGGCGGCGACCACGGGGCATTCGTCCGCACATCCTCGTTAACCAGCCCGATAATAGCGGAGCGTTGCGTTACGTCCGCAGTATGACCGCGTATCCGCTGCGAGGGTCTCAAGGTTTTAGGCGGGTCTCATGTCCGTTCGCCCTATTCGCACCGGGGCTGACCATGCGGCGGCGATCACTCGCATCAAGTCGCTTTGGGATGCGCAGCCCGGCTCGCCGGACCATGACGAACTCGAAGTGCTTTCGGTTCTCGTGTCGGCCTTCGAGGATCGTCGGCGGCCTATGCTGCCGCCCGACCCGGTCGATGCGATCAAATTCCATATGGAGCAAAACGGCTTCATGCAGAAGGATTTCGCGGCAGTCGTCGACGGTGTCAGCCGCGCATCTGAGGTCCTAAACCGGCGGCGGCCACTGACGATCGAGATGATCAGAGCTATCCACGCGGCATGGACCATACCTCTCAACTCTCTTATCGGCAAACACCATCAGGCGGCTTGAAGCCACATCGCGGCACCGCTCGCGCCCCAGCGGGCGAGCTAGGAAGGGCTCTGTCGGATGCGTTCGCTGCGCGCGGCGCGGAGATCCTGTTCCCGTCAGGGAAAAGGCCGCGGCCGATTTCCAGCTTCGTACGGACACCGCCCCGCTTCACGATTTTCGCAGCGCGTGTGCCGCGACCGGATTTGGTGCTTGCGGCCGATGCCCGAAAGATGCTGCGGTGATGTCGGGAAACCAAGTAAAAATCAATTAATCTGGGAAACGAACCAATGTCTCAATCCGACACGCGGCTCGAGCACGATCTGCTCGGGGATCTTGCTGTTCCGGACGCTGCCTACTACGGCGTCCACACGCTGCGCGCGGTGCTGAACTTCCCGATCTCCCGCACGACGATCGCGATCTATCCCGAGTTGATCAGGTCGCTTGCCAGCATCAAGCAAGCCGCGGCCCTCGCCAACCATGAACTGAACCTGCTGGACACGGTTCGGCGCGACGCAATCGTCCGGGCATGCGAGGACATACGCGCCGGCCAGTTGCACGACCAGTTCGTCGTCGATGTCATTCAGGGCGGCGCCGGCACCTCCACCAACATGAACGCCAATGAAGTGATCGCCAACCGCGGCCTGGAGCATCTGGGACACCGCCGCGGCGACTACCAGTTCCTGCATCCCAACGAACACGTCAACATGAGCCAGAGTACTAACGACGTTTACCCGACTGCACTCAAGCTCGCGACGTATTTCGGCATCTTCCGCCTGGTGGATGCGATGGCCGTGCTGCGTGGCGCTTTCGAGGCCAAGGCCGAGGAATTCAAGGACGTGCTGAAAATGGGCCGCACCCAGCTTCAGGACGCCGTGCCGATGACGCTCGGCCAGGAATTCAGCACCTACGCCGTCATGATCGGCGAGGACGAAGACCGGTTGAAAGAAGCGGCCATGCTGATCCGCGAGATCAACATGGGCGCCACCGCCATCGGCACCGGCATTACCGCGCACCCGGGTTACGCCGCCCTGGTCTGCCGGCGCCTGTGCGAGATCACCGGCATTCCGCTGATCACAGCCCCCAACCTCGTGGAGGCGACGCAGGATTGCGGCGCCTTCGTGCAGCTTTCGGGCGTTTTGAAGCGCGTGGCGGTCAAGCTGTCGAAGACCTGCAACGACCTGCGCCTGCTTTCCAGCGGGCCGCGCGCCGGACTGAACGAGATCAACCTGCCGGCGGTCCAGGCGGGTTCGTCCATCATGCCCGGCAAGGTCAACCCGGTGATCCCCGAGGTGGTCAACCAGATCGCCTTTGAGGTCATCGGCAACGACGTTACGGTGACCTTCGCCGCCGAGGCGGGGCAACTCCAGCTCAACGCCTTCGAGCCGATTATCGCCCACAGCCTGTTCAAGAGCACCGCGCATTTGCGGCAAGGTTGCCTCACGCTCGCGGAACGCTGCGTCCGCGGCATAACCGCCAACCGTGACGTGCTGCTTGCCAGCGTGGAAGGCTCCATCGGCATCGTCACCGCGCTCAACCCCTATATCGGCTACGCCAACGCGACCGCCGTCGCGCAGGAAGCGCATCTGTCGGGGCGGCGCGTCTACGACGTCGTGCTTGAAAGGGGCCTGCTGCCGAAAGAAAAGCTCGATGAAATCCTGCGCCCGGATGTGCTGACGCGGCCCCAGCCGATCGGCCCTCGCGAATAATCACCTTACAGGGCTACGGGAGACGCGCGCATGCAACCCGCAAAACCGGCAAAATCGAACCGGCGGACGACCTGGATCATGGCCAGCCTGGTCCTTGGTATCGTGGCTGGATATATCTGCAATCAACTGGCGCCCGATCCGGCGGCCGCACACGAGATCGCAGGCTATTTCTCGATCGTCACCGACATCTTCCTCCGCCTGATCAAGATGATCATCGCGCCGTTGGTGTTCGCCACCCTGGTGGCCGGAATCGCGAGCCTCGGCGACACCGGCGCGGTGGGACGCATCGCCGGCAAGGCGCTGCTATGGTTCATCAGCGCCTCCTTGTTTTCGCTGCTGCTCGGCATGCTGCTGGCGAATCTGCTGGCGCCGGGCGCCAACCTCGACCTGACCCGTCCGCCGGAGAGCGCCGGGACGAACCTTGCGACCGGCGCACTGAACTTCAAGGACTTCATCACCCACGCCTTCCCGAGCAGCATCGTGCAGGCGATGGCGCAGAACGAAATCCTGCAGATCCTGGTGTTCTCGATCTTCTTCGGCTTCGCCATCGCGTCGTTCAAGGACGAGACCGCCAAGACGCTGATCAAGTCGATCGGGGAACTCGTCCACGTCATGCTGAGACTGACCGACTACGTCATGAACTTTGCACCGTACGGCGTATTTGCCGCCATCGCTTCGGTGATCACGGTTCAGGGGCTGGGCGTACTTGTCACCTACGGCAAGTTCATCGGTTCGTTTTATTTCGGCCTCGTGCTACTATGGTGCGCGCTGTTCATTGCGGGCAGGCTGGCGCTCGGCCCGTCCATGTTTACGCTGCTGAAGCTGATCCGGGAGCCGATGCTGGTCGCGTTCTCGACCGCGAGCAGCGAGGCAGCCTATCCGAAGACGATGGAGCAACTCGAGAAGTTCGGCGTGCGGGACCGCGTGACCGGTTTCGTGCTGCCGCTCGGCTATTCCTTCAATCTCGACGGATCGATGATGTACCAGGCGTTTGCCGCGCTGTTCGTCGCGCAGGCGTACAACATCCATTTATCCTTCGGCCAGCAGATCGCACTGCTGCTGGTCATGATGGTGACCAGCAAGGGCATCGCCGGCGTGCCGCGCGCCTCGCTCGTGGTGGTTGCGGCAACGATCCCGATGTTCAAGCTGCCCGAGGCCGGAATCCTGCTGATCCTGGGGATCGATCAGTTCCTCGACATGGGCCGCACGGCGACCAACGTCATCGGCAACAGTATCGCGACCGCCGTCGTCGCCAAGTGGGAAGGCGAACTGGAGTCGCCGCGCGACGTCGAGGCGGAAGACCTGATCATCCCGGGGGCAGCTCCAGGCTTGCTGCAATCCGGCGGCTCGCGCGTTACGGGAGGCACATGACATGACCAGACGGTTGAGGTTTGTCGTCCTTGCGCTCGGCTTGGTTCTGGTCACCGCGGTATCGGCCGCCGCCAAGCCGCGCGTTGCCATCGTCGCAACCGGCGGCACGATTGCCGGCGCGCAGCCGAACACGGCGCAAGGCGGTTATACGTCAGGGGTGTTCGACATCCAGCACCTGATCGACGCGGCGCCGCTGATGAAGGACCTCGCGGATATCAAGGGCGAGCAGCTCGTCAACGTCGGCAGCCAGGACATGACGAACGAAATCTGGCTCAAACTGGGTCACCGGGTTGATGAGCTGCTCAAACAGCCGGATGTCGATGCCGTGGTGATCACCCACGGCACCGATACGATGGAGGAAACCGGTTACTTCCTCAGCCTGACGATACACAGCGACAAGCCGATCGTCATGGTCGGCTCGATGCGGCCGGCAACGTCCCTGAGTGCGGATGGACCGATGAACCTGTATGAGGCGGTTGCCGTGGCAACAAGCCCGGAAGCGAAGGGCCGCGGCGTCATGGTCGTTCTGAACGACCAGATCCATTACGCCCGCGAGGTGGAGAAGCAGAACACCACGGCGCTGGATACGTTCCACTCGCCCAACCGCGGGCCGGCCGGCCATGTCAGCGGTGAGCATGTGACCTTCTTTGCCCCGCCTGCGACGATTCACGGCGACCAAAGCGCCTTCTTGATCGACAGCCTCGACGCGCTGCCGAAGGTCGAGATCGTTTACGCGTATGCGAATATGGGGCGCGATTTCATCGACTACGCCGTCAAGAACGGAGCGAAGGGCATCGTGGTGGCCGGCGTGGGCGATGGCAACATGACAAAGGCGGCCACCGACGGTCTCGCCGAGGCCGCACGCAGCGGGGTCGCGGTGGTGCGCAGCAGCCGCACCGGCAGCGGGGCGGTCTACCGCAACATAGAGGTGGACGACGACAAGCTCCACTTCGTCGCCAGCGGGGAGCTTAATCCGCAGAAATCACGCGTCCTGCTGATGCTTGGCCTGCTGAAGAGCAACAGCGTGGATGCCCTGCAGCGATATTTCAACGCTTATTGATGAAACCGCAACGAACGTGTCGGCCTGCGAGGATCGTCAGTAGCCGATTCTGCGACACGACCCGGTCGATGCGATCAAATTCCATATGGAGCAAAGTGGCTTCAGGCGGAAGGATTTCGCGGCGGTCATCGCCAGTGTCAGCCGCGCATCGGACGTCCTCAACCGCCGATCGGCAGGCCCTCTGCCGCCGGCGCGGAGCCGGTGCGATTACGGAAACAACCCTCGCACCTGCTTGGCCGCGTAAACCTTCTCCACACCTATGGCCATCGCCGCCGTGCGCTGCGCCACCCCGTCCCGCTTCGCCCGCGCCGTCACCTGCCCGAAGGCGCGGTCGAGAATCTGTTTCAGCCGCGTATTCACCTCGTCCTCCTGCCAGAAGAACTGCTGCAGGTCCTGCACCCACTCGAAGTAACTGACCACGACACCTCCCGCGTTGCACAGGATATCCGGCAGCACGAAAATCTCCTGCTGCCGCTGCGCCAGCACCAGATCGGCGTCCGGTGTCGTCGGCCCGTTGGCGGCCTCGGCCAGCACCCGGCACTTCAGGTCCCCGGCGGTCGCCGCATCGATCACCCGCTCCAACGCCGCCGGCACGAGGATGTCGCATTCGCGCGTCAGCAACGACGCCGGGTCCGCCAGCGCCTCCTGCGAAAACCCCGCCAGCACCCGCTTCGCCGCCACATGCCGGATCAGAGCCTCCACCGGCAGGCCGCGCGGGTCGAAGTAGCAGGCGGTGTGGTCGCTGACGCCGGTAACCTTGACGCCGCGCGCCGCCAGCTCGGCCGCGCTGACCGAGCCGACATTGCCGAACCCCTGCACGATTGCGGTCTTCGGGGTCAGCCCGATGGTTTCCGCCGCCCGCATCGCCAGGTGGACCACGCCGCGCCCGGTCGCTTCCCGCCGCCCCACGGTGCCGCCGCTGGCGACCGGCTTGCCGGTGACGATCTCGGTCACTGTCTTGCCCTGATACATCGAGTAGGTGTCCATGAACCACGCCATCACCTGCTCGTTGGTGCCCATGTCGGGGGCCATCACGTCGGTGTGCGGGCCGACGAACGGGATCATTTCCTGCATGTAACGGCGAGACAGAGCCTCCAGCTCTCGCAGCGACAGGGCCGTCGGATCAACGGTGACGCCGCCTTTCGCGCCGCCATAGGGCAGGCCGGCGAGCGCGCATTTCCAGCTCATCCAGATCGCCAGCGCCGCGACTTCGCCGACATCGACGGAATTGGAGAAGCGTGTGCCCCCCTTCGTCGGCCCTAGCGACAAATGGTGCTGAACCCGGTAGCCCTGGAACACCGCTGTCGTGCCGTCGTCGCGATGGATCGGGCAGGACACGGCGATGGCCCGCTTCGGATACAGCAGCCGATCGCGTTGGTCCTCCGGCATGTTGATGTGATCAGCGATGATGTGGAACTGCTGGCGGGCCATGTCGAAGACGGGCCCGGAGTAAATCGTCATCGGACAGATCCTTGCTCGAAAAGCGGCGGACGAGATCGGATGATAACGCCTCCGCAGCGGATTTGGTTGCATCGGACGCGTTCATGAGCCAAGTGAAAGCTGGCTTCGAAAAATTCGCGCCCGCCTTTCAGCTGGAACCGGACCGGCGGCAGCGCGATCGGCTATCGAACATTCTGTCATCCGCCATGCAATTTACAAGAAATTGTCTTCGGTCTGCCTTACAGCATACATAGCGAGAACCATTCGCGGTGGAGCGTCGTTGGAGGCGTGTGCATGGTCAGTGTCGGACCCGAATCGCTGATCGTCCAGGCCGAGATTACGGAGCTCGGCCGGGTCGCGGCGTGGGCCGAGTCGCTCAACGAAACGCTGCAATTGCCGCCGTCAACCGCCTTCGCCGTCCAGCTCTGCTTCGAAGAAGCCGTATCGAACGTCATGCGCCATGGGTTCGTCGGCGCGCCGGGGGCCGGCAAGGACATCCTGCTGGCCCTGGAACGCCGCGGCGACACCGTCATCGCCGCGATCTGCGATCGCGGTGTCGCTTTCGATCCGCTGGCGATGGCGCCCCCGGCGCCCGCCGCCTCGATCGAGGATGCGGTTGTGGGCGGCCAGGGCATTCACCTGATGCGGACGTTCGCTCAGCGCATGGACTATGAGCGCCGGGACGGGATGAACCGCCTGACGTTGCGCTTCATCGTTCCCGGGCCGCTTCCTGACAAAGCGCCGCTTCGCTAAACCAGCAACGATCGCCGCGCGGACAGGAACTCCTCCACCGCCGCCGCCAGCGCATCGCATTCCGCATCGCCGATGGGCAGCGACAGCGCCATCATGCCGCGGCGGGCCAGCCATATCCCGTGCGACAGCATATCAAAGAAGAACAGCTCTTTCAGCTTCTGATCCGCTCTGGCCGCGTCCGCCGGGCAGGTGACCGGCCCGCGCGCCGCATGCACCGCCAGCATCGAGCCGATACCGGTGAACTGCAGCGGCGCATCCCCGCACAGCCGGTTCAGCCGCGCCCGCAGCGCATCGCCGCGCGCGTTCAGTGCCACCGCGGCGTCGGCCGTGTAGACCTCGGTCAGTCCCGCCAGCCCCGCCGCCATGCTCAGCACGTTGTTATTGAACGTTCCGGCATGCGGCAGCGCATCGCTGCGGCGCGGATCGAACCGGTCCATGACCTCGCCCCGTCCGCCGAACGCCCCGAATGACATGCCGCCGCCGAGATATTTTCCCAACGTCGTCAGGTCCGGCTGCACACCCGTAACGGACTGCAGGCCGCCCGGAGCCAGCCGTGACGTCATCACCTCGTCGAAGATCAGCAGCGCGCCGGCGCGGTTCGTTTCCTCGCGCAGCATCTTCAGGAATTCGGCCGTCGCGGGAATGCAGCCGCCGCTGCCGATCATCGGCTCGACCAGGACAAGGGCGAGGTCGGCGGTGATCAACGCGCGGGTCCTCTCGAAGTCGTTATAGGGTGCCACGATGGTTTCGAACGGCACGTTCATCGGCGAACCGTCGCCGGCGAAGCCAAGCAGCGACCCGTGATAGCTGCCGCCGAACACCATCACCGACTTCCGCCGGGTGACGATCCGGCCAAGCGACACCGCCAGCAGGTTCGCCTCGGTGCCGGAGTTGGCGAAGCGCACTCGCTGCAGGCCGAACCGCTCACAGATGGCGCGCGCGAACCGCGCCTCGGTCATGTTCGACGCGCCGAGGCTGATGCCGCCGTCCAATGCCGCATCCACCGCCGCGCGGATCGCCGGATGGGAATGGCCGTACAACCCGGCGGTATAATCCCCCAGGAAATCGATATACGCGTGGCCGTCGGCGTCCCACAGCCGGCAACCCTCGGCGCGGGACATCGCCAGCGGAAACGGCGGGTAATGCAGCACCGAGCGGGTGTTGCCACCGGGCATCACCGTGGTAGCGTCCAGGTAGCGCGCCAAACTCAGTGTGTTACGCGCGAGGTAGAGTTCCTTCGCGTCGTTCAGCGCCGCATCGATCTCGGCATTGCGCAGTCCGGTGCCGCTCATGTGCTGACACTGAGGAAACCGCCGCGAAGTTGCAACAGGGGCTGGCGAGGCGGCGCGGCCCGCACTAGGGTGCCGCGCTGCTGTAACCCGAGGACCCGTAGCGATGGACCTGAAAGACCATATCCGCGGGATTCCGGACTTCCCGAAGCCCGGCATCCTGTTTTACGACATCTCCACCCTGCTGCGGGAGGCGGATGCGTGGCAGGTAGCCATGGGCCGCATGGCACGCGCGGTTCGCCAATATACTCCCGATCTGGTTGCCGGCATCGAAAGCCGCGGCTTCCTGATCGCAGCACCTCTGGCGCTGAAGCTGGGCTGCGGCTTCATCATGATCCGCAAGCCGCGCAAGCTTCCGGGGGAGACCGTCGGGCTGAACTATGCCCTGGAATACGGCGAGGACCGGGTCGAGATCCAGGCCGATGCGGTGCTGCCCGGCCAGCGGGTTGTGGTGGTGGACGATCTGCTCGCCACCGGCGGCACGATGGCGGCGGGGATCGAGTTGCTGCGCAGCGTCGGCGCGGTGGTGCCGGCGGCGGCGGCGCTGATCGAACTGACCTTCCTGAACGGACGCTCCAGGCTGGACGTTCCGTGCGACGCGCTGGTTTCATACGACAGCTAACCCGCCGGTGACGTATGCAAATCGGCCGCGCAGACCGCGTGCGGATGGAGCGGGCGCATGTGCGGGCCTGGCCGGCGCTGCGCACGGCCGGTATCAGCGGCTGGCTGTGGCGGTGCTCCGGCGGCGGGTCGCATCGGGCCAATTCGGTTTCGACGATCGATTTCACCGGAGATGACCCGAGAGCGGCGGTGACCCGGGCCGAGACCCTGTATCACGCCGCGGGCCAAAAGGCGCAGTTTCAGATTTTTGACGAAACGTCTCCGCCCGGCCTTGCGGAGCTTTTGCGCGGACGCGGTTATCGGCAGGGCGTGCCAACGGTGACGATGTTCAAGCTGCCCGAGGACCCCGCCGCTGACGCCGATGTCGAAATCCGGGACCACGCGTGGGACGAATGGCTGGCGGTATACCTGGGCGAGATCACCGAGAGCCGCCGCATGGCGAACGCCGAAATTCTGAAGCGCATACCGCAGCCGCGCGCATTCTTCGGCTGCCGCCGGGGCGGCAGGATCGTTTCGACTGCGCTATGCGTTGCCGGAGATGGTTGCGCGGTGGTCGAGTGCGTCACGACCCGAAGCGATTGTCGCCGCCAAGGCTCGGCCCGGGCGGTGCTGACCGCGCTGGAACACCGGGCGGCATTGCAAGACATCGACCTGATCGGCTTGCAGGTCGACGCGCAGAACGCGCCTGCCGTTGCCCTCTACGAGCGACTTGGTTTTGTTGCCGGTGCTGACAACAGTTTCTGGTCAGAGGCGTAGGCTGCAACCCGGTCTCCGGCTTCGGACCGGTTGGTCAGGATAAACAATTTGAAACACAAATGAACACGAATAGCAGGAAAATGCTTCACCCATAATTTGCGGCCCCGCGCCCGCTAACCAGGCGCACAACAGTGCCGTGATCAGGCCGACAGATTATTTGTGTTTTTCGTGTTCATTTGTGTTTCCATTACTTATTGACAGCGAACCTTACCGACGCAAAAAGCGCGGCACCACCGTGCAAATCATTCATCAAAGAAAGCCAACGTCCGCAACTCGATACTCTCCCGCGGCAGCATATCAGCGGGGGCATTCGAATCAGCGAACGACGTATGCGGCATGAACCGCGCCCGTCCATCCCTTGCCGAATCGAAGCACTTCAGCAACAACGCCTCATCCGCCCGCATCGCCGGAGCATAATACCACCGGTGCGCCGGATTATACGTCAGGCCGTAAATCTCCCCGATACGATCACGATAAATCAAATCCTGACCGACCAGGTCACCCTCGGCAACCGACCGCGCATCGCATACCGCCAGGGGCGCATCGTACAAAGGCCCGCGGATCGGCCGCCACACATTGACGATCGCAAACCGGCGGGTCAGCAGATCGTCCGCCTCCGCCCCCATCAGGTCACGCACCCGCTGCGGTCCGGAAACCTCGGTGTAATCCCCATGAATCCGGGTGACCGGCTGGCGCGGCGTGCCGGGCGTGCGATCCTCCACCCCCTGCTCCCGGCGGCGCATCGTGTGGTCGAACACCACCACGCGGCTGGCCCCCGTCGCCTGCTTCACCAGGTGCTCGGCCTCGGGATAGTACACCGAGCGAAGCTGCGCCTCGTCATAGAAATCCCGCACCGCCGTCGGCGCATCGGCCAGCACAAACCCCTGCCCGTCCAGGCTCAGCCCGTCCGCAATCGGCCGCATGTCGGAAATCGGCACCGTATGCGGGTCATTGACGATATTGGTGCGCGCCACGCCCTCAGGCGGGTCATAGGTATAGGTGTGCGGCTTTTCCGCGGTCTTCGCCAGGTAAACGACCTCTCCAACCACCTGCGACAGCGACGAAACAGCGTCCATGGTGTCCATCCTCCTTGCCGATGGGCGATGCCACACCGATCTGTGTGGATCGCAGTTGGGAGCCGACAGCGGCGTTCGCAAGCTCAAACAGGACGGAGTTGACCGGCGTGACACTCATGGCAGACCGTATCCTTCAGGCAGCCGATCGGCTGTTCTACCGGAAGGGGATCAGGGCGGTCGGGGTGGATGCGGTGGCGGCCAAGGCCGGGGTCAGCAAGCGTTCGCTCTACGACACGTTCCCGTCGAAGGACGCGCTGGTCGCCGCCTATCTGCGACAACGCATGCTGCCCCTGCCCGAATCGACCGAGCCGCCCGCGCAACAGGTGCTGGCGCTGTTTGACCAGCTTCAGCAGCGCTTCGCCAAAGGCGATTTTCGCGGCTGCGCCTTCGTCAACGCGGTGACCGAACTGGCCGAGGACTGCACCACCGCCCGTGCCATCGCCATCCAATACAAGGACGCACGGCGCCACCACATCGCGTCGCTGCTGGCCGCGGCCGGCACGGCGGACGCGGACACTCTCGCTGCCCAGATCGCCCTGCTGATCGAAGGCGCGATCGCCACGATGCTGGTCACAAACGACGCTTCGGTCGCGGGGCTGGCGCGGGATGCCGCCGCGATCCTGATGCAGGCCGCCGGGAGGTTGCCGACGTAACTGGATGCCGAAAAATTGTTTTTATCAAACTTCAGTCCTGACCTGAAAAGATCGCATGTCTGCTGCCCTCAGATAATTGCTGCGGCGCAGCAAAAGTTTCTGTCATATTCGTGTCTCGGGGAGGTTTGGCGTCCATATCTTGCTTAGGAGACTTCAATGCCTTCCACCCACGTCTACCCCGATCCGTCGGATCTTTCTCCGATGTTCCTGTCGGGCGAGCTCGATCTGGACGACACCGACCTCGTATCGCCAGTCGTTCTCGGTGAGGCCATGCTCGAAGCGCACGGAACCGATGGTCCGCTTGCGTTCACCTTGCCGGTCCACGCCGCTGCCGCCAACACCGCCCGCGACCAGAGCCGGTTCATGTTCGGCCTGGTGCCGGAACAGCCGCGTGCCACGCTGCCGGACCAGCTGATCCTCGATCTGGGACCGACTGAGCAGGCATAGGACCCCTTGCTGAGGACGAACACAAAAAGGGCCGGGGCACTTCCCCGGCCTTTTTGCTTCGAATCGGACGGCGCGTCAGCGGCTGATGGTCTCGAAGACGGCAAGCGCGCTGCCCGCGGGTATGGGCTGCGAGTGGGCGACACCGATATTGGCGAGGCTCAGCGCAGTAAAAGCGACGCGGATCAGGGTCTTGACCGTGACTATGTGATTGAACATCGCGTCTACTCCCATTCTGCCCGGGCGCTGCGGCCTGTATCGATGGGAGCGGAGTTGGGGGTTTGTCGGCGGGATGATAATTCGGCCGCGCGGTATTGGATTTATGCTGCGGCCGGTGAAATGCCAGCGGGGCTCGGGGCGCGGCGTTTCACCCCGCCAGCGCCCCCGCCACCGCGCCGCTCATGCACGTCGCCAGCGTCCCCGACAGGATGGTCCGCAGCCCGAGCTGCACGATCTCCCGCCGGCGCTCCGGCACCATTGCGCCGAGGCCGCCGATAACGATCCCCAGGCTGCCGAAATTGGCGAAGCCGCATAGCGCGTAGGTCAGGATCATCCGGCTGCGGGACGAGAACGTATCCGCCGGTAGGGTGGAGAAATTCAGATAGGCCACGAATTCGTTCAGCACCGTCTTCGTCGCCATCAAGGTCGAAGCGGTCGCCGTCTCCGCCCAGGGCACGCCGATCAGCCACATCACCGGGCGGAACGGTAAGGCGAACAAACGTTGGAGCGTCACCGCCGAACCATCCCAGTCCGGCAACAATCCTAAGGTCATATTCACCAGCGCCACCAGCGCCACCGTCACCAGCAATGTCGCAATAATTGCAGTCAGGATCGGCACCCCATCGAGCGTGCCTTTCACCAGCGCATCGAAACTGCTGTGCGGCGGATCCTCTATCACCAGCATCGCGGGCCTGTCGGCCGGATCGAACGGAACCATCAGCGCGGCGACGGCAAGCCCGGCCGGCGTGCTGATGATCGAGGCGATCAGGATGTTGCCCAAAGCATTCGGAACGAACGGAGCCAGAAACGAGGCGTAGATCACCATCACCGTCCCCGCCACGCCCGCCATGCCGCAGGTCATCAGCGCGAACAACTCGCCCCGCTGCATCCGCGCCAGATACGGCCGCACCAGCAACGGCGCCTCCACCATGCCGACGAACACATGCACCGCCGCACCCAGGGCCAGCGGTCCACTGATGCCCATCACGCGGCGCAGCAGCCAGGCGAAGCCGGCGGTGATGCGCTGCAGCACGCCCCAGTAGAACAGCAGGGAGGCCAGCGCGCTGATCGTCAGCACCAGCGGCAACGCCTGGAACGCCAGGATGAAGCTGGCCCCGGGATGCGTCTCGGCGAACGCCGGCGCGCCCCCGCCGAGGTAGCCGAACACGAACTGGGTGCCCGTCAAGGTCGCGGCATGCAACGCGTTCGCCGCGTCGTTCAGCCAGAACATGAGCTTGTCGGCCCCGGGGACGCCGATAAGCAGCAGCGCGAAAGTAATTTGCAGCACGACGCCGGAGACAACGGTGCGCCAGGGGATGCCGCGGTGGTCCTCGCTGCACAGGAACGCCAGCAGCAGCAGGGAGGCCAGGCCCAGAAAGGCGTGGAGCATCCCGATCAGCCAACACGCCGGGTGTTGAACGGTTCGCAGGCGGAGAAAATCCCCGCCGCCGCCATGTCCGCTGCCACCATCCCCCGCCTCCTGACGCCTATACAGTTTCCGACTGTATCGCGAAACGTATCGGCATGCGAGCGCCGTCGGCGCGGTCGCCGCGGTGCCCGGTCCCGCGGTATCACGCTCATTTCATAAGGCGATACGGCCCCGACTGAAAAATCCCAGTGTATAACGGAATCAATTGGCGTGGTCCGGAAAGCTGAAGAGACAGACTGCCGCGAAACGGTTCTCGGCGGATGTGCAATCTCACGGCGGAGCACGACAGCAATGACCAGTAGGATATGGAACGGCGCCCTTACCGCGAGCTTTGCCGACTCCGCGGCCTGGACCCCGGCGGGCGCGCCGCTAAGCGGCGACAATCTGACAATCCAGGACGGCAACCCGATCGCCACGGATTTGACGTTCGCGGGGGAAAGCATTTATCTCGGCGGAACAAACCTGACGCCCGGCCCGGCGATTTCAGCCGTGCCCGGCGCCATTCTCAGCGGCATCCTGGGTGTTGAGGGTACGACCGCACCAAACCCCACCCTGTCGCTGATCGGCTCCACGATCGGATCGGACACCACCATCGTCGTCCCCGCCGTGCCGCGGTTGTTTTTCGGTGGGCACCTTTCGGCACCAAACAGCGCCACGCTGTTCATCACCGGCGGCAGCACAACCGTTCCGTTCGCGCCGCTTCCGGTCAGCGAAAACGATGGCACGATCGAGACAGCAGGCTCGGCGTTCACCCGCGGCGGCACCCTGGATCTGTCCATCGGCAACGCGGTCCTGGAAAACCGGGGCGTTATCGAGGCCTCCCGGGGCTCAAGCATCGTCCTGTTCGGCTATGCGATCCTGCCGCAGGCCGTTGCGGTTCAGGCGACCATGCACAACGACGGCGTCATCGATGTCTACGGCTCGGTTTCCGACACGACCGTCCAGATCGACGGAACCGGCACGGTGGTGCTGGGTCTATCGCCGGGCGTGCTCGGCCTCGGAGCCACCCCGGGGCGCTTCGAGTTCGACAACGAGGGAGAAACCATCGGCTCCGGCCAGACCTTCGACTTCAAGGGCGGCGAATTGGATCTGCACGGATCGAACACTTATCAGGGGTTCGGCGGCTTTCAGGCGGTGCTGTCCGGGTTCGGCCGGGACCCGACCGATCTGATCAGCCTGAACGATTTCAACGTCACCTCATCGTCCTATGCCGGGGGAACGCTGTCGCTTGGCGGCACCAACAGGTACGGCGTGGCGGAAGTTGCAAGCCTCCATTTTGGCAACCTCCCGGTGTTCGGAGAGTTCAACTTCGCCACAAGCAATAACGTTACGAATATTACATGGGGCCCGCCGCAATTTCACCCCGGACCGGTTTGACGTGGTCCAAACGAGATCGGGCGCTGCCTGAGGCCTCAGACCACGCCGAAGTTGATCAGGTTGCGCACCGGAGTCCCCGACTTCAACTGCGCAAACCCCTCATTGATCTGGGCCAGCCTGATCTGCCCGGAGATCAGGTGATCCAGCTTCAGCCGCCCCTGCCGCCAAAAATCCAGCAGCCGGGGCATGTCCACGCGGAAGCGATTGCCGCCCATGCTGGTGCCCTGGATCTTCTTGTCGCGCAGGAAGTCGAAACCGTGCAGTTCGATCTTGGTGCCCAACGGAATCATCCCGATGATCGTTGCCACCCCGCCGGGGCGCAGCATGGCGAAAGACTGTTCCGCTGTCGTTTTCAGCCCGATGGCCTCGAAGGAATACGGCACCCCGCCGCCCGTCAGATCCTTCACCGCCTTCACCGCGTCGGCGTTCGAGGCGTTGATCGTGTCCGTCGCCCCCATCAGCTTCGCCAGTTCCAGCTTCGCCGGGTTCGTATCGATCGCGATGACCCGCGCCGCCCCCGCCAGCGCCGCGCCGTTCACCGCCGACAGCCCGATGCCGCCGCAGCCGAGCACCGCGACGGTGCTGCCCGGCTCCACCTTCGCCGCATGAAAGACCGCGCCGACGCCGGTCATCACGCCGCAACCGACAAGGGCCGCGCGGTCCAGCGGGATGTCCGGATCGATCTTCACCACGGCATGTTCGTGCACCACCATCTGCTCGGCGAACACCGAGAGGTTGAAGGCCTGGTGCAGCACCTGCCCTTTCCACTGCAACCGCCGCGCCGCGCCGGGCAGCAGCTTCACCTCGGTGTTTTCGCACAGGTTCGGATGGCCGGTCATGCATTGCGGACATTCGCCGCAGAACACCGACAGGCAGGTAATGACGTGGTCGCCGGGTTTTACGTACGTAACGTCCTCGCCCGCCGCCTCGACCACAGCCGCACCTTCATGCCCCAGCACGGCGGGCGTGGGATACGGATACAGGCCTTCCATGAAATGCAGGTCGGAGTGGCAGAGGCCGGCATAGGCGGTGCGGAGCAGGACCTCCCGCCGCTTCGGCTTCTCGATCTCCACGTCCTCAATGGTCAGCGGCTGATTCGCTTCGTGGAATACCGCGGCTTTCATGGCTTGGTTCCCTCCGGTTTCTGGCCTTCGGGAATCCTAACCGCCACGCCGCATGTGGCAAAGGCGGCGCCGCCAGATGCGGCGGCGCCGGGCGCGTTACATCTTGCCGCCGGGAGGCGGCGCCGCAGGCGTGCCGGCATCGAACGCCTCACCCTTCTGGGCGGCCTGGTAGCTCTGATCGTTCAGCCGGTCCACCGCCGCGTCACCGGAGTCCGCTGACATATGGGACTTCGCATGATGCTCACCCATGGCGGAATGATGCATATGCCCGGTCATGTGATGGGACCCCGGAGTCGCATCATGCGTCACCGGCGTATTCGGGGAACCGCCCGCACCGGTGTCGCCCGTCGGGTTGTTGCTTTGGGCGAGTACGGGCGTGGCGGCCAGCATCGCGGCGGCACACGCCGCCTGGAATAAAGTTGCTTTTGCCATCGTCATAATCCTTACCTGGTTTTCCAAGGTTGAGGTGCATCGGCACCCGCGCGTGAGGTGGCGTGGCAAGGCTCACACTGCCCATCACTTCCAGTTGCGCTCAGCAAGATTTTTTCGGCTCTTGCACCGCCGTGGCGGAACGGTTTATGCAGCGCGCATGGCCGCGTTCAATCACGCCCTGCGATTTTGGTACTGCTGGTACAAACCGGCGGCCTAGGATCGTGCATCCATAAGCAAGACCCGAAGCCGCCCTGTCCAGGCGGCTTTCGTTTTGCGGTCCCCTCGCGTTACGAATCCGCTGAAGATGGTTCGGTTGCGGGTCGCCAACCCCCGGAGCATTCATGCAACAATCCAGTTTCGATTTCGACGTCATCACCGGCCCGGCCCCGACTCGCCCGGCGCCGAAACCCGAGCCGCAGGCGACCCCGGTGCAGACCGCGCCGCCGCCCGCGAGTGGATCCGGCAAGTAGCCGGAGCGCGCGATACGCGGCTATGATCGGTGGCATGTCAGCCACGCTGTTTCGCCCGCCCGTGCCGCCGGTTTCCGATGCGCCGCTCTCGGTGCGGGAATTTCTGCGCGCGGTGCGCAGCAACGCGCTGACGATGTGGCCGAGTGCCGCGTATCGCCAGGACAGCATCACCCGCACGTTCTTCAACCGCACCACCGTGCTGATGAACGAGCCGGAGGGCATCCACCACGTGCTCGTCGGCAACCCCGGCAATTTTCGGCGGTCCCCCGCCTCGATCCGCATCCTGCGGCCGATAACGGGCGAAGGTCTGCTGCTGAGCGAGGGCGAACCCTGGAAGCTGCAGCGCCGCACCATCGCCCCGGCGCTCGGGCCGCGGGTGATGCCGATGCTGGCCAGCCATATTGTTGCCTCGACGCGTCAGGCGGTGGCGCGGCTAAGCGCTGACTCGAACCGGCCGATCGATCTGCTGGCGGCGATGCAGTCTCTGGCGCTGGATATCGCCGGGCGCTCGATGTTCTCGATGGAGATGGATCGCTACGGCGCGGCGATGCGGCGGATGCTGACGGAGTTCGGCGAGACCTACGCCAAACCGCATCTGCTCGACATGATTCTGCCGCCGTCGATCCCGACCTGGCACGATCTCGGGCGGATGCAGTTCAAGCGCCGCTGGATGGGGCTGATCGAGACGATTCTGTCGGCTCGGCTGGCGGTGCCGCCGCCGGAGACGCCGCGCGACCTGTTCGATTTGCTGCGGGCGGCACGCGATCCGGAAACCGGCGCAGGGTTCTCGCCGGTGCAGTTGCGCGACCAGGTGGCGACGCTGATCCTGGCCGGGCATGAAACGACCGCGGTGACCTTGTTCTGGGCGATGATCCTGCTGGCGGAGGCGCCGGAGGAGCAGCAGCGTGTCGCCGATGAGGCCGCGCGGGTGCCGATCGAGCCGGAGACGGCGCATGCGGCGATGGCGGAGCTGGTGCGGACGAAGGCGGTGGTGAACGAAACGTTGCGGCTGTTTCCGGCGGCCTTCACTTTGGTGCGGGAGACGATCGGCGCTGACCGCGCCGGCGTGGTGGACCTTCCGGCCGGAACTCTGGTGATGATCGCGCCCTGGGTGCTGCACCGGCATCACGCGCTGTGGCAGGATCCGGATGCGTTTTACCCGGATCGCTTCATGCCCGAGCAGCCGCCGCCGGGCCGTTTCGCATTCATGCCGTTCGGCGCCGGGCCGCGGATTTGCGTCGGCGCGCAGTTCGCGATGGCGGAGGCCGTGCTGGTGCTGGCCTCACTGGTGGGCCGGTTCCGGATCGAGCGCGTGGACTCGCGGCCGGTGCTGCCGGTGGCGATCGTAACGACCCAGCCGGACCATGCGGCTTTGGTGAGGCTGTCGGTGCGGTAGAGCGCGGGTTGCGGCGCGGCATGTTGCGGGCCGTTCTATGTTCAACTTGTGCTTTCGGCGACGCGGCCTGACCCTTGCCTTGAAGGCGCGGGTGCGGTCGTTCTCGTCCCAGTAGAAGCACTCCGCCAGGTTACGTCCTGCGTCGTTTCCAGTCCGGCGCCCGTTACGGCAGTGATGGAGCCAACCATGGCGGCCATGGTCAATCAGGATGCAAGACCGAATCCGCGGGTTTGCTTGACGCAGTCGATCAGGTCGTCCCCGGCATTGGCAAACGAAAGCACATTCGCCCCGCTCGCCTTCGCCGCGGGCGGGCTGGCATGGCCGATCCTTCCCTGGTTGGTTTCCTATTCCAACGCGATCCTAGCAGGACATCGCACCGGAGCGTCATGGCCGGAGCTTCGGCGCGCCGGGCGGCGATGCCACACGATGCAACCTGACCTCCGTATGGCAGCGGAAATCGGTGGCGGTTCCATCCAGCACATCATCGGCGATTTTGCCGTTCAACACCGTCATGCCCGGAAAGCCGCCGGTCGGATTGGCCCAGATACCGGAGGCCCGGACTCTCCCGCCGGCGCCGACGGTGCCGGTCAACTGCGTCTTCGCGCTGAACAATGCCATGAAGAAATGACCATCCGTGACGCGGGCGGAAACCGAACCCTTCAAGGCGACAACGCCGCACGCCTCGGCCTGATCCGATTGCCGCGTCCCCACATACCGCCCGTCAAACGCCCCGGACGGAATCGGATCTGTCGCGGAACAAGCCGCCGCGCTCAAGACGATCGTCATTGGCAGCAACGCTTTCAGCCTGCGCATCCGGGCGCCTGTTCGCATGCGGAACCCGCAATTGAGCGCAGGCGGCGGACCTTCGGCAAGCCAGCAAGCTGTTACCGCAAACGCCGCCTACGCCGCCGCGCGGGACACGAAATCCAGCCGGAACCGCTCCCGGATATGCTCCGCCAGCGCATCGGTGACGGGCTGCGCGGCATCGCGGGCCTTCAGCAGCATGATGCCGAACTCCGGCAACGGCGGCAAACCTTCCTCAGGCCGCATCGGCCGCACGCCCTCGGGCAACACGGTCAGCGCAGACACCGTTACCGCCAAACCTGCCACAACAGGTGCGTGCGTGCCGATTTGGGTGCCGGAGAGATAGGCGATGCGGTAGCGGATGCCGGACTCACGCAACGCATCTTCGGCCGCCCGCCGCCAGCCGCAGGCTTCGTGCGCCAGAGCAAGGGGCAGCGGATCCTGCCGGTGCGGCGCGTATCGCGTCGATGTGATCCAACTCAACGGCCCGCGCCACAACGGCACCGCCGGCCAGTTGCGCGGCTCCATGCCGGCCGACACCAGGGTCAGGTCCAGCTCCCCCGCCTTCAGCCGCTCCACCAGATCGGTTGACGACGAGCACAGGACATCGACCTGGACGGCCGGATGGGTCTCGGCAAAGCGCCGCAGCACCGCCGGGATATGCGACAGAGCGTAATCATCCGGCGTGCCGAGACGGACCGTGCCGGAAATCGCCGGCTCACGGAAAGTCCGCATCACTTCGTCGTTCAACGCCAGGATGTCCCGGGCACGGGCGAGTAGATAGCGCCCATGCGGGGTCAGCGTGACCCCGCCGCCGCGGCCGCGGCTGAGCACGGTCTGGCCGAGAAGCTCCTCCAGCCGCTTGATCTGCATCGAGACCGCCGACTGCGTCCGCCCCAGCCGATCGGCCGCGCCGGTGAAACTCTCGCCTTCGGCGATGAGGAGGAAAGCGCGGAGCAGTTCGGGGTCGAGCGCCAGTGCCTGTTGCATGGCATCAAATTATATCATGGCACCCATAAGATCAATTCGTTTTACTGATTACGGGGTTCGGCCGATATAGCGGCGGTTCGCTTCACCGATTCCAGGATGACTTTGATGTCCGGCCTTATGACGACCCGTTTCGATCACGCCAGGCCCGCGGCCGAGCGGTCCGGATGGGCGCACCCGGTTAATGCTCTGATGCTGATGCTGCGCACCTGGCGGACCCGCCGCGCTCTGCTGGAGCTGACCTCGCGCGAACTCAGCGACATCGGAGTCTCGCGCGCAACCGCGATCGCCGAGGCGTCGCGGTTGCCGTGGGATGTCGGCCCGATGGACGGCCGACGTTAACGCCCGATATTAGCCGGGAGTATCGCTTCCCGCGCCACCGGTCTTCTGTTCGATCGTAGCACGCCGATTGCCACTGATGGTGCTGTTATCGCCTTTGACGATACCGATCCCGGTCGCGCCGGGCACGGTGGGATTTTCAGCCGCCGGCGTATTGGGTGTCACGGAAAACCGGCTGCCGGTTGTCAGTGCGGGATCGGAGCCGGCATCCGCCGCGTATGTCGGCGTGGCGATCGGACCGTGTCCTCCGCCCGAATTCCCCGGATTGAGATTTTGCGCGAGGGTTGCGGTGGCCGGTGTCGCGACCAGTGCTGTCATGGCCATACAACGGTAGATGATATTCATGTTATGTTCTCCCGACGTATTATTATGGTTGGGAAAGCCGGCGGTCAGGTCCGGGCCGATGCTAAGCCTGCCGGAGGCTTATCGCCATACCCATCGCCGGTTTCTACCGGCAACGCCCCGGATACTGGCCGATCCGCGTTATTATCGGCTTCGCATCTTCATAAATTCGATTTTAATATTGGACTGACCCTTCCTCGCAGCCGGTGACTCGGCAGATTGCGCGAATGGCATCGTTAGGCCGCGATTTCAGCACGGATTGGGTGACACAGTTAAATCCCGCCTCGACGCCGTCAGGCAGGCCAACTCACGGCAGCAGCGTCCGCTCTCCGATGCCGAACGCTGGCTCAGGAGCCGCAGCGGCCTGGCGCCGCGGCGCGGCCTCGGTGACGACGCCGAAACGCACCATGTACGGGCGGAACTTGAGGCGTTCCGCCTTTTCGTTCAGCCCGTGATCCTCGAACCGGTAGGTGTGATCGCCGTAGCCGCCATTCGGTTTGGCCGCCACAAAGGTCTCGATCGCTGCCGTCGACTCCTGCGACAGGCTCATGCCGAAATGCCGGTAGACGCCGTCCACCGTAGCGACCGGATCGCTGATCAGGTCCATGTGATGGACGTGGCACACCGCATCGGGGAAACCCGCGTCGTCGCCAACCGCCATCATCCGCTGCGTGCCATCCAGCCACCGGCGGCTCTCATGCGGACCCAGGGCGCGAGGATCGAGCTGACGGGTGAACGGGCGGCGCAGCACCTCGGTGAGTTGGGACTGCGATAGCAGCACCTTCACCGGGTCGCGATGCACGAACACGATCCTGGCATCGGGATAAACCAGGCGAATCACCTTCAGCGCAAACAGATGCTCGGGACATTTCAGCACCCATTGCTTCGCGATGCCGTCCTGATGCTGAAGGTATTGCAGGAAGCGCTTGTGAAAGCGGTAGGCCGGCAGGTTGTTGACGACGTCCGCGTCCAGCCAGTCCCGGTAGGACGGGATATGATATGTCGTGTCGAATCGCAGGCTGCGGAACACGTGCGCGGCGATCTCGCTGCATTCCTGCGGGGACGTCGCCTCCAGCGGATGCAGCGCCTGGAACGCCGGAGCGAGCCAGTCAAACGCCTTCAACTGCTTGGCGACGCGGGCGATCCGTTGTTCCCGCGGGCCCGACGCCGGGGACGGATAGATCGTCTCCCACACCAGCGGGCCGCGGTTGGCCTCATCGAGCAGCATCAGCCGATGCAGGAAGGTCGTGCCGCTGCGCGGCAGGCCGGTGATAAAGATTGGCTGGCGGATCGGCTGTTCCGCGATGGCGGGACATCGGACAAAGGCATCCTGCAGCATCAGCAGGTTCGACAGGAACCGCAGCACGTCCCACTTGGTGGCGCTGCGTCCGACCAGGCTCAGGGCGGATTCGGACTGGCACGACTCGAGCAGCCGGCACAGCGGCCCGATGAACGACGTGTTGCCGAAATCGCGCAATCCGGTCTTCTCGCGCGCCATCCGGATCAACCCGTCGGCATCAAATGGACGGTCGAGCAGGCCGAAATAGCCGGCCACGGCGTCGGAAAAGCGCAAAGTCGCGGTCGCGATCGTCACATTCAAACCCTCAGCAGCAACGCCGCGTTCGTTCGGCGTTCATATGAACCTTGGCCTTGTTGCATGCCAAAGGTGCTCACAAGCGCGCGAACACGCGCATGTTTGGTATGCATGCCGTGGAGGGAAGCGCCCCCATGTATCTGGATGATGTCGGAATCCATGCCAAAGTGGGTAAAGAGTCCGAATATATTGAATCGCATAGGGGATGAACTCGATGCATTTGCTTCGCTGTCGCCGTCGTGGCCTGCTTGCCGGGAGCGCGGCTTTTCTGATGGGCGCCGCGCTGCCCGTATACGTCGCTTCCACGACTCGGCCGGCACGCGCCGCCGATGACGCGTCGGTCGTCCAGCCGATACAGCGATTGGTCGGCGGCCTGATCGAGATCATGAAGGCGGGCAACGGGACGCCCTTCAATCAGCGATTCGACACGCTGGCGCCGATAATCGACCGCACCTTCGACCTGCCGATTATTTTGCAGGAGTCCGTCGGCTCCACCTGGGCGTCGCTGCCGCAGGACCAGCAGGATCTGCTGATGCAGGCGTTCCGCCGCTACACGGTATCGTCCTATGTCAACAGCTTCAACGACTACAAAGGTCAGCGCTTCGACGTGAAGTCAGATACCCGGCCCGTCGGCAATGGCGAGCAGGTGGTGCAGACCCGCATCATCCCGAAGACCGGCGACGGGCATGAGCTGGATTACGTCATGCGGCAGGGATCCGAAGGGTGGCGGGCGGTCGATGTCCTGGCCGACGGCTCGGTCAGCCGGGTGGCGGTGCAGCGCTCGGACTTCCGCCGTCTGTTGGCCCGTGGCGGCGCGGAGGCGCTGGCGAAAAGCCTGCGCACCAAGTCGGCGGACCTGTCCGGCGGGTCAAGCTAGGCGACGCGCCGCCGGTTACGTCAGTCTTGGCTTGTCCGAGGCTTGTCCGGGCCGCCCCGGCCAGCAGGTGGCCCCGACAAGCCGGACCATGACGGGGAGAGGGCATCGCCCCGTGAGTTGTCCGGACCTTGACGGTCGAGGGAACCCGCGGGGTCGTCCTGCATTACCGCCGACATGCCACGCGACACCCCTCCCGCACAGCACGGCGAGCCGATCGGCGGGCGGCCGCGCGTCGTGGTTGTCGGTGGCGGGTTCGGCGGGATCAACGTGGTGAAGGCATTGGCCCCCGCGGCGGCCGACATCACGCTGATCGACCGCACCAACCATAATCTGTTTCAGCCCCTGCTGTATCAGGTGGCCACCGCCGCCCTGGCGCCGTCCGACATCGCCGTGCCAATCCGGGCAATCTTCTCGCGCAAGCGCAATGTGACCGTGCTGATGGGCGAGGTTGAGGCCGTCGATGCGGCGAACCGGCTCGTTCGGGTCCGCGACACCGGGGATGTTCCGTACGATTTCCTGATCCTCGCGACGGGCAGCGTCTACAGTTGGTTCGGCCACGACGCGTGGCAGGCGCATTCTATCGCGCTGAAGACATTGGATGACGCCGATGCCTTGCGCCTGCGCATACTCGGCGCCTTCGAGCGGGCGGAAAGCCGCACCGATCCGGACGAAATCCGTGCCCTGCTGACTTTCATCATCGTTGGCGGCGGCCCGACCGGCGTCGAGTTGGCCGGCGCCATCGCCGAACTGGCACGCTCCACGCTCGCGCGCGACTACCGGCACATCGATCCCACCTCCGCCCGGGTGGTGATCTGCGAAGCCGCTCCGAGACTACTGGCCACGTTCCCGGACTCGCTGTCCGCCTACACCGCAAGGAAGCTCCGCGCATTGGGCGTCGAGGTCCGGCTTGGCGAGGCGGTCGAGGACGTGCGATCCGATGGCATCACGGCGTCGGGCCACACGATCCGTGCGGCGAATGTCTTCTGGTGCGCCGGCACCGAGGCAACCCCCGCCGCCGGTTGGTTCGGCGCGCGCACCGGCCGGCACGGGCTGATCGAGGTCAATCCCGACTGCTCGGTCCCGGGACAGGACGGGATCTTCGCCATCGGTGACGTGACCACGATGCAAGGTCCCGGCGGACGGCCCTACCCCGCGTTGGCCGCGGTCGCCAAGCAGCAGGGGCGATACCTGGGCCGCGCCTTGCGGATGCGAATCGAGGGGCGTGGCGATCCGGGGCCGTTCAGGTATCGCGATTACGGCGCGCTCGCGGTGCTTGGCCGCTCCGCCGCCGTCGCGGATCTGGGCTGGCTGCGGTTGAAGGGCATCCCCGCCTGGATGCTCTGGAGCGCGGTGCACCTGGTCCTGTTGATGGGCGCGCGGAACAAGGTGCTGGTCTATGTGAACTGGGTGTGGGCGTGGCTGACCTATGGCAGCGGCGCCAGGCTGATGACCGGTATCGGCCGTGCCGCATCGGCGGACACCGGGTCGGTTGAGAAGGCGGCCACCGGCGGCGAAAAGGCAGCCTGATTGCCGTTGCGAGGAAAGCCAGGCGCCGCGCGCGGCACCTGCCTTGCCATCTACGCCGGGGCCTTGGACCCCGCATTTTGCTGCATCAACCGCTGCACCAGGTCGCCGGGAACCAGTTGCTGCGCCGCCACGCTCAGCGCCGCCATCTGGTCGCTTTTCACCACTGAACCGGACGACGACCCGAGCCAGTAGTTCGCCACCTGCGTCGCCATCGCCGCCACCGTGCCGAGCAGAACGTTGGCCAGCGGCAAGCCGTTCTCCGGCAGGCTCGGCTTGGTCAGCACGACGAAAATCAGCGCGCCGAACACCACCAGGATGATCCCGCTCAGCACGGCCGGCGCCCAGGCGAGGCGGCTGCGCGCCTGGACCAAGGCCGCGGTCTGACCGCGGGCACCCGCACGATCGGCGGCGGCGGCTTGCAGCAGAGCCAGGTCGGCCGCCCGTTGCGCCTCGGCGGCTCGGTCCGCCTCGGCCTGCTGCTGCGCCATGATCGTCAGCAGCTGCACCCGCAACTGGGAGACGGCTTCCGGGTCGCGCGCCAGCACAGTCTGCGCCGCCTCGGCGTCGCTGGTGCCGGTCACCGTTTCGATGGCCTGAGCCACCTGCCCGGCGGTCTTCTCCCCGGCGCTGCCGAACAACGACCTGCCGATGTCCGGAGCGATGTCGAGCACGAGGCCGCCGATACCGCCGACGGCGGCACCAACGGGTCCGGCGATGGCGCCGGCCGCGGCACCCTTGGCTGCGCTGGTCAATGCTTCAGTAACGTTCATGACACGACTCCCATTTGGAAGGCTTCGAAAGGCAGTTGGCAGAGGCGGCGGGCCCAGCCGTCGCCAAAGGTGCGCCAGGTTGCGAGGCCGGCCATGAAGATCAGCCGGTTGGCCTGGAACTCCGCGCAGAGGCGGAAGCTGTTGGATCGTTGCGCCTCGATGGCGGCCAGCGTGCCGGGGCCGATGGCGCCGTCCTGCGGCACCTTCAACGCGGCCTGGAGCCAGCGGATGGCGCGGCCGACGCCGTTGTTGACGGTGGCGTCAAACACCAGCAGGGCCAGCGCAGCGGGCAGCTTGCCGCACTGCGCGCGATCCCAGTAGTCGCGGCGATAGATGTTCTGCGCCTGGTCCAGAGTCAGCGAGGCGATGTTGATCTGCGGATAGGACGCGGCGCTGATGCCCCAGTTGGTGCCATGGCACGCGCCGACGCCGCAGCGTCCGCCGGTCCAGTTGCCGGGATCTGCGGGGTTGGCTGTGTAGCCGCCTTCATGGCCGATGACGACTTTGAAAGCCTGTTCGAACGTATCCATGATCTGCCTCCGGTTTGCGATGACCGGGGCAAGTTAGGATAGGGATTACCGGGGAAGCTGTGTCCGGGGGCACAATGCGGGACGATCGAAGTCCCCGGCTTGGAATTTTGCCTTTCCCCGAAACCGACGCGCCGGTCACCGCACCGGCGTGCGCATCCGTCCCCTTATGTTTGTCTTCGCGCCCTGCCCGATTGCGGATAAAGTAAAGCCTGTCAGGCAGCAGTAGAAGGCTCCGGCTATGGCAGTAACAGACACACGCTTCGCGGAGTTCAGCGCGATCAAACTCAAAATCCCGGTCGAGGTTGAGGGCGTGCTGATGCCGGCCGGCGCCCAAGGCGTCATCATGGGGGTGTATGCGGATGGCCTTGCCTACGAAGTGGAGTTCGCATCGCCCCACGTGGTGCTGACAATCGAACAGGAAGACCTGCAAACGCGACCTTCGTGCCGGACGCCGATAATGCCCGGGTTGACCCGCGTAAGCTGACTTAACCGCCCGGGAATTTAACCTCCGGCCGCGCCGCCTCGTCATGCCGGCGGAGGTCTGCATCCACACCTTTTGCCGGTGCACAGCAAGGCGTGGATGGCGGGCCTTCGCCCCATAGGCGTTAAATTAGCGGTCCGGCGGCCGCGCTTTTCCCCGTCATGGTGCGCGGAGGCGCACCATCCACGCCGTGCGGTGCCGATTGCGGCAAAGGCGTGGATGCCGACCTTCGTCGGCATGACGAGGGACAATGCGATCGCCGCTGCACTATTTTAACGCCTATGGGGCCTTCGCCCGCCATGACGGTTGAGGCCAGTGTGCCGATGGATCAATCTCAAGGCGTCGCACCTTCCGGTGTTAACCACCGAAGCCAAAGGGGCTTGCGCACCATGAACCCATCACCGGACCACCCCGTCGGCGACATGCTGCGCGAAACCGCGCATCGCCTGTTCCAGGCCCATTGCGACACGGCCACGCAAAGGTCCGCCGAACAGGGCGTGTGGCCCGCGGCGCTATGGGCGGCGATCGAGGATGCGGCCCTGCACCGCGCCCTGGTGCCGGAAGACGCCGGAGGCTTCGGCGTGCACATGACCGATGCGCTGTCCCTGCTGCGGGTCGCCGGAGCGCACGCCGTGCCGGTGCCGCTGGCCGAAACGATGCTGGCAAGCTGGCTGCTCGCCGGAGCGGGCATCGCGATTCCGGACGGACCGCTGTCCATCGGCCCGGTGCGAGACGGCGAAACCCCGGAACTCACCCGCACTGCCGGCGCCTGGCACCTGATCGGCTCCCTGACCCGCATCCCCCGAGCCGACCATCTGGCCGTGCTCGCGCATCACGAGCACCAGTCCTTTCTGGCGCTTGCCGCCACGAACGCCCAATCGATCGAACCCGGGGAAAACGTCGCCCGGGAGCCGCGCGATACCGTCCGCTTGAACGGCCCCGTCATCGCCGCCGCCCCCGCCGCCATTACGCAACCGGCGCTGAAAGCCCTCGGCGCGGCGATGCGGACGCAGCAGATCGCCGGCGCGCTAACCCGGCTGACGGAGCTGACCACGCAATACGCTCAGGACCGCGTCCAGTTCGGCCGCCCCATCGGCAAGTTCCAGGCGGTGCAGCAGAACCTCGCGGTGCTGGCGGGCCAGACCGCCGCCGCCGTGGCCGCGGCCGACATCGCCGCGGAGGCGGTAGCCGGCGGCATCAAGATCCTGCCGATCGCCGCCGCCAAGGCACGGGTGGGCGAGGCTGCCGGAATCGGCGCCTCCATCGCCCACCAAATCCACGGCGCCATCGGCTTCACCTTCGAACACAGCCTGCATTTCCTGACCCGCCGGCTGTGGTCCTGGCGCGACGAGTTCGGTAACGATGCCGCCTGGAACAGGCTGCTCGGTCAGCACATGGCGGACGCCGGGGCGGACCGCCTGTGGGCGGAGATCACCCGGGCCGGTTAGGCGAACGCCTCGTCATGCACCTCATCCGGCACCGAGTAGTCGCGCAGCTTGGCGATATCGTGCAGGATCACCCGCGCGCCATGCGTCTCAACGCCGAGTGAGCGCAACGCGGCAAAGGCGCGTGACAGGTTTTCCTGCCGGCAGCCCAGCCGCGCGGCCAGTAGCCGCTTGTCGAACGGCAGCCGCAGCGCCGTGGCGTTCGCTTTCGGCTCCTCCGACAGCGACAGCAGGTAGCAGCCCAGCCGCTGCGCCGTGGTCCGCAACTTCAGGTCACAGACCTGGCGCACCAGCGCCCGGAACTCCCGCGCCTCCGCCCGCAGCAGCGCGGTGACCAGCGACGCCTCCTGCGCCATCAGCGACAGCAGGCCGGTGGCTTCGATGCAGAGCACCCGGCTCGGCGTGATCGTCCGCACCGTCATCAGCCGCGGCAGCCGGGCCAGCAACGTGGCCAGACCGAGCGTCTCGCCCGTCCGGATCACGTCCACCACGGCCGTGGTTCCGTTCGGCGCCGTGTTGACGGCGGCAAGCTGCCCCTCCAGCACAATGAAAAGCTGTTCCGCTTCCTCGCCCTGATGCGCCAGCTCCATGTTTTCCGGGGCGATCACGATGGAACTGATCGCCGCGAGGCGGTCCGCTACCCGATCGTCGAGATCCTGGAGCAGCGGCGTGTTGCGCAGTGCCTTTGCCACGTTGGTGCTGTCGGGGTGGGAAGAAAGCGCCTGGGTAAGCATCATACGACTGGGCATAGGAAATTGTCCGCCTTTTCGCTAACGCGAAAGAAGAATTCCGCATGTAGCGGATGGAATTGACGTCAATCAAGCTATGGAGTGTCTGGCTCCTCCAGTTGCAAGATGCGTGTTACAATTCGTTATTGACGTCAAGAGGAGGTGCGGATGAAGGCGATGCTGTGCGAACGGTTCGGCGGGCCCGAGGTTCTGGCCTTGCGCGACGTTCCGGACCCGCCCCCGCCCGGTCCCGGCGAGATCCAGCTGCGCATCGGCGCACGCGGCGTCCAATATGTCGACGTGCTGATGCTCGCGGGAAAATACCAGTTCCGTCCTGATCCTCCGTTCATTCCGGGCAGCGAAGCCGCCGGTCACGTTGTCGCAATCGGACCGGATGTAACCGGTTTCGCCGTCGGCGATGCGGTGATGTCGCGGCACACGCTAGGTGCATACGCAGAGCTTGGGAATGCGAAGGCAGAGCTGTGCGACACGGTGCCGGCGGGTTTGTCACTGGCCCAGGCAGGCGTTTTTCGCGGGGCATATACGACTGCATATCATGCCTTGATCCAGCGCGGTCGGCTTAAGGAAGGCGAATGGGTGCTGGTGCATGGCGCGGCCGGGGGAATCGGCATCGCCGCGATCCAGGTTGCCAAGGCATTCGGCGCCACCGTCATCGCCACCGCGGGCAGCGAGGAAAAGCGCGCCGCCTGCCTGGAGGAAGGTGCGGACTACGCGATCGACTACCGCTCGGGCTTCACCGATCAGGTGAAGCAACTGACGGGCGGGCGTGGAGTCGATATTGTCTACGACCCCATTGGCGACAAAGTGGCGGAGGAATCGCTGCGCTGCCTGGCGTGGTGCGGCCGGTTGCTGATCCTGGGCTTCCTGGGCGGCGGGCCGACCAGTATTCGCAGCAACTATCTGCTGATCAAGGGCATCGATGTCGTCGGCGTGCGCATCGGTGGGCTGAACGAAGCCAACCCGGGGCTGGCCATCGCCAACATGAAGGTGCTGCTTGCGCTGGCGGAACAAGGCAAGCTGCGGCCGCGGATCTCCCACACACTCCGGCTGGATCAGGCGGCCGAGGCGCTTCAGGCCGTGATCGATCGCCGCGTTATCGGCAAGGCGGTGCTGCTGAGCTGAGCCGCGGTTGCCGGGCGCCCGGTTGCCGCATAACGTTCCTGCCAATGGATTGGAGGGAACCGAGAATGGCGACACCCGGACGCGCCCTGCCGCAGCCGACGCCGGAAACGCAGCATTTCTGGGACGGCGCCAGGGCCGGGGAGTTGCTGCTGCAGCGCTGCGACGATTGCAGCAAAGTGTATTTCCCACCCCGGCCGTTCTGCCCGGCCTGCGCCTCCCGCCGCGTCTCCGTCGCCAAGGCCAGCGGCAAGGCGACGCTTTACAGCTATGTGATCCATCACCGTCCGGTGCCCGGTTTCACCCCGCCCTACGCCATCGCCGTCGTCGAACTGGACGAAGGTCCGCGCATGATGACCAACATCGTGGAGTGTCCGCAGACGCCGGAGGCGCTGGTGCTGGATATGCCGCTGGAGGTCGTGTTCGAGCCGCAGACCGATTCGATCAGCCTGCCCTTGTTCCGCCCGGCGAAGGGCTGAGCCAATGCCGCACAACACCGTCGCCGTCGTCGGCGCCGCCGAGACCACCGAACTGGGCGTCATCCCCGGCCTGTCGCAGATCGGCCTGCATGCCGATGCCGCATTGAATGCCATGGCCGATTGCGGCCTGAAGCCTGCCGACATCGACGGCATCGCCACCGCGAACGAAACGCCGGTGCAACTGGCGCATTACCTCGGCATCACCCCGACCTGGATCGACGGCACCTCCGTCGGCGGCTGCAGCTTCATGATCCATGTCCGCCACGCCGCGGCGGCGATCGAGGCGGGGTTGGCGAAAACCATTCTGATCACGCATGGCGAGAGCGGCAAATCCCGTGTCGGGGCGCCGCCGCGATCGGTACATCCGGCCTCACTGAACGGGCAGTTCGAGCAGCCTTTCGGGCCGATGGGTCCGCCCAGCATGTTCACCATTCCGGTGCTGCGCTTCATGAAAACCTACGGCGTGACCGTGGAGCAGATTGCGCGGGTGGCCGTTGTGCAGCGGGAATGGGCGGGGAAAAACCCGCGGGCGACGTTCCGGTCGCCGATAACGGTGGATGACGTCCTGAATAGCCGGATGATCGCGTATCCGTTCCGGCTGCTGATGTGCTGTCTGGTGACCGATGGCGGCGGCGCGCTAATCCTGACCTCCGCGGACCGCGCCAGGGATTTTCCCACGAAGCCGGTTTACATCCTGGGCACCGGCGAAAGCGCGGAAACCCCGATGATCAGCCAGATGGAGGATTTCACCAGTTCCCGCGCCTTCCGCGTGGCGGGTCCGACGGCGTTCGGGGAGGCAGGGATCGCGCACAAGGACGTCGATCATTTGATGATCTACGATGCGTTCGCACATCTGCCGATTTACGGGCTGGAAGATCTGGGTTTCGTTCCGCGCGGCGAGGCGGCTGCGTTCATCGGAGCGGGGAATACCGCTCCGGGCGGGTCGTTGCCTTTGAATACCAATGGCGGCGGGCTGTCGTATATGCACTCCGGCATGTACGGGATGTACGCCTTGCAGGAGAGCGTGCGGCAGATGCGCGGGATCGCGCCGGCGCAGGTTCCTGGCGCGAAGATTTCCGTCTGCCACGGCGTCGGCGGCATGTTCGCGGCATCGGGGACTGTTATTTTCAGCAACCAGGCGCCATGAGCCTGTTCACCGGGCTGAAAGTCATCGATTGCGCAAGCTGGATCGCCGGGCCGGCGGCGGCGACGATGCTGTCGGATTTCGGTGCGGACGTGATCAAGATCGAACCCCCGGGCGACGGCGATCCGTGGCGGGCATCCACGCCGATCCCGGGACGATCGGTTGATTACTACTGGCAGTTGACGTCGCGGAATAAGCGCAGCCTGGCTTTGGACCTGAAGCACCCGGAGGGGCAGGCCGTGCTGCACCGGCTGGTCTCCGGCGCTGATGTTTTCATTACCAACTTTCCGCTGCCCGTCAGGCACCGGCTGCTGATGGCGGCGGGGGATTTGCTGCCGCTGAATCCGCGGCTGATCTACGCGTCTTTCACCGCCTATGGAGAAGTAGGCGAGGAGGCCGCGAAGACCGGTTTCGATTCTACCGCGTATTGGGCCCGCACCGGGCTGATGGACATGGTGCGCGCCGATGCGGATACCGTGCCGTCGCGCTCGATGCCGGGCATGGGGGACCACCCGAGCGGCACCTCGCTCTACGCCGCAATAATCTCGGCGTTGTACCGGCGGGAAAAGACCGGCCGGGGCGGCGTGGTGCAATCGTCGCTGTTGCAGAACGGGCTTTGGGCGAATGGCTGCGCCGTGCAAACCCGGCTGTTCGGCGAACATGTGCCCATGCGCCCCCGGCGCGATGAGCCACCCAATGCGCTGGCCAACCATTACCGGACCCGCGACGGGCGTTGGTTCATCATGGCGCTGTATAACGAGCAGCGGCAGTTGCCGTCGTTTTTGTCGGCGATTGGACGCGCCGATTTGACGGCTGATGAGCGGTTCGCCACCCCGGACTCGCGCAAGCGGCACGCGCGCGAATTTGTGCTGATCCTGGACGAGGTTTTCTCGCGCCGCGATCTTGCCGAATGGCGGACGATCCTGGATGGGGTCGGGGTGACGTTCGGGATCGTTGCTACGGTGGATGAGACGCTGGACGACAAGCAGATGCGTCTGTGCGGAGCGCTGGCACCGTTTGCCGATGGCGGCGGGTTGACGGTGATGACGCCGTTTCACATCGACGGCATCGAGAAAGTTCCGGCTGCGCGGGCGCCCGCGGTTGGCCAGCACAACGCGGCGGTGCTGGCGGAGGCCGGATACAGTGCCGGCGATATCGAACGCCTGCGCGGCCTCGGCGTGGTAGCCTGACCGCCATGTTCGTTGCCGTTGCATTGCTGACGATTGCCGTGACGATCGGAGCCGGTCTGGCCCTGTGGCATTTGCGGGCGGACGGTGGACCACCCGCGATGGTGGGACTGTTGCACGGTGTTATCGGGGCGACAGGACTTGGCGTGCTGCTGCTGGTGTTGCGCGGACCCGCACATGGTGTCGCAGCGGGAGTCGGGTCATTCGGCACAACGGCCGCGTGGCTGTTCGGTGCGGCCCTGGTGACGGGGATCGCGGTCCTGATGCGGCGGCGGCGGGCCGATGCGGTGATGATCGCGATCCATTCGGGGTTGGCGATTACCGGCTATGTTCTGCTGCTGGCGTGGAATTCGCTGGGGTTTTGATTCGCTCCCGAGTCTAACCCACCGCCACCGAATAGATATCCTTCACCCCCGGCGGCAGCGGCAGCGCGTGCCAAGTCGCCCCGCCATCCTCGGTACCGTGAATTTCGCCATTGTAACGCGCCCCGATGAAGACGCGGTCGGGGTCGGTGTTGTGCAATGCCACCGACATGATCGTGCCGTGCACCTGCACCTTGTCGAAGCGCTTCCACGTCGCGCCCGTATCGGTGCTGCAATAGATCGCGCCATCCTTGCTCGCCGCGGCGACGCTAAGCGCGGCATATAGCGTCTTGCCATCCTGCGGCGACACTTTGATGTCGCGGGCATAGGTTGTCGGCGAGAACCGCCCAACCTCCATGTCGCGCCATATGCCGCCGGCATCCGCAGTTTTGAACAGACCCATGCGCAGCGCAACGATCACCGAGTCCGGCTCCGCCGGGCTGATGGCGATGGCGTGGCCGTCCAGCATGCCCTCATTGAATGTATCGCTGACGATCTTGCTTTGCAGATGCGGAAGCTGCGCCAGCCGGATCAGGTCCTGGCTGCAATCCGTCCAGCTTTCGCCGCCATCGGTCGTGCGCATCACGCCGTTGACTTCCAGCGCCGCGAAAATCGTTCCAGGCTTGAGCGGGTGCTGCGCCATCCGCATCACCCGGCAGGCGAACGGCATGACCGCCCGATCCGGCATGCCGGGATTTGGCAGCGCACGCCAGGTCTCGCCGCAATCCTCGCTGCGAAAGACGCTTATCGGTGAGCCGCCCGCATAGATCAGGTTTCCGTCGGCGGCATCGACCAGGAATGACCAGATTTGGGTGCGTCCGGGAAAGTCGGTGCGCCGGAATGTCTTTCCGCGGTCGGTGCTGCGGTAGACACCGTCCGCCGTGCCGGCAAACACCACATCGGCATCGGCTGGATGCACGTTGACCGTATAGGCATCATGGTCCGAAAGAACATGCTCCCAGAGGCCGGTTTCCGCCTGTCTGCTGAAAACGCCGATGGCTCCTTGTTGGTCCGGCCTGCCGGCATAACCCGCGACGGCGGCATAGACGTTGGATTTGATCGACATTGTCTTCTCCCTTTATGCCTCCACGCTACGCCGGTTTTACCAGAGCGGCCAAGTGCGCTAGCCTTGACTGCAAGGAGGACCTTCATGCCAAACGTGCCAGCGGACAAGTTGATCGAGATCGCCATAGACTTGTTGCCATGACCAGGATCGCCGCCGAGGACTATCTTGACGCGCTTGCCGCGCACGGCATCGAGCATCTGTTCGTCAATCCCGGTACTGATTTTCCACCGATTGTGGAGGCGTTTTCCCGAGCCGCCCGGACCAATCGCAAGGTGCCGCGGCCGATGGTCGTTCCACATGAAGGCGTCGCGGTCGCCATGGCGCACGGCTTTACGGCGGTGACCGGCAAGCCGCAGGCGGTCATGTTGCACACCAATGTTGGCACGGCGAACGCGATCAACATGCTGATCAATGCGAGCCGGGACCGCGTGCCTATGCTGCTGACCTCCGGCCGCACCCCCTACACCGAAAGCGGCGCGGAGGGGTCCCGCAGTTTCCACATTCAGTGGGCACAAGAAATGTTCGACCAGGCTGGCATGCTGCGCGAGCTGGTCAAGTGGGACTATGAAATGAGGCGCGGGGATCAGGCCACATCGGCTGTGGACCGGGCGATGGAAATTGCGTCGGCGTCGCCCCGGGGGCCGGTATATCTCAGCCTGCCGCGGGAAGTTTTGAGCGAACGTATTGTCGCCGGGGTTGAACGCCGTCGCGATCGACGTGCCGTTCCGCGGCCGCCGATCGCGAGCAACGCCGATATCGACACGCTGGCGGACTGGATCGCCGAGGCAAGGAACCCGTTGATCGTCACCGGCATGCTGGGAAAAGATCCGCGCGAAAGCATCGTGCTGGGACGTCTGGCGGAACGCTATGCCCTGCCGGTCATTCCGTATCACACTCGATGTTTCGTTTTGTCATCGGATCATCCGATGTTCCAGGGATCGGCGCCCGGGCCTTTGCTGGAAGACGCGGATCTGGTCATCGTGTTCGAAACGGATGTGCCATGGCTGCCATCCAAACAATCTCCGCCGGCGGCTGCGCGCATCGTGCAAATCGGCGAGGATCCGCTGCACAGCCGCCTGCCGATGCGCAGTTTCCCCTCCGATCTCACGATAACCGCGTCGTGTTTTTCGGTGCTCGAAGCGTTGGAAAAGGCTCTGGACGCGAGATCGACGCCACACGTTGCGGCCCGCGATGGCCGCCTGCGGGATCGTTCGCGGCGCCTGCACGACGGCTGGGCGGTCGAAACCGAGCAGGCCGGAAACGCCGAGGCAATCACCCTGCCCTGGCTGAACCATTGCCTTCGCGACGTCATCGACGCCGATACGAAAGTGATCAGCGAGTACTCGTTCCGGCAGGAATACTGTCCGCTGACCACCCCCGGCAGTCTGTTTGCCGTCAGCAATGCCGGCGGTCTCGGCTGGGGCTTTCCGGCGTCGCTGGGCATCAAGCTGGCCTCGCCCGGGAGTCTGGTTTTGTCGGTTCTCGGCGACGGCGCCTACATGTTTTCCAATCCGACCGCGTGTCATTACGTATCGCAAATGCAGAAGCTGCCGGTGTTGACGATCATCTACAACAACGGGCTATACGGGGCGGTGCGGCATGCCACGCTGGATATGTACGGCCATGGTCTGGCCGCCGAGGCGGACGGGCGCCTGCTGGCCGATATGCCTGCGCCGTCGTTTGACAAGATTGTTGCGGCGCATGATGGGCATGGCGAACGCGTTGACCGGCCCGCGGACCTTCCGGCGGCGCTGCAACGCGCCGCCGCCGCAGTGCGCGGGGGCACGCAGGCACTGATCAATGTCGTCTGCAAGTAGTTATCCCGACATGCGGCTTTGCAGTGAATTCCCGCTTCTGGTACCAAGCCATGGCCGTCGATGGAGCACCTCGTTCATGAGCTACGAACCCAAGCGGGCCGATTTTTCCGTACCCGTGCGGATCAACCTGTATTCCGACACGCAAACCCGGCCCTCGCGCGCGATGAAAGAGGCGATGCTGGCGGCGGAGGTCGGCGACGAACAAGGCGGCTCCGACCCGACGGTCTGGGAATTATGCGACCGGGCGGCGGCGCTGTTGGGCAAAGAGGCGGCGATGTTCATGCCGTCCGGCACCATGTGCAATCAAGTCGCCGTCGCGACGCATTGCCGTCCGGGCGACGAAATCCTGGCGCACGAGGACGCGCACATTCAAGGCAGCGAGGGCGGTGCTCCCGGTGCGATCAGCGGGGTGATGATTCACGGATTGCAGGGTCCGCATGGGACATTCTCGGCGGAGACGGTTCGCGATGCGATCCGTCCGGTATCGCGATATTCGCCGCCGCAACGCTTGCTGGAAGTGGAACAGACAACAAACAAGGGTGGTGGCGCGTGCTGGCGCGTTGGCGAACTGGAGGCGGTTGCCGGTGTCGCTCACGAGCACGGCATGAACGTCCACATGGATGGCGCCAGGGTCGTTAACGCGGCAGTGTCTTTGGGCGTACCGCTCAGCGATGTCGTGGCGGCGTGCGACACGGTCATGCTTGATTTTACCAAAGGACTTGGCGCGCCGCTGGGCGCCGTGCTGGCTGGCCCGAAGGACTTCATCGGGCAGGCATGGCGATGGAAGCAGCGGCTGGGCGGGTCGATGCGGCAGGGCGGCATGAACGCGGCGGCTTGCATATACGCGCTGCAACACAATGTTGCCCGGCTCGCGGAAGATCATGCCAACGCGGCGGCTCTGGCGCGGGGAATGGCGCAGATCCCGGGGATCACTGTGGAAACGCCGGAGACAAATCTGGTATTCTTCGATACCCGTGTAAGTGGTTTGACCGCAGCGGAATTCGCAAGGCGGCTCCGGCCGATGGGCGTAACGATATCGGTATCGGCCGCATATCGGGGACGTGCGTGTACCCATCTGGACATCAGCGCTGACCAGATCGTCGAAGCGCTGGCGATCATGCGACATGTTCTGGATGATTAACAGTCTTAACGGACCACTATCCGCCGGAGGATGATCACTGGCTTAGCCACACGTTGGCCATCCGCGGTATCCGAAACGGAACGAAACCGCCGACATTGGCCCGCACGGCCTGTATTTTGGTGAAGGCGCCGAATGGAACCGCATAAACCCGTTCCAGCACCAATTTCTGCATCCGTGCAAACGCCTCCTGCCGCCCCTCCGCCGTCGGCAGAGTGTTCATATCGTTCCATGCCGCCAGAACATCCGGATCGTCCTTACCACCTTCAGGTTTATATGTGGCATTGGGCTGGACCAGGAGCTGCATCACAGCCAGCGGCCCGAGCGCGGGCTGCGTACCCCAGCCGGTGAAATGAAAATTCCAGCCAGCGGTCGTGTTTTGCATCATCTGCACGGATGTCGGCCAGTCCACCACCTTCATCTGAGCATTGATTCCAACTGCCTCAAGCTGCTGCTGCATGACCAGGGCCGAGTTGTACATCGGCGGATAATCCTGGCTGGTCAGCAAAATGACCGGCTCGCCTTGATAGCCGGCCTGGACAAGATATTTCTTCGCCAACTCCGGGTCGTGCAGGTTGTAGGTTTCCCTGCCGGAATTGGTATAGTCAGGCTGACTCGGATACTGAAAGCCGACATTTAACTGATAATTGCCGTCCGAAGCGGCATCCATGATCTCGTCCATATCCAAAGCCGCCTGGACAGCTTTGCGAACCAGCAGTTTATCCGTCGGCGGATTTGAGGTGTTGGGATTAGCGATTTGAATCCACCAATTCTTCAACGGGAGAATAGCGATATTCGTGTCCTGCTTCAGATCCGGCAAGGACGCCGCAGGAACATCCTCAACGCCCTGAAACTCCCCCGTGCGCAGGCCAGCCAGCCGAGATCCGGGATCAGCGACGACTCGGAAGGTTACCGAGTCGATGCAAGCCAGCTTATAACCGCCCAAGCCGGTTCGTTCTTGAAAGCTCTTATTTGGCCGGTAGCCGTCGAAGCGTTTGAGTTTCACCGCACTGCCCGGCACGGCCTCGACAAGCCGGTAAGGCCCCGTACCAATGGGCTGATTCAGTTGTAGCTCCGGGATGTCGCGACTTTCCGCTGGTATAATAACAATCGGCACACTGAACGACGACAGCGCCTCGATGAAGGTTGGCTGGACCCTTTGCATATGTATAACGAACGTCTCGGCATCCGGCGCTTCCCAGCGCGCGGCGCTGTCTAACGTGCTGCGCTGCAGCCCGACCCTCGCATATCGATCGAACGATGCCACGACGTCAGCCGACGTCATCGCTTTTCCGTTATGAAAATGGATTCCCTGCCGGAGTCTAAACGTATAGGTTAGATGGTCGGGCGCCTCCTGCATCGACGCGGCCAGTTCCAAAATCGGCCGGTTGTTCTCATCGCGGGTCATAAGCGATTCGTAGATGTTCATCGCGATGTTGCGGGTAGTGATCGTGGATGACGTCATCTGATCCAGTGTGTTGAAGTTCGCTTCCTGCGCGAACACGAACTCCCCCCCGACATGCGGACACCTGAACGGTTCAGCATGCGCCAAAGCGGCGCAAAAGCCGTACCAAAGGCTCACCGTAACCAGCAGGCCGCGTCTCATCGCATAGTTCCCCATAAGCCGATCGGCTTATGTGCAATGCGGGTTCGAGGCGTCAAGCGAACGGCGCAGGCTTGGCCTCTTGGAACGGCGTGCCTGTCTCGGCCATACTGCGCAACAATCGCGATGGCGCCCAACGTTCACCGTATTGGTGATGCCACGCAGCGATCTGAGAATAGACATTCTTCACACCAATGCCGTCGGCCCAGAACATCAGGCCCCCGCGGTAACGTGGAAATCCGAACCCATGAAGCCACATGACATCAATGTCGCTGGAGCGATAGGCCTTGCCCTCCTCCAGAATGCGGCAGGCCTCGTTGACAGATGCGAACAGCAAGCGTTGCAGAATTTCCGTATCGGTGAAGCTTCTTTGAGGCACACCCAGCTCCTCGGCGACGGATGCAATGATCGCGGCAACTTCCGGATCCGGGCGCGCCGTCCGATCGCCTTTGTCATAACGATACCAACCGGCATTCGTCTTCTGCCCGTAGCGCCCAAGCTCCACCAACTTGTCCGCAATCGGCAGTTTGCGGTAATTCGGGTTCGCCAGCGCGCGACGCTTACGGCCCTCCGCGCCAATATCGAGACCTGCCAGATCGCCGACCGCAAACGGCCCCATCGGGTAGCCGAAATCGACCATAACCCTATCGACCTGTTCCGGCAGGCAACCTTCCTCCAGGAGAATGACCATTTCACTGTTGAACGGCGCCCGCGAGCGGTTAGCGACAAAACCATCCGTGTTGCCAGCCATCGCCGAGATCTTGCCAATGCGTCGCCCGAGCGCCATGGCGGTTAACAAGGTCTCAGGCGAAGCCTTCGACGGACGAACGACTTCCAACAGTTTCATGACATTCGCGGGCGAAAAGAAGTGCGTGCCCGCAATGTACTCCGGGCGGGTCGTGACAGACGCGAGTTCATCCATGTCCAGCGCCGAAGTGTTGGAAAACAAGAATGCCCCTGGTTTCAAAATCTGATCAAGTTTCTCGAAGATTGGCTTTTTTACGTCCATACGCTCAAAAACCGCTTCGATGACGACGTCGCTGTCGGCGATGTCCGCGTAATCGCCGACCGGATGGATGCGCGCAAGGCGACGTTGCATCTCAGCCTCCGTCAGGCTGCCACGTTTGACCGATGTGGAGTAGTTGGATCGGATGCGTTCCATGCCGCGATCAAGCGCTTCCTGCGTAGCATCCATAATTTTTACGTCGAAGCCGAAATCCGCGAACGACATGGCAATGCCACCGCCCATGGTGCCCGCGCCTATGACGGCCGGTGCAGTGAAGTCGTACGCAGCAACATTACGCGGCAAATCCGGCAGTTTTGCTACCTCGCGTTCGGCGAAAAAGGCATAGCGAAGAGCTTTAGCTTCGTCGGCGCCTTCCAGTTCCATAAATAGTTCAGATTCACGCCGGATGCCTTCGTCGAATGGCAGGCTACAGGCTGCCTCGACGGCGGCGATGCAATGATATGGCGCCTTCTGGTTGCGAGCCTTGCGGGCGACCGACTTGCGCATGGCCTCGAAAACGCCGGGTTCGGCCGTAGCGGTCCTGTCCCGAACCCGAGGCAGCGGCCGCACGTCAGCAATCTTCTGGGCATAGGCGACGGCAAACTGGCGCAAGTCTGCGTCATCCGGCAGTACCTCATCAAGGATCCCGAGCCGGGCAGCTTCCGTAGCCGGAACATGACGGCCGGAAGTGATCATATCGAGAGCGGTCTGGGCTCCAACGATGCGAGGAAGCCGCTGCGTGCCACCACCACCGGGCAAAATGCCGATCAGCACCTCTGGAAGACCTACTTTTGCAGACGGAACGGCGATTCTATAGTGGCATGCGAGCGCATTTTCCAAGCCACCGCCAAGCGCGAAACCATGGATGGCAGCGACAACCGGCTTGCGGCTCGCGTCGAGCGCGTCGTACGTGCGCTGGCCAATCGGCAAACGCTTGCGGCCGGTTCCGAAACCGCGGATGTCCGCCCCGGCAATGAAGCTGCGTCCTTCGCCAATCAGAACAATCGCCTTGATCGAGGAGTCGGCGTTGGCGGTGTTGAGCGACTCGATGATGCCCTCGGACACACCCGGCCCAAGCGCGTTGACCGGCGGGTAGTTGACGACAATCAGGCCAATTTCGCCGTCCTTTTCGAGGCGAACGACGGGGGAGTCGGACATGGGGCGGTTTCCTCTCGCTGTTGAAGCGGAGAATAAGCGGGGTCCGCAACCGCGTCCACGCCTTAGCCGGATGCCGAATCGTGGCCGGATGCCCGCTCCCGCAAGGTAAATTTCTGAATCTTGCCGGTGGACGTCTTCGGGATGTCGCCGAACACCACCCGCTTCGGCACTTTGAAACGAGCCAATGATTGGCGGCAAAACTGGATGATCTCCGCCTCAGTGACCCCGGCGCCGTCCGGCTTCATTTCCAGAAACGCACACGGCGTTTCGCCCCAGGTCGGATCCGGCTGCGCAACCACGGCGGCGAGAAGCACCGCCGGGTGTCGCGACAACACTTCTTCCACCTCAAGCGTTGAGATATTTTCGCCGCCGGAGATGATGATGTCCTTCGAGCGGTCTTTGATCTCAATGTAGCCGTCCGGGTGCCACACCGCCAGGTCACCGGAAAGATACCAATCTCCAACCAAGGTTTTGCCCGTCGAAGCCGGGTTCAAAAGATATCCCTTCATCACTGTGTTGCCGCGCATCATCAGTTCGCCCATCGTTGTCCCATCCCGCGGCACCGGCATCATCGTCGCGACGTCCGCAACCATCATGTCCGCAACAGTCGGATAAGCAACACCCTGCCGGGCCATGTTGAGATAACGTTGATCCGGTGACCCATCGTTCCACTCAGGCTGCGGCACGCACGACGTTGCGGGGCCATAGGTCTCGGTTGCACCGTACAGATGGGTGACCTTAAAACCAAGATCCTCCATTGCCCGGAGAACCGAGGAAGGCGGCGCCGCACCACCCGTTGCCACATTGACCGTCTGGCTGAACGCCACCCGCTGCGCCGCCGGAGCCTGAGCCAGCATATTCAGCACGATCGGCGCGCCACACAGGTGGGTCACATGATGTTGCGCAATAAACTGGAAGATCATTGCGGTATCGACCTTCCGCAGGCAGACTTGCGTTCCCCCCACCGCGACCACCGCCCACGGGTAGGACCATCCGCTGCAATGAAACATGGGCAGCGTCCAGAGATAAACGCTGTCAAAGCTCAACCCGAACATCAGTGCATTGCTCAGTGCCTGAAGGTACGCACCACGATGACTATACACCGCCCCCTTCGGATCTCCTGTCGTTCCTGAAGTGTACAAAAGACAAATCGACTGCCACTCATCCTGAGGCTCCTTCCATTCGAACAAAGGTCCGGCACCGGCCAGCAAGGCGTCATAGGTGATTTCGCCAATGGCCGGAGCGTCCGGCAGCCCGGGGTTTTCGATATCGACAATGAGCACATCATGGTCCAACTGATGCCGCGCGATCGAAACCAGCGGCGCGAACTCGCGATCCACGATCAGCACCTTTGCGCGCCCGTGGTTCAACGAAAAAGCAATCGTCGCCGCATCCAGCCGGGTATTCAACGGATTTAACACCGCCCCCAACATCGGCACGGCAAAATGGGCCTCGATCATTTCCGGAACGTTCGACGCCAGAATCGCGACGGTATCCAGTCGTCCGACGCCCCGATCCGCCAAAGCCGCTGCCAGCCGCACGCAACGTTCATACAGATCGGCGTAACTGAACCGCCTCTCGCCATCGATCACCGCTATCTTGTCTCGGAATGAACTGACTGCCCGGCGAAGGAAGCTCGTCGGGGAAAGCGGAACGAAGTTGGCCGGATGGCGATCCAACCCGGTCTCGAACGGGTGGCCGGCTGTCTGCTGGTCCATCGTATCCTCCTGAGCAGTCGAAATGTTTCTTTCAAAGTCCGCTGACGAGATGGCCGCCGTCAACCGCGACTATACTCCCGGTCATGTATGATCCGGCCTCGGAGGCAAGCAGAAGCAGCGGGCCGTCCAGTTCCTTTGCCTCGCCCAACCGCCGCTGTGGTATTCGCCGGATCAACGCCTTGCCGGCGTCGCTGCCGAAGAACGCATCATTCAGTTCGGTTTCGATATACCCGGGCGCCAGCGCGTTGACCCGGATCCGATGCCGCGCCCACTCCAGCGCAAGCGATTTCGTCATCTGCACGACGCCGGCTTTGGATATTGCATAAGGGGCGACGCCGCCCGACACGCGCAGACCGAGAATCGAGGCAATATTGACGACGCTGCCCGGAACGGAATGATGGATCATCCGCTGCGCCGCATGCTGTGCGACGAGCCAGGCGCCTTTTAGATTAGTATCGATTACGCTCGCCCATTCGGACTCCGCCACGTCCAGGGCGGCCTTTGTAATCGTCACTCCGGCGTTGTTGATCAAAACCGTAACCGGACCGAACCGCGCTTCAGCTGCGGCAAACGCCTGCGCAACGCTGCTCGCATCGGTAACATCCATGCGGACGCTCTGCGCTTGCACCCCGATCGATTCGACGGTTTCAGCAAGTGCTGCCTCACGGCGAGCGCCAACAGTGACCGTTGCGCCGGCCGCAGCCAGTACCTTCGCGAAATGCCGCCCGAGGCCGCTGGACGCTCCGGTCACCAAAGCATGCCGCCCGGTCAGGCTGAACGCGCTCATGGTCCCGGCACCTTGTCCCAGACAAGAATAGATCGTCCCTCTTTGCCGTCGAGGTAGCTTCGATACGGTGCGGTGGTGATCGTCAGCGTATTTCCGTCCAGTTCGAAGAAGCGAACCTGATCGGTGCCGGTCCAGCCTTGATTCCAGGAAATATCGATGTGATGCGTCACCTGCTTGTCGCCGAGCGTATACGTTCCGGCATAGGCAACCATCGAGCCTAGTAACTGGACGCCTTCTTCTTCAGTAGGAACGACGTCCCGCGGTGCCGCGCGGTCTTGCCGGATGAAAATCGCATACATCCTCCCGTCCGGCGCATAACCCAAGTAGCCATCGGGATGCTCACCGAACTGATCATGCCTTCGCCCGGTGGCCGTTTCTTCGCGTTCGTACGACCGCAGTTTCCAGGTGCCCAGGACGGCCTCGGCATTTTGTGTCATTCGAACTCCTCCCGTTGTTCAAGACGTTCGCGAATGGCGGCCGCATGTTGCAAGGCCGGATCGACCCACCGTGCCGCGGCGGTGACGGCCGATGCGAGATCGAAAGCGCCTACGAGATCAACACCTGCGTCCTGCACAGCAGGATTCCGGGCAAGCACATCGGCCAGGGTTGCGCCGGTAAGGCGGACATCCTCAGCCGCTTGTTCGACAAGGCGGTGCGCGGCTTCCCGGCCGAGCTTCGCCCCGAGCCGCCCAGCTGCCGCGTCGGCGAAAAGCAGTCCGCGTGTCAGATCAATGTTCGCGCGCATCCGGTCCGGGTAAACAACGAGACCCTCGGCAATCAGTTTCGCCTCCCGCAACGCACCCGAAAGCAAGCCAAACAGCGATGGCAAAGCCGTCCATTCCGCATGCCACAGCCCGGCCGGGCGTTCGTGAGCGGCGGCCATCGCATCGAATAACGTGCAGGCGTGCCCTTTTGCCGCCGCGTGCGCTGCCAGAATGATCGTGGAGCCTACAGGGTTGCGTTTGTGCGGCATCGCCGATGAGCCGCCCCGGCCTGACATGTGCGGTTCCGCGACCTCGCCAACCTCCGTCGAAACGAGATGCACGACATCCGTCGCCATCTTCGCCAACGCGCCGATCAGTTGCACCAGCCAAGAGCCGGTTTCGGCAATTCGGCCGCGATTGGTGTGCCAGCATAAAGGCGTGACGCCCAGCCCCAATTCCTGTGCCAGCCCTTCGAGCACCCGGGGACCATCCGCGCCCAGCGACGCCAACGTGCCAACCGGACCGCCAAGCGAGGCAACCAGCACGCGACGGCGCAAATCCGGCAAACGATCCGTTACATCGGCAATACCGGCCAACCACACCGCAACTTTGTATCCGAAGCTGATCGGAGCGGCGTGCTGACCGTAACTGCGTCCCACGCACGGAGTGGCGCGGTGGTTATCTGCCATCCGCGATAATCCCGCAATGATCGCACGGAGATCGTGGGCGATCGAGTCCAGCGCGTCGCGCACCCGCAGAATCAGCGCGGTGTCGATGATGTCCTGTGTTGTTGCGCCTTTGTGAAAGGATCGTTCCAGATCCGCGGGCAGCTGCTTCTGCACCGCCTGGACAAACGGGATCGTCGGCACTCCTGCGATGCCCGCCCGAACACCCAGCGCTACGATGTCGATATCCTCCGGCCGTATCGCCTCGATCGCCGGCGCCAGCGCTTCCGGAACCACCCTGATCCAACTCTGGCTGCGCGCCAGAGCGGATTCGACCGCCAGCATGCTGGCGATCCAGGCCGTGTCGGAAAAGCAGGCTCGCATCGCGTCGGTGACGAACAACGGCCCGAACAGTTCCGAATCCAGCGGCGAAAATGTCATCGCGCCCCCCCGATTGGCCTGGTCAGAAAATCCCCGACAAGATCTGCAATTTCTTCGGGCGCCTCCCAAATCGCGCGGTGGCCGAGATCGTGCAGCAATTCCAACCGCGCGTGCGGAATGCGCGAGGCCAGTATCTTCGAGTTCCGGGGTTTCACCAGAACGTCGTGATCTCCGGTTGCGACCAAGGTTGGCGCCTTGATCCGCGGCAGATCGCGGTAGCGATCGAATTTCCGCAAGGACTCCATCTGCCGCTGAGCCACGAAAATTGGCGTTGGATACCGCAATTCCCGCCGCATCTGCTGTTCCACCGTTTCGGCATGCGTCGCCAGATACCCCGGAGAGTAAGTCACCGGCCATGCCAACCGTGCAGCCTCCTCCGGCGTTTGTTTCTCTGTCACCATCAGGCGGTTGAACACGGACAACGACGCAGGCTCAGCCCATATTCCGCCGCAAAAGGTCCCGAACAAAATCAGACGATCAAGCCGATCGGCGTGGCGGATGGCAACTTCCTGGGCGATGGCGCCACCCATCGAAAAGCCGAACAGGTGAACGCGCGGAAGTTGCAGATGATCCAGCAAACCTGTCACATCGGCGGCCATGTCGGCAAATTCGTAGCCTGTGTCCGGCTTTTCGCTGCGGCCCGTACCGCGGTTATCGAACACGATAACGCTTAAACGTTCCGCCAAACGGTCAATGAATGCGACCGGCCAGGCGAAGCTGCTGAGTCGATAGCCGTTGATAAGGCAGACGGCCGGCCCATCTCCGGCGACGTTGTAGTAAAGCGAGACCTTGCTGTTGGTCGTAAATGGCATATAGGTCGATCTTAACCTTCAGACTTGGCGGCGGCGACATCATGCTTTTCGACGAAAGACGCAACGGCGGGTGCGAACAGCGTCTGCGACCGGTTGCCAACGAAGACGCCAATGTGCCCACCCGCCAGCGCCAACTCCGTATAGTCGGAACTGCCGACCTTCGGCCCAAGCGCGCGCGACGTTGCCGGCGGAATGATGTGGTCGTCCTTGGCATAGACGTTCAGCACCGGCATCTTGATATTGCCTAGGTCCACTCTTCGCCCGTCCAGTTCCCACTCGTTGCGAACTAATTTGTTCTGCTGATACAGATCCTTCATCCATTGCTTCGCCGCCTCACCCGGATGATCCGGCCGATCGGCGATCCATTTTTCCATGCGGAGCCAGTTCATGAGGCGCTGCTCATCGTCCACGAACTCCAGCAGGTCGAGGTTGTATTTCAGCAGGCTGCGCATTGGGGACATCTGGTTGAATATCGCGGCCATGAATTCACCGGGCAGGTTGCCGTTGGCGTCGATCAAGCGATCGACGTCCTCGGGGGTAAGGCTGCGGGTCCAGATGTTGATAAACCCGTGGCCTAGGCGTTCCTCGACCGTGTCGGCATGGAAATCGATCGGTGTGATCGTCAGGCAAAGCGTGTTGACTCGGTCCGGCTCCAACGCAGCAAAGGCTGTTGTGAAAACGCCGCCTTCGCAGACGCCCATCAGGTTGACCTTGGGCACGCCGGCCCGTTTCGCGATTTCGGTCACGCAGTCGGACAGATAGCCGAGGATATAATCATCCAGTGTCAGGTAGCGATCCGCCCGAGACGGATTTCCCCAGTCGACGACATAAAGATCCAGGCCGAGGTTCAACAGATTCCGAACGAGAGACCGATCTTCCTGCAGATCGGTCATCGTCCAGCGGCCAACCAGACCGTAACAAATCAGCAGCGGCACGTGGACGCGTTGTGCGGCCAACGGGCGGTAGTGGAACAGGCTGACCTTATCCTGGCTCCAAACCAGGTCTTTCGGTGTGGTCGCGATCTGCACGTCGGAATCCCGCAGATCATGCAGAAGCTGCCCTCCGGTCAGCATCTTGGCGCCCATTTTGGCGGCATCGGATATGACGTTTGTTCCGGTCTGCGTCATGCGTTGGTTCCCCTCTGCCTGGCGGCGGCACGGCGCGGCGGCTGTTGCGCAACGGGCATTCGTTGCTCCCGCCGCATGGCCCGCAGTTCCCGCCGAAGCTCGGTGACGGTGCGGTGCACGTCATCCAGTTCGGTTCGCGTCGGAAAGCCGTATTGCTTGCCGATATGTTCGACCAGATCCTGTTGCGATAGCCGAAGTTCGGTGGTGGCGCGAATCATTGCGGCCTGGGTCAGCAGGTACCGTTCCGACCGCTGCGTTTCCAGCAATTCGCGATTGGCCGTTTCCACCCAAAGTGCCAGCGCAGCCTTAGCGTCCGCGGCTTTGGCGTCCGCGGCCAATTGCTCGGTGAAACGGCGTCCCGCCCGCAGCCACGCCTCCAGCGTGACAGCGTTATGTTCCAGGCTGCGCCGGCGCAGGTTCATCCATGCCTGCAGCACGCCCGCATAGCGCCGCTCGGCCTCCCACAAATCTGCGAAGCGCGGGCCTTCTGCCATCCGCCCCAGCACCTCATCCATTTCGCCCGTGGCGCCCATCCAAGTTCGTGGATCGGCCATTTTCCGGAATGTTGCCTCAACGACACCATCTCCGGCCGAGGGCGCAGGAAGGCTGGTGGCCAGTTTGGCGCAGACCGAGGTTGCTGCCGACCAGAGGTCCATGACGGACTTGCTGGCCTGCGCAAGCTCGGTGGCACCGGCGGAAAGATCAGCAGGCATGGTGGGCATCAGCGGAATTTTGCCGGATGCGACGGCCTTCATGCCTTCCGCCAGCGCCTTGCCGGCCTGTTCCTGCGCTCGCATCAGGGCCTGGCCCTGAGCGGTCCAAAAGTCGGTCACTGCCTTCGAATAATCGAATGGGTTCATGTGGCGGCTCAGTATTTCAATGTCGCAACGCTGCGCAATTCCTCCGGCGTGCTGGTGCCGAAGCCGAAGAACTCCAGGTAGGCGGGGATTTGTTCGAACAGCATGTCGGTGCCGACCTGGATGGTGCAGCCTTTTTCGCGGGCGGCGCGAAGGAAGGGGGTGTATTCCTCTTTCATGACGACCTCGCCGACGAAGGTGTCAGAGGTTATTCTGGAAACATCGATAGGCAACGGATCGCCCGGCTTCATGCCGAGTGGTGTCGCGTTGACGACGATATCGTATCCGACCGGGTCTTTCGATCCGGTCTTCACCTCCAGTTCGTGGTAATGTTGCCGAAGCCGATCGCCCAACGCTTCCGCGGAAGCTGTTGCGGGATCAAACAGGCCGATTGCCGACGCACCGGCCGCGGCGAGCGACGCTGCGATAGCAGATCCGACGCCGCCGCAGCCGACGACCAGTGCCCGCGCGCCCGCGATCCGCTTGCCTTTGCGTTCCACACCGCGGGTGAAACCGGCGCCGTCGAACATGTCCCCCAGCAGCGTGCCGTCGGGACGCCGCAAAACGGCATTGCAGGCTCCGGCGATCTTTGCCGTGGTGGTGATCTCGTCCACCAGTTTCGTTGTCATCACCTTGTGCGGCATGGTGACCAGCGCGCCATGCACGTTGGTCGTTCGGAATAGCGACTTCAGCAGGTCGGGATAGTTTGGTGGTTCCACGCCCACCGGCACGACCACAACGTCGATCCCCTTCATCTCGAACCAGGGATTGTAGATCATCGGCGCCTTGAATGATTCAGTCGGAAAACCGAGATGCACGATCAGCTTGGTCCTGCCGGTAATCATTGCTGTACTCCGTCAGACATCGAAGAACACTGTTTCATTTTCGCCCTGAAGGTGGATGTCGAAGACATAGACCACACCGCCGTCCCGGTTCTCCCGCCTCGCCAACAGCGTCTGCCGGCGAATCGCGGGTTCGATCATGCGCAGCACCGGGTCCTCCTCATTCAGTGCCGGTTCGTCATCGAAATAAAGCCGGGTCGCCAGGCCGATGTTGATGCCGCGTGCGGCCAGCCAGATGTTGACGTGCGGGGCCATCGGTTTGTGGCCGCGGCGGCCGATCACCGGGCCGGGCTTGATGGTGTCAAAACGATACAGACCCGTGTCGAATTCGGTGCCCGTGCGTCCCCATCCGCGGAAGCCGGGATCGAGCGGCTTGTCCGTCTGCCCGTCGGCCGGATGGTTATACCGGCCAGCGGCGTTGGCCTGCCAGATTTCCAGCAGGATGTCCCTGCACGGTGATCCCAACCCATCGAACACGCGGCCTTCGATACGAATGCGCTCACCCTGCGTGTTTCGCCCGACCAGGATATTGCCAAACGGCTTCTCGAAGATATCGAACCCGGCCTGATGCGGGATGAGACCGATATGGACATAGGGGCCAGCCGTCTGTGATGGCGTCTCCGGCAAATATTCCAGCGTGGTCATGGCACTAATTCCCCTGAAGCTTGTTTTCGAACAGCGTGGAGCGAGTCCCTCGCAGCACGATGTCGAAGCGATACGCCAGGCTGTCCAGCGGCACGGCAGCGTTCAGGTCCAACGGGGCAACCAGGCGCTGCCGCGCCGCCGGGTCGGGGATGGTGTTCAGGATCGCATCCATCGGGATCAGCGGGTCGCCCTCGAAATACATCTGGGTGATCAGCCGCTGAGCAAAGCCCGAACCCGACAGCGAGAAATGAATATGCGCCGGCCGCCAGGAGTTCACCTGGTTGCGGAACGGATAGGCCCCGGGCTTGACCGTGCGGAACGCATAAGCACCAGTTTCATCGGTTATCACCCGGCCGCAGCCCCCGAAATTCGGATCGATCGGTGCGAGATAGGTATCGTTCTTGTGCCGATATCGGCCACCGGCATTGGCCTGCCACACCTCCACCAGCGTGTTCGCAACACCCCGCCCATTCTCATCCATCACCCGCCCATGCACGATCGTGCGCTCGCCGATGGGTTCGCCGGTCTTGGCGTAGTTCAACAGAAGATCATGATCCAGCGGCCCCAGCTCCTCGCGCCCAAACACCGGCCCGGTAAATTCCGACAACGAATTCTGCAACGACCACAACGCAAGCCGGGGGGAACGCAGGATGCTGGTCTTGTAGCCGGGGCTTAGTGCCGGTGGCTGCTGGCCTCGATCGCGCTGGATAAACTCGGCTTGTGGCACCGTCATGAAGGTGTCTCCCGCAGGGTTATAGCAGACTGGTTGCAATAGAATACTGGCGAGCCTGAGCGGCAGCCCGCACCGGGGCATTGGCGGCGCCAAAACCGGCATAACCGGCGCGCCGCTGCAAAGCCTCAAAGAAGAAACGATCATGGAAGGCGTCAGTATACAGGTGCCAGAACTCCCCCGCGTCGTCGCGGTCGTATAGCAGCCCCTGCAGTTGCAGCGCGCTCAACGCCGCATCATCCAATCCCCATCGCGCCGACAGATCGTCGTAATAATTGATCGGCATTGTCAGCAAAGATGCCCGCCGCACCTCATATTTTTTCGCCGTACGCTCGATGTCGGACGACGAAAACGCGACATGATGCACGCCCGCCCCCGCATATGCCGAAACGAACCGGCCCGTGGACGTCGCGCGGCTTTCAGACGCATTCAGCACCAACCGGACCTTGCCGTTCGGACTGATCAGCGCGCGGCTCTGCACCAACCCATACGGGTCCGGCGTATCAAGCTGCGATTGCGGCTCCAGACCGAAAACGCCGCGCCAGAACAGCACGTAGGTCGCCATGCGTCCCGCCGGCAACGCCAGCACGACATGGTCGATCGCATCCAGGCCTGCGGGCTCGCCAACACCCGGCAGCAACTCGAAATCATCTTCCCAGAAGCTGCGACCCGCAGCCTCCGGCTCGATAAGGTAAATCAACGTTCCGTCGGGCGCCCGCACCGCCGGGATCTGCCGCTCTCCCGCGCCAGTCCGCTCCTGCCATTCAGGACACAGCAACTCACTCGCTCGTTCCAGAGCCCGAGCCGCATCGTCCACCCGGATCGCCATCGCGCAAATGGACGGGCCGTGTAATTGAAAGTGCTCCGCCGCCGCACTGTCCTGTTCGGCATTCAGCACAAGATTAACGCTGCCCTGCCGATATAAATCCACTGCCTTCGACCGGTGGCGCCCCGCATGCCGGAAACCCAGCGTCTCCAGCAAATTCGCCAGTTCCCGGCCAGTGGATTCATCAACCGCGAACTCCAGGAACTCATATCCGTCCAGCACCGGCGCGGCCGGCAGGCCGGCGCCATCCGAAGCCTCCGCCTCGTTCAGGATCAAAGACCGCAGGCCGTCACGCGCCACAAGCCGCGCCGGCGCGGAACGAAAATCGTCGTTAAATACCTCCAACGAAAGCGGTCCGCTATAGCCCGAAGCCAGCACGGCCCGCATGAACCCCGTCACGTCCAGATCGCCCTGACCCGGAAAATTGCGGAAATGACGGCTCCAGCTCAATACATCCATCGACAGCTTCGGCGCATCCGCCATCTGCACGAAGAACAGCTTCTCGCCCGGCACTTGGGCAATCCCCGACGGATCATCCCCCAGACTCAACGTATGGAACGAATCAACGATCAACCCCAAAGCCGGATGATCCGCCATCTGCACGATCCGCCATGCATGACCCCACAGCCGAACATGGCGGGCCCAGGACAAACCTTCATAGCCGATGCGCAGTCCGCGCCGCGCCGCGCGTTCCGCCATCTCCCGCAGATCGGCCGCCGCCCGGGAGTCATCGTCGATCGTTGCGGCCTGGGTGTTGCTGCACACCAGCGTCAGGTCCGTCCCGAGCGCCTGCATGACATCGAATTTTCGTTCCGCCCGGTCCATGTTACGGCTTCGCTGGGGCTCCGGCATCGCCTCGAAATCGCGGAACGGCTGATACAAATAAGTCGCCAGCCCCAGCCCCTCGCAAATGCGGCGCACATCCGCGGGTGAACCGTCGAACGACAGCAGATCCGATTCCATGATCTCGACGCCGTCGAAGCCAATCGTCGCGGCAGCCTCCAGCTTGTCCGGCAAGGTGCCACTCAGCGCCACCGTCGCGATACATTTCCTAAGCCGCCTAAACGACATCAACAGTCTCCCCTGTCGCAGCAGCCTGCTTGACCGCTGCAATCACCTTCAACGTCTCCAGACCTTCCCGTCCGGAAACAACCGGTTGCGCAACCCGGCGAATCACGTCGCACAGGTTCCGCACCTGTAGCGCAAGCGGATCATCCGCCTCAACCGCCAGACGCTCGCGCTCGATCGGCTCCATCCAGCCTGGCGCAGCCTTGTTGTGCCACCGGTCGAGGTAAGGAATAGTCAATGATCCCAGCGTGCCGCCGATTGAATAACAAGTCTCCGGCGTGTGCGGATAAGCCGGGTTTTCCCCCGTGGTCAGCTCCCAGCTCCAAGGGGCAACGATGGTGTCCGAAACCGTCACGCTGCCCAGGATGCCGTTGCGGAACCGCAGAAGGATCACGGCGGTATCTTCCACCTCATGGCCACGAATCGCCCCGCTCTCCAGCGCCTGCACCGAGGCAACGTCGCCGCACAGGTAACGCAGCAGGTCCACATCGTGGATCAGGTTGAGGAAAACCGGACCGGCGCCCTTCTGCCGCCGCCATGGAATGTCAAAGTAATCATCCGGCTTATAGAACCAGCAGATCCCGTGCACCGCCACGACATGCCCAAGCCGCCCCGCGTCGATCGCCTTTTTCGCTGCCTGGATCAAAGGATTATGGCGGCGATGGTGCCCAACCAGCAACGGGACCCCGGCCGCTTCCGCCGCCAGTACCAGCCTCGTGGCTTCTGCAACATCATCGGCGAGGGGCTTCTCAATCAGGCACGGCACACCCTCCGCCACGCTCTCCAGGCCATTCAAAACGTGCATCTGGTTGGGCGTAGCGATGATGATGCCATCCGGCCGTTCGTGCCGCATCATCGTTGCCGTATCGGGGTACCATGCCGTTTGCTTCTGCGCGGCCAACATCTCGGCATCCGCCGAAGGATCGACGATCGCCAGTAATTCGGAGCAAGGCTCGGCCAGCACGTGGCCGATATGGCGTCTGCCAATCGATCCCGCACCGACAACCGCCAGCCTGGCCGGCCCCGCCGCCATGCTATTTCGCCTTTTCGTCGATCAACCGGGCGATCCGGCGCAAGGCAAGCAAGTAGCCCTGCGTGCCAAACCCGGCAATCACTCCGTCAGCCCGAGCTGAAACGAACGAATGGTGCCGGAACTCCTCACGCTTGTGTACCTGCGAAATATGGATTTCGATCACCGGCGAATCGAATGTGTTCAGCGCATCCAGTATCGCCACCGAGTAGTGCGTGAACGCCGCCGGGTTGATCACGATCCCGCCCGCTGACTCTCGGGCTTCGTGAATCCAGTCGATGATCTCGTATTCCCGATTGCTTTGATGAAACCGCAGTTCCAGCCTCAGCTCAGCGGCAACCGCACGGCACTCGCGTTCCACGTCGTCCAGCGTTTCGTGCCCGTAGATATGCGGCTGCCGCTTGCCCAGAAGGTTCAGGTTCGGTCCGTTCAGGACATAAACCAGCCGGCTCATGCGGATACTCCCGCCGATCGGGCATCGGCAAAGGAATCACCGCGCATCCGGTCATATTCCAGCTTGTCGACAGGCATCGCGTTGATGTCCCCCAGGTCGTTCAGATGCGTCCTGTAAGTTTCCCGGGCACTCCAGGCTGCCACGGCGGAGATTGCGGTGACACCGAACGCTATCGCACCAACCGTCATCGGAATGTTGGCCGAGCCGGGTGGCGCGACCAAGGCGAACAGCGCCGGCAGCAGCGCGGTGATGGTCGTTCCCGTGTTCTGGGCGATCGCCATCGCCGTGACCCGCGTCCGAGTCGGAAACAGCTCCGGATAGTAGCTGGGGAAAACGGCGTTGTAGCCCTGGTAGACGACGCCCCACATCAGCAACGACATGATGATCGCCAGCGGCACATTCGCGATGCTGATGGCGTAAAGATACGCGAACGACAGCAGTCCCGACGCCAGCGCACCGACGATGATCGGCGGCCGGCGGCCGATCCTGTCGGACAGGTTGCCGACGTAGGGGATCACGAAGACCGCAACGATATTGCCGAGCACCGGAATCCACAGGTAAACGTCTTTGTGGAAGCCGATTCCATAAGCCGCCTGCACGGCGTAGGCGCCACCGAAGATCGTGGCCACCACCGGAATGACATTCATCAGCGCCATGCAGACGACCCGCAGCATGTCCGGCCAGCTATACTTGAAGGCCTGGACGATCGGGGCGCGGGGAACCGCGTGGTGCTGTCCCTCTTCGGCGAAGGCAGGCGTTTCGTCTACCTCGCGGCGAATGATGTAGCCTGCGACGATAACGAAAAAGCTCAGCAGGAACGGTACGCGCCAACCCCAGGTATTGAACATCTCCGCCGGCATGAACCGCGCCAACGGCAGAAACACCGCCGCCGCCAGGATCTGCCCGGCTTGCACGCCCTGCAACGAAAAGCTGGCGTAATAGCCGCGCCGGCCGAACGGGGCATGCTCCAGAATCATCGAGCTGGCGCCGGAAATTTCGCCGGCCACCGCGAACCCCTGGATCAGGCGCAGAACCACCAGCAATGTCGGGGCAAGCATCCCAACCTGCTGATATGTCGGCAGGAACGCGACAGCCATGGTCGAGAAACCCATCAGGAACATGCAGACCAGCAGCACGGTCTTACGGCCATGCGTATCGCCCCAGTGCCCGAGGAAGAACGCGCCGATGGGACGGGCCACGTAGCCGACGCCGTAAGTCGCGAGAGAGGCAACAATCGCAACGGTGGGGTTGCCCGACGGAAAGAATATCTGTGGGAAGACCAGCGCCGCCGCGGACGCATAGATAAAGAAGTCGTAGTATTCCAGCGCCGATCCGATCCAGCCGCTGGCAGCGGCTTTCTTTGATTGGTGCTTGCCGTGTGGTTCATGATCCGTCGGGCCTGCCATCTTGGTCTCCTGTATTATCGATAAACTGCCACTTTTTAGATCCGACCAGACTTGCGGCGTGGAATCATATTCATGAAGTCTCCCCTCTTTTGATTTATGGTTGATTTACCGGCAGAATCCGGTCGAGCCCGCGCGAGCCGCGACAAGGTCGGCTGGCAATCCGGGGCGCTGCGGCGCCTGCAAAACACTCGGCATGGCTCCGTCTCCTCCAAACGTCGTTCGGACTCCTGCAACAGGAGTCCGGCGGCCAGCCCATTCCATCGCAGTCCACAGCAGATCGGCGTCTTTGGACAGTGCCGGGTTGAGACACATTTATGTGCATGCCGCGTACACCAATCCGGGCAGCATGATCCGGCAACAGACGGATTTTGACCGGGACCCCGGGTTCATTAGCAGCAGTTCTCATTATGGTCGGACCACAGGCTGTGCGACCCTTGGCCTGCCGTTCCGGCGCTTTCGGACGATCTGAGACCGCCGGATTGAGTCCCGGACGCAACAGCGCCGGACGAACTGCCTGCCCGCCATCAGTTTC
>NZ_CAIWTY010000096.1 GCF_903915725.1 uncultured Rhodopila sp.
GAACGTGGAGGGCTTGTTCCCGGCTCGCCCTCCGACGTAGACCCAACCACCTCTCGCCACCGCCCGCTCTCCGGTATCGTCATCGACGGTTCTATTCCACCGACCCGGCGGTCGCAATTCGGGACCGGCATGCGGGCGGCCCGATTCCTATCGCAAATTCAGAATCGCTGTACTAGCCGGCCGCAGCGTTTCCCGGATCGGCGTTTGCCCCGCAGACGACGACCCCAACTCGGGCACCCGCCGGAGGTTGGAAGCGGCCGGATAGCAAGGCGGCAGCCGCTGTTGCCCCGCCCGGTTCAACGACCAGGCGGAACCGATCCCACAGCAGCCGCTGCGCCGCCAGGATCGCCACCTCAGGCACCAGCACCGCCGCGCTGACGAAGCGCTGCGCCAACGGGAACATCTCCGACCCGACTTGCCGAGCACCCAGGCTGTCGGATGCCACGCCGCCAACACGAGCGTTCACCGGTTTCCCGGCGGCAAGTTCGTCGTGCGACGCGGGGCATCCCTCCGGCTCGACGCTGATCACCGAGGCGCTGCCCGCGTACCAAGCGGCGATGCCGCCGATAAGTCCGCCGCCGCCGATCGCAGCCAGAACGTGCGTCAGGTCCGGAGCATCCTGTTCGAACTCCCGGCCAACGGTCCCCTGGCCCGCCAGCACATCGGCGTGATCGTATGCATGCACTTCCAGCGCGCCGGTCTCCGACTAACGCAGACGCGATGCCGCCAGCGCCTTGGCATAGGTTTCACCGCCCTTCACGACCCGAGCACCATACCCGGCAATCCGCGCGATCTTGGCTGCCGGCGCCGCCACCGGAACAAATATTTTAGCTTTGATGCCAAGCACTTGCGCGGCATACGCAACCGCCGCCCCGTGATTGCCGCCGGACGCAGCAATGATGTGCTGCGGCCGTACCGGCATCGCTAACAGACGACTAAGCACGCCGCGGGGCTTGAAACTGCCCGCATGCTGCAAAGAGCACCAGCTTCAGAGCGACGGGCACGGTGGTAGAAAATTCATCACCGGCTACACGTAGAAACTGTGTATGGCGAATCTACTTATATATTCGGGATGCAGCTTCGGTCACGGCGCGCCGCTCAATCATGATCGGCACGCTGACAATTGTTGTGGGCCGCGACAAGCCGCTTCCTTTTGCCCTGCGTTGCGATCAAAATGCCACTCCATGCACAGCCGTCGGCGTCTGCATGGAAGTTGCGTGTCAAAGCATGAGGATGCGGTTCTGTTGGTCGGACCTCCGGGTTCGGGCAAATCGGACCTTGTTCTCCGCCTTCTCGCCTGCGGCTTTGAACTGGTGGCCGATGATCAGGTGGATATTAGCGATGGCTTCGCTTCCTGTCCGGCTGCCTTGGCGGGCCTGCTGGAGGTCCGTGGGCTTGGCGTTGTGCAACTGCCTTATCGTTCCGGGGTGCGACTCGCATTGATTGTCGATCTGGCTACACCGTCCGAGCGTATGCCGATGCCGCGACAGCACCCGGACCTGGGTCTGCCGGTTGTCTGCATCGATCCCGCTGCGACATCCGCACCTGAACGGGTCGCCCTGGCACTGGACTGCGCGACCGGCCACGTCCGTCAAATCGCCGGCGCATTTGCGGCATGACCGCTCAAGGCCGCAAACCCATCGTGCTCGTCACCGGTCTGTCTGGCGGTGGCAAGGCCTCCATCCTCAACGCCATGGAGGATGTCGGCTACGAAACCGTCGACAACCCGCCGCTTCTGATGCTCGAGGAGATGGTTGCCGACGGTGATCGCAAGCTCGCTGTCGGTGTCGATGCCCGCACCCGCGGTTTCGACGCAACGGCCGTGCTGGATGTCATCGAGCGGCTGCGGCGGAACCCCGGATTGCGGGTTCAGTTGGTCTTTGCCTGGGCGGACGACGGCACCCTGCTGCGCCGCTACACAGAATCCCGGCGGCGGCATCCCCTGGCACCGCAGGGACGCGTAACCGACGGCATCTTGGCCGAACGGGCGCTGACGGAGTTACTAAGGACCGAAGCCGATCTGGTGGTGGATACGACGGATTTGCCGATTGCGCATCTGAGGCGGCTGATCGAGCGGCAATTCGGTGCCGGTTCAGACGAAGATCAGGCGAGGATGATCGTGTCCCTGATGTCCTTCGCCTACCCGAAGGGCCTGCCGCGGGAAGCGGATCTGGTATTCGATGCGCGCTTCCTTCGGAACCCGCATTACGATCCCATATTGAGGCCACGGACCGGTTTGGATCCGGACGTAGGGGCTTACGTCGAGCAGGACCCGGACTTTATTAAATTTTTTTCACAGCTGCGGGAACTCGTTGACTTAGTTCTGCCAAGGTTCGTGCAAGAGGGTAAAAAGTACGCTACGATCACGATCGGGTGTACGGGAGGCCGCCACAGGTCAGTTCATCTGATTGAAAAACTGGCGAATCATCTCACCATGCGGACGGTGGCCAACCAATTGGACGGCACAGTGAAATCGCCCTGGAGAGTGTACGTAACGCATCGGGAACTTGCTCGCGACGGCGCCCAGGACGCGTTCCTGATGGACCGCCCGGTTGCGCGCCGGGAGGATTCAGACATAGACAAGGCTGCGCGAGCCTTGTCGGTTCAGGCGTAGGAGGCCTGCGGCAATACGATGGTCAGACAGGACACACACTTACGAACGGCTCTTGCAGCTTATTGGGGCGCCTCGGATCAAACATGATCGGTATGGTTCTGGTTACGCATGGCCACTTGGCGGACGAATTGCGCTCTGCGATGGAGCACGTGGTCGGACTCCAGCGCAATGTCGATACGGTCTGTATCGGACCGGAGGACGACATGGACAATCGCCGCGCCGAGATAGAGGCGTGTATCGGCCGCTGCGACACCGGTGACGGCGTCGTGTTGCTAACCGATATGTTTGGCGGCACACCATGCAACCTCGCCATCTCCATGATGGAGCGGAAGGGCGTGGAGGTCATCGCCGGTGTCAATCTGCCTATGCTGGTCAAGCTGGCGAAGGTCCGCTCGAAACAGCCCTTGGCCGATGCCGTGAGCTGTGCGGAGGATGCCGGCCGGAAATACATTGCCGCTGCGTCGCATGTCCTGCACGGCTGCAAAGTGAACGGGTCCAACGGAACCTGTGGATGAGCGACGGTTCCTATGAACCGGTGCCGTCTGGCGAACCAGTCCTCACGCGGATCGTGACGATCTGTAATAAACGCGGCCTGCACGCCCGGGCGGCCGCTCGCTTCGTCACCATGGCAGAGCGTTTCGGCGCATCGGTGGATGTGATCCGCGACGGTCAGGCCGTGTCCGCCCGGTCGATCATGGGCCTGATGATGCTCGGCGCCGGCAATGGCTCGGAAATCGAGTTGCGTGCCGAAGGCTGGGATGCCAAGGAAGCGATGGACGCCCTGGCAGCCCTGGTCGAGGCCGGCTTCGATGAACAGGATTGATCCGCCGCCGCCCCAACACAAGCGACTGGCCCGCGCCAACTTCGCTGCCCCCGCATCGCGACCGCAGCCTGAACATCCCGAGCGCCGCTTCGCCGGCATCCCGGTTTCCCCCGGGATTGCCATCGGCCCGCTGTTTGGGGCGCATGAACCCGATCCCGTCATTACCCGCCACAAGATCCAGGCCGCTGACATCGCCGCCGAGGGTGCGCGGCTGGATGCTGCGATTGTTCAGTCCCACAAGCAACTGGTGAAGCTGCGGGCGCGGCTGGCGGTTCTGCCCGAAGAATCCCAATCCGAAATCGGCCCCCTCATCGATGCCTACATCCGTATGATCGGACCCTCCCGCCTGATCCGCGGCGTCCGGCGACGGATCGAGGAGACGCTGTTGTCTGCGGAAAGCGCGGTGATCTCCGAGGCCGACGAGATTGCCGCGGCGATCATGGCGCAGGCCGAACCGGGCATGTCGTCCGAGGATCATGCCGGTCTGCGCCGCCGTGGCGATGAGATCCAGGAAATCGCGCGGCGCCTGGTGCGCAACCTGACGAGGGCGCCGTTCCGCAGTTTCGCCGGCCTGCCGGAAGGGGCGATCCTGGTCAGCGAGTCGCTGCGCCCGGCGGATGCGGCGCTACTCGATCCGTCCCGCCTTGCCGGCGTGGTCACCGAGGAAGGTGGCGCCGACGGCCATACCGCGGTGATGCTGCGGGCTTTGGGCCTGCCCTCGGTCCTGGGGGTCGCCGGCCTGGCGCAGGTGATGAAGCCGGGCGATATCGCCGTGGTGGATGGCATCGCCGGCACCGTCATCCTGAACCCGGAGCCTCCAGCCCTGGCCGCCGCCCGTCGCGCGGTGACGGCATTTGCCCGCGAGCGGCAACGCTTTTCCCGCCTGCGGCGGCTACCGGCGGTAACCCGCGACGGCCACTCGGTGGAGATCCAGGCCAACCTCGAACTGCCGGTGGAGCTGCCGCTGATCGTGCAGTCCGGTGCGATCGGGATTGGTCTGCTGCGCACCGAGTTCATGTTCATGAACCGTGAGACCATTCCTGACGAGGACACCCAGGCCGAGAGCTACCGGACCATTGTCGAGGCGATGCACGGCGATCCGGTCACCATCCGCGTCCTCGACTGGGGTGGCGAGAAGGAGATCGAGGCGCTGACCCTGGCCGGTGTCGTGCCCGAGGTGGCCGACACCAACCCGGCGCTTGGCCTGCGCGGGATCAGGCTGTTGCTGCGCCGCCCGGAACTGCTGGAGACTCAGTTCGCCGCGATCCTGCGAGTATCCGGCATCGGGACGGTGCGCGTGCTGCTGCCGATGGTCACCACGGTGGGCGAGGTCCGCGCCGCGCGCGAGATCTACGAACGGGTCGGCCGTCGCCTGCGGCGCAAGGGCGAGCGCCTGCCGGAAAAACTGCCGCCGCTGGGGATCATGATCGAAACCCCCGGCGCCGCCCTGTCGGCCGACGCGCTGGCGCTGGAGGCGGATTTCTTCTCTATCGGCACCAACGACCTTACCGCCTACACGCTGGCGGTAGACCGCTCGGAGAGCGATGTCGCGGACCTCTACGACCCGATGCACCCCGCGGTGCTGCGTCTGGTGCAATTCGCCACCGAGGCGGCGTTGCGCATGCGCATGCCTGTGTCGATTTGCGGCGAATTGGCCGCCGCGCCGAAGCTGACACCGCTGTTGCTCGGGCTGGGGGTGCGCTCGCTGAGCATGAACGCGTCGGCCGTGCCCAAGGTCAAGCAGGTGATCCGGTCAGTGGATATCGCCGGCTGCACCCGCTTCGCCAGGCGGGTCATGGAGCAGGGCGACCCGGAACGCATCAGGGCACTGGTCGAAGGGTTCGGCCAGGCGGCGCTTTAACCCGAGCTTCCTTCTTTAGTTTTACATAACCCATTGGCGTCGTTGCACAAAACGCCGCTTCAGCCGCTTGCTACTGGCTACACCGCGACGCCCAGCAGATCGAACGCCTTTTGCTGCACCGGCGTCGGCCGTGTCACCACGGTCAGCGGATAGAGCGGGTTGATCGCGGTGACGATCGTATTGCGCGCCAGCGTCGCCAGATCGGCCAGTAGCGTGCGGAAGCTGTGCACCGGCAGCCCGTCCGGAGTCACACCAGCGGTCTGCTTCTTCACCGCCGCCTTCGACCGCTGCGCCTGCGCCACCACACTGCTGCGCAGCGCCTCCGCCGCGTCCTTATCGGTGTCGTCGAACAGCATCGGCGCCAGGCACTGACGC
>NZ_CAIWTY010000097.1 GCF_903915725.1 uncultured Rhodopila sp.
CTGGCGGCGCAACTGCCGTCCAACGGATGCCTGATCGGCGACATGGGCTATGACGCCAAGAAGCTTCGGGTGGACCTCGCTTTCCGTGGGACCGCCACCGTCATCCCGACCAATCCGACGCACAAGCACCAATGGTATATCAACCGCCAGACCTACAAGACCCGCAATCTTATCGAGCGGGTGTGGTGTCGGATGAAAGACTATCGCCGCGTCGCCACTCGCTACGACAAACTCGCCCGCAATTTTGCTTCCTCGGTGGCTTTGGTGGCCGTCATTATTTGGTGGACTGATTGAGTCTGGAGCCTAGGGGGAGCCTTCGTGCGGGGTGTCGGGCCGGTTCGCCTCGTCGACTTGTTTCTGGGCCGCCTGGTTCTTCTCGTGCTTGTTATAGGCGTGCCCGGCGACGCAGCCGCCGATGGCGCCGAGCACGCCGTGATGCGCCATATGGCCGGCGACAGCCCCGGCGAGACCGCCGCTGAGGCAGCCGACGGCAAGCGCCGGGGCGTTGCCGCCGAGACCGAAGCCCGCGAGGGTCAGCACGACAAGTGGAATGCGACGCTTCATCCGATCGAACCTCCGTTGTCCGGGGAGTTCAACGCCGCAGGCATGGTTCCGATCCATGTCCGGCCGCTTCACCATCCGGTTTACCGGCTGCTCCGGGCGGCAACCGGGGAGTCCGGCCGGCGTTGGTGCATGATTGTTCTGCCCCGGGTGCCGTGCCAGGGGCATCTTCAGATCGGGAGAACGCCGTGCGCACACCTGTTTTGGCCGCTTTGTTCACGCTCGGAGTGAGCACGGCCGCACTGGCCGATGCCAGCGTTGCCGGCAATTGGCACGCCAATCTCGACAGCGGGGTGAGCATTGACATGCAGGTAGCGCCGAATGGCGCGTGGAGCAGCCGGACGCTACAGGAGAATACGGTGGTCCGGGAGATGCGCGGGACGTACCGGCAGGAGCATGCCAGCAATGGCGCGGGCACCCTGGTCTTCGTCCCGAAGCACTACAGCAGCAAAAGCGGCAAGGTTGAGACGGAAACCGACCGCTACGATCTCGCCGAGGACGGCAAGGTGCTGAAGCTCACGTCCGGCGGCGACACCATGGTGTTCGAGAAGCAGGAACACCGTTGACGTTCCAGCGTCGTGGCCGAAATTAGTCGGCCATGACGCAAAGCTAAGGCGACGCCGGGGAATTGCCGCTTCAGTCGGGCGCCCTTCCCTCCTCGTCATGGCCCGGACAAGCCAGGCTTGTCCGGGCCACCTATACCAGCAGCCTGCCGCGATAGGTGGCCCGGACGAGCCGGGCCATGACGGGCCAAAGTCAGCCGCCCGATTCGCTTATTCTTGGGCCTCGCCTAACGACCCGCAGACCCGCTGTTTCTAATGCGCCCGGCGCCCGAACGAAATCACGTAGGCGCGGACACGCGCGTCGATCAGCGGATCGTCTGAAACCTCGATGCCCGGCGGCAGCCGGTTCGGCAGGAAATGCAGCTCCCGCTGCGCCTTGACATTATCGGCCGCCGCCCGGGTCAGGACCATTGTGCCCAGCTCCACGCGTTTGCGGTCCGCCGGCCACGGCTTCGTCGGATCGCGAGTCTGGTCCTCGGGATTCGCCAATTGCGCGACCAAATGGAATGCCACTGCCTCCGTCGCCAGGCGCTTCGGCAGTTCATCGACCAGGAAATCCGCCGGCTGCTTCGCGGCCTCCTCAGGCGTGAGGTGTTGCGTCCCGCGAACCGGAACAACCTGCAGGCGGAACGCCTGCCGCTTGCCCTCGGCGTTGACGAATACGAAAGCGTCCACGCCATTATAGGTCTCACTTGCGAAACTGACCGGCGTGGCGACCGAGCCAAATGCCTTCCCCACACTCGGATGCGCAGCCAGAAACTCATCCGCCTTGGTCGGCTTCGGCGCATCCGGCCCGCTTTCCGCAAAGGCCTGCAACAAGGCGAGGAACTCCTCGCCGGTGGCGACCGGGAAGAAGGCGAGAGAGTTCGTCACCACGTCCACATCGCCATTGACGTCGTAAAATTTGATCGACATGCCATGCGGATTCGCGTCCGGCGAGCCGTCCGGCAAGGCCGGCAGACCGGTCGAATCGGAAAACCGCACCGTCACCTGGATAGGCTGGCCCGAGAAGATCGTCGCCTTGCTCAACGCAGCCGCGGCCGGGGTGGCCGAAAAGCTGCCCTCCACGACGACGCCCTTGGCGTGGTTGGCGCGCATGCCGGCGTGCTTGCCCCACAACGTGTTCATGACATCGATCGTCCGGGTTGCCGTGCTGAGGCCCTGCGCGAAAGCATCCGAGGCCGGAGAACCGAGACAGATCGTGACGACAACGGCGGCTAACAGGCGTGATGGGTTCATGGGACTGCTCCATGAGTGACGGACCGTGCGACTACAGCAGCAGCAACCATAAAGCGCACAGCTGCGAACTGCCCGATGACGTGCACTCTCACGTGAAAAGGCGAATCCCGGCACCCCCCGGGGAAATCCTATTACGCGATGCCGCGCATAAATCCCATGCCCCGCCCGCGGATTATTTCCGGCACGGCGGATACCAACCTCGAATGAACGGAAGCCGGACATCCCGCCCGACTCATCTCAGGAGACATCCGATGAAGAGCTTCTTGCTTGCGGCAATCGCGGCGCTGAGCCTGACGGCGGCCATCGCCCCGGCGGCGAACGCCTTCACGCGGGGGGTGCCGCATACGACCTATCATTCCGGTCCCTATGACAATACCGGCAACGGTCCCGGGGAGACCGGCATGGAAGGCGGCGGCGGCTAGCCGCGCCCGTGCAGGATCCGCAGCATCTGGCGATACTGCTGGTCCCGCCGATCGGCGTTGACCACGAAGACAGCCCAGACCGCGGCGGGAATCCAACCGACGACCGTGATCTGCAGGGCCAGGCACAGGATGGCGCGAAAGAAGTGCCCCCCGATCATCAGCGACAGCCAGGGCAGAAGGATGGCGAGAGCGATCATCGGACGCGGCATCCTTTCGTTTATGTTTCGTGCCGACTCCGCCGCCTGACGGCGAAGCCGGAGTGATCCGCGAACCTATCCGAAGATGCCCATCGCCGCCATATCCCAGCCCGCGAAGGCGCCGAACACCACCACGCACCAGGGCGGCAATTTCCACAGCACCAGCAGCAGGAAAGCCACCAGCCCAAGGCCGAAATCCGCCGCCGTATGCACGGTCCCGGTCCATATCGGCGTGAACAGCGCCGCCAGCAGCACGCCGACGACGGCCGCATTCACCCCGCGCAACGCCGCCCGCACGTTCGGCCGGTGGCGCAATCCGTCCCAGAACGGCAGCAGCCCGCCGACGAGCAGGAACGACGAGGCGAAGATCGAAACAGTCGCGATCAATGCGCCGAGCCAGCCGTTAGGACCGGGATCCTCGACGGCGCCGAGGAAGGCGGCGAAGGTGAACAGCGGTCCCGGTATCGCCTGCGCCGCTCCGTATCCCGCCAGAAATGTGTCCGGGTCCACCCAGCCCGGCGGCACCACCGACGCCTGAAGCAGCGGCAGCACGACGTGACCGCCACCGAACACCAGCGCGCCGGCGCGGTAGAACGTATCGGCCAGATCCGCGGCGTGGTTGCCTGACAGCGCGGCCAGCCACGGCAGTCCGAACAGCAGCAGGACGAACAGCGCCAGCAGCGATGCCGCCACCGCGCGCGGCACGCGGATGTGCAGGGCTTCGGTTTCCACGCACGGCACAGACACCCTCGGCAGCACCGCCGCACCGACGACCGCTCCGAGGATGATTGCGCCGATCTGTCCGGCGGAGGATGGCATGGCGAGGCAGAGCAGGCAGGCGGCGACGGCGACGGTGGCCCGGGCGGGATCGGGGGCCAGCGTCCGCGCCATGCCCCAGACCGCCTGGGCGACGACCGCGACCGCGACCAGTTTCAGCCCGTGCAGCCAGCCGGCATCGGACAGGTCGCCGAGCGTGCCGATCCAATAGGCGAAGCCGGTCATGAGCAGGGCGGAAGGCAGGGTGAAGCCCAGCCATGCCGCCACCATCCCGAGCGGGCCGCCGCGCAGCAGGCCGATGGCCATGCCGGTCTGCGATGATGCGGGCCCGGGCATGAACTGGCACAACGCAAGTATGTCGGCGAAGGTCGCCTCGGTCAGCCATTGCCGCCTGGCGACCAGCTCGGCGCGGAAATAGCCGAGATGCGCGATGGGTCCGCCGAAGCTGGTGCAACCGAGCTTGAGGAAGACGAGAAAAATCCCGAGCGGGGAGGAGCGCATCAGCGGATGGAGCCGGGCGCGCGCTCATCGTCATGGCCCGGCTTCTCCGGGCCACCTATCCCGGCAGGGTGCTGGAACGGGTGGCCCGGACCAGCCGGACCATGACGAAGGAAGGGAATGCCGCGCTCTTCGCGAGCCTTATCCTGATAGCCATGCGACACGGCCAGCCGTGACGGAGGGGCAGAAGCCGTTGCTCCGGCAAAGCTACTGTCTTGAGCGCTATGGGGGCCTCCGTCCGTCACGCAGCGGCACCCCCGGCCGCGAGAAAATTCATCGCCGCCTGGACGCCGCCTTCCTGATGCGGAATTCCCGCCGCGCGCAGTCCCATCTCCACGCCGGTCAGCGTGCCGGTGAAGGTCAGCACCCCGAGATCCCCCATGTGGCCGATGCGGAATATCCGATCCTCCAGCCGCCCGAGGCCGTTGCCGAGGCTCATGTTGAACCGCTCCAGGATCACGTTGCGCAGCTTGTCCGCGCTGTGGCCGTCCGGCGTGCGGATCGCGGTCACGCCCGGCGCGTAGGCGGCGGGGTCAGCACATTGCAGCTCCAGCCCCCAGGCGGCGGCGGCGAGCCGGGTCGCCTGCGCATAGCGGGCGTGGCGGGCAAAAACGGCGGGCAGCCCCTCCTCGGCCAGCATCGCCAGCGCCTCGTTCAGCGCGAACAGCAGGTTGATGGCCGGCGTGTAGGGGAAGAAGCCGGTCTGGTTGGCGGCCACCAGCGGCGCCCAGTCCCAGTAGCTGCGGGCTGAACCGCCGGCGCGCGCGGCGGCCAGAGCCTTGTCGCCGATGGCGGTGAAGGACAGGCCGGGCGGCGCCATCAGCCCCTTCTGGGTGCCGGCGATCGTGACATCGACCCCCCACTCGTCATGCCGGTAGTCGGCGCAGCCCAGCGAGGAGATCGCATCGACGAACAGCAAGGCGGGATGCGCGGCGCGGTCGATTGCCGACCGCACCGCCGGGATATCGGTCATGCAGCTGGTCGATGTCTCGCTGTGGACGGCGCAGACCGCCTTGATGCGATGCTCGCGGTCCTCGGCCAGCGCGGAGTGGATCGCGCCGGCATCGGCGCCGCGGCGCCAGTCCGTCTCAAGCGTCGCGACATCCAGGCCGAGGCGCCGCGCCATCTGCTCCCATAGGTGGGAAAATTGCCCGGTGCGGCTGATCAGAATGCGGTCGCCCGGGGCCAGCGTGTTGACCAGGGCCGACTCCCAGGCGCCGGTGCCGGAGGCGGGGAAGATGCCGATGATGGCGGCGGTCTGCAAGACGTGGCGCAGCCTGGCGATCACCTCCCGCCCCAGCGCGCCGAATTCCGGGCCGCGGTGGTTGATGGCGTTGCGGTCCATTGCCCGCAGCACGCGCTCGGGCAGGTTTGTCGGCCCTGGGGTTTGCAGAAAATGACGGCCGGAGACGAACTCGGACATTGGCGACGGATCCTCCAGGTTCGGGTTAGAAGCATGGCGCGGCACGGTTTGCAATGTTGCCGCATATAGGTGGACTGCGCCGCCGTCTCGCAAAGCTGGCCGCGGCGGCGGGGAGCCGGTATGTCGGGACATTGCATCGCGGAGGACCGCTGAACCATGGCTCACCTGCTCCTGACTGTTATCGGCGCCGATCGGCCCGGGCTTGTGCGGACGCTGGCCGAGACGGTGGCGGCGCATGGCGGAAGCTGGCTGGAAAGCCGGATGGGACGCCTGGCCGGGCAGTTCGCCGGCATCGTGCTGGTGGATGCGCCGGACTCGCTGCTGTCGGATCTGCAGGCGCTGGAGGGACAGGGGCTGCGGATTTCCGTGCAAAACGCACTGGAGCAAGAAGCTGCCCCGGCGGTCGCGCCGCGGCTGGCGCTGGAGGTGGTGGGCAACGACCGCCCGGGCATCGTGCGCGATATCACCCGGATCCTGTGGGATTGCGGGGTGAACATCGAGGAATTCGTGACCGGCGTGGCCGAAGGATCGTTCACCGGCGGGACCTTGTTCCGGGTGACGGCGATGCTGCGCGTGCCGAACGCCGATGCGGTCAAGGCGGTGCGCGCCGGGCTGGAGGAACTGGGCAACGAGCTGATGGTGGATATCCAGCCGGCGCCGGAAGGGACTCCACTGACCTGACCGAAATTCAATGATGATATGCGATAATAATGGTCTCTTCGATCTAAGCCATTGGCGATTCTGAACGTATCGGCGTCCCAGGGGCCCGTGTATCTACGATTATATTTGCTCCGGGATTGCCGAGCGCTTATGTTGCATCGCAGCAGACAGGAAACGTCCTTCGTCCCTACGCCAGCAACAGCCTGGCACGTTCGAAGGATCACGGTATGACTCCAATACACAGTGACTGGCGAGTGCCTCGAAGCCGCAAGCAGGAATGATCGGCCATTGGCCGCGATTCCTGCCGGACACCTGCCGTATCCGCAGCCTTCTGCTTCATCACGCGTCCCCGCCTGATGCCGATCGGCGCCGTTGACTGGCGCGGTCGGACGGATGTTCGGCATGTCTTTCGAATCCGCGTCTATGCCGCCTGATCTCCAAAGGTGGCGGGCATCCGCGCCCGCCGCCACATCTTTGCCACCGCTTACTTAGGTCACCTTATTATGGATACGATGGAATTCGCCCTGCGCGCCGAGACCGGCCCGCTGGCCTTCGGCACGGACGCCACCGCCATCATCGAGAACCGCACGTTCGACGAGATGGCCATCGGTGAGAGCGCGCAGATCCAGCGCACGTTCACCCAGTCCGACATCGAGTTGTTCGCCAATGTCTCAGGCGACGTCAATCCGTCGCATCTCGACCCGGTCTATGCCGAAGGCACGCTGTTCCACGGCATCGTGGCGCACGGCATGCTCGGCGCCTCGCTGTTCTCGGCGGTGCTGGGCAATGTGCTTCCCGGGCCGGGCACGATCTATCTCGGGCAGGATCTGCGCTTCCGCCGCCCGGTCAAGCCGGGCGACTGCCTGACCGCCAAGGTCACGGTGCGCACCAAGGATCCGGTGAAAAAGCGCGTCATTCTCGACTGCCTCTGCACCAACCAGGCTGGCGAGGACGTCATCACCGGCAGCGCCGAAGTCGTCGCGCCGGCGGAGAAAATCCGCCGCGTGCGGATGGATCTGCCGGAAGTCTCGGTGGTTCGTCACACGGCGCTGGCCTCGCTGTTGCAGCGCGCCTCGTCGTTGCGGCCGCTGCCCACGGCGATCGTGCATCCGTGCGACCACGATAGCCTCGACGGCGCGCTGAAGGCGGCCGCGGCCGGGTTCATCGAACCCGTGCTGGTCGGACCCGAGGATCGTATCCGAGCGCTGGCTCTGGCCGAGGGCATGAACCTGAACGGCTACCGGATCGTCGACGCGCCGCATTCCCATGCGGCTGCCGAGATTGCCGTGGGCCTGGCCCGCGACGGCACGGTCAAGGCGCTGATGAAGGGCAGCCTGCACACCGACGAACTGATGCATCAGGTGATGCGGAAAGAGAACCAGTTGCGCACCCAGCGGCGCATCAGCCATGCCTACGTCATGCTGATCGCCTCGTCCGGCAAAGTGCTGATCGTTTCCGACGGTGCGGTGAACATCGCGCCGACGCTGATGGACAAGGTCGATATCGTGCAGAACGCCATCGACCTCGCGATCGCGCTGGGCGTGGCGGTGCCGAAGGTGGCGCTGCTGTCGGCGGTCGAGACCGTAACGGCGCAGATTCCCTCCACGCTGGATGCCGCCGCGCTGTGCAAGATGGCGGATCGCGGGCAGATCAAGGGCGGGCTGCTCGACGGGCCGCTGGCGTTCGACAATGCGATCAGTGCGGTTGCGGCGCTGACCAAGGGCATTGCGTCGGCCGTGGCCGGCAGTCCGGACATCCTGATCGTCCCGAATCTGGAGGCCGGGAATATGCTGGCCAAGCAGATGATCTACTCGGGTGCCGCGGATGCGGCCGGGATCGTGCTCGGGGCGGCAGTGCCGATCATCCTGACGAGCCGGGCGGATAGTATCCAGACGCGGTTGGCATCGTGCGCTGTCGCCGTGCTGGCGGCGAACGGGGCGGCCAACGACTGACAAGCCGATCGGCAGCCGGTTTTTTGCCGGCTGCCGTGCTTGGGTGACGCCCAAGAATTGCCGATTCAGTCGAGCGTCCTTCCCTCCCCGTCATGGCCCGGCTTGTCCGGGCCACCTATTCCAGCACACTGCCGCGATAGGTGGCCCGGACAAGCCGGGCCATGACGGACTAAAGTCAACCGCCCGATTCGCTTGCTGGGCGTCGCCTTACGATCCGGGCATCGCGGCGGCCGGGCGGGGGCTCGCCTCGAACAACCCGCTTGAGGCCCGCTCCCGCGCGCCGCGGCCGACAAGTACCACGCCGTCGCCGTCTTCGATCACGGTCGATGCAGCCGGCCCGGTGACGACGTGGCCGGCGCGGCGGTTGATTTGGACGATGAAGAAGGCGCCCCCACCGTCCCGCTCCATCTCCTCGATGGTCTTGCCGATGGCCGGACTGCCGGGTTCGGCGACGATCACGTCCATATCGAGGCCGAGGCCGAGCAGCACCTTTTCAAAGTCCTTCATCCGGTCGGATTCGTGCATGAACTTCGCGGTTTCCCGGTAGAGGATCATCTCGGCGATGCGTTCGGCGCCGATATGCGCGGGCAGCACGACCTTGTTGGCGCCCGCCTGGATCAGCTTGCTCTCGGTGCTTTGCAGCTCGCCGCGGGCGATGATGTCGAGCTTCGGGTTCAGGCTGCGGGCGCTGAGGGTGATGAAGACATTTGCCGCGTCGCTCGACAGCACGGTCGCCAGCGTCCGGGCGTGGCGGATGCCGGCTGCCAGCAGCGCCGCCTCATTGGTGGCATCGGCGTGCAGGCAGAGGTAGCCGAGGTCGCGGGCCTGCGCGACCTCCTGATCGCCATGCTCGATGATGACGAACCGGGTGCGTGCGCCGCGCAGTTCGCGTGCCAGCATGGTGCCGATGCGGCCGAAACCGCAGATGATGACGTGATCCCGCAAGCGGTCGATCTGGGTGCTCATGCGTTTGATCCCGAAGACCCGGTTGATCTGGTTGAGCGTGATGAACTGCACGAGCGCACCGGTCAGGAAGATCATCCCGGTGCAGCCGAGCACGATGATGCAGATCGTGATGGTGCGCAGAAGCGCCGTGTCTATCGGCACGGTTTCGCCGTAGCCGACGGTGTAGACGGTGATGACGACCATGTACACGGCGTCGCCGAACGACCATCCGGCCATCATGTAGCTGACGACCCCGAGCGCCATGACGACCAGCATGTACAGCACGCCGAAGCCCAGGTTGCGCAGCGGCGAGCCGAACAGAGTATCGGCTCCGGACGCCATGCTGATGCGCATGGGGTCGAACATGACGTTCCGGCGTATCTGGCTCATGCTTCGGGTCCGCTCGGTCGCCGCACGGTAGGCTCATCGTTGGCAACGGGCAATGGCGGCGCTCGGGGCCGTGCGGGAGAGGAGACGGGACGATGGATTCGGACGCACCCGCGATCGTGCTTGACAGCCGTCCCTACGGCGCGGAGTCCGCCGCGACGGACACCGCGCCCGGGCCGCGCTTAGGCAGCTTCATGCTCCGGCTCCCGATTTGTCCGCCGGCGCAACGGTGCCGCTCGCACCGTCAGCGACAGTTGGCACGCCTCCCGCAGCGCGCTGATAATTGCGATCAGGTTCTCGGCCCGAGGGTTGCCGGCCGAACCACACATCCGCATCAACGACTTTTCCGGCACGCTTACCTGTCTGGCGAGCCCGGCAAACCCGATGGTCGCGTTTATGACATCACGGAGCAAAATCTTCGCCGTGCCGAGATCGCCATCCAGCATGGCCTGCACCGCCTCCTGATACAGTCCGGCGCGAAACGCGGGATCGCTATCGGCGCGGGCCTTCACCGTCTCACGAAAATCCCGGGTCAGTGGCATCGGTCAGTCTCCTGTTTCACCCCGGCGCTTGCGGCGCCGATAGTCGGTCCATGTTGGCACCGCGGCCACCTCTTACTCCTTAACGATCACAAGAGGCCGTGAACGACGATGGAATGGGACGCCCCCGCGATCGTACTCGACGCCCGTCCTTACGGCGAAGGCGATGCGGTCGCCGCCGTGATGACGGAAGCGCACGGCCTGCACCGCGGCCTGGCGCGCGGCGGCGCCTCACGCGGGAAGGCGGCGACCTGGCAGGCCGGCAACCTGGTGCAGGTGCAGTGGACGGCGCGGCTGTCCGATCAGCTCGGCAGTTTTACAGGAGAGATGATCCATCCCGGCGCGGCCAACGCGATGCAGGAGGCGCTGCCGCTGGCCATGCTGACCTCGGCCTGCGCCGTCGCCGAGGGCGCGCTGCCCGAGCGGGTGCCGCAGCCGCGCATCTTCGGCGGATTGCTGGGCCTGATCCCGCGCATGCCCCTGGGCGAGTCGCTGCTGACCGAGCTGGTGCAGTGGGAGCTGATCGTCCTGGCCGATTTGGGCTACGGACTCGATCTGTCGGCCTGCGCGGTAACCGGGCAAAACGATGATTTGGCCTACGTTTCCCCGAAGACCGGCCGGGCGGTGTCGCGCGGCGCGGCCGGGGAGTGGGCGGCCCGCCTGCTGCCTTTGCCGCCGTTTCTGCTTGGCACGGAACCGCCGGATGTGGCGCAATGGCGCGACGGACTCCGCCTGACCGGGCATTTCCTGGCGCGCGATGCGTTCGGCAACCAGCATCGTCCTCTGCCCCGGGCGCGGCAGATGCTATACGACCGAGTCTCGGCCCTGGCCGCACAGAGTGAAAAGGACGTTGGACCCATCCATGGCGGATGATCTTATCGGCACCATCCAGGAAACCCACCTGAAGGACGCGTTGTCGGAGCGCTATCTGGCGTACGCGCTATCCACCATCATGTCGCGCTCGCTGCCGGATGTGCGCGACGGGCTGAAGCCGGTGCATCGCCGGCTGATCTACGCGATGCACCAGTTGCGGCTGGACCCGACCTCCGGCTTCAAGAAATGCGCCCGCGTCGTCGGCGACGTGATGGGTAAATACCACCCGCACGGCGACGCCTCGATCTACGACGCGATGGTGCGCATGGCGCAGGAGTTCGCGGCGCGCTACCCGCTGGTCGAGGGCCAGGGCAATTTCGGCAACATCGACGGCGATAACCCCGCCGCCATGCGCTACACCGAGGCGCGCCTGACCGAGGTGGCGCAGGCGATGCTGGCCGGCATCGATGAGGACGCGGTGGATTTCCGCCCGACCTATGACGGCGAGGAATCCGAGCCGATCGTGCTGCCGGGCGCGTTTCCGAATCTGCTGGCGAACGGCGCGGCCGGCATCGCCGTCGGCATGGCGACCTCCATCCCGCCGCACAACGCCGGAGAAATCTGCGCTGCGGCGATCCACCTGATCCGGCACCCGCAGGCGACCACCGCGGACCTGCTGAAGCACATGCCCGGGCCGGACTTCCCGACCGGCGGTGTGCTGGCGGAAGACCCGGCCGCGCTGCTGGCGGCCTACGAAACCGGCCGCGGCGGGTTCCGGGTCCGCGCGAAGTGGGAAGTGGAGAAGGGCAAGCACGGCACCTGGCAGATCGTCGTCACCCAAATTCCCTACCAGGTGCAGAAGTCCAAGCTGATCGAGCAGGTCGCTCAGCTGATGGAAGACAAGAAGCTGCCGCTGCTGGGCGATATCCGCGATGAAAGCAGCGATACGATCCGCCTGGTGCTGGAACCGAAGACCCGCGGCGCCGAACCAGAAGTGTTGATGGAGACGGTGTTCCGCGCCACCGCCCTGGAAAGCCGCTTTCCGCTGAACATGAACGTGCTGGACTCGACCCGCACGCCACGCGTGATGGCCCTGCCGGAAGTGCTGCGGTGCTGGCTGGATCACCGGCACGAGGTGCTGGTCCGCCGCTCCAAACACCAGCTCGCCGCGATCGACAAGCGGATCGAGGTGCTGGAAGGCTACCTGATCGTCTACCTCAACCTCGATGAGGTGATCCGCATCATCCGCGAGGAGGAACATCCCAAGCCGCGTTTGATGACGCGGTTCGAGCTGACCGACACGCAGGCCGAAGCGGTCCTCAACATGCGGCTGCGCAGCTTGCGCAAGCTGGAGGAGATGGAAATCCGCAAGGAGCACAAGGCGCTGTCCAAGGAGCGCAAAGACCTGCATGCGCTGCTGAAAGACGAAGGGCTGCGCTGGACCAAAATCACCGAGGAAATCGACGGCATCCGCAAGAAGTTCGGCTCCGGCCCGCTGGGCGATCGGCGCACCGAACTGGGCGTCCCGCCGACGGCGGTGGAGGTGAATTTCGAGGCCTATATCGAACGCGAGCCGATAACGGTGATCCTGTCGGAGAAGGGCTGGATCAGGGCAATTCGCGGCGCTGTCGCAGAACCGGGCGAACTGAAATTCAAGGAAGGCGACAAGCTCAAGCTCCTGCTCCCCTGTCAAACCACCGATCGGCTGACGTTATTGGCGACCAACGGCAAGGCGTTCACCCTGAAGGCGGGCGAACTGCCGCGCGGCCGCGGCGACGGCCAGCCGGTGCGGCTGCTGGCGGAGATGGCGAACGAGGACGATGTCACGGCGCTGTTCCTGGTGACGGAGGGGACGCGGTACCTGATCGCCTCCACCGCCGGGCGCGGGTTTGTCGTGCCCGCGGCGGAGCTGGGGGCGGAACGGCGGACCGGCAAGCAGGTGCTGAACCTGAAGCCGGGGGAGGAAGCGGTGCTGTGCATTCCCTGCGACGGCGACCATGTCGCGATCATCGGCGAGAACCGCAAGTTGCTGGTATTCCCGCTCGATCAGGTGCCGGAGCTGGCGCGCGGCTCGGGTGTGATCCTGCAGCGCTACAAGGATGGCGGGCTGGCCGATGCGAAGGTGTTCCGGCTGGCGGACGGGCTGAGCTGGCGGCTGGGCGATCGGGTCAGAACCGAGACGGATGTGCGTCCCTGGCTGGCGGAGCGCGGCACGGCCGGGCGGCTGCCGCCGAACGGGTTCCCGAAGACGCCGAAATTTGGGTAGAGGACGGCCGGCGGGTTGAACGGCAACCTGCCGGGCGTTTTTTGAGGGCCAGGGCTACACATGCATCGATTTCTGTTTGGACCCGTCAACTCCCGGCGGCTGGGGCGGTCGCTCGGCATAGACCTGCTGCCGTTCAAGACGTGCTCGCTGGATTGCATCTATTGCGAGTGCGGCTGGACCACCGACAAGACGCTGACGCGTGGCGAACTGGCGCCAACGTCCGCGGTGATCGCGGAGCTGGATGACTATCTTCCGGCCCATCCGGACATTGACTATGTAACGTTCTCGGGTTCGGGCGAACCCACGCTGCATACCGGTATCGGGACGATCATCGACCATCTGAAGCGCCGCCATCCGCAGGTAAAGGTTGCGGTACTGACCAACGGCACGCTGCTCGGCGATCCGGCGGTGCAGTCAGGTCTCGCCAAGGCCGATCTGGTGGTTCCTTCGCTGGATGGGGCGACGGAGACGGCGTTCCGGGCGATTTGCCGGCCGGCTGACGGCGTAACGGTTGCGTCCGTGATCGATGGCATCGCGTCGTTCCGGCGGCAGTTCACCGGCCTGCTGCTGCTGGAGATTTTCATTGTGCCGGGGATCAACGACAGTCCCGGCGAATTGTCGGCCTTGAAGCGGGCCGCGGCGTTCATTGATCCCACCGCGATCCAACTCAATACCCTTGATCGGGCAGCCCCTCATAGCGAGGTGACGCGGCCGGATGACGACGCGCTGCACTCAATCCGCGCATTTTTCGAACCGTTGCCGATTCAGTCGGTACGCCGGCGGAGGAAAGACGAGCCGGTGCCGTGGGGCGACCCTGTCGTGTTCCAGGATATCTTGAAAGTGCTGGAAAAAGGCCCGACAACCTTGGGACGGCTGTCGCTGGCGGCCGGAATCCGGGAGGGCGAACTGGCCAAGACACTGGTCCAAATGAACAGCCAGGCGCTGGTTCGTTACGAAAACGATGGCGGCGCAGTCAGCCTGTTCGGCTGAAACGGAGGATCGGCGATGAAGTACGGCATTCATCTGCCCCATGCGGGTGAGCAGGCGACACCGGCGCTGATCCGCCGCCACGCCGAGCGTGCCGAGGATCTCGGCCTCGAAGATGTCTGGGTCAGCGAGCACATCAATCTCTCTGAGGGGCGGCTGATCCTGGGCGCCGGCTCCGCCGGGGTGGGGCACCTGTTGGTCGCGCCGAACGATCGCAACGTGGACGATTGGGAGAAAGTAACGGACGGCGTGGGGGCGCTGGCGGCGTAGTGCGCCACGCCGCATTATTTGAGGCGGCCCGATTATGTCTGTGGACCCCGCTGCAATGGACGTCCATGGCAATCCGCTACACGCGGACATCCCACAGGAACGGCATGGGCGCCGGCTGGATTCCGAGCACTGACTTTCGCCAGGCCGACGACACGCTATAGTTGCCGAGCGGCGCATAAATCGCGTCCCGCAGCGCGTGTTCGTTCAGTTGTTTTGCCGTCGCTGCCTCCGTTGTTTCATCGGTGGCGTCATACCACGCCGCGATGTCGGCCTGCACGGCCGGGCTATTCGCCCAGCCGTTGACGAACAGGTCGCCCTTCGCGGACAACCATTTACTACCCGGATCAATGCAATCCATCGCCGAGATGCCCGTTATGTAGAGGTTCCAGCCACCCCGGTTCGGCGGCGCCTGCTTCGCCCGGCGTGCAACGACCGTTCCCCAATCTACCGAAATGTAATCGACCTTGGCGCCCAATTGCCGCAGCATATCGGCCGTCAGGTCGCCAAAGGCTTTGTAGTAGGCGATGTCCTGCGCCGCCATGAGCACGATGGGCTCGCCCCGGTAGCCGCTCTCGGCAAGCGCTTTCCGGGCGGCGTCGATGCTGCGAGGCCCGGTCAGTATCTCGCCGCCGGCATCTGTAAACAGGCGGGCTCGCCGTGGAAAGAAGCCCGGCATGGTCTGCCATAACCTTTGGTCATCCCCGACGATTGCCCGCATGTAGTCCGCCTGGTTCAGTGCCATGAGCAGTGCCCGCCGGGCGAGCACGTCGTTGAACGGCGGCTGCACGTGGTTGAACAGTAGCAGTCCGACGAAGCCATACTCGTCCTGCGGCCGGACGACCACGTTTCCGTTGCGCGCAAGCATCGGCGCGAGGTCCTGAACGACTCTTTCCCACCAATCGACTTCGCCGTTCAGCAGCGCTGCCGAAGCGGTCGCGGCGTCCGGGATGGTGACCCACTCGGTGCGCGGAACGGCGATGCGCTTCCCGCCCGCCATCCACGCCGCCGGCTCGGGTCTTGGCACGTAACGATCGAAGCGCTCGAACACCGCCCGGGCGCCCGGGACCCACTCCTCGCGCCTGAAGCGCATCGGCCCGCTGCCAACGTAGTCGTCGATCTGCCGGGCCGAATCCGTCCGGGCGATCCGTTCCGGCATGATGAAGCAGCAGGGTGTCGCGATCTTGCCCAAAGCCAACTTCATTTTCGGAAACGGCCGCCGCAGCGTCCAGCGGAAGGTCAGATCGTCCATGGCCACGAGTTCAGCCTCGACAGCACGGATCATTTGACCCATAGGGTCGCGGGCTGACCAACGTCGTATGCTGGCGACGGCATCGCGCGCCAGCACAGGCTCGCCATCATGAAACATGAGGCCGGGTCGCAGGCGAAACGTCCAGACTTTGCCCTCGGCCGATACCTCTTCGGCCTCAACCATCTGACGCTGGGGTTGCAGGGCGGGATCGACGCCATACAGCGTATCCCAAGCCAGCATGCCGGCGTTTCTGGCAATGTAGGCGGGATTCCAGATCGGGTCGAAGTTGGCAAGGTCGGCATGAGGCACAAGGCGGAGCGGCTGTGCCGTTGTCGCGCGTGCAATATGAGGCGTGCACAGCGGGCTGCCTGAGGTTGCCATAACCGAAATAGCCGCCAATACGTCACGGCGCCGCATGGCTCGTGCTCCCGGCGTGATCGCCAACTTTGTGGAAGATCACAGTAGAGATTATCGCTGCCGCATTTCGCGCGACGTAACAATGAGGTGATGGTTGTCGCGAGCCTACAGGCCTGTATTCCGCTGGAAGTGCGTAACCTGTTCTTTAATCCGTCACCCCCGCCATCTGGTGCTCCACCAGCCGGGCGTAAAACCCACCCCGGGCGATCAGCGTGTCATGCGAACCGCTTTCGATCACCCGCCCGTCCCGCAGCACCAGGATCACGTCGGCGGCCCGGATCGTCGACAGCCGGTGCGCCACCACGATCGTCGTCCGGTCCGCCATCAAGGCATCCAGCGCCTTGCGCACCGCCTGCTCGCTGAGCGTATCCAGATGCGACGTCGCCTCATCCAGGATCAGCATGGGTGCGTCCTTGAGGAAAGCCCGGGCGATGGCGATCCTCTGGCGCTGCCCGCCCGATAGCTGCACGCCCCGTTCGCCGACGCGCGTCGCCAACCCCTCCGGCAGTTCGGCGACGAAATCGGCCAGGGCGGCGCGGGACAGGGCGCGGGCAACCTCCTGCTCCGTCGCGTCAGGCCGCGCCAGCCGCACATTCGCCTCCAGCGTGTCATTGAACAGATAGGTGTCCTGCGCCACCAGCGCGATGCGGCCGCGCAGCCCGTCCAGCGTCAGGTCCCGCAGATCGACGCCGTCGAGCCGGATGGTCCCGGCCTGTGGATCCCAGAATCGCAGCAACAGGTTGGCGACCGTGGTCTTGCCCGCCCCGGACGGGCCGACAAGCGCTACCGTCGATCCCGGTCGCACGTCGAACGTCATGTGCGATACCGCCGGCAGCGTCCGGCCGGGATAGCTGAAGCCGACATCCTCGAACCGCACGCCCGATCCGCCCCGCGGCGAGGCCGGCTCCGTTGGGCCATCGGTGATCGGCACCGGTTCGGCGTGCACCACATGCAGCCGCCTGGTGGAGGCGATGGTGTCCGCCAGTTGCCGCCCGACCTGGGCGATCTCCGACACCGGCAGGAACGCCGCGACCGAGATCAGCACCAGCAGCGGCAGCAACGCCGGAGCTATCGCGCCCTGCCCCACCAGCACGGCCCCGAGCGCCGCCACCGCCAGCCCTCCAAGGCCAGTCGCCGCATCCAGCATCGCCGCCTGACGCGACAGATCGTCCAGCAAGGACAGCCTCAAGGTCTGGTACGCTCGCACCGCCGCCATAAACCCGTCGCGCCGCCGCCCGGTGGCGCCGAACATGACCAGTTCCGCCAGTCCCTGGATGGTCTCCGTCGCGTAGGCGCCAATCAGGCCAAGCGCCTCCCGCGCGGCGGAGCCGAGGCGGTCGATCCGCTGCCGCCCCAGCACGGGCGAGGCGCCCGCGTACAGCAGGAAAGGCGCCAGAACCAAGGCCAGCGGCCAGGCGAACCATGCCAGGGTGGCGATCACGCCGATGGGCACCAGAACCGCGACGATCGCCGGGGCGATGGTGTGGGCGAAGAAATACTCGACGGTCTCGACGTCCTGGGTCGCCAACGCCACGAGGTCGCCGGAGCGCCGGCGCAGCAGATAGGCCGGCGCCAGGGCGTCCAGCTTGCGGAACAGGTCGATGCGCATGTCCGCCAGCAGCGCGTAGGCCATGGCATGGGCGATCCACGATTCCAGCCAGTGCAGCAATCCCGCCAGCGGGGCGGTGATCAGCAGCGCCGCGACCAATACGCCCGTCGGTGTGCCATTGCGAACCGCGCCGAGCACCAGCGCGCCGAGGACGCTGACCCCGATGAAGGCGGCGACGCGGCCGATACCGGTCAGCACGGTGATCGCCAACTGCGCCCGATACGGCCGCACCACGTGCAGCAACGTCCGGATCGTCTGCGGCCAGCCGACATGCGCGGCGTCCTCCGACAGGCTGCCGGCGACCGGGCCTTTGGCGGGCGCGTCCGCGCCTGGCGCCTCGGCGGCGGCCGCGGGCGCGAACACCGTGTCGCTGCCGGCCAATTGCGGTCCCATCAGGTCGCGATACGGCCCCGGCACCCCGATCAGCTCGCGATGCGTGCCGGACTGGACCACGCCACCGCTGCCCAGAACCAGGATGCGATCCGCACCGATGACGCTGGACAGCCGGTGCGCCAGGATCAAAGTGGTGCGGCCGATGGTCAGGCGGTCGAGCGCTTGCCGGATGACGGCCTCGTTTTCGGTATCCACCGAGGACAGCGCCTCATCCAGGATCAATATCGGCGAATCGCGCAGCACGGCGCGGGCGATGGCCAGGCGCTGCCGCTGGCCGCCGGACAGCTGCGTGCCGCGCTCTCCGATCACGGTCTGGTAGCCCTGCGGCAGCGCAGCGATAAAACCATGCGCGTTGGCCGCGGTGGCGGCGGCGATCAGATCGGCCTGCGACGCGTCCGGGCGGCCGAGCCGCAGATTATCCTCCACCGTGCCGTGGAACAGGTAGGTGTCCTGCGACACCACCGCGATCATGTCGCGCAGTTGCGCCGGGTCGAGGCCGGCGAGGTCGCGCCCGCCGATACGGATCGAGCCGCCCTGCGGTTCATACAGGCGCGACAGCAGGCGCACGATGGTGGACTTGCCGGAGCCGCTGGGACCGACGATGCCGACGCGTTCGCCCGCGGCGACGCGGAAGGACAAGCCGGAATAAGCCGGCCGCCGCCCGCCGGGATAGGCGAAGGCAACCGTGTCGAACACGATCTCCGGGATCAGCGCCTCGCCGCGCGTGCCGTCCGGATGCGGCGCTTCAGCGTCAAGCAGGGCATTGATGCCGTTGGCCGCCGCCTGCCCGTTCAGGCCCTGATGCAGCACGGCGCGCAGGTCGCGCAGCGGGCGGAAGATCTCGGTGCCGGCCATCAGGACGATCAGCAGCGCCTCGACGCTCATCTCGCCATGGCGGACGCGATATGCGCCCAGCGCCAGCGCGGCGGCGGAACCGAGCGCGGTGCCGAGGTCGGTGAAGGCCCGGGTCAGCACGTTCAGCGACAGCGCCCAGAACGTGCTGTCGGACAGCGCGCGGGCCTTGTCGGCCAGCATGCGGCCGTAGGCGGCACTCTGCCCGAACGCCTTCAGCGTCGGCAGCCCCTGCACGGCGTCGAGGAACTCCTCGCCGAACGACTTGAAGGCGGCGTGCCGATGGCGTGATGCGCTGGCCGTCCTGCGATGCACGGTGGCCGGCAGGATCAGGGTAAACAGCGCCGCGGCCAGCATGACCGAGGCGACCGGAACGTCCCACCAGGCGATGAAGGCGAAAATCGCGAAGGGCGCGCAGACGGCGATCGTCACCTGCGGCAGGTACTGGCCGAAGAAGGACTGAAGCTGCTCCACGCCGTCGACCATCGACAGCATGACGCCGCCGGTGCGCTCCGCGCCGAACCAGGCGGGGCCGAGGGCGATGATCTTGTCGAACAGCCTGGCCCGCAGGTTTTCCTGCACCAGCGCGGCGGTGCGATGGGCGATCATCGTGCGGCGGTGATCGAGCCAGGCGCGCAACAGGATCGCGACGGCGGCAGCCAGCAGCGGCAGAATCAGGGTTTCGCCGCGAAACACCCCCGCCAGGAATGCACCAAGAAACGCAAACCGCGCGATCCCGACCGCCAGCGCGAGCAGTCCCAGCGCGGCGGACAAAGCGATGCGGCCCCGCAGGCCGGAGGTCATGCGCCACAGCTTCAGATCGAAATGCATGGCGCGATGCTGCCGCAGCGGACGCTGCGCGTCGATATCTCAACGCCTGTTGGACTGGAACTCGAATGGCTGGTTCTGCCGGTGGCACGCCGCTTGCCCGATCAGTGTCATGCTGAGAACTCGATCACCTGCCTGACCGCCTTGCCTTCATGCAGCCGGTCGAAGCCTTCGTTGATCTGGTCCAGCGTCAGCTTGCCGCTCATGAGCCGATCGACCGGGAGGCGCCCCGCGCGATACAAGGCGACGTAGCGGGGGATATCGCGCGCCGGCACGCAGGTCCCGATATAGCTGCCCTTCAACGTCCGTTCCTCCGCCACGAGCTGCACCAGCGGCACCGGCAACGCAGCGCTGGGCGGCGGCAGGCCGGCGGTGACCGTGGTGCCGCCGCGGCGGGTGATCTTGAAGGCCAGCTCCATCGCGCGGACGGCGCCGGCCATCTCGAACGCGAAGTCCACGCCGCCGCCGGTCAGAGCCCGCACCTGCTCCGCCGCATCCGTGTCGCGCGCATTGACCGTGTGGCTGGCGCCGAGTTGCCGGGCCAGCCCCAGTTTGTCGTCGGACAGATCGATCGCCACGACCTGCCGGGCGCCGGACGCAACGGCACCCAGGACAGACGACAGGCCGACGCCGCCGAGGCCGATGACGGCCGCCGACTGGCCGGCCTGCAGCCGCGCCGTATTGACGACGGCGCCGACCCCGGTGAGGACGGCGCAGCCGAACAGGGCCGCCTCGTCGAGCGGCAGATCCTTGTCGATCTTAACCACCGAGCGACGCGATACGACGGCGTACTCGGCGAAGCCGGACACGCCCAGATGGTGGTTAATCTCGGCTCCGTCGCAATGCAGACGGCGCTTGCCCGACAGCAGGGTGCCGGCGCCGTTCGCCACGGCACCCGGCTCGCACAGGGCCGGGCGGCCTTCCGCACACGACAGGCAGTGCCCGCAGCTTGGCATGAACACCATCACGACGTGGTCGCCGACAGCAAGGTCGGTGACATCCTCACCCAGTGCCGCGACGACACCGGCGGATTCATGCCCCAACGCCATCGGCATGGGTCGAGGCCGATCGCCGTTGATCACCGACAGATCGGAGTGGCACAGCCCGGCGGCGGCGATCTTGACCAGCAGTTCGCCCCGGCCGGGTTCGTCCAGCTCCAGCGTCTCGATGCGCAGCGGCTGGCTGACGGCATAGGGCGGTTCGGCGCCCGGGCGATTGAGGACGGCGGCTCGGATTTTCATTGCTGAGGTCCTTTCTATGCCGCCACGCGCGCCCGAAGTTCATCGACCAGCACCCGGGTGTTTTCGCTGTAGTCGATGGGCACCGCGACCAGATGCACGCCGCCGCCGGCGAACGCGGCTTCGAGGACCGGAATCAAATCCCCGGTCGCGGTCACGCGGGTGCCCTTCGCGCCATAGCTCTCGGCGTATTTTACGAAGTCGGGGTTGCCGAAGGTCAGGCCGAAATCGGGGAAATTATCTACCGCCTGCTTCCAGCGGATCATGCCATAGGCGCCGTCGTCCAGGATCAGAACAACCAGATTGAGTCCCAGGCGGACCGCGGTTTCGAGTTCCTGGCTGTTCATCATGAAACCGCCATCGCCGCAGACCGCCATCACGCGCCGTTCGGGGTACATCAGCGATGCCATCATCGCCGACGGCAGCCCGGCACCCATCGTCGCCAGCGCATTGTCGAGCAGCAGCGTGTTGGCGACGTAAGTGCGATAGTTGCGTGCGAACCAGATCTTGTACATGCCATTGTCGAGCGCAACGATCCCGTCGGACGGAATCACCTGGCGTACGTCGTGGACAACGCGCTGCGGTGTCGGCGGCCAGCGGTCCTCGGTGTTGCGAGCGGTGATGCGGCTCAGGATTCCCTCTCGCAGAGTGAGCAACGCACCGGCGTTGTGCAGCTTCCCTTCCAGCCGATCGGCCAGCAGTTCGAGGCTGGGGCCGACATCGCCGACGACTTCGGCATGCGGGAAATAGACCTGGTCGACGTTGGCGGGCGTGTAGCTGATATGGATCACCTGCGGACCGTTCGGACCCATGATGAACGGCGGTTTCTCGATCGTGTCGTGGCCGATGGCGATAATCAAATCGGCCTTGTCCACCGCCTCGTGCACGTAGTCGCGCTCGGACAGCGCCGCGGTGCCCATGTATAGGTTGGCGCCGCTGGGTACTGTGCCTTTTCCCATCTGGGTGGTGAAGAACGGGATCTGCATGCGCCGCACGAAGCCCGCGAGGCCGGAGGTCGAACGTGGCCGCGACGCGGTGGCGCCCAGCATGATCAGCGGACGCTTGGCGCGCAGGATCATCTCCGCGGCGCGATCCAGCGCCACGCGATGCGCCACGGGCGTTTCGATCGGGTGCACCGGTATCGGCTGCAGATCAGGACCCTCCTCGCCGGCCACATCTTCCGGCAGTTCCAGCAGCACAGGACCGGGGCGTTCTTCCATGGCGATGCGGAAGGCATCGCGCACCACGCTGGGAATGCTGGCGGCGCTGGCGATCTGGCGCGAGAGTTTTGTCAACGGTTTGAAAGCGCTGACCACATCGACGATCTGGAAGCGCGCCTGGCGGCTGGTGTGGATCGCCTTCTGGCCGGTGATCATCACCATCGGCATCGCACCCAGCAGGGCGTAGGCGGCGCCCGTGGTCAGGTTCAGCGCGCCCGGACCCAGCGTGGTGATGCAGACGCCGGGCTTGCCGGTCAGCCGCCCGTACGTCGCGGCCATGAAGGCTGCGGCTTGCTCATGCCGCGTCAGGATCAGCTTGATGGACGAGTCGCGCAGGCTTTCGACGACGTCGAGGTTTTCCTCACCGGGGACGCCGAAGATGCGCTCCACGCCTTCGTTCTCCAGCGCGGCGACAAGCAGATCCGATCCTTTGGTCATGTTTCTTCCTCCCTAAACACGTCCCGAGATGCGGCCGACGATCGCGCTCGTAAAATCCCGGGTGGACGCGGTCCCGCCGAGGTCGCCGGTGCGGATCTTGTCCTGGTTGAGCACCGCGTCGATCGCGCCGCGCAGACGTCCCGCCGCTTCCGTGCGGCCCACGTGATCCAGCATCAACCCCGCGGCGAGCAACAGCGCAGTCGGGTTCGCCAGGCCCTTGCCGGCAATATCCGGCGCCGAGCCGTGCACTGCCTCGAAGATGGCCGCCGCCGCGCCGATATTGGCGCCCGGCGCAGCACCCAGCCCACCCACCAGACCGGCGATCAGGTCTGATAGAATGTCGCCGAACAGGTTCGTCGTTACGATGACGTCGAACTGCCAGGGATTGAGCACAAGCTGCATGGCGCAGGCATCGACGATGCGGTCATCGAACGCGATCCGGCCCTCATACTCCTGCGCCACCTCACGCGCGGCCTGAAGGAATACCCCGGTCAAGGCCTTCAGCACGTTTGCCTTATGAACGATGGTCACCTTCTTGCGACCGAGTTTGACCGCGTGCTCGAACGCGAAACGAGCGATCCGCCGTGATCCCTCCCGCGTGTTGACGCCGGAGGAAATGGCTACGGCCTGCGGGTCGTCTCCGATCGGAATATAGTGCTCGAAGGCGACATAGAGTCCCTCGAGATTCTCCCGCACCAGGATGAGGTCGATATTCTCGAAACGTCCGCCGGGGACCAGCGTGTGAGCCGGGCGGAGGTTGGCGTAAAGCTGGAATTCCTCACGCAGCCTGACGTTGATGGAGCGAAAGCCACCGCCAACCGGGGTGGTCAGCGGTCCTTTCAGCGCCAGTTTCGTTCGGTGAATGCTATCGAGCGTGGCTTTGGGCAGCGGATCGCCCCCGGCGGCAACGCCGGCGAGGCCGCCTTGCTGGACATCCCAGGCAAACGGGCTGCCAAGCGCGTCCAGAACCTTAACAGCGGCATCCACGATTTCGGGGCCGATACCGTCGCCGGGGATCAACGTGGCGGGAATGGTCCCGGCATCCCCTCTTCCTGCATTGTATTCATTCATGGCCGCTTATCCTTATCGCGAGTCAGTGGAGGCTCGTTGCCGTGGCGTTCGTGCCGACCGGCTGCCCGCTGCCGAGCAGCAGCACGGCCACGCAGCCGACTACGGCGATCAACACCAAGGGCAGGAGCGCCAAGGCGTAGCTGCCTGTCGCCCCCTGAATGGAGCCGATCAGAAAGCTGTCCACGAAGCCAGCCAGGTTGCCCAGCGCGTTGATCTGGGCGATCCCCGCGGCAGCGGCGGTGCCGGCCAACCACTCGGACGCCAGCGCGAAGAATGGTCCCTTCAAGGCGTATGTGCCGACAAGGATCAGGCACAGGATGACGATGAACGGCGCCACCGTGGTCGCGAGGAGAGCACTGCCGAGTGCGACAGCCGAGAGCCCGAGCGGCAGCGCGGTGTGCCACACGCGCTCGCGAACCCGGTCCGAGCGCCGGCCCCACAAGACCATTGCCACGGAGGCGACCGCGAAGGGGATGCCGTTCAGCACCCCGACCTCCATGTTGGTCAGGCCGAAGGATTTCAGCATCTGCGGCTGCCACAAAGACAGCGCCTGACTGACGCCGGAACTGCCCGCATAGACCAGCGCCAAGGTGAGCACATACTTGTTGGTCATGATCGCCAGGAGCGGCATGTGCGGCGCAGTCCGGGCCATGCCTTTCTCCCGCGCCAGCTTTTCCGTCAGCCAGGTGCGTTGGTCCGTGGTAAGCCAACGCGCCTGCGCCGGGCCGTTGGGCAGCACGAAAAGGCAGGCAATTCCCATTGCGACTGCAGGCACGGCCTCGAGAATGAACATCCACTGCCACCCGCGCAGGCCCATCCAGCCGTCGGTTTGCAGCATCAGGGCTGAAATCGGGGATCCGATCAAGCTCGAGACCGGGATCGCGACCATGAACATCGCCACGATCCGGCCGCGATACTCCGCTGGAAACCAATACGTCAGATAGAGGATCACGCCGGGGAAGAACCCGGCCTCGGCCGCGCCGAGCAGGAACCGCACGGCGTAGAAGGAATAGGGTCCGACCACGAGTGCCATCAGCATGGAGACCAGGCCCCAGGTCACCATGATGCGTGCGATCCAGAGCCGGGCCCCGACCTTTTCGAGGGCCAGGTTGCTTGGCACCTCGCAGAGCACATAGGAGATGTAGAAAATGCCGGCGCCGAGGCCGAACGCGGCCTGCGTCAGGCCGATATCGTGGTTCATCTGCAACGCGGCAAAGCCGGAATTGACCCGGTCCACAAACGCAATGAAGTAGGCCAGCATCAGGAAGGGCAAGAGCCGCCAGGTAGCCTTCCTGATGACCTCGATCTCCATGGCACTTTTGCCCGTCGTGCTGACTTCCATCGTATCCGCCTTTTTTTTTGCATTACGGCGTTGCATCCGGCTCGGCCCGGGATCCAAACAGACGCGCAGGGGTTCGACCAGCATTGTGATCAATCAGGTCATGTTCAAACGCGCCGCGCCGGCGCCAGCATCAAAGTTCCGTCCAGCCGTAACGGGATGGCGTTCGGGTTACCGTCCTGAAGCGCCTTGGGCAACAAAAGCTGCGGGAAGTCCTGGTAGCAAACCGGGCGCAGGAACCGCCTGATCGCCATGGTGCCGACCGACGTGCTCCTGCCGTCCGAGGTCGCGGGGAACGGGCCGCCGTGCACCATGGCATGGGTAACCTCCACGCCTGTGGGCCAGCCATTTACCAGCAACCGGCCCGCCTTACCCTCCAATGTCGGCATCAGCATCCGAGCTGCATCCAGGTCAGCGTCTTCCATTTGCAGCGTGATCGTCAACTGCCCTTCCAAATGTTCCATAAGGTCGCGCATCGCGGTCAAATCCCGGCACCTGATCAGCAGCGCGGAGGCGCCGAAGATTTCCTCCTGCAGGCTTTCGTCGGACAGGAAACGGTCTGCCGTGGTGGCGAACAGCGCCGGCCGTCCCCAATGTTCGCCCCTGCCCTCCTGTCCTTGCGCCAACATCGAGACGTTGTCGTTACGAGTCAGCCGTTCCACGCCGGCGCGGTACGCCTCGGCTATTCCCGGGGTCAACATAGGCGCGGCGGGGGCTGCCCGGATCGCATGCTCCGCCGCGGCGGTAAACTGATCCATGCCTGCACCGTCTAAGGCAAGCACAAGCCCGGGATTCGTGCAGAATTGGCCTGCACCCATTGTGAGGGAGGCGACGAACCCGGAGCCGATGTCCGCGGCCCGTGCCGCCAGCGCCGCGGGCAACAGGATGACGGGATTTATGCTGCTCATTTCGGCATAGACCGGAATCGGTTCCGGTCGGTCCCGGGCGATGCGCATCAGGGCAAGCCCTCCCGCACGGGAACCGGTAAAGCCGACGGCCTTGATCCGCCGATCGGCTACCAGGCCGGCGCCAACGATGGCACCGGGCCCGAAAAGTAGTGAGAACACCCCCTCCGGCAAACCGCACTCCGCGACCGCCGCCTGGACGGCGCGGCCGACGAGTTCGGCCGTTCCGGGGTGGGCGAGATGCGCCTTCACCACCACGGGGCATCCAGCGGCAAACGCGGATGCCGTGTCGCCGCCCGCGACGGAGAACGCCAGGGGGAAATTGCTGGCCCCGAACACAGCTACCGGGCCGAGCGGAACCAGGCGCAGCCGCAGGTCGGATCGCGGCAACGGCTTGCGATCGGGCATGGCGGGATCGATACGCGCGTCGAGCCAACCGCCTTCACGCACCACGTTGGCGAACAGGCGAAGCTGGCCGACGGTGCGGGCACGTTCGCCCTCGATGCGTCCCCGCGGCAGGCCTGTTTCGGCCACTGCCCGTTCGACCAGTTCTTCACCGATATCAAGAATTCGGCTCGCCACTGTTTCCAGGAAACGGGCACGCATTTCCGGGTCCGTATCGCGGAATGTATCGAACGCCGCCCGGGCAAGCGCGCAGGCTCGCTCGACCTCGGGCTCGCCGACCCCGCCGAACGGGGGATCGAGGCGGTTCCCGCTAGCCGGATTGATAGCCCACGCGGGTGTTTGACGGCCTGCTACAGCGGCTGCACCAATAAGCGAATTGCCTGAAATGGTCATGGTCAATGTTCCGATCGGTTAGATTCTTGTTCAGACGGAGCTTCCGGCCGCGGAGATTGCCGAGCGTGTTGATCACGCCGCCGGGGCAGCGTTCTCCTTGATGCGGTAGACACGCCGGGCGTTGCCAGCGAACACAGCCGCCCGGTCATCAGGCGAATGGCCCTGAAGCGCGGTGTTCACCGCATCGACCCAGCGGTCGTAACCGACACGCATACCGGCAACCGGGAAGTTGCTGGCGAACAGGCAGCGTTGTGGACCAAACGTCTCGAGCGTCTCCTGCAATATCGGCACGTTATCGGCCTCCGACCAGACGCGCTCGGCAAGACCGAGTTCCGACAGCTTGACGTTGACGTTCGGGCACGCAGCGAGGGCTCGCATTCCGGCCCGCCAGACGCCGATCCCCTCCGCATCGCGCTGCCAGGGAAGGCCGCAATGATTGAGAATGATCGTGGTTTTTTGGTATCGTTCCGCCACATGCGCAGCCGCTGCAAGGGACCACCAGGGAACGCGCAGGTCCCATGACAGACCGTATTGATCAAGCAGCGACAGGCCCTTGAGCCAGTTCGGGTCGTCGAGGTCGCCGGTGTGCGGCATTGCCGGCAGGCGCGGCTTGCAGCGTACACCGCGCACGCGACTGGACACCGCGAGATGTGCCTCGAGTTGAGCCGCACAGGCCGGGCTGCCGAAATCCGCCCAGACAACCAGCGCATTCGGAAATCCGTAGCGCGCGTGCTGCCGCTCAAGCCAGCTTGTTTCCGCAACGGGATCGGAACGGTCGGCTTCCGCCTCACAATGAACGGTCGCGACAATACGGTGGCCGGCGCTGTCGTGGAGGTAATCGGGCGGGAGATAGTTCTGCCGCAGCGGCGTGTAATCGCCGAACATGAAATGCGGCTCGATGTCGGTGGTCAGCCACGGGTAGTGGACAGCCGAAAGATCCCACAGATGATGATGCGCATCCACGATCGGCAGCGCGCCCGGGTTCGCGGTCACAGCCTGCATCGCTTTCATCCTATACTGGTGGTTCCTCTCGCAACGCCTGAAGGCGGTAGACGCGTCGGGCAGTGTCGCAGAAGAACGCCTGCTGCTCTGCCACTGATAGCGGCGCCATGATCGTCTTGAATCCGTCCATGATCTCGCCGAAGCCAGCACAGAGGCTATCGACCGGGAAGTTGCTGCCGAACATCGTTCTGTCGGTGCCGAAAAGCTCGATTGCGGTGCGGACGATCCAGCCGTTGCTCTCCACGGTCCACCGTTCACCCGGGACGCCGAGACCGGATAGCTTTACGACGCAATTGGGACAGGCGGCGAACCGTGCCATCGCCGCGCGCCATGCGGCCAGGCTCTCGGTATCCCGCTGCGCCGGAAGGCCGGCATGGTTCAGGATAATGGTGGTTTCCGCGAAGTCTCCCGCCAAGGCGGCTGCCTCGTCCAGGTTCCACCAAGGGGTTTGCAGATCGAACGCCAGCCCGTGGCGGCCCAAAAGGGCAAAGCCGTTGCGCCAGACGGGGTCCGACATCAAGGTAGAATCGGCCTTGTGTCGAACGCTGCGAACCAGCGGGAAGCGCGCCTGCTCCGCAAGCACCTCTTCCACATCCGGCCGATCAAGCCATGCCTGCGCAACGATTGCATTGGGCCAGCCGAACCGCCCGGACAGGGCGCTGGCGTAGCGCGTCTCCCCTACCGGGTCGGATGGGTCCCATTCAGTTTCGACATAAACCGTCTGGACAATGTTCTGTCCTGCCGCATCCCGCCTGTAGTCATCCGGCAGATAACGCCTCTTGATGGCGCTATAGTCGCCATAACGGAACGGAATCCGAGCCTCCGGCCGAAGCCAGGGATGATTGTTCACCTCCGGCTCCCAGAAGTGCTGATGCGCGTCGACGATCGGCCCATCCCATAGGTTCTTCATTGTCTCGCGCTCCCCGGGAACGCAATGAGCAGCGTTCCGGCGACGTAGAGCGCTGCGCAACCGGCGAAAAACATCAGCACCGCGAAGTAGGCGCCGGTGAACTGAAGGATGGCGCCGGTTATGACTGGCACTGCAATACCGCTGGAACTGCCTGCGAAGTTCATGATACCGCCGAGCATGCCGACCTTCGCCCGCGGGGCGAGCACGGTCGGAAGGCTCCAGTAGAGACTGCCCCAATACAGGAAGAACAACGTCGCCGCGAGTATCGCGACCGCCCCGGCGGGATCGTCAACGTTCGGCAACGCGATGAACGCGCACAATGTTGCCAGGCCGGAGAGGCCGAGCATGGCCTTGTAGACCACGCTTCGCTGCCATCCCCGCGCCAATAACGCGTCGGCAGTAAACCCGGCGAACAGCGAGCCGGCCGCCCCACTCAGGAAAATCACAAATGTTGCGTAACCCATTTGTTTCAAATCGAAGCCGCGCGCCTGCGCCAGATAGCTGGGACCCCAGGTCAAAAGCCCGAAATTGATCATCGCCCAGCTCATTCGGCCGACGAGCAGACCAGCCATTGAGCGTGGCGCGATGTGCGATGGCGCTTCGACCACGATCGTCTCGCTCGCCCGCGTGCCCGCGATGTGGGCCCGCTCGGCTGCATTGACCGCGGGATGGGTGGCGGGATCGTCGCGCAGATAACGCCATGCGACCCACCCCAGAAGGATCGTGGCAATGCCGGCGGCGAGGAAGGCAAGCCGCCAGGAGTGGAATACAATGATCAGGAATGAAATTATCACGCCACCGAAGGCGGCCCCCAAAGGTGCGCCGCTATCCATGAAGACCGCGCCCCGGCCCCGTTCGTCGGGCGACAGCCAGATGGCGCTGAGTTTTGCGCCAGCCGGAAATACCGGTGCCTCGGCCGCACCCAGACCGACGCGGGTCAGCAACAGACTGATGCCGCCCGTGGCGAACGCCGCCAGCGACTGGAATATCCCCCACAGCACCGTGCCGCCGGCCACCATGGCACGCGGCCCGATCCGATCGATCAGCCAGCCGCCAGGGACTTGCAGAAGCGCGTAACTCCAGAAAAATGCACTGAGCAACACGCCCTGCATGGCAGGCGAGAGAGCAAATTCGCGTCCGATGGTCGGCATGGCGATCGACAAGGCGGTGCGGTCGATAAGGTTGACGATGACCACGACGAAGACGATCGCAAAGATGCGCCAGCGAACGGTGGTCGCCGCCCCGGCCGCGCTGATGGGTGAATCCAAAGCCGATGTCTGGGACATTTCGTTCCTCCTGTGTCAGCCGGTCATTTCGACCACCGCAGCACCAGCGGGTCCGTGCGCCGGGCGATCTCGATCAATCCAGCCCGCGTCGAAGGATGCAGCGGCAGCACCGGATGGCGTGTCATTCCGGAACGGATGACGCCGCCTTCCTGCATGAGGACTTTGGCGGCACTCAGGCCGCACTGGCGATTCTCGTAGTTGATCAGTGGCAGCCAACGTTGATACGCAGCGGCAGCGCGCTCCCGGTCACCCGCGGCATGCGCATCCACGATCTGGCGGATGCCATCCGGGTACCCGGCACCGGTCATTGCACCTGTGGCACCCGCATCGAAATCGGCCATCAGGGTGATCGCCTCCTCGCCATCCCAGGGTCCAACGATGGCGTCCCCGCCCTCGGCGATCAGCGCACGCAACTTATCCGCGGCGCGCGGCACCTCGACTTTGAAGTAGGAGACGTGCTCGATCTCACGCGCCATCCGAGCCAACAGCGGCACCGATAGCGGCGTTCCGGCAACCGGCGCGTCCTGGATCATCACCGGGATGCTCACCGCGTCCGACACGTGGCGGAAGAAGTCGTAGATACCAGCTTCAGGAACCCGAATCGTTGCGCCGTGGTAGGGCGGCATGACCATCACCATGGATGCCCCCGCCTGCTGCGCGCGACGGCTGCGCTCGGCACAGATCTGCGTGCCGAAATGCGTCGTCGTTACGATGACCGGCACCCGGCCGGCGACGTGCTCCAGGACGCAGTGCATGACGCGTTCACGTTCGTCGTCCGTCAGCACGAATTGTTCGGACCAGTTGGCCAGTATGCAGATGCCGTTCGAACCGGCATCGATCATGAAGTCGGTGCAACGCTTCTGCCCCTGCAGATCCAGTTCGCCACGCTCATCGAACACTGTCGGCGCAACGGGAAAAACGCCACGATAGATTGGTGTTGTCATGGCAACGATGCCTCAATGGTTGTCACGCGGAACCGGCGATCCCGTCTTGCCGACAAGGAAATCGAGATCGACACCCTGATCGGCTTGCAGCACATGATCGACGTACATCTTGACGTAGCCGCGTTCGGCGCGCGCGGGCGGCGGAACCCAAGCGGCGCGGCGTGATGCCAGGCCCATGTCGTCAACGTGCAGGTGCAACGAACGCGCCTCCACATCCAGCGTGATCAGGTCGCCGGAGCGCACCAGCGCGAGAGGCCCTCCGGCCGCCGCCTCCGGCGCAACATGCAGCACCACGGTACCATAGGCGGTGCCGGACATGCGCGCATCCGAGATCCGAATCATGTCGCGCACGCCCTGCCTGAGCAGCTTGTGCGGGATCGGCATGTTGCCGACCTCGGCCATGCCGGGGTAGCCCTTCGGCCCGCAGTTCTTCAAAACCATGATGCAGCTTGCATCGATGTCGAGGCTGTCGTCGTCAACCGCGTGGTGCATCTGTTCCACGTTCTCGAACACGACAGCCCGTCCGGTGTGCTGCATCAGTTCCGGCGAGGCGGCAGACGGCTTGATAACAGCGCCGTCGGGGGCGAGGTTGCCGCGCAGGATCGCCATGCCGGATTCCGGTTTGAACGGGTTTTCGAACGGAGTGATAACGATATCGTTCCAGCACTGCGCCTCCCGCACGTTCTCCCATATTGAACGGCCGTTCGCCGTTGGTGCGTCCTTGTGCAGAAAGCCGCGTTCGCCCAACCGCCGCAGCACGACCGGCAGGCCGCCGGCGTAGTAGAAATCCTCCATCAGGAACTTGCCCGACGGCATCAGGTCCACCAGGCAATGAACCCCGCGCCCCAGCCGATCGAAGTCATCCAGCGACAGTTCGACGCCGATGCGCCGCGCGATGGCGAGCAGGTGCACCACGGCGTTGGTGGAGCCGCCGATTGCACCCAGCGTTCGGATGGCATTCTCGAACGACGCACGCACCAGGATTTTCGACAAGATCAGGTCTTCATGGACCATTTCGACAATGCGCCGCCCGGCCATGCGGGCGAGTTCGTTGCGGCGGGCATCGACGGCCGGGATTGCGGCGTTCTCGGGTAAACCGACACCCAGTGCCTCGACCATGCTCGCCATCGTGGATGCCGTGCCCATCGTCATGCAGTGCCCGCTGCTGCGGTTCATTCCGGCCTCGGCTTCATGGAACTCATCCAGCGTGATCTCGCCGGCACGAAGCTGCTCGCTCATGGAAATGATGTTCGTGCCGGACCCGATCATCTGGCCGCGGTAGACGCCGCGCAACTGCGGTCCGCCCGATACGCCGATCGTCGGCAAATCAGCCGATGCGGCGCCCATGATAAGGGCCGGCGTGGTCTTGTCGCAGCCCATCAGCAGGACGACACCGTCAAGCGGATGCGCGCGGATCGCCTCCTCAACGTCCATCGAGGCAAGGTTGCGATACAGCATCGCGGTTGGCCGCATGGTCACTTCACCGAGAGACGAGACCGGGAACTCCAGGGGAAAACCACCGGCGTCGAGCACGCCGTAGCGGACATGTTCCGCGATGGTGCGGAAATGCGAGTTACAGGGGTTCAACTCGGACCAGGTGTTGCAGATGCCGATCACCGGCCGCCCGTCGAACTGGTCCTGCGGAAAGCCGCGATTCTTCAGGAAGGAGCGGTAGTAGAAACCCATCTTGTCCTGCCGCCCGAACCACGCCTGGCTGCGGAGTTGTTTCTTGGTCATGACGCCATTTTCTCCCTCACCGGTTCACCAGCCGCGCCGGCACGAGCAGGACCATGCCCGCGCCGACAACCAGCGTAGCCGCAAGAAACAGTATCGAGGTCCCGGTACCCCCCGTCACCTGCGCGGTCCACCCGACAATCGCCGGCCCGAAGAAACCGGAAAGGTTCGCGAAGGAGTTGATCACCGCTAACCCGCCCGCCGCGGCGACACCGCTGAGCACCGCCGTCGGCAGGTTCCAGAACAGCGCCGGGATCGCGAGGATGCCCGCGGTCGCGACGCATAAGGCGAGCAACCCGAGAACCGGATCGTGCTGCCACACCACCGAACCTACCAGACCGGCGGCGCCGACCAGATACAGCGCGGCAAGGTGCCACCGCCGCTCACGGCGGAAATCCGAGCTTCGGCTGACAAGCACCATCGCTACGATCGCGCAAAGGCTTGGCAGTGCCGACATCAGGCCGACCTTGACGGGGTCATGCACGCCCATGTTCACGATCAGCGTCGGCAGCCAGAAGTTCAGTCCATACAGGCAAAGGTTGCAGATGAAAAAGATCGCCGTCATCAGCAGCAGATACGGGTTGATGATCGCGGCACCGAGTGACAATGGCGGCTTGGCCTGGCGTTCCCGGTCGAGATCTGCCGTGATCAACGCCTTCTCCTCCGGCGCGAGCCAGTGTGCCTGCGCGACCTTGTCCTCCAGCAGAAGGTACAGCAGGACGCCGACCAAGATGCTGGGGATCGCTTCGAGGGCAAAAAGCCATTGCCATCCCGCAAGTCCGAACAGACCGGACATGTACCCCAGGATCGCCCCGGATAGCGGGCCGCCGATGAAACCGGCAATGCCAAGTCCGATAAAGAACAGGCCGACCACGCGGCCGCGACGCTCCGCGGGGAACCAGGCACTGAGGTAGTAGATCACGCCCGGCATGAATCCGGCCTCGGCCGCGCCCAGCAGGAAGCGCATCATGTAAAATTGCCAAAGCGTATGCACCAGCGCCGTCAACGCCGAAACGATCCCCCACGTGACCATGATCCGCGCCAGCCAGGTCCGGGCGCCGACACGGTGGAGAATCAGATTACTCGGCACTTCGAACAGGAAATACCCGAAGAAGAAGATGCCGGCGCCCATGCCGTAGACCGCATCGCTGAAACCCAGGTCCGATGCCATCTGCAGCTTGGCGAAGCCGACATTCACTCGGTCGAGGTAGGCCGCGAGAAAAGCCAGCAGCAGCACCGGTATAATCCGCGCCGTCGCCTTGCCGTAGGCCCTGGCGGCAACGTCCGGCCCAACCACACGCGCAAGATCGGAAATCGTTCTGACGGTCATGCGGCGTCACCCCGCAAGGTGTTTCGGCGCTCCAACTCCACCAGCAGGCCCGCGTGATCCAGGTCGCCTGCATTGGCCAGTAGGCCGCGGAACAAATCGGCCGTCAGTGCGCTGAAGGGGGTTTCGGTTAAATCGAGCCGATTGGCAGCATCGATCGCGTTATCCAGATCCTTGAGGTGCGTCACCGAGCGGCCCTTCGTTGCAAAGTCGCGCTCGACCATGCGCAGGCCGTGCAATTCCAGGACTCGGCTTTCCGCGAAGCCGCCGCGCAGCGCCTCGCGCACGCGGGCGGGATCGGCCCCGCCACGCCTGGCAAGCAGCAGCGCCTCGGCGACCGCGCCGATCGTTACGCCAACGATGATCTGGTTCGCGAGCTTGGCAAGCTGCCCGCTGCCGGAGGGGCCGACATGCACCGGACGTCCCATTGTGCGGAGTACAGGCTCGGCACGGGCGTAGTCGGCCGCCTCGCCTCCGGCCATGATCGCGAGCGTTCCTTCGGTTGCACCCACCGTCCCGCCAGAAACCGGCGCATCGACGTGGCGGATGCCGGACGCGGCAAGCCGCCTGGCGTGGTCCTGCGCCTCGAACGGTTTGATCGAACTCATGTCCACGACCAGTGTCCCGGGCCGCATGGCCGCACAAGCGCCGCGCGTGAACATTACGTCCGTGACGATCGGACCGTTCTCCAACATTATCACGACGATGTCGGCGTCGCGCACAGCGTCTGCCGGCGTGTCGGCGACGGTGGCGCCGTCCGCGACCAGGGCTTCCGCCTTGGCGCGGGACCGGTTCCAGGCGGTGACGTTGAATCCGGCCTTCCGGATGTTGCGAGCCTGGGGCGCGCCCATCAGTCCAGTGCCAAGAAAACCAATATGGAGGGACATGTGCGGCACTACTCCGCAGGTATCGGGAAACGCGTTGCGGCCGGCGATGAGCCAAGCTGGTCTTGAGGCTTGATCCAGAACGCGGCGACCACACCCACCAGCAGCAGGCCGGCGGAACCGGCAAATGGCAGCGTCCAGTTGCCGGTGCCATCGATGATCAGGCCGAAAATGACGGGGGAAATGATGCCGGCGATCCCGGACCCGGCATTCATAAACCCGCTCGCGGTTCCGGCGTAGCGCGGCGCCACGTCCATCGGCACCGCCCAGATGGGTCCGATCGTCAGTTCCAGGCAGAAGAACGCCGCACTCAGGCTAACGAACATCAGCATGAAGTTGCTGCTGAACAGCACCGGCATCAGGCACACGAAGGTGCCTAGCAAGCTGGCAACGATGACGTTCCGCCGAGCGGACTCGACGTTTCCGGTCCGGTGCATGATGTTGTCGCTAATAAGGCCCCCGACGGTATCGCCAACGACCCCGGCGAAGAACACGCCGGACGAAAATATCGCTGTGCTCTTCAAGTCAAGTCCGTACCCATGCAAGAAGAAGATCGGCAACCATGTAAAGAACAACCAACTGGTCCAGCCGTAGCAGAAGTAAACGAACATCGTCGGGCCCATGCGCTTGACCAGCGCGACCCACGGCACCGAGTCGGCGCCCTTGGCGGACATCTGCCGAAAGGCCGGCATTTCAGAGAGGTCCGCGGGCGTAACGTCCCGGTGGGTGCGCGGGTCATCGCGGAAATAGAAGCACCAGACCACAACCCAAACGGCCGTCACCGCACCGCAGGCGAAGAACGATGCCCGCCACGACAGCGTCAGCATCAGAAACACGATCAAGGGCGGCGTGATCGCATTGCCCAGCCGCGACGACGAATGGGTTACGCCCTGCGCAAAGCCGCGTTTTTCCACCGGCGTCCAGTTTGTCAGTGCCCGAGCGGCCGCGGGCAGTGTCGCACCCTCGCCAATACCAAGCACAAGCCGGACCGCCAGTAGCGCCGAGAAACTTTCCACCATGCCCATGCCCAGGGTCGTCGCAACCCAAATAACGCCACACACAGTCAACGTTATTCGCGAACCAATACGGTCTGCGATCCATCCGCCGAACACCTGGAATATCACGTACGAGTAACCAAAAGCCGAGAACGCAACACCAAGCTGGGTGTTGGTCATGCCCAGCTCTTTCATTATCGGCCCGGCGGCCGTGGACAGGTTGACCCTGTCTACGTAAAGCAGGAACGACATCGTGCCGAGCAGAATAAGGACATTGAGCGGCGCGCCGCGTCGATAGCCAAACATCGACGTTCTCCCGATCGTTCTACAGCGGGCTTATCGCTGCCCGCTTTGGCCAGCGCAGGACTAGGCGGCGACGGCCTGCATGGTCTTGCGCACCATCTTGGCGGCCAACAGTACGGCCGCCTTGCTTGCGCCAATATTAGCGATGCCCTTACCCGCGATGTCGTACGCCGAACCGTGGGCCGGCGTGCAGATCGGGAACGGGAAGCCGCCAAGCAGCGTAACGCCGCGATCAAAGCCGATGAGCTTCATCGCGATTTGTCCCTGGTCATGGTACATCGTCAGCACCGCATCGAACGCGCCTTTTGTTGCGCGCACGAACACCGTATCGGGCGGGAACGGCCCATCGACGTTGATGCCCTCCTGCTTCGCCTGCTCGACCGCGGGTCGAATGATCTGGTCATCCTCATGGCCGAAATTGCCGCCGTCGCCAGCGTGCGGGTTAAGGCCTGCTACGGCGATCCGCGGCTTGTCGAATCCGGCCTCACGGAGCGAGTTGTTGGTCAGCCGAATATCACTGACCACTCCGGGCGTGGTGATCAGCGAAGCAACCTTCGAGAGCGGCACATGTGACGTGACGCGAGCGTTCCATAACCCATCCAGAATGTTGAATTCGCTGGCCGGGCAGTCCAGGCCGAGTACCTCTGACGTGTAGCCTATTTCATCGTCATAGGACGGATGGGACAAACGCATCGCGGCCTTGTTGAACGGTGTAAAGCAGACCGCATCCGCCTTGCCGGCAGCAGCAATCCGCAGGCAGGTGCTGAAATTGGCAAGGGCCGAGCGGCCGCCCGCCGCTGCCGCGACCCCCCGATCGATCGTCCGCGGGTCAAGATTCCCGAGATCGATCAGCACCGGCTTTCCGGCACTCGCGACGCTGTCGTCAGGGCCGCGCACGTCGATATCGAGGATGCAGCCGCTGTCGGCCGCGCCACGCTCCAGGACACGGCGATCACCGACGATCACGATCGACATCGCGGCGCGAACTTCCGGATCGGCGACCAGCTTGGCGGCCAGTTCCGGGCCGACACCCGCCGGATCGCCGATTGCGAGCGCGATGACAGGAAGCACCGATGTGCGTGCGGTCTGATCGTTCATTTCTTGTGCCCTCCCCGGGTGTGATGACTGCTACCAGCTCAGTGTATTGTATGCAACGCATCCTGTATGCAGCATGCACACATATCAGTGTACGCGCACCTTGCATGCCATGAGGTGAACAGCGATATTCGCATCTCCGTGTCGCGTCAGAGCGAGTCGGCTGTCTTCAGAGGCCTGAGTGGACCAACAAACGATCCTTCCTGTGGTGCGGCACTCGTTGCACGACGATCTCGTCGAGCGCATCCGCGATATGATCATTGAAGGCGTGCTCGAACCCGGATCGCGGATTCACGAAGGCCAGCTCGGCAAGGCGCTTGGTGTCTCCAGGACGCCGCTTCGGGAAGCGCTGAAATTCCTGGCGAGCGAAGGGTTGATCGACCTTGTTCCCGGCCGGGGCGGAATCGTTCATCGCCTCAGTCCGCGGGACGTTCGCAACATGCTTGATGTGCTGATTGCACTTGAGACTTTGGCCGGTCGTCTCGCCTGCCTCAACGCCTCGGACGAGCAGATAGCCGGTGTTCGCGTCCTGCACGACCGGATGATGGGCCTGTATGCTGACGGCAGACGCCTCGAATACTACAAGCTCAACCAGGCGATCCATTCCGCTGTTACCGCGCTGTCCGGCAATGATTGCCTGGCTTCGACGCACGGGGCGATCCAATCCCGCCTTAAGCGGATACGGTTCATAGGCAACGAGGCTCCGGCTAATTGGGATGCTGCCGCCCGAGAGCATGTCGAGATGGTGGAAGCCTTGGAAAAGCGCGACGACGTTGCGCTTGCCGAGGTCCTGACCCGCCATCTTGAGGAGACTTGGACCCGCGTGCGACCGATTATTTGAATGCGCGTCCGACTTCATCTGTCGTTCCTCGTGGATCCGGCATTCGCAGCACCAGCCGCAACACATGGCCTTCAGACGGCGCGGAATCGACCTGCATTTTTGCGCGCCGTCAGTGCAGAAACGCACGCGTCCGTAGCCTATCGTTTGGTGGCTGCTGTACTCAGGCCCGTATCGCGATCGGATCCACAGGATTGAGGATCGCGGCGCGGGCTCGCGCTGCCTCGGCTATACAGTCCAGCACAACGCGCACACGCGGCACATGCCGGTTCTCGCTATGAACGCCCAGCCAAATCTCGGCTGAAGGTATCGGTGTTGGCGTCTCGATTCGTTGCAGCGCCGCTTCTGCGTCAGCGCGAAAGCGTGGCAGCATGGCCAGGCCGCCTCCGACCGAGACTGTCCAATGCTGGGTCTCGTAGCTGTCGGCGCGGAGCACGACGTGAGCGCGCCTGGCGTTCTCGGTCAGCCAAGCCGTCTGCGAAACCAGACTGCGGCTGTCGAGCGGTGCCACGAAGAGATGCCCCGGCGAGCCGCTTTCCAGATCGGGCTCGCCGTAGCGCGCCAGGTAGGACATGGCGCCGTACAAGCCAAAGGCGACGTTGCCGATGCTGCGCACGACGAGGTCCGGATGGTCGAATCGTCTCAGCCGCAAAGCAATTTCCGCGTCGCGGGTCACAAGCGGCTCATCCGGAAGGTCGGGAAGAGATTCGATGAGGATGCCCTGATGCCGGGCATGCAACAGCGCGAAGCCTGGTGCGAGCACGTGGCTCGTCAACAACTGCGATCCGGTCACCCGCACCAGCCCATCCGGGCGCATGTCATGCCCGGCAACCGTGCGCTCAACCAAAAGAGCTTCCGCCTCGAGGCGTTCGACATGAGGCCGAATGCTTTCACCGGCCAACGTCAGCCCATAGCCATCGCTCTCTCTCTGCAACAAACGCACGCCCATCTTCGCCTGCAATGAAGTCAAGCGTCGGCTGACGGTGGTTTGCGTGACCTGTAGATGACGGGCCGCTGCTGCAAGCGTGCGGTGCCGGGCGACAGCGAGGAAAAAGCGGAGATCATCCCAGTCAAGCATCGCTGCCTCGTGCATCGTTGCCCCGAAACCCGGCCTCCACTCATTCCGCCAGGTCCCGCATGACCCGAATCAGATCCGACTTCCCCTCGAACCCGATCCCCGGCAAGTTGGGCATGGTGATATGGCCGTCCTCCACACGGACGTTATCCGGAAAGCCTCCATAGGGCTGAAACAGATCCGGGTAGCTCTCATTGCCGCCCAGTCCAAGCCCCGCGGCGATGTTCAACGACATCTGGTGGCCGCCATGCGGGATGCAGCGCGCGGGCGACCAGCCCGCGGTCTTCAGGACCTTCAGCGTGCGGAGATACTCGCACAGACCATAGGAAAGCGCGCAGTCGAACTGCAACCAGTCGCGATCGGGGCGCATGCCGCCGTAGCGCAGCAGGTTGCGTGCATCCTGGTGGCTGAACAGGTTCTCGCCGGTGGCCATCGGCCGCTCGTAGAACTCCGCCAGAGTGGCCTGCAATCCGTAATCGAGCGGATCTCCCGGCTCCTCATACCAGAACAGCGGAAAGTCCCGCAGCATCCTGGCGTAGGCGACGGCGGTTTCCAGGTCGAAGCGGCCGTTGGCGTCCACCGCCAACTGCGCCTGATCACCAATCTCCGCCAACACGGCCTCGATGCGCCGACGGTCCTCGGCGATGTCGTCACCGCCAATCTTCATTTTTACGACTGTGTAACCACGATCGAGATAGCCGCGCATTTCTGCGCGCAACGCCTCCAACCCCTTGCCCGGATAATAGTATCCCCCAGCGGCATAGACAAAGACGCGCGGGTCGGGTTTGCGTCCGTGCCGCTCGGCAAGCAGGTGGAACAGCGGCTTGCCGGCGATTTTTGCGACGGCATCCCACACGGCCATGTCGATCGTGCCGACGGCAACCGAACGTTCGCCATGACCGCCGGGCTTTTCATTGCTCATCAGCGTTGACCAAACACGGTCCGGATCAAGATTATCGCCCGAAGCGTCGAGCAGATCGTCCGGCGCGGCCTCCAGCACGCGGGGGGCGAAGCGTTCCCGGATCAGGCCGCCCTGGCCGTAGCGACCGTTCGAATTGAAACCATAGCCGACGACGCGCCGGCCGTCGCGCACCGCGTCGGTGACGACGGCGACGAGGCTTGTCGTCATCTTGGCAAAGTCGATGTAGGCGTTGCGTATGGGCGAGGCGATTGGTTTGGTGATCTCGCGGATGTCGATAATGCGGACGGACATGGCGGAATTACCTCCTGTTTGGACTCAAATGCGGAGCGGCTACAGCGATGCCCCGCCACAGACGACGATCTGCTGGCCGGTGATCGCGCCGGCCTCAGGGGAAAGAAGAAAGGCAGTCAGCGCAGCCACTTCGTCGGGCTGCACGAAGCGGCCGATGGGCGGCAGACGGGGCGGCGCGGCGGCGCGGGCGGGGTCGTGCAGCATTGGCGTTTCCGTGGCGCCGGGTGCCACGACGTTGACGGTGATGCCGCGCGCCACCAACTCGATGGCCCACGACCGCGCGAGGCCGACCAGTGCCGCCTTTGTCGCGGCGTATTGGCTTCTGCCGCCGGCCCCGCTGGCGGTGCGGCTGCCGATCAGGACGATCCTGCCGCCTGATGGCATGCCCGGAACGATGACGTCGGCCAGCATCGACGCCGCCTCCACATGCAGGCGCCACATGGCGGTGCCATCCCCTTCCCCCGTTTCCCCCAGTGCGCCCAGCCGCAGCAACCCGGCGGCATGCACGAAGGCGGTGACCTGCATGCCGTCGAGAGCGGCGCGCAGGTCGTCCCGTCCCGCCCGGGACAGGTCGAGGGCAATGTGAGAGAACCGACGCGAGTCAATCTCGGGCACCGTACGGCTGATCCCGGTGACGGCCCAACCCTCGCGCAGCAACCGCGCCGCGATGGCAGCGCCGATGCCTGAACTCGCGCCCGTAACGAGTGCCTGCCGCGGGATCATTGCTGCCGGACCCAGTCCTCATGGACCCGGACATATTTGATCGCCTGCCGGAAGTATGTGAAGGCGATGTGCAGGGCTCCATCCGGTCCTTGCTTTATGGACGGGTAGGAATACTCGCGGTTGACCTTCTCGCGGGAGTTGTTGGTCATGCAATACCCGTCGCCGACCTCCAGGTTGCGGCGGTAAGGCCAGGTGCGGCCGCCATCTTCGGAGACCGCCAGCGTCATCGGCGCACGCGGTGTGCCCCAGAACGCTGTCCGGGCGCCCGGTTCGGGAGGCGCCGCCTCGCCGGCGGAACCATCATCGTCCTCAATGTCGTCGTACAGCGAGGCGCGCCGCTCCGTCGCCTGTTCGGCGCTGATCTCGTTAAACACCAGCGCGAGATGGCCGTTGGATAGCTGCGTGAACTGGATTGAGGAATTGTTGTTCGGCAGCGCCGTCGGCACTGGCGCGGTCCAGCTTCGGCCACGGTCGGTGGATCTGCTTGAGTAGATGTGGTCCGCCCACCGGCTGCGAAACAAAGCCAGCAGGGTGCCGTCACGCAGTTGCTCGACGTTCATGTGCACGCAGCCGGTGCTGCCGGGGACCTGGTACTCGGTCCAGGATGCGCCGCCATCGGCTGAAATCCGGACCGCGCTGGTGTCCCGGTCGCCCACCCATTTCTGTCCCGGCGTTCCATTGCAATAGTATATCGGCAGCAGCAGTTCGCCGCTGTCCAGCAGCGCGGGCGGCTGGCGGACGAAGACACCGGCCGTGCCGACGGTGTCGAACAGCGTCTCGATCTCGCCCCAGGTCAGGCCATTATCTTCCGAGATGCGGCGACGGACGATCGCCGTGTCCTGGTTGCCGGAGATCTGCGCTGTCCACAGCAGCCACAGGCGCCCATCCGGGGCGGGAAACAAGATCGGGTTCTGTTCCGATCTTCGCGGATCATCCGACAGTTTCACGGCCTCGGTCCATTGCGCCGTACCTGCCGCCAACCGGGAGAAGTAGACCGATACATCGGGAATACCCTCTTGCGTGCCGCCGAACCAAACGCAGGCGATGTCGCCGTTCGGCAGCGGCATAATATTGGCGGCGTGATTCTGCACGCAGGGCGACGGCAGGAAGGCCTCGGCCCGCCCGGGATCGGCTGCCAGGACGCGGACACAGTCCGCCCCTGGCGAACCAGGACGATCGGTTTGCGACTGCTGGTCCAGAATTGTCGTGTTCATGTTGCTTCCTCCTTGATAGTCCCGGGATCAGTTCAACGAGCGGCGACCGGCAGCCTCTGGCCGCTGAACAGGCGCTCGATCGCCATCACGGCTACCGGCGTGAAGGCGGCGATGTACATGTTGTCGATCCCGTATGGATTACCCAAAACGTACCAGACGGACGTCAGGACGGCCGATGCCAGCAGACCCAGCGTCGCGCCGCGCCCGCTTTGGAACATCGGCAAGTAGAACCCGATCAAAGCGACGATCGAGATAGACAGTCGCAGCGCCCGGGTGAAGAAGGAAAGCTTCAGGATCGCGGGCACGAAGAAAACGAACACCAGCGGAGCAAGCGCGACGCCCAGCGAAATGAGCCGGGTTGCCCGCAGTTCGGCCTCCGGCGAGGGCCGATAGTGTGGCACATAAAAGTCGCGCATGATGAGCGAAACAATGGCGAGTGCGACCGTGCACACGCTGACCAGGACGGAGGCGATCAGGCCCGTTGCCACAAGCCCGGCCAGGAACGGGTTCATCCCCTGTAGAAATACCGGCAATGCATAGAGGCTGTTCATCGACGGGTGCAGGAATTTGGCGGCCACCCCAATCAACGCGAGCGCGATTCCGATCGGAAAGCATAAAGCGGCTGAATAGAAAGTGGAGCGCCTTGCGTCTTCGGCGGTGTGCGCCGATGAGATCGCCTGCACGATGAACTGCGTCGAGAAGATGGCGCCGATGGTGCCGACTGTCCAGGCGATGATGGTCGAACCGCCGAGAGCGCCACTCCAGGTAAAATATTGCTCCGGCATATTGTCCATCATCGGACTGACACCGCCGGTTGCGTAAAGGGCAACGCCCAGCAACAGTGCAACGCCGACAATCTTCAGGGCACTGTGCAGCACCGTCACGTAGGCCACGCCCTTCATGCCACCGAACACGTAGTAGAAAGTACTGACGGCGGCGATGAGGCAAATGGCAACCGGCAGATTGATTTTCAGGACCGTGGCGATCGCCGCGGCGCCGCTGACGTAGTTTCCGACGTTCACCAGCAACAAAGCATAGATCATGATCAGCGATACGGTCAGCATGGTGGTCCGGCCATATTTCTGTGCGATGGCACCGGAGATGGTGTATTCGCCAGAGTTGTACAGCCTGCGAACAAAAAACAGGCCGAATAACAGGAAACCGATGGAAGCACCGAGGACAGACCAGCCGGCCGCAATCCCGGAGTTGAATGCTTCCTGTGCCGTGCCCACCGTGGATTTGGCACCGATGAACTCAGACATAAGCAGAACGCCGATCACTGTCGGCGGCAGCGCGCGCGATGCCGTCATGAATTGATCGGCGGTTTTACTGCGCAGCCGTATCGTGAGCCAACTTGTGAAGAGAATATAGCTGACCATCATCGCAACGATGATGGTCGTTTCGACAGCTCCGAACTCCGTCATGGCGCTATTCCCACCCCATTCTGATTAAAGTTGAGCGGCTTCAGCCTCGGTCAGCGGCAGCAGCGGCGGCCGGAGATTGCGCCACCCCGGATGCCCGGTGTTGCGGCCGACCAACGCCTTGATTGAGGCGATCTGCGCGAACCGGGAGACGCGCGCACGCGCCGCGACGACGCGCGCCTGCGCTGCTTCGACCTCCCGCTCATGCTCGGGTTCGGCGTAGTGGTGAAAAATGAAGGCAAGATCCCGCGCGACCAGATTGGATGTGGCGGTGATGCATCCGGCGCCACCCTGCTTCAGCAGCGGCAACATCAGCGGATCAGCGCCTGCCAGCACGGAGAAGCCGAGGAAGTGCTGAACCAGCGCCTCCATGTTGGCAAAGTCGCCGGACGAATCTTTCAGTCCGATAAAGGTGCCGGGGAAATGCGCCCGCAAACGCTCGATGACGGGAACCGTGATGGGCACAGCCGAGAATTGCGGGATGTGATACAGCACGATGCGCAGCCGCGCATCCGCGACGCGGTCGACGATCGCGGCGTAGGAGGCGAACAACCCCTCATCGGTAATACCCTTGTAGTAAAACGGCGGCAGCATGACCACGCGGGTGACGCCGAGCGAAAGGGCGTGCCGGGTCAACTCGACCGTCTCCGTCAGGGCAGCCACACCGGTCCCCGGCAGCAGCCGATCGGCCGGGATGTCGGCGGCGATTACGGCTTCCAACAGGGCTTTGCGCTCACCGGTGGAGAAAGAGTTTGCTTCACCCGTCGTGCCGAGCATGGCGACACCGTCGCAACCCTCCTGCAGCAGATACCGGCAATGCGCGACGAAGGCGGGGTGGTCCGGCGCCAGTTTCGCGGTGACAGGCGTGACCGCGGCACAGTAGACGCCGCTTATCGGCAGATCGATCATGATTTCCTCCTCAGAATGCGGCTTGGTACAGGGCTAAAATGTCTTCGCGGCTCATGTCGCGCGGGTTGTTGTCAAGTAAACGGCGGATGGTGTGCGCCTCGGCGGCCATGCTTTCGAGATCACTCTCCCGCACGCCGTTGCGCGACAGCCGCATCTCAAGGCCAAGCGCCGTGCAGAAACCATAGGCCGCGCCACGAATGGCGGCCTCGCCGTCGGCGACTTGCAGGTTCAGGGCGGCAAGGACGCGCGCGGTCTTGTCCGCGACCGCGGGCGCGTTGAAGGCCAGCACATGCGGAAAGGTCAGTGCGCAGGACAGGCCGTGCGGAATGTGGTACCGGGTGCCGAGCGGATACGCCAGGGCGTGTCCGGCCGTGGTGTTGACCGGTCCCAGGCAAAACCCGCCATACAGGGAGGCCAGCGCCAGCCCGGCCCGCGCCTCCCGGTCGCCACCGTCCCGCACCGCGCGGGCCAGAAATCGGCCGACGAGGCTGGCTCCCTCAAGTGCGTACAGATCGATCAGCGGATGCGCCTTGAAACTGGTGTAGGCCTCGACGCAATGCGCCAGCGCATCCACGCCGGTCGCCGCCGTGACCGCGGCGGGCACCGTCAGCGTCAGGTCAGGGTCAACCACGGCGAGGTCAGCGAGCATATGGCGGCTTTGCACGGCGAGCTTGTTCTGCGTCGCGGGGTCGGTCACCAGCGCGCGGGTACCCGCCTCGCTGCCGGTGCCGGAGGTCGTGGGCACCTGGACCAACCCCGATTGCCGGCTGTTGACCTTCTCCGGCCCGACCACGTCGTGGATGGTCCGGCCGCTGTTCGGCAGCACCGCGGCCAGCTTGGCCAGATCCATCGCGCTGCCGCCGCCGAACCCCACCACCAGATCCGGCCGGGTTGCCTCGGCGAGTGCCAGCAGCGCCTGGAGATTCGGGATATCCGGTTCCGGCCGGACGTCGGCGAACACCACGGGGGCGGACGGCAAGTCGAGAAGCTCCACCCGCCCGGCGTTGAATGCGTCCGAGACCACCAGGATGCGCGAAAAGCCCTGTGCCCGGGCATAGGACCCGACCTGAGCGACCAGACCCGGACCAAAATTGATGACCGGCGGCCGCTGGATTTCGATGGGGGTCAGCAAGGTGCTCATGCTGCCGCCCTCGCCGCTGCGAGCCGCTCGGCATATTCGATCGCCTCGACCAGGCTGCGCTCGTTGGCTATCCCCTTGCCGGCGATGTCGAAGGCGGTGCCGTGATCCACCGAGGTCCGGATTATCGGCAATCCGAGCGTGATGTTGACGCCCGACAGGTCCATCCACTTGCCGGTGTCCGGATCGACCTCGAATCCCAGCAGCTTGACCGGGATGTGACCCTGATCGTGGTAGTTGGCGATCACCGCATCGTATTGACCCGCGCGCAGCTTGACGAACACCGTATCGCCCGGCACCGGTCCGACGATGTCGAGGCCCGCCGCCACCGCTTCCGCGATCACCGGTTCGGCGATATCGATGTCGTGGCGGCCGAACAGGCCGCCCTCGCCGGCATGCGGATTCAACGCGGCCACCGCGATGCGTGCCCGGTCGATGCCGAGGCGCACCAGGGTGTCGTGCGTCAGTTCGATCACCCGGCGCAGACGCTCGGGTGTGGCGCGTTTCGGCACGTCCTCCAGCGCGATATGCGTGGTGACGTGGCTGACCCGCATGTTGCCATGGGCCAGCATCATGCAGGAGCTCTTCACGCCGGTCAGTTCCGCCAGCATTTCCGTGTGCCCGGCATAATGGTAGCCGGCGCTGTTCAGGGCTTCCTTGTTGAGCGGCGCCGTGACGAGGCCGCCGACGCGACCCGCCAGTGCGAGCCGCACGCCCCGCTCGACCGCCTGGAACGCGAAGCGCCCGCCATCGGCCGACAGCTTACCCGGAATGATTGGCTCGCCTTCAGGACCCGCCTGCAACGCGCACAAGGCGGGCCAGGGGCCTGATTCCTCCACCGCTTCGATCGCCAGTTCGGGCGCGAACCGGGCGCGCGCCCGCTCCAACGCTGCATTGCTGCCGATGATCACCAGGCTGAGGTCCCCGGCGGCGATGCGGGGCTGCAGTTTGGCCGCGGCCCGGACGATGATTTCGGGGCCGATACCGGCCGGATCGCCCATAGTGATCGCGAGGTGGCGCGAGGCCATTATATTGTCCTTTCGTTGGAATTCGAACACAGCAGATCACGCAGCAGCCCGGGCGAACCGAAGGCGCCGGATTTCGAGACGACTGTCACGCCGTCCCACCGGCCACCGCGCAGGATGGACCAGGGCAGGCCGGGCTGGATGCTGCCCCGCACCTCCAGGCACTGCGCGCCGAGCGCAACGCACAGGCCGCGCAGCGTCTCGCCGCCGGCCACGACCAGGGTTCCAGGTGATTCGAGCAAACCGGCCAGCCCGTCCATCGCCGCTCGGATACGTGTGGCGGCATCGGGCCGCGTCAGGCCAGGCGGTAGATCGACACTGGCCAAGGCTACGCCGGCATCGCGCAACGTATGGGTCAGCAGCGATGCGGACTCGGACCCGCCATCGCGCAGCGTTGTCCAATGAGCACCGCAGGCGGCGAGCTGGGCGGCGGTGACGGGTTGGTCCGACCCGAACAATCCCAGGATCGGGCGCGGCAACGCCACCGGCGAGCCGACGGCTGCGTGGCTGACGAGTGCGCGGGCGAGGCCGCCGGTGCCGCTCCAGAGGATTCGCCCGGGCCAGCTTCGCCCGACGGCAGCGATGTCGCGCAGATCGTCGTCCGTTTCGGCGTCGAAGACGCTGATACCCGGCGGCAGGCCTATGTCCGGGCGGCCTGCCTGCGCCACGGCGCCCTGCGCCCGCAGCGCGGCAACGATATCGCCTCCGGCCTCGGCCCAGTGTCCGTGCAGGTCGCGCGCATATTGCCGCCCGTTCCGCGTAACGCGCCCCTGGTGGGGAAAGGCCGGAGCCAGAATGCAGCGCTGCCAGCCACCGGCGCGCATGCACGCGGCGAGTTCGGCCAAGGTCGAGCCACGCAGCAGGCTGTCGATCTTCTTGTAGGCGATGACGGCATCGGTCAGATGGGCGGTCAGCTCCGTGACGATCGCCGCGGCTGGCGCCGGCATCAACTCCCGCGTGCCGCTGTCCAGTGCGGCGTTTGGCGGAAGCGTTTGCGGCACGGCGCCGTGCCAGTAGGTCTCCACCGGGCCCGTCAGGCCGACCAGCTCCGCAGCGGTGTCCAGCGCGCCGGTCAGGTCGTCGGCCAGGAGCCGTAGCGACATCGCCTGTTCGGGGGTTTGTCCATCGACGGGCATGGCGAGCGCTACCGTATCGACCCGACACTGATCGTGCCGGCCGAGTTCCGTAAAGCGCGGGTCAGTTCCTCCGCGACAAGCAGCGCTTCCGGCCGGGCGAGAGCGACGAAGGCGTCGAGTGGCATGCGCCCCGAATCGATCGTGAAGCTGACGCCGGCAACCGGCACGCCGCTCGGGTCAAACACCGGGGCGGCGACGGTCTGCAGGCCGTAGGCGTTCTCGCCGTCGGATACGGCATAGCCCTGAGCGCGCACCTGCCGCAGGCGTTCGATCAGCGCGTCGAGATCGGTCAGGGTGCGTTCGGAAAGCTTCACCCGCTCGGTGCTTTCCAGTATGGCGATCTGACGCTCCTCCGGCAGGAAAGCGAGTTGCGCATGGCCGAGTGCTGCGCCGTAGGCGCGAATGCGCCGTCCGGGCCTGCGGTCTACGTCACCCCGGGCGGTGCCGGCGTTCACCCGCTCCAGATAGACCACGTCAGCGCCGTCCAGCATGCCGAGTGAGCCGGCATCGGCGACGGCGGGGATGCGATCGAGCAGCAATGGCGTGGCGTGGGTCCGAAGGTCCTGCGACGAGAGCGCGAGAAAGCCCAGTTCCAGGCATTTCAGGGTCAGCCGAAACCGCTTCGTTCCGGGCACCGGGCAGAGATAGTCGAGGGACACAAGGGTATGGATCAGGCGAAACGCGGTGCCGCGATCCAGGCCGGCGCGCCCGGCGACTTCGCTGATCGTGAGCTGCGGCGCGGCGGCGTCGAACGCTCGTAGCACGGCAAATACCTTTGCCGCCGACTGGACGAGATTTTTCAGGTTTTCCGCCACTCCGTCGTACCTCCCTGGATGCGCGTCATTCCAAGTGATCGGAATGCGAACTTTTTTTCGTATTCCGATACTGACGCGACTTTCCCGGCCTGACAAGTCGGTTTTTCGGCACTGCGTTGATGCGGCGCAGGACAGGCGCCGAAATTCTCGGACGGATCACCATCGTTCGGTCCCCGCAATGCGGTGATGCAACGCGATCTGCGGCTTTGCCTGATGTCGCCGGTAATTTGCCCTGATGAAGAGAAGCGGCCACGCTTTCAGCGGCTTACTCCCTGCCCGGGCCGCTTGCGGTCGCCCTTCGGGCGCAGCCGCGCGAGCGCGATGCGCGCCTGAGACATTTTTCGGACGGTTCGATTGTAGCCTCTCCGCCCTGACCGGCACAAAAACGCGTTAACCAAAAATGACGCCGGGCCGGTAACCGGGACCGGTGCAATGAAGCGGAGGGCTTCGGGCAGTTCCAGCGCGATGAGTTGCGGCTGGGGAACGCATGCAATCCTTGCCGATCTATAAGGCGACCGCGCCGGATTCGGGCTGAGCTTTTGCGAGACCGCGCACCTGTCGGCGGATAATTTTTACCACTCGGAGCGCTTTACTGAAATCGCGGGACGCCATGTGAAAGGTAACATCGATACGATTGTCGCTCGGACGATCGATCTCGACTGAAAATTTCTCCGAGTTTAATCCGGCGCGCCGCATGAGTTTGCTTAGGCGACGCCCAAGAATAAGCGAATCGGGCGGCCGACTTTGATCCGTCATGGCCCGGCTTGTCCGGGTCATCTATTCCAGCACGTGCCGCGATAGGTGGCCCGGACAAGCCGGGCCATGACGGGGAGAAAACGGCACCCGACTGAAGCGGTAATTTTTGGGCGTCGCCTTAGCTCGGCTCGGCCGAGTCAGGCACCGCCCGGGCCGCAGCCTGAAAACCGATCTTCGAATGGGTGCCATCACAGAATGGCTTTTTCGTTGAAGCGCCGCAGCGGCAAAGTGCAACCGTACCCCGGGTCGGCAGGACGTTCCCGTTCGTATCGTGCAGTTCGACTGTGCCAGTGATCACATACGGTCCGTTTGGCTTTGTCTCAATCATCACCTCAGCCATGAGCATTCTCCTCCTTGAGACCTGTCTTTCATAGGGGATCGCGGGCCGCCGTCATATTGGAAGGGAGCCGGCCGATAAGACAAGGTCGCACTGCGTAAGCCCGTATCCGTCGCACTGCTCGTGGGTCGGGCACCGCGACCCGGCTAGAAATCGTACAGCCGCTTCGGATTGTCGACGAGAATGAGCGTGCGGACCTCTGCGCTTGGCGCCCATTCGGCCACCAGGTTCAGCACGCGGCCGTCGTCTATCGGCTGGGCGGGGGCGACGTCGGTGGGTTTGCGGCCGGGCACGGACGACGAATCGGGGTGCGGCCAGTCGCTGCCCCAGATCAGGCGCTCCGGATTCGTGGCGATCAACGCCTTTGCCAGCGGGGCGACGTCCGGGTAGTCGGGCGCACGGTCGGACGCCCGATAGGCGCCGGAGATCGTAACATAGGCCTTGCCGGATTTCACCAGCGCCAGGACAGCGGCAAAGCCCGGCTGGTCAGGCCCGAGCGCCGCGCGGGCGCCGGCGAAATGGTCGAACACCACAGGCACCGGCAGCGACGCAAAGCGCTCGGATAATGCGGCGATCACCGACGTCCGCGCATACATCTCCAGATGCCACGGACGGCCCTGCAGCAGCTTTGCTGCGACGTCGAGCTTGCGGGAGGCCACCGTCGGGTCGAACACGCCCGCCTGTTCCAGATTCAGGCGGATCCCACGAATACCGGCCTGGTGAAGCGCATCAAGGTCGGCCGGGGTGGCGTTCTCCTCGATCACCGCGATGCCGTGCGCACGCGTCTGGCCGAGCTGCCTGATGGCGTCGAGTGTGGCCCGGTTGTCGGTGCCGTACACGCTCGGCGTGACGATGACGACGTGATCCATGTGCAATGCATGCTGCAACGCAAGCAACTCGGTGGCGGTTGCGACCGGCGGCGTATAGCCGCGGCCGGCCCAGAACGGGAATTGCGCCGGATCGGGGATGACGTGGACGTGGCAGTCCACCGCGCCGGGCGGGACAGCGAAGTCCACAGGTGTTTTCACCGTCGGCGCCGTCTCCGCCGCGTTCGCATCCCCGGCGCCGAAGGCCGCGAGGCCGAAACCGATTTTTAACGTATTCCTCCGCGAGATCATGCGCGTCTCCCTGATCGCCGCCCGGGCGGTCGTTGCCTGTGAGGCTATACTCAAATACCGCAGGCACACAACACTGTAAGCCCCCGATAGAGCCGGCCCAGCCGGACGATGGAGCGATAGGTCGCGGCGAGCGCCTCGGTCAACGTAATGAACGTATTGTTGCGAGAGACCTGGATGCGTTGCGCCGGGGTCAAGCCGTTGCCAATGCCGCTGAGTCCAGGCCGGAAGCATCGCCGCTGACGATGGCGTCAAGCAACGGTCTTTGCAGGTCAAGCAGCGCGGGCATGGCGGACCTCCGGCAGCGCATCCGCCGCCACCGGAACCGACGATAATGGCATGATACCGGCTGGAATTCGTCATCGTGACGCCTCTTTTGGTTCGGCAACCAGCTTGCCCCGCGCGGCCGGAACGTAACCGCAGTGAATGCAGCGCTGGTCGGACGTATGAAGCAACTTGGCGCAAGCCACCGCCTGTCTGCCGCGCTGAAAGACGTAAATCGCCGCCGCCACCTGCATGCCGAGAACCGGAGCCGTCAGATAAACCCACAAATCATGCCACATCCGGGCCGGCAAGGCGGAGGCGAAGGAACGCGCCGGGTTCATGCTCATCCCGGAAATCGGCGCCTCCAGAGTGATATAGATTGCAACCATTGCGCCGGCGCAGATCCCCGTCAGCATTGCATAGCGGGGAGCATTCGAGACACGCAGGATCACCGACATCAGCAGCGCCGAAATCAGGAACTCGCCGGCAAATGCCGCGAACGCTCCGTGCCTGCCCGGCAGGGTCGCGACGTAATGCACCGGCGGCGCGGTAAAGGAATCACCCAGCAACAGGGCGACAATCGATACGCCCAGGACGCCGCCGATGAACTGCGCAAGGACATAGAACACCGCATCCCACCGGGCGACTTTTCCCAATCTCCAATACGTCAGCGTTACGGCCGGATTCATGTGCGCGCCGGAGCGCTTGCCCCAGGGCGAATAGATCAGCACCATCGCGGTCAGTCCCATCGCCGCGCCCAACAGTGCGCGCCGCAGGCCTTCGTCCATGACGGCGCGTGGCAATGGCGAGCCGGGAAAGCCAAGCAGCGTCGCGAAAACACCGGCCGAGACCATGAACATCCCAAGCAGCCAGGCTTCCATGAGGTATTCGGGCCAGTGCTGGCGCAGCGCGGCGCCGAGGCTCAGGGGCGGTGGCATCTGCATCAGCCCCCCGTCTCGAAGCCGGGATACAGCGTCATGCCGCCGTCCACGAACAGGCTGATCCCATGCACGTAGTCGGCGTAGTCGGAGGCGAGCCAGACCGCTGCGCGACCGATCTCGTCCGGTTCGCCGATACGCTTATAGGGAATGAGTTTCAGCAGCTCCTGATAAGCTTCCGGGGTGTCCCAGGCTTCCATGTTTATCGGCGTGCGGATCGCGCCGGGGCAAATGCTGTTGACCCGGATGCGATACGGCGCAACCTCCTGCGCCAGGCTTTTCATCATCAGCATCACCCCGCCCTTCGACGCGGCGTAATTGACGTGCCCGGCCCAGGGGATCACCTCATGCACGGAGCTGATGCACAGGATCTTGCCCGCCGCGCAAGAAACGTCCGGCTTGACCCCCCGCCGCTTGAATTCGCGCACCGCTTCGCGTGCGCACAGGAACTGTCCGGTCAGGTTGACGCCGATGACCTTGTTCCATTGGGCGAGCGACATGTCCTCGAACGCGGCGTCCTGCTGCAGACCGGCGTTGTTGACCAGTATGTCGATCGTGCCGAACGCCTCGATCGCATTCCCGAACATCGTGCGGACCTGATCCTCATCCGAAACATCTGCGCGGATGGGCATTGCCTGCGCACCATACGCGCGGATTTCGGTGGCGACTTGTTCCGCGGTCTCGGCGCCGGACACGTAGTTGACGATCACGTCGGCGCCCGCCTGGCCAAGCGCCAGCGCAATGGCGCGTCCGATGCCGGAGCCGGCGCCTGTTACCAGTGCCTTCTGACCCTTTAGCATGTGCTGAGGCGGACATTGGGGCATCACGGGCCGGGGCGGATGGGAGGGAACTTGCATGAAAACGTCTCCTTGAGAATTCAGTTGTGCGAAGGCTGGCGCGGCTGAAGCAGTTTGGCGACCAGGCCGGTCCACCCGGTCTGGTGCGACGCTCCGACACCGCGGCCGGTGTCGCCGTGAAAATACTCATAGAACAGCACATGATCGCAGAAGTGCTCGTCGGTTTGCATCCGCGGATACTGCGCGAACACCGGCCGCCTGCCATGCTGGTCCTTCAGGAAAATCCTGGTCAAACGGCTGGCAATCTCGGTGGCCGCCTGGTCGATCGTGACGAATGTCCCTGAGCCCGTCGGGCACTCGATCTTGAAGTCATCGCCGTAGTAGTGATGGAATTTCTGTAGCGATTCAATCAGCAGGTAGTTGACGGGAAACCAGATCGGACCGCGCCAGTTCGAGTTGCCGCCGAACAATCCGGAGTCCGATTCGGCCGGCAAATAATGCACGCTCAGGTCCATGCCGTTGACGTTGAAGATGTAAGGATGCCGATCGTGGTGTTTGGAAAGGGCACGGATGCCGTAGTCGGAAAGAAATTCCGTTTCGTCGAGCATCCGTTTAAGTATTCGCTTCATGCGATGACCGCGCAGCAGCGACAGCAGACGGCGGTGGCCGCGGCCCTCCTCGGTCCAATGCGACACCAGGGCCGCCAAATCCGGGCGGTATTGCAGGAACCACTCCAGACGGCGTTTGAAGTCCGGGACCTTGTCGAGCAGTTCCGGCTCCAGGGTTTCGACGGCGAACAAAGGAATTAATCCGACCATCGAACGGACCTTGAGCGGGACCATGGAATCGTCGGGCAGGTGCAGCACGTCGTGGAAGAATTTGTCCTCATCGTCCCACAGCCCGATGCCGGCATCGCCGACGTTGCTCATCGCCTCGGCGATTTGCAGGAAGTGCTCGAAGAACTTGGTCGCGACGTCCTGATAGACCGGATTGTGCTGCGCCAGCTCCAAGGCGATGCGCATGAGGTTCAGCGAGTACATCGCCATCCAGCTCGTGCCGTCGGCCTGATCGATGTGCCCACCCGTCGGCAACTGCGCGCTGCGATCGAACACGCCGATGTTGTCGAGGCCTAAGAACCCGCCCTGGAATATGTTGCGTCCTTCGGCATCCTTGCGGTTGACCCACCAGGTGAAGTTAAGCAGCAACTTGTGAAACACACGCTCAAGGAAACCGAGATCGCCCTGCCCCCCGCGGTGATTGCGATCCATCTGATAGACACGCCATGTTGCCCAGGCATGGACCGGCGGATTGACATCGCCGAAGGCCCACTCGTAGGCCGGAATCTGGCCGTTGGGATGCATATACCATTCGCGCGTCAGCAGCAGGAGCTGTTCCTTGGCGAACTCCGAATCAACCAGGGCAAACGGAATTGTATGAAACGCGAGATCCCAGGCCGCGTACCAGGGATATTCCCATTTGTCCGGCATGGAGATAATATCGGCATTATTCAAATGCATCCATTCGTGATTGCGGCCGTGGCGCCGCTCGGCCGGAGGCGGGAGCTGACCGGGGTCGCCCTTGATCCACTCGGGAATGTCGAAGTAAAAATATTGCTTGCTCCAGATCATTCCGGCGAGCGCCTGGCGTTGCACGTGCCTGGCGTCGGTACTTTCGATATCGCGCTGCAGCACCGCGTAGAACGCGTCGGCTTCGGCAATGCGCTGGTCGAAAATGCGATCGAAATCCTCCAGCGGCGCCGACCTCGGCACGCTCGACAGCCTCAGGTTGACGCTGACGGAGCCATGCGCCGGGATCTCGAAGCGGAAATGCGCGGCCGCTTTGGTGCCGTGATTTGTGGCCGAGACCGCGGCCTTCCGGCCTGCGATAAGATAATCATGAAAGCCGTCCTTGAATGGTCCATCGGACGGCAGCGAAAACAGTCTGCCGCCGTTCGTTTCATTCTCGGTAAACAGCCATTGCATTCCCGGGTTGTCCGGGCTGCCGGCGTAGCAGTGATAGACGCCCAGGGTTTCGTGCCCGGCAACGACCGCGTTGCCGTCGCGGCGCAATCCGGGCCGATGCTGGCCGGGCTTCCAACTCCAGGTGTTGCGGAACACGAGCTGCGGCAACAGGTGCAGAGGTGCCGGCGCGTCACCGCGGTTGTGCGCCGTTATCCGCATCAGGACATCGTCCAAACCAGCCTGAGCATATTCGACGAACACGTCGAAATACCGGTTATCATCGAAGATTCCCGTATCGAGCAGTTCGTATTCCGGCACGCCGATGCCGCGGCGCCGATTTTCCGCCGCCAGATCGGCGTAAGGGAAGGCTGCCTGCGGATACTTATAGAGCATCCGCAGATAGGAATGCGTCGGAGTGGCATCGAGATAGTAGTACAGTTCCTTGACGTCTTCGCCGTGATTGCCCTCGCTGTTGGTCAGCCCGAACAGGCGCTCCTTCAAGATCGCGTCGCGCTCATTCCACAGCGCCAGTGACAGGCACAGGATCTGGTTGTCGTCGGAAAAGCCGGCGATGCCGTCCTCTCCCCAGCGGTATGCCCGGCTGCGGGCATGGTCGTGGGGAAAAAAGTCCCAGGCGTTGCCCTGCGGGCTGTAGTCCTCGCGAACCGTTCCCCACTGCCGTTCGCTTAAATACGGCCCCCATTTCTTCCATCCGGGCGGCGCCGCGGTGCATTCGGCCAGCCGTTTTTGCTCAGCGTTCATTATGTCATCCTTCGGCGGCTCCGGGTGGCTGCGCCCCTGTTCAGAGCGCACGGATAGTCGCAGATGGCGTGGCACGGCGGAAATGCCGTTGAGGTATGAATTGGATTACTCCAGGGCATGGTCGGCTGTCTTTCCTCAGCATGGCTTGGCCGAGATCGTCGATTTGTTTGCCGGCGGCGGTTTCAGGCAAACCCGCAGATGGACGCTCCGGCCGAGCGGACGCGGCGAAGACACCCGGCGAAACCGCTGACGATGCCGAAGGGTCATGCAATTCATACCTCAACGGCATTTCCGCCGCGCCACGGCATTTGCGAGTTTGTCTGTGCTCCCTGAACAGGGGAACAGCCCGGACCGCCCGGTGTCGCAGTGTCGCGCAACGCCGACCGGCTCCGGGCCACCGACCGGACTGCCGTGATGAATATAGGATGAACCGGGGAACAACAGGTAATCGCTTCTCGGTAGCCCACCCATCACGAAACCGCAACTTATCAGAGGAAAACATGAAAAAACTCACCATGGCAATCACCGCCGCCGCGCTGGCGCTGGTGTTCGCTCCCTCCATCATCAACCCTGCTTCGGCCCAGTCGCAGAGCCGCAGTGAGATCGTCGCCTCGGATCACAGCATGCGCACCAGCAAGCTGATTGGCATCGAGGTGTATAATGAACAAGGCGCGGATATCGGCAAGCTCGAAGATATTATCCTTAAGGACTCGGCATCGGAACCGCAGGCGATCCTTTCCGTCGGCGGGTTCGTCGGTGGAGGACCGAAGCTGGTCGTCGTACCGCTCAGCCACATCTCCCTGAAGGCCGACAAGGCGAGCATGTCGGCAACGAAGTCGCAAATGGCGGCGTTGCCGAAGTGGCAGTTCAATGGCGAGGGCGGTGGCGGCTGAACCGTCTCGTCACACACGGCCGGGCGGCTTCCGTCCGGCCAATCGATTTTATTACAGTCCGCACCAAAATATCGTCGTCCGGTCGCGGATCAGTGATCACCGCGGGGGAGCATCGGAATGCAAGACACTCCGCGGCCGCCCGTTCCAGGCCTGGTCGATGGGCGAGTTCATCCGCTTGCAGGTCATTCTACGATCGCTTGCACAATGACTGTTAAAGTAACAAAGGGACTTGTATCATGTTCTCAATGTCCAGTCTGATGCAACGCGGTAAGGGTGCCATGTCCCCCGGCGCGCCCGTGCGCGGGCGGCTCGCGTGAACGCCGCGGTGCAGGCGCGTCTACGCGCCGCGGTCGGTGCGGCCCGGGCCGCCCTGCGCCTGGCCGCGCCTTTTGTCGATCTGTTCGTGCGGCTTTGCCTCGCCGGAGCCTTCTTCACGTCGGGCATGCTGAAACTCGGCAACTGGCCGCTCGCGCTCATACTGTCACAGCAGGAATACCCGGTGAGTTGGCTTGATCCGGGTATCGCGGCCGTTCTCGGCGCCGCGATCGAAGTCGGCGGATCGATTCTGCTGACGGCTGGTCTGTTTACGCGGCCGGCGGCCCTGGCGATGCTGCTGCTGTCGCTCGTGATCCAGTTCAGCTACCAGCGTCTGGATGAGAACCTGTTCTGGGCGGCCTTGTTCGCCTGGTATTTTATCCACGGCGCCGGCCCTCTATCGCTCGATCGCCTGTTTGCGAAAGGTGTCCGTGAAAGCGCGCTGCCGCTGGCGGCTGAGGCCGTAGCCGCCGCCGCCTCGCTCGAGCGGGCTGCGGGTCCGTGGTTTCGCCTGTTGCTGCGCCTTTGGCTGGCCGCCGCGGTGGCCGGATTACCGCTGCCCGAGGCATTCTTCCCGATCGATACGATGGCGGCGCTGCCGAGATTGCTGGCGTGGCCTATGGCGGTCATGCTCGCAGCGGGTGTGGCGACCCCGGTTGCGGCCGTCGTCCTGCTGCTCGCCCTGTCGGGCACGTGGATGATGGCCCCCGCCGAAGGCGTAAGCCTTTATGCTCCATTCGTGCTTGCCTTGCTGGCGGTGTCCGGACCGGGGGCGCTATCGCTTGACCGGTTGCTGTCAGGCGCACTGGCCGAAGGACCGCGGCGGCCGGACGAAGACGCGCCTCATGTCGTCATCGTCGGCGCGGGGTTCGGCGGCATGGCGTGCGCCGGCGGCCTGCGCCGCGAGCGGGTCCGCGTCACCTTGATTGATCGCCGAAACTATCACCTGTTCCAGCCGCTGCTGTATCAGGTCGCCACGGCGAGCCTGTCGCCGGGGGATATTGCGGTGCCGATCCGTTCGGTTTTCCGCGATGATCCTGAGGTGACGGCACTGTGCGGGACGGTCACCGGGGTCGATCCGGTCCGGCGGCTGGTTCAAGTCGAGGGCCGCGAGATCGACTATGACTATCTTGTGCTGGCATCGGGGGCCAGCCACGGTTATTTCGGCAACGATCGTTGGGCGGCCTACGCACCCGGCCTGAAGTTCGTCGAAGATGCCGTCGCGATGCGCGGCCGGATACTCGGGGCGTTCGAGCGGGCCGAACTTGCCGAGGACCCGCAGGAGCAGGCCAGATGCCTCACCTTCATCATCTGCGGCGGCGGCCCGACCGGCGTCGAACTCGCGGGTGCGATCGCGGAGCTGGCCAGGCACGGCCTCGCCGGCGAATATCGCCGCATCGACCCTGCCCGCGCGCGCATCATGCTGGTGCAGTCGGGAGAGCGCGTGCTGCCGTCGTTTCCCGAGGCGCTGTCGGCCGCCGCCCGCCGGGCGCTCGAAAGCCTCGGCGTTGACGTGCGGATCGGCAGCCGCGTTGAAGACATCGACCAGGCCGGAGCGGTGGTCAATGGAACGCGTATCGAGGCGTCGACCATCATCTGGGCTGCCGGCGTGGTCGCCTCACCGGCTGCCATGTGGTTGAACCAGCAGCCCGATCGCGCCGGGCGGCTGAAGGTGGCAGCCGATCTTTCGGTCCCGGAATGGTCGAATGTTTTTGCGATTGGCGATACGGCGGCGGTCGATCTGGACGGATCAACCGTGCCCGGGGTCGCTCCGGCCGCCAAGCAGGGCGGCCTCTATGTCGCTTCGGTGCTGCGGGCCCGGCTGCGCGGCCATGCGCCGCCGCCGCCGTTCCGCTATCGGTCTCCCGGCAGCCTGGCCACCATCGGGCGACGGCAGGCGGTCGCGGATTTCGGCCGGGTGAGGCTTTCCGGCGCCGTGGCGTGGTGGCTGTGGGGCGCGGTGCATGTCTTCTTCATGCTCGGCACGCGGAGCCGGATCGCGGTGATTCTGGGGTGGCTGTGGTCCTACCTGACGTACCGTGTCGGCGTCCAACTGATCACCGGCGAGCGGCATACCGAGTTTAATACAAAAGACTTTCGACTTGCCGAGCGGATGAAACGACAATGACGTGCAAGCCTGGAACAGGGAGTAGACAAAATGCGTGTGCTGGTGCTTGGCGCCACCGGACGGGTGGGTAACGAAGTGGCGCGGCGCGCGGGCGAGGCCGGGCATGAGGTCACAGCGTTCGTCCGCGATCCGGCGCGGTTGAAGGTCCGGCCTGCGCACGTCGCGGTGGGCGATATCGTCCGGCACGAGACTCTGGTGGCGGCACTCTCCGGCGGGATTGATGCCGTGGTGAACACAGTCGGCGCCGATCCGCTGAAGCCCTCGACCATCGTCACCGACACTGCCCGCGCGATCGTGGCCGCGATGGGCGCAGGCGGCGTGCGCCGCTATGTCGCGATTTCAGGCACGGCGCAAATGCCGACGACGCCGCTCGGCGCGCTCTCGATCGCCATTCTGCGTATGACACCGGTGGGCAACGCGATCCGCGACCATCAAGGCGCCTTCGCCATTGTCACCGCATCCGGCCTGGATTGGACCCTCGCCGGCTGTCCGTGGATCAAGGACGGCCCCGCGCGCGGTTATCGCGAGCACGCCAAATTCCCGGGCGGTATGAAATCCATCGCGCCCGGCGACGTCGCCGCGTTTCTCGTCAACGTGCTCGACCAGCCTTCGTACAGCCGCCGTATCGTTGGGATCTGGCCCTGAACGGCGGGAGCACGAGGCATCTGCCCCGTCGCATCGGCTCCCCCGGGCGCCGATCGTTACATGTCGAAGCGTTTGAGCTTGCCGTCGGTCACCCGCCAGACATGCGCGAACGGCGCCGGCATTGCCTTGCCTGTCGGCTTGTTGACGCCGCGATAGGCGCCCTGGCTGACCACGCGGTCGCCTTCGGGAATGAAATCGTCCGCGACCGCCGAGAAGTTGTCCCAATCGCGCATCAGCACGCGATCAGCTTGTTCAGCACATCTTCAGGCTTGCCCCAGGTGCCGCGGTAGTAGGGAAAGCCCTCGGCTTCGGTCCATTCCGGCTCCGGATGGAGCAGACCGAGCAGCCCGGGCACATCGCCGCGGCCAAGCGCCGCATAGAAAGCGCGGACGAGATCGATCGTTGCAGTCATTGTACACCTCCGCAAGAAAAGACGCCGCGGAGAAGCTCTGTCCCCAGCGTCCGTGTTTATCGGGCGATCGTGGCGAGCGCGCCCAGACCAAGCGCCGTGCGGCCTCGGTGGCCGGTAAGCCCCAACTAAGCGCTTCCGCTTTCCGACAGCAGCCGCTAGCTTCGGGAAGCGCCCTTCCACATTATGGAAGTTAAATGGACCGGTTCGAAGCGATGCGCACTCTGGTTGCGGCGGTCGACGGCGGCAGCCTGTCGGCGGCATCACGCGCGCTCAATACGCCGCTACCCACGGTCAGCCGGCGCGTTTCGGACCTGGAGGCGCATCTCGGCGCACAGTTGCTCGTGCGTACGAGCCGCAAGCTGATCCTGACCGAAGCAGGCGAGGCGTTCGTCGCGGTTGCGCGCCGGCTGCTCGACGATCTCGGGGATGCCGAGCGTGCGGCGAGCGGCGAATATCGCGCTCCGCGCGGCGAACTGCTGGTCACCGCGCCTATCATATTTGGCAAGCTCCATGTCGCGCCGATAATCCACGCCTTCCTCGGCGCCTATCCCGATGTGACGGTCCGGTTGGTGCTGTCGGACGAAGTGATCGATCTGGTCGAGGCGCATGTCGATGTCGCGGTGCGTATCGGCCGGCTGCCCGACAGCGATCTGATTGCGCGGCAAATGGGTCACGTCCGCTGGTTGATCTGCGCGAGCCCCGATTACCTCGCCCGGCGCGGCGAACCGGTGACGCCCGACGCGCTGGCAGACCATGACTGTATCGCGTTCGAGGGGCTGCAGACCTATCGCAACTGGTCGATTGGCGGCGACGCTGTGGCGCGGTCAATCGCTATCCGTCCGCGCTTCTCGACAAATACCGCCGATGCTGTCGTCGAAGCGGCGGCAGCCGGGCTCGGGATCGCGCGTGTAATCTCATACCAGGCGGCGGCCGCGATCGCCGCGGGTCGCGTCACGACGATCCTGCGCGGCTTCTCGACCGATCCCATTCCGGTCAACCTTGTGCACCAGTCGCAACGCGTCCAGCCGCTCAAGCGGCGCGCCTTTCTCGACTTTGTCGTGCCACGATTGACCGTGGCGCTTGCAGCGGTGAACGATCTGGTGCGCTGCGCGTGAGATGGGTCGGGCCGCGCACTTCTGCGGCAGATTTTAGGTGTGCCCGTGATTGCGCTCCGCGCCCGTGATCCCACTTCCGGTCAACGGCAACGTGACGAAAGTTTCACGCTGACATTCGGCGACCGATAGTAATCTTTCCTGAAATGCCCGGGAGTAACGCGATGCCTTTTCTCCGCCGTGGACTTCTGGCGACTGCGCCTGCAGCAGCGTTATCCCTGATAATCACCCCGGCCTCGGCCGCGACAACCGATCTCGCCGTCAGTTGCGACACCGCCGCGGCGTCCGCGGTGATCCGGGCGGGTGATGTTTACCGGTCACGCACCGGCGTCCGAATCCGGGTCTTCCCCACCTCCCCCGGCCTGCTGCTGCCGCAGCTTGAGCGGGAAATCCAAAACGACATCGTGCTCACACAGATCGCCGTGCTCGATCAGGCGGAGAAAGAGGGCCTTATCCAGCCGGGTGGGCGCGTCGGCCCGTGGCGCAACCGCCTCGTCATAGCTACATCACGCGACACCGACGGACCCGAGGGCAGCTTTGCCGTAACCGATCCGACACCGGCCTCCGGCATCGACGGTCCCGCCATTCTGCAGCGCCTCGGCGCCATGCCGAAGACGGTACTCGGGGTCATCAACACCGGCACAGTCGCGTGGCTGTTGACCAACGGCCAAGCGCAGCAGGGGCTGCTGCACCAGACCGAGATAGTCAATGACAGCAGCCTGAAACCGCTTTCCGCTGTGCCGGACGATGTCTGGCCGCCCATCCTCTATGCCGCGACCGTCACAAAGCTGGCGCGGCGCGGTGACCCGGCCGCCTTTGTCGCCTTCCTCGGCGGTCCCGACGGCCAGGCGGTGCTGCATCTGGCCGGACTGGAGAGCGCGTCGTGAGCGCCGGCGATCTCGAAGTCCAGACTCACCCGATTGCCGCGCGCGTCACCCACTGGCTGATGGCGCTGGCGATCCTGCTGCTCATCGGCTCCGGCTGGCGCATCTACAACGCCAGCCCGATCTTCGATTTCCGCTTCCCGGAAGCCGTCACCCTCGGCGGCGACGTGGAGGACGCGCTGGCGCTGCACAACGATCCCGGTGTCGCCAGTGCCCTGGCCTGGCATTTCGCCGCGATGTGGCTGCTGGCGCTCAGCTACCTTGGATTCGTGCTCTGGAACACCATCACCGGCCATTTCCGGCGGGACTTCCTGCCGATCGGCCCGCGGCTGTTTTGGCGGGATTTCGTGGCGGCGGCGACGTTCCGGCTGCAGCACCGACTGGGCGAGTATAACGTCGTGCAGCGGGTGGCCTATTGGGGCGCGCTGGGATCCGTCGCGATGATGCTGCTGTCCGGCATCGCGATCTGGAAGCCGGTGCAGACCTACCCGCTGGAAGTGCTGTTCGGCGGCTTCCAGGGCGCGCGCATCGTCCACTTCGTGTTCATGACGGCCATCGTCCTGTTTATCGCGATCCACGTCGCGCTGGTCATCCTGGTGCCGAAGACCTTCGTCGCGATGACGCTCGGGCGCGCCACCGCCATGCCGCATGCCCGCAAAGGAGACGCTTGATGGACTTAGAACGCAGGCGCCTGTTCGGCGGCAGTCTGTCGCTCGGCGCGCTGACCCTGCTGACCGGGTGCGACATCAGCGACCATGAGAGCGTGCAAAAGGCGCTCGCCCTGGTCTCCCGCTGGAACGACCGGGTGCAGGCGGCGATTTTCGGCGCCAACCGCCTGGCGCCGACCTTCGCCGAGGACCAGGCGGTGAAGGATTTCCGCTACAACGCCTGGTACGGACCGGACCGGTCGCCCCGGCTGGATGACGCTTCCTACCGTCTGACCCTCGCCGGTCAGATCGCCGACAAGCGCCCCTGGACGATCGAGCGCCTGCATGCCCTCCCCCGGGTCTCGCAGATTACCCGCCACGTCTGTGTCGAAGGCTGGAGCATGATCGGCAAATGGAGCGGCATCCCGCTGCGCGATTTCCTGGGTCAGATCGGCGCCGATACGACCGCCCGGTATGTGGGGTTCGAGTGCGCCGATGGGTACTACGAAGGTATCGACATGCCGACGGCGCTGCATCCGCAGACGTTGATGGCCTTCCAACTGTCGGATGACATTTTGCCTACACGGTACGGCTACCCCTTCAAGATCCGGATCCCGACCAAACTTGGATTCAAGAACCCGAAGTTCGTGACCACCATCTACGTCTCCAACCAGCAGCCGCGCGGCTTCTGGACGGATCGGGGCTACAATTGGTTCAGCGGGATATAGCCTATGGGATGTACCGCCGCGTGCGCGATCGGAGTCATGGCCAAGGCGCCGCGGCCCGGATTTTCCAAGACCCGCCTCTGTCCGCCGCTGCGGACGGATCAGGCGGCCAGGCTCAGCGCCGCCTTTCTGCGCGATATTACCGACAACATCGCGCTGGCGGCCCGGGACGCGCCCATCGGCGGTTATATCGCCTACGCGCCGGCGGGCACCGAGGCGTTGTTCGAAGGACATCTGGCACCCGGCACCCGCCTGCTGCTGGCTGACGGTTCGCCGCCTATGCCGCCCGGCGTGGATGGGTTCGGCCGATCGCTGCTGCACGCGATCATGGCGATGCTGGAGCTTGGGCATGGTTCGGCCGTGGTGCTGAACTCGGACAGTCCCACCCTGCCGACGGCTTTGCTGGTCCGCACCGCGGCGGCGCTGGCGCGCGACGGCGAACGCGTCGTGCTGGGTCCGGCGGATGATGGGGGGTATTACCTGCTGGGGATAAAAGCAGCCCATGCCCACCTGTTCACTGGTATCGCCTGGAGCACGGACAGTGTCGCCCAGACGACTCGTTTGCGGGCCGCGCAACTGGGGCTGGACGTCGTGGAACTGCCGTCATGGTATGACGTAGACGACCGCCCGGCGCTGGACCGCCTGCTGCGGGAGACCGAAACGCCCGCGATCACCAACGGCCTGCTGCCTTACGCGGCGCCGGTCACGGCGCTGGCGCTGTCGCGCATGGGGTTGCGCATGAAGAGCCCGGGTCTTGCCGCCGAATGATCCGGCTTGGGCTGCTCGCAGGTTCGCTGCTGGCGCTGACGCTGGGCGCGTTGTCGTTGCACGTGCCGGGCGCGCGGACCATACCCGAGTTGGAGACGAAGAACGCGTTCGTTGCTATGCTGGGGGTCAGCGCCGCTGTCTATCTTGTGGCGGTCGCGTTGGTGCAGCGGCGGCCGGCCGGACGGCACGCCATCTGGCTCGTCTTGCTGGTGGCCGCGGCGTTGCGGCTTCCGTTGCTCGTGTCTACGCCGTTCCTCTCGACCGACATCTTTCGCTATGTCTGGGACGGGCGCGTGCAGGTGGCCGGGATCAATCCGTATCGATACATTCCCGACGAGCCGGAACTGGCGCCGCTGCGCGACACGGCGATCTTTCCGCACATCAACCGTGCCGAGTGGGCGCCGACGATCTATCCGCCCGCGGCCCAGGTGATCTTCGCCGCCATCGGCTTCGTCTGGTCCAGCGTGACCGGTGTCAAGGCCGCGATGGTGGGGTTCGAAATACTGGCGGTGGGCTGCCTGCTGCGCCTGCTGGCGGCGGCCGGATTGCCGCGCGAGCGGGTGCTGATCTATGCCTGGAACCCGCTGCCGGTTTGGGCTTTCGCGGGCAACGGCCATATCGATGCCGCGGCGGCCGCGTTGGTTGCCGCCGCCTTGTTGTTGCGGGTTCGCCGGCGGGATGGCTGGGCCGGCGTCGCCCTGGGCCTCGCGATCGCGACCAAATTCCTGCCCGCTGTGGTGGCGCCGGTGCTGTGGCGGGCCCGTGCCGGCTGGCGCACAGCCGCCGCCTGCATCGGCGCAGTCGCTGCGCTCTATGCGGCGTATAGCAGCGTCGGGTGGATGGTGTTCGGCGACCTCGCAAGCTACGGCCCGGAGGAAGGCTACGACAGCGGCGCGGGATTTTGGCTGCTGGCGGGGATTGCCCGTCTAGCCGCCTTGCCGGATGTTGCGGGGACGGTTTACAAGGCCGTGGCTGTCGTTGCGCTGGCGTCGCTCGGGGCCTGGTATGCGTTCGTTCGCCGTCCGAATGATCCCGTGTCGATCTGCGCCGCGGCCGGTGTCATGATGGCTGTAGCAACATGCGCCATAAGCCCGCATTATCCCTGGTATTTCGCCTGGTTGGGGGTTCCCTGTGTGCTCGCACCAACTCCCGCGGTGGTGTGGCTGTCGGCGGCGCCCATCCTGATGTATCTGGATACGTTTGGCGATCGGTTTGTTCTGCCGTCGGTGGTTTATGTTCCGGCCATCCTGCTGGCCCTGTCCGGCCTGCGCCGTCCCGGGCCGGAGCTAAGGCCGATCGAAGGAAATACCTGATGTCGTCAATGCCCGATCCTCGCCGTTATTTCGAGACCGTGACGGCGGAACGGAACGACGTCGCTGACCAGCCGCCGGTCTGCCTTTATCTGGAGGTCACCAACCGCTGCAACCTGCTGTGCGAGACCTGCCCGCGCACCTTCGAGGATCTGGAACCGGCCGCCGACATGAGCTGGTCGTTGTTTACCCGCATCGTCGATCAGGTCCCAGATGTTGCCCGCGTCGTGCTGCACGGCGTGGGTGAGCCGATGCTGGTCAAGGCGCTGCCGAGGATGATCCGCTACCTGAAGGATCGCGGCACTTACGTGCTGTTCAACACCAACGGCACGTTGCTGAACCCGAGGAAGTTCCAGGAGCTGATCGATACCGGCCTGGACGAGCTGCGCGTCTCGCTGGATGCGGCGGACCGCAAGAGCTATGCGGCGGTCCGCGGCAAAGACTTCTTCAACCGCATCGTCCGCGATGTCGGCAAGTTCACCGCCTATCAGCGACAGATGGGCGTGACGGCGCCTCGGGTGTCGCTGTGGCTGACCGGATTGAAGGAGACGGTTGCGCAACTTCCGGATTTTGTTCGACTCGCCGCCTCGATGGGTGTGCGGGAGGTTTATCTGCAAAGGCTCGTCTACGATTCGACGGGCTACGGCAAAGCCCGGCCGGAACAATCGTTGTTCGAGCAGACCCGTGAGGAGGAACAGGCGGCGATCGATGCGGCTACCGCTATTGGTAACGAGCTTGGCGTGACCCTCGATGCCTCCGGCGCCACCGAACCCGGGTTAAGCCTGAAGCGATCTGCCGACGGCAAACCTTGGGCGACCTGCCGGCGGCCCTGGTCGCTGATGTATTTCACCGCGCACGGACGCGCCCTGCCCTGTTGCATCGCGCCGTTCTCGGCCCGCGGATATGAGAACTACACGCTGGGCGACGCCACGCAAAAGTCCTTGCGGGACATGTGGAACAGCCCGGCCTATCGCAGTTTCCGCAAATCCCTGTTGAGCGATACGCCGGCGGCTCCATGCCAAAACTGTGGGCTGCGATGGAGCCTGTAAGCGTCGTCATCCCGACGTTCAACGAAGCGGCGGCCATCGCTGCCGTGTTGCGGGAAATCCCGCGCGACCTTGCCGCCGAGGTAATCGTCGCGGACGGCGGCAGCACGGACGGAACACTGGAGGTTGCCCGCGCGGCGGGCGCCCGGGTGATCGATGGCGGCCGCGGCTACGGCCGCGCCTGCATGGCCGGCGCCGATGCCGCAATCAGCGACGTCATCGTATTCATGGATGGCGATGGCGCCGACCGGGGAGATTTGTTGGAACTGATCGCGGGCCCGGTTGTGGCGGGGACGCATGATTTCGTCCTGGCGTCCCGGACCCGCGGGCGGCGGGATCCGGGCGCCATGTTATGGCATCAGGTTCTGGCGGGCCGCCTGGCCGGGTTCGGCATCGGCGTGCTGTATGGCGTGCGATACAGCGACATGTGCGCGTTCCGGGCAATCCGCCGCGATGTGCTGTGCCGTCTGGACATGCGCGAAATGACCTACGGCTGGAATATCGAGATGCAGATGAAGGCTGCGCGCGCGAAACTGCGGGTTCAGGAGATTCCGCTACCGTATCGCTGCCGGGCGGGAGGCGAATCGAAGGTGGCCGGCTCCTTGTCCGGTACTTTACGGGCAAGCGGTAAGATCGTTTCGACATTCTTGCGAGTGGGATTTCAGAAAATCTGAGGCGGTCCCGATTGCGATCGCGTGGAGCGCGAACGGTCGGTGTCAACTGGACCCAGTATAGATCCTGTAATGAAGCCTTTAGTCACTGCGGTGACGGTGCCAGCTTAGCGGCAGGTGGAAAGCGATCCGCCGCCGCATCGCTCGATTGCTCAGGACCATCTCCGCCCCGAACGCCAGCACCGACCCAAGCGTACACAACACGGCCAGCCCGAAGAACAGCAGCAGCACGCTGGCAATCGCCTTGTTGCTCAGCGCAAACAGGAACAGCGCCATGATTGCCAGGCAGGTTGCTGCTGTCCCGCCGGTCGCCAGGACAACCGCCACGTCCAGGATCAACGAGCGCCGCCGAAGCAGCCGCAACTGCTCGTTCTGCTCCGCCGACGCCGCGTCCTTTTGGATTGCCGCATTCAACACCGCGAGCTGGTCTGCCACCCGCGCCAGCCGCCCTGCAAATACATTCAGCAGCGCCGCGATCCCCGACAGCAAGAACACCGGGGTCAGCGCCACCTGGATCAGGTGCGCCGCTTCGTTCAGACCGTACTGTTCAAGCATCGGCGCCCCTTAATCATCCCCTGCTCGTCATGAGCGGCAGCTTGTATCAAGCGAACAGTACGCCGGGTGTCCACCGAGAAATCGACACCAGCCAGCGGTCGCGGGTCGCGATCGTCGCCTATCAGCGCATGGGTTACAACTTTACTGAAATTGCAAACAGCGGAACGGCCGCTGGCGGCTCCGGGCCGACTTCTGGTATTCGGCGCCGCCGCGCTGTTTGTCTTCCTGGTGCTGGCGGCGAATTACGAGAGCTGGAAACTGCCACTTTCAGTGGTGCTGATCGTGCCGATGTGGCTGCTCGCCTCCGTCACCGGCCCGGGGCTGCGCGGCTTGCCGATCGATATCCTGGCGCAGATCGGTTTCGTGGTCCTGGTCGGACTGGCGGCGAAAAACGCCATCCTGATCGTTGAGTTTGCGCGCCAGGCGCAGGAAGCCGGCAGCACCCCGGCTGACGCGGCGGTCAGTGCCGCGCGGCGCCGGTTGCGTCTGATCCTGATGACATCGCTCGCGTCAGACTCCGATGCCGGGTGTGCCCGATGATCTCTCCGTCCGGCACCCCGTTGCGGTAGGCCGCCTTCACGACCCCCGCACCCAGCCCATTCGGGCTGACCGGCTCGGCCAGCATGCCATCGCCGCCGCCTGATCAGCGACAGTACACAAGCTGGTGTTGCCGCCACGAAGGCTTTGTCGAAATGCGGAACGGCGTGGCAACGTCGTTTGCATCGGTGGGGGGAACGGCCGATGCGGCAAAACATCGAAATCGCCAACGTGATGACACCGCCTGCAAATCTGGCCCGCGCCTTCGAGGCGGGCAAAGCGCTTATCGCCCGCGTTCGCAGCGATACGCCGATGCGCTTCGGAAGCGACGTGGCGCGGGCCGCAATCCGGCAACCTCTCGAGATTACCTGAGAATGGACGCAGCACCGGCCGATCGTGACGCAGCTATGGCATCTGTCGGCGCCCCATCCGGCGGCGGTCCCGAACGCGTTCAGGTGTTGGGTGAGGCCGTGGCCGGCTCAGGACTGGGCCTGCTGGTGGGGGTGCTGCTGGGGTTATCGGTCACACAACTTGTCGGCGGCGTGGTGGCGGCACTTTCGGCGGTACTGGCAGGCTTCTTCGGCTTGTCGGGCATGGCGGGCACCGGGCGCTCCTGGCGCATCGGCGCGTTTGGCTTCGGCTGCGTGCTCGGCGTGTTGGCAGGGCTGGCGATCCGCTCCGGCTCTCTTCTGGCGCCCAGCATTGCATCGGACGTTGCGCGCTGGCAGCTGGCCGGTTTTCCGCCCGGCGAGGCGCGCGCCTATGTTCTGTACGAACGGTTGGGCGTGAAACCCGCCGGCGTTACGCTTGGCGACCGGCCAGCGCCGGGTGCGGGATCGAATGTCTTGTTCGCCGACAAGTCGGGGGTGTGTTCCCAACTGCAGCGCCTGCCGGAGCAAGCCCAGCTTGGCGTGCTGCGGCGCGCGGGTGATGTATACACGGCTTTGGCGGCGACGGCGGAAGCCGCCAGCAATCCCACGCAGGCGCTGGCCGCCGGGCTCGCCGCGCTGTGCGGTTAATTGTCGCAGCCCTGCTGATGGCAACTGCCGCGTTATCCCTTGCGCGAGCGCAGGCGCCTGACGGCGAGCCGAGTACCGAGGTGCTTGGCCGCGTCGCGCCCGCGGTGCTCCGGGTGGTGGCAGAGGGCTGCGGGACCGACAACTCCGCGCGGGCCGGCTCGGGCTTCGCCTGGCAGCAACCCGGGCAAGTGGTCACGGACCTGCATGTGGTGGCGGGCTGCAATCAGATCAGTGTCGGTTATCAGCAGCTTGATGTGCGCCCGGCCCGGGTGGTGCGGGTGCTCCGCCGTGCCGATCTGGCGCTCTTGTCGGTCGATGGCGCCCCGGCGGTGACACCGCTCAGTCTGGCGGCGGAACCACCTCGCGCCGGGGCGGCTGTCGATGTGTTTGGCTTCGCCCTCGGTCAACCGACCCGTGACACCCATCCGTTGCGCCTGACGTTCGCCAACACCGAGGCGCCGTCGTTGAGCGACGTGCTCCCGGACGCCGAGCGGGCTGACATCCGCAAGGTGGGCTTCCCGGCGCTGGACACGCAGGTGCTGCGGCTGGATGGCAACCTGCTGCCAGGTCATTCCGGCGCGCCACTGATAGACTCGGCGGGACAGGTCGTCGGCGTCGGTTCGGGTGGTCTGGAACGCGGCTCTGTCGGCGTGGGCTGGGCCATCCGCGCGCAATATATGTCCCAACTGCTCACCTCGACGGATGCCTGGCCCGTTGCCGCCCGGGAGGCACTGACCGCATTCGCGACCCCGCTCCCCAAGGACGCGGTCGACCCCGGTGTGCGTTGCGGGGAAATGGCGATCCAGCAGATCCGGGAGCTGCCTCTCGCGGAGATCGCGGCGACGTCGGACGATCCGCAACATCTGGAGGCGCTGTCGGAGGATCTGGTCCAAGTGAAGCTTTCGAGCTTGGCTAACAACCGCTTCGCGGTTTGGACCGAGCCGCAATCCGGCGCGGGCGTGGTCCTGCCTGGCCGGTTGCTGCCACGGCCCGATGCGGACTTTTGCTCGGTCGCCAGCTTCGTACCGTCGATCCGCTATCTGGTTCGGATTGTGCCGATAGCGGGACCCAGCGGCAGCCGCGAATGGGCTGATGCGGTTTCCGCACAGATGCGCCGCTCTTTCGCGATCATCGAACAGGCGATTGGCGCTCCGGTGCGGACCGAACCCCGCAGTGAGTTCCGGTCGCGGCGATGGTTGGACGGGGCCTTGATCCTGCGGCGGATGTTCCACGCGACCGGCCCTGACGGCCACCCGGTGCGTCTATACCGCACCGATATGGCCGGCCGTGGCGCCTACATCATGTCGGTGGTCCTGAACGATGACGCCGTCCCGCCGGATCGGCTGTCCGAGAAAGCCCGTGATGCGTGGGCGCGCGGCGTGTTCGGCGTGCATCTCACCGCCTTTCCGCCGTCTTCCACCGTCGACGCCACGCCCGTTGAGCCGCAGGAGTAGCCGGCGCGGTCAGCGTCCGGAGGTGTGCAAGCATGGGAGACCGGCTGCGGTGACAACACGGCGGCCTTCCGTCGGATAGCGGCGCGAAGCCGAGCTAACCGCCGGTTAGCCGCAGCGAACTGATCATCCGATCGATGTCATGGTTGATGGCGGTCAATCCCTGGGTGTCGACGATCACGGTGCGCTGGCCGTCGCTTGCGGCCACCCACAGGCAGTCACTGCTGATCGACTGGCCGCCGCTCGCCGTTCCGCACCCGACAACGGCGCGCAAACCTGTCCAGCCCGTCCCCTCGATTGTCTTGGCCGTGACATCCGCATAGCGGCCGGACGCCACCCAGGTCTCCCCTGCCGAATGCAGTGCCGAGCGGCCCGGTGCAACCGTGGCAAGCGGGCCGTCGAACACCTCGAAAGCGATCCGGTAGGCATCGGCTGATCCGCTGTCGTCGAACACCGCAACGCAATCCTTGCTGCCGCGACATCCCGGTCGCGCTACCCAGCCCGGCGGGTAGTCGAAAGCCAGCCCCAAGTGCGGATCACGAAATGTTTTCCAGGCGTCAGGGGCCGCCTGCGTCAGGGCTGCAATCCGGCCACGATAGGCCTCCGCAAGGCAGCCCGTATCGGCGCAACGGTTGCGCGTGTCGCGTAGCCAAGCCCGTTCCGCCACGCGAACCGCATCGGCATTCTTGCCAACCGATATGGCCTGCGTATAGGCCGCCGCGAGCGAGTCGTCGAGCACGGACAGATTGGGATCGCCGCATATGAGCCGCTCAACGGCGGTTTCCGCATGCCTGCAATCGAAGCTTGGGGCCGCGGCCGAGCCGACAGATTGGCTGAGCAGCGCAAGGCCCGCGAAAACGAGCGGCATGACCCACCTTCCCGCGGCCCACCGCGCGTACGTCGCCTGAAACATAATGCTTCCTCCCAAGGGTTGCTGCCGGTCGTTCGCGGGTAAATGATACTGCATCAGACCCATCAGTTGAAAACTGCGCAAGCGCTCGGTTGTAAAGATATCTTACAGATCCTGGCGGGGTGAATCGAACACGCGGTGCCGTCTTTTAGACCACGGCGATGATTTGTGCGTATCCTTTGTCCGCCGGAAGGGTCGCGGCGGCATTGAAGGCTGGAATGCTCGACGGGCGGCCCTATCGCGCAGCAGACCGGGCGCGCCGCCTGCCAGGGCCCGTCGCGGTCCGTCACGAGGCCCCTGAGCGGCCGGCGGGCGGTTTCGGTGAGGTCGATCGTGATGGCTTCGAGCGTCCGCGAGGCTCGCTTGGGCAAGTATTCGTGAGAATCCGGATTCCGGTGCAAATCTCCGATTTTATCTACTAGTATAAGAACAATAAAATCGCGAGGGGGCAGCCAATGGCTGTGGACGTCGTAAGTCTGATCAGGAGGATTGAGCCGAGCAGCGCGCTGCCGGCCTATCTTGACGCAGTGGCCATGGGCCAACTGCAGCTCAAGGACGCGGGAATCGACACGCCGCTGCGAATATCCCACTTCTTCGCACAGGCGCTGCACGAAACGGGGCGGTTCACCATCGCGCGGGAGAGCCTGAATTATTCCGCCGAGCGGCTGGTTGAAATCTTCGGTGTGAACCGGCACTCGGCGGCAATTACAGATGCTGAGGCAGCACGACTGGCGCACGACCAGCCGGCGATCGCCGAACGGGTTTACGGCCTCGGCAACCCGCACATGGCGCAGGAACTCGGGAACACGCAGCCCGGCGATGGATATCGCTACCGCGGAAACGGGGTGCTGCAAATGACCGGGCGCGGCGCCCACCGCAAGTTCGGGCTGCTGGCCGGGGTCGATTTCGAAGGCAATCCTGACCTGGTCACACTGCCGGAACATGCACTGAAGCCGGCGATCGGCGAATGGTCGGCCGGCAATCTGAACGTGTTTGCCGACAAGGACGATATTCGGACAATCACACGCGTCATCAACGGCGGGTTCAACGGCCTGAGCGAACGGCAGGATCTGCTCGACCAGCTTAAGCAACTGCTGATCGCAAGCGGTGATCTTCCGGCAGGCGAGGCGCAGGGCCAGCCCGATACCGATATCGTGGCACTCCAGAAAGCGCTGAATACGCTCGGGGCCGATCCCAAGCTGGATATGGACGGGCAACTCGGCCCGACGACCAAGGCGGCGCTGAAGGAATTCCAGCGTTCCGCCAATCTGGTGCCCGACGGCGTTCCCGGGCCGGTTACCTGGGCGAAGATCCGTCTGCAACTCGCGTCCAATCCGTAGGGGGAAAGACGATTCTGCAAAAGTAGCAGATCGACTCGGCGGCCAGCTTGGCCCGCGCTTCCTTCCTCGGGAAGGAATAGCTGCAAAATTTTTACCTGCGCGGCAGTTTATTATTGTTGTGGCGCAAACTCGCCGTCCTGAAAAAGCGCGTTTACGAGCAACGCGGAGAAACCGCGTGTCTGAAAGGCATGAGTGGCCGACCGGCGAAGCAACCGGAGGTTCGCGGGGCGGGACAAGCGCGGCGGGGTCAGCCGATCGGGACGAGCGGGAACCTTACGTAATTCGAACGACTTCACGAGCCGCAAAATCCTCGCAGATCCTACAGCCGGCAATGGCAGCGAAACGAGGCCTTGACCTTGAGCGCCGTAATTCCGATGCTTCCTAAAAACAAGGGGACGCGTTGATGCGCATGCTGCTCAAGCTCGCGACATCTGAAGCCACGCCGCTCGCCGGAGCAAGGTTGGGTGCAGCCGGTGCGCCGTTGACCCTTCGACGGTTATTCATATCCGGCACGGCTGCGGCCCGTCAGGGCGTCGCAGCAGCGGTTCCGGCGGCCTGGTACGTTGCTGAAGCCGGAACGGCAGCCGGTTTCGGTGCGAGTAGCGCGCACCCGTGGGACCTGGCGCATTCGGCGCTGCGCGACGGGATTGGCCTGGCCGGCACGGACATATTGAACGTCGAACCTGATCTGGAACAAAGCTGGACCTGGCCGGGCAGCGAGACACAAGGCATGGCAGCCGCGGGTCAAGACCGGTGTCAAGCCGATGCTGAGAAGGGCGCACCGTTCGACACGGGCGGGGCATTCGGCTGGCATCTTGACTACGACCATTCCGACCTGCGCCGGGCACGCGAGTGGGTGGGCGAGGCAGGAAGCGCGATCACCATTGTTCATCTCGATACCGGCTATGATGGCGGACACACGGCGCTCCCGGTAAACCTTGATCACAGACGGGAAAAAAACTTCGTTGAGGCCGGACAGAGTGCCGTCGACCAAACCCCCGCGACGGGTCTGCTCAAGAATCGTGGCCACGGCACAGGAACGATCGGCATCCTGGCCGGCGGTGATGCGAACGGGCTGGTCTCCGGATTGAACATAGCTCCCGATTTCGGGCCGATCGGCGGAGCGCCGCTCGCCAACATCGTTCCGGTACGAATCGCAAACTCGGTCGTGCATTTCTGGACCAGCACGGTGGCGGAAGGCATCGACTACGCCAGGGAAATCGGCGCCGACGTGCTGTCCATGAGCATGGGCGGACTGCCGTCGCAGGCCTGGGCGGATGCGGTGAATGCCGCCTACGACGCCGGGGTCGTGCTGGTGTGCGCGGCGGGCAATAGTTTCGGTGGCTTGCCGACAAGCCTGATCGTCTACCCCGCGCGCTTTCGCCGGGTGATCGCTGCGTGCGGCATCATGGCGAAGGGTCATCCGTATTACGGCCTGGGTGGCCCGATGGAGGGCAATGTCGGGCCCGCCAGCAAGATGGCGACGGCCATGGCGGCCTATACGCCGAACATCCCATGGCTGCGCATCGGCTGTCCGAACGTGGTCGATATGGATGGGGTCGGCACCTCCGCCGCCACGCCGCAGGTCGCAGCTGCTGCGGCGCTTTGGCTGGCGAAGAATGGCAACCGGTTTCCCGCCAGGGACTGGCGACGGGTGGAGGCAGTGCGCGCCGCGCTGTTCGGCAGCGCCGTTCGGCCGGCGGCGGACGGGGCGGATACCGATCCGTATTTCGGCCGCGGCCGGTTGCGCGCGCGCGATGCGCTCGACACTGTTCCAACCGAGGCTGATCTGCGCAGGTCGGACCCCGACTCCGCCAGCTTCGCATTCCTGCATCTGCTTTCCAGCGTGTTCGGCGTCGCGGTCGCTGATGACCCGCGGCGTCTGGACATGTTCAACATCGAACTTGCCCAGGTGGCGCTGAACAGTCGCGCCGCGCGCCAGGCGGTGCCGGACACGGACCTGGCGCCGGACGCGATCGACATTCAGCAACGCCGGCGCTTCGTGGAAGCGGTCCTCGCCGAGCCAACCATCTCCATTGCGCTTCGTCAGCATCTGGAGGGTCTGGCCGGACGCGGCAGCGTGGGAGGAGGCAAGTCTGCCAACGCGCAGCCAACGGCGGAAACCGCATGGCCGAACGGTGCGGATCTGCCATGGCGCATCCCCAAGCCGGTTCCGGCCCGCCGCCGCCTGCGCGTGTTCGCGACGGATCCGGCCGACGGCACCCGGTTGGACACCGCCGCGATTAATCTCGCTACAATCGAAGTGCCTTGGGAAAAGCTGGAGGCCGGGCCGGTCGGTGAATACATCGCCGTAATAGACGTCGACCCGGCCAGCGATGCGGCCTATGAACCCGTCGATCTCGACAGCGGCGCTCTGCTGGCGCAGGACGGCCACGCACCGAGCGAGGGAAATCCGCAGTTCCATCAGCAGATGGTTTATGCGGTGGCGATGCGCACGATCCGCAATTTCGAAATCGCCCTCGGGCGGCGCATGTTATGGGCGGAACGGCAAATCAGCGAGCCCGGCCAACCGTTCGTTCCCGCGCCGGATGGCGGCTATGTCCAGCATTTGCTGCTGTATCCCCATGCGCTGCGCGAAAAGAACGCTTACTATAGCCCGGACAAGAAAGCGCTGCTGTTCGGATACTATGCCGACAGCGGAATTTCCGCCGGGCAGCGCACGATCTTCACCTGCTTGTCGCACGATATCGTCGCTCATGAGACGACTCATGCGTTGCTCGACGGGCTGAACCGGCGCTACCAGGAAAACACCAACCCCGACGTGCTCGCGTTCCACGAAGCTTTCGCCGACATCGTGGCGATCTTCCAGCACTTCACCCTGCCCGAGTTGCTGCGTTTCGAGATTGGCCGGCAGCGGGGAAATCTATGGAACCCGTCCATGCTGTCCGATCTGGCCCGCCAGTTCGGGCGTTCGTTGCATAACGAGCGGGCCCTGCGACAGGCGATCAATCCGTCGGAAGTGCCGAGGCCCGGGACGGAACCGCAAGACCCGTTGAAGAGCTATGCACTGGAAAAGGAGCCGCATAACCGGGGCGCGATCCTCGTGGCCGCCGTTTTCGAGGCGTTCGTCGCAATCTATTCGCGCCGGGTTGAGGATCTGTTCCGGATCGCGAGCGGCGGTAGCGGCCTGGTTGGCGCTGGTGCGTTGCATCCCGACCTCGTCGAGCGCCTGGCGCAGACAGCGACCGACACGGCGCAGCGGGTACTCACGATCTGCATCCGTGCGCTGGATTATATGCCGCCCGTCGATCCGACGTTCGGCGACTACCTGCGTGCCGTGGTCACCGCCGATGCTGACCTGACACCGGACCGCGGCATCAGTTACCGGGTCGCCTTCGCCGAGGCATTCGCACGCCGAGGCATCTACCCCCCAGACATCACGAGTGTGTCGCCCGACAGCCTGGTTTGGCGCACGCCTGACGGGCCTGTACAGTCGGCCCGCTTGAATGATTTCATCCGGACCCTGCAACTCGGGTCGTACAGTCAAAGTGACCGGCGCAAGGCATTTGAATCGGCGAAGAGTAACGCGGCCCAGTTGCATGAATGGCTTGTCCAGAATCTTGACGCCGGCATGGCCCGGTCGATCGGGATTGACTTCCGCATTCAGGGAGCAAACGGGCGGCCCCGCTTCGAGGTCCACTCCGTGCGGCCGGCACAACGGACCACTGACGATGGGGAGGCTCGTACCGATGTCATTGCACTGATCACGCAAGCGCGGAAAATACCATACGACGACGCCCATCCCGATGGTCCGGGGATACTCATCCGCGGCGGATGCACCCTGGTGCTGGATCGGGAATACGACACGGACCCGATCCGCTACGCCATCGTCAGACCGGTATGGAGCAGGGGTGGTGCCGGCCGCCGGGACGAGTTCGGGTACGGCGGCCAATCTGTCGGCCCCGCGGTGGAGCCGTTTGCGGTGCTCCACCAGGGGCTCAGGCCATCGAATGCACATGACGGCGACGGGGAGGCGTGAATGGCAAGCAACCCGAGACAAAGCCCGACAGCCCCATCAGGCGAGCCGGCATCCACCGGGGAAGGCGGTTCCGCTCCGGCTCCGGCCGAGACGGTGGCTCCGAGCGGCGCCCCGCGACAGGCCGGGCAGGTTGCCGGGAAGGGCGAGGTGCGCGTGCGCATGTACCGGCACGGTCTGGGCGACTGCTTCATCGTCTCGTTCATCCAACCTCCGGGTGATCCGTTCCACATTATGATCGATTGTGGCGTCATCCTTGGTACGCCGGATGCGAAGGGACGCCTGGCGACGGTGATTGGCGACATCGTCCAGATGACCGGCGGACGGGTGGACGTGCTGGTCGTGACGCATGAGCATTACGATCACGTCGCCGGATTCGTATTGTGCGGCGACAGCTTCGCGCCGGCCGGTCAGACGCAGGCCGGAAAATTATCGGTCGGCGAGGTCTGGTTCGCCTGGACCGAGAAACCCGATGACCCCCTCGCCCAGCAACTCCGTGACCAGCGTCAGAAGCGCAAGGACGCCTTGGCGGGCCTGGTCGGGCGGTTGGACGGCATGGGCGCGACGGAGCAGGACGGCGCGAAGCAAATCGTGCAGGCGTTACGGTTCTTCGGGGTAGATGCCGCAGGGAACGATGCCAGCGGCGGCGACAATTTGGGCGCCACAGCTCAGGCGATGCAGTTCGCGGCCCAATTATCGTCGAGCGTGAAGTACTGGGATCCAGGCCAGTCCTGGGTCTCCGATGCCGTGCCGGGAGTGAAGGTCTACATGCTAGGCCCACCGCGCGATGACGCGGCCCTTCACCAGACCGATTCCACGACCGAGGTCTATCACCTTGATGCAGGTTTCCTCGAGGACGCGGTTGCCCTTGCCGCCGGGGAGACCGCCGATGGTGACGGAACCAGGGTGTATGCCCCGTTCGACAGGGGATACGGCCGGTCGCTCGCGGATATCATATCGGGACAGGATACTGGAACAACCGCCGATTTCATACGACGGTTTTACCTTGGGCCTGGCAGCGGCAATCCCGAGGCCGACGTGAATTGGCGGCGGATCGATGACGCCTGGCTTGGCAGTGCCGAGCAACTCGCACTGGCGCTCGATAGCGCGACAAACAACACGAGCCTTGCGCTGGCGATTGAACTCGTCGAATCCGGCAAGGTGCTGCTGTTTCCGGCCGATGCGCAGGTCGGCAACTGGCTGTCCTGGCAGCCGCTGCAATGGAAGGACGAGAAGCGGACGGTTAGCACGGCGGATCTGCTGGCGCGGACACAATTCTACAAGGTCGGGCACCATGGAAGCCATAACGCAACGCTGAAGGAGAAGGGCCTTGAGATGATGCCGGCTTCGGGCGTGGTCGCATTCATACCGGTCGACGAGGCGATGGCGAAGGTGAAGCGTTGGTTCGAGATGCCGCTGCCGCATCTGCTGGACGCCTTGCACGAGCATTGCGGCGAGGCGGTCATCCGGACCGACAAGGACCCGGGCGCCGTGCTTCCCGGTGTCAACAGCGGCGGCAGTGGTGGACCGTTTGCCAGCCTGTATCATGAGTGGGTGCAAACACTTTGAGCTTTGACTGGGCGGCCCCCTCGGCCGTGTTGGAGAAGATACCCTGCGGTTGTAGAATGCCAGCAGCCGATTGGCCGCCGCCAACCGATGGACGCCGGATGAGAGCAGAGTTGGTCCGAGTAGAACACCGTCTGGTTGCAGGAACGGCATGATGTGGTCGAAGGCCACAGCCTTTTCAGCCATGGTTCCAGGCAAGCAGTGCAAGAGATCGGTGAAAGCCATCGAACGGGCCGGTTCAATCGGCTGTTCGATCGGATGCAGTATATCGGCTCGATACTGCGCGTCCGGCGAGTATTGTCATAAGCCGGTCGATGGTGAAGCGGCCGAGATTTGCATTGCGGACGCGCTTGAAATCCGCCGCGGCGACGCCGATCAGTTCTTGCGCGGCGCGCACGGTGAGCTTGCGGTCGTCGAGCACCCCGATGATACCCGCCGCCGGAAGCGCGCGCAGTTGCTCGCGACGGCGTCCGGATGGCCAAGATCGCGGAAGACGTTTCCGCTGTCGCGGATGAAATCAAAATCGTCGCTGCTCATTTCAGCCTCCGCGCATCCGCCAGTTCCAACAGCGGCTGTATCGCCCGCGCCATAGCTACCGCCATCACCGGATCATCCAGCTGCGACGCCGCGGCGATCTGCTCCGTGCCGTCGCGCCGCAGCTCTGGTATCGCAGCGGCCAAAGCCGCAAGCAGAGCCGGCGTCAGGCGGTCCAACTGCGGCCGGATCACGCTCTGCAGATCAGCGGGCGCGGCGAAGGGCGCCGTTCGCGCCGCCACCCAGCGCGCGATCAGTGCACTCTCGACGCATTTCGCGGCCTCGATCTGCGCCCGAAAGAACGCCGCAGCCTGCCGGGGGTCGAGGCCGTATGATGGCGCAAGCGCGACGATGCCCGCAATCAGGCGCTCCTCGCGGGCTTCGTCCTCGACCGGCGCGCCGCTGTTCCACTTGCTCTCCGCAACCGACCTCATCAGCCGTAGCCGCTCCCCAATCAGTCCGATCAGGACCGCCAGCTTGTCGTCGGCGTTTGCGTTGCGCCGCAGTGCTGACGCGACAATTCCGCCCAGCAATGCGCGGCGCGAAACGAGAAAGGCGGAGACGGGAGCGATCATCGGTTCCTGGAAAGACGGTGGCGAAATCCCGGCGGCGGCGGCAGGCTGCCTCATGTTTCGGAGTACGCCTAGTTGATAGCAGTTTCGCCCGACGCACAATCGTCGACACACACACCGCCGGGTCATGGTTGATCAAATCGTTCGACGGCAGAATTGCGCCTAAGGCGACGCTCAAGAATTGCCGCTTCACTCGAGCGTCCGTCCCTCCCCGTCATGGCCGGGCTTGTCCGGGCCACCTATACCAGCACCCTGCCGCGATAGGTGGCCCGGACAAGCCACTGGGTAGTCTATCAGTCGCTGTATCGGCATTTCCGATCTGACACCAGGGTGGACAGCCCCGCTGCGCGACGGCGTGGAAATAGTCGGCTGCGCTGTGCCCCGGCCAGCCGGTGCAGCACAGGCAGCGATCAGCTCTTCTTTGTTTCCGGCTCAGCCGCAACTATGCGGCCGGCCTTGATCGCCTCCACCAAGCCCTGCCAATCCTTCTCGGTCTGGTCGGCGTACGCCACGGCGAAGTCGCTTATCGCCTCCTGGAAGGCCGTGCCGCTGCCGATATAACCTGACACCAGGGCCGGATCGCCGGCCCGCGCATGCGCTCGGGCGAGGGTATAGCCGCACAGCGAGGCATAGAACGGCAGCGCCGCCTGCAATTGCGTCCCGATATCGGCCAGCCGGGAGTCCTTCAACCGCCTGATATAGAAACACCGGCCATCGATCGGTGCGGTCGTCCAGCCCAGGAATACATCAGTCGCCGCCTGCATCATGCGCTGGCCCACAACCACCCGTTCACCGTGATTGGCGTATTCGGATGCGCCGGCAAACGGCGCGAGCACCGATTCCTGTGCCTCCTTAATTTGCAGCAGCAGCGGCGAGGCGTCACCCGCCGTCAGCAGTCCGATCGCGCAGAACGTCCCGACACTGCCCACCCCAACCGCCTTAAACGCCACGTCGCGCAGCGTGTGGCGGTGCAGCAGCACCCGGCGGTCTTCCTGGAGTGTCTGGGCATAGGACGCAAAAGCCTTGCGCGCGGGCAGGTCGTGCTTGCTCAAGTGATAGACCAGCGGCGGCTTCTCGGGGATGTGGACCGCGCCGCCTTTCCCCTCGGCAAGGCCGAAATGTTTGGCACCGCTTTCCAAGACCCGGGCAAGACGTTTCTCTACCGCGTCGCGCACCTTGGATTTATCGATGTCGGCGATTGCCTTGGCGAGGTCGATACGCCGGTTCCAGGCAACCACCGGCGGCAGCGCAGCTAATTCCGCCATGTGCCGGCTGTACGACTGCGCGGCCGCGTAGGCCAGATTGCGGGCGGCCTTCGCGGAATATTGGGCGACGCGACCGGACACGACGAGGCTGGCCGCCAGCCGCTTGAGGTCCCACTCGAAGGGCGCCGGCAGCGTCTCGTCGAAGTCGTTAATGTCGAAGACGGGCGATCCTTCCGGCGTCGCGTAGGAGCCGAAATTGGCGAGGTGGGCGTCGCCGCAGGCTTGCATGCGAATGCCGGACACCGGCGTGCCGGCGAGATCCGCTGCCATCACCGCGGCGGCCCCGCGCAGGAAGCCGAACGGATCGGTGCGCATGCGCCCGTAGCGGATCGGCAGCAGTTCCTGAATCCGGTTCCTGCCCTGCTCGATCAGGATGTCGACCGGATCGGCCCGATCGGCGGGGGGAGTCCACTCACCATGCGCGCTGCGTGGCACATCGCGGCGCAGCGCTGCGCCGGCCTGCCGGCGATCGTCCGGACTACGGGTCGCCATTGAGCCGTGTGCATGGGGAGGTGCGAGATCCATGATGTCATCATACTGTCATATGCACCGCTGCGCACATACCGATAACGGCTGGCCGCTGAATTGAACGCGAGTCAGGTCGATCTCCGCGGCGCTGCCCTGCGAGAAAAGCGAATGACTCCGTCGGGCCAGCAGAAAACGCGTACAGTTCGCAATACGGAAGACTCGGAAAATGGGACTCGACGCGATGCCACGCTCGGTCATTGCCGAGCGGGCAGCGCTTGCGTGGCGAACCCCGGGGCTTGATGGCTCGCAGAAACGTTCTTTCCGCCCGCGCCTGGATCGAGAAAACGGTAGGCAAGCAGCTTGACCGGGTCGGTTGCCAGGAACCAGACCAGCGCATACCCCCAAACCATCGCCGCCCAACCCCACCAAAGGGGGGCCACGAGGAACCCGAAGACGCAGATCATGGTTGCCAGGACCTGGGTTCCAACGACCGCCGCCAGCAGAATCCACGCCGGGCGTATCGACCACCACGGCCCGCGCGTCCGCGTCTGGAAGATCGTCAGATGTCCTGCCACCGACAGCAGAAGATACATCATGGTCTGGATCTGCGGCCGGTCGATGTGCAGCACGCGGTCACCCAGGAAGAACAGTCCGAATGAGGCAATCGGGCCGACGAGGCCCAGCACCGTGGCGATGCCAAGGACAACCCGCATGTTCCACGCTTCCGGCTGGTCTCTGTAAATGACGTTGTCGTAGGCGATCGACAAAATCGCCCCATCGTTCAGCAGCGCCAACATGACGATCATGATTGCCGTCAGGGGATAAAAGTTGAAGACCACGATCGCCAGGGTCATGAACAGCAAGACGCGCAGCGTCTCGGCGATGCGGTACATCGCGTAGCTGTTCATCCGCTGGAAAATCTTACGGCTTTCCTTGATTGCATCGATGATCACCGACAGCCCCGGCGCCACCAGCACGATGGAAGCCGCGGCCCGCGCGGCATCCGTCGCCCCGGAGACGGCAAATCCGCAGTCGGCCTTTTTCAATGCCGGGGCGTCGTTAACCCCGTCGCCCGTCATGCCGACGATGTGGCCGTGCTTTTGCAGCACATCGACAATGTGGAATTTGTGCTCGGGGAAAACCTGGGCGAAACCGTCGGCATCCTCGATCGACCTGGTCATCGCAGCGGTTTCGTCCGTCCTGGCGTCACCCAGCGTGGCTCCGTCGAGAATGTTCGAACCCATCCCCAGTGTTTTGGCGGTCTCCCGCGCGATCGCCAGCGCATCGCCGGTTACCATCTTGATCTTGACGCCCATCCGGGCTGCGATCGCAACGGTGGATTTGGCGTCTTCGCGCGGCGGATCGAACAGCGGCAACACGCCGAGAAGCTGCCATTGTCCGTCGCCGTCCGCCCGGGCGACGCCAAGCGCGCGAAACCCGCGCGCAGCGAAATCATCGACGGCCTTGTCCACGGCCGACTTGACGGCGGCGGCATTCGCACACAGCGCCAGAATAACCTGAGGCGCGCCCTTGGAAACCTTGAAGAGACTCCCGTCCGCGGCCTTTACCGTGGCTTCGGTCCTTTTATGCACCGGGTCAAATGGCATGAAATGGGTGACCGCAAAGGCCTTCAGCGCCAGCTTGTCCTTCAGGCCGCCCAAGACCGCGAGATCGATGGTGTCGTCGTTTTCGGCCCGGGACGCCAGCGCACCGGCCAGAATCAGTTGATCCGCCGTGATCTTGTCCAGGCAGAACGGCTCGCCCAATGTCAGCTTGTTTTGCGTCAGCGTGCCGGTCTTGTCGGCACACAACACGTCCACGCCGGCCAGTTCCTCGATGGCAACCAGTTTGCTGACGATCGCCTGCTTCTTGGCCAGCAGGCGGGCGCCAACGGCCATCGTTACAGAGAGTACTGTCGGCATCGCCACCGGGATCGCCGCCACGGTCAGTACCAGCGCAAATTGCATCGTCGTAAGGACAGGGTCGCCGCGGTAGAGTGCGAAGCCGATGATCACGGCGACCATCGCAACCGCCAGCATGATGAGGTAGTTGCCGATGCGCAGGACGGCCTTTTGGAAGTGGCTGACGGTGACCGCGGTTTGCACCAGTTCCGCGGTCTTGCCGAAATAGGTCTTGCCTCCGGTCGCGTAGACCAGCGCACCGATCTCACCGCGGCGGATGATGGATCCCGAATAGACCGCATCGCCCGGCTTGCGGCTTGCCGGCAGCGATTCACCCGTGAGCGCGGACTGGTCGACGGAGATCTCATCGCCGTCGAGCAATCGCGCATCCGCGGGCACGATATCACCCAGGCGCAACCGGATGGCATCGCCCGGCACCAGTTCCCGAGCCGGCGGGGTGATCCACTTTCCGTCGCGCCTGACCCGGGCCTTGATTGCCAGCCTGGCCTTCAGCGCTTCAATGGCGTTGCCGGCCTGATGCTCTTCGAAAAATCCCACTGCGGCATTGGCAACAAGCAGGGTCAGGATGATGAAGAAGTCGGGCCAGTGACGGACCACACCCGACAATACGACAGCCACTTCGATCATCCACGGAATCGGACCCCAGAAATAGGACAGGATTTTGAGGAATACGTTGGCTTTTTCCTCCGCGATTTCGTTTGGCCCAAACTGCTCCAGGCGCTTCGCCGCCTCGGCCTGGCTAAGCCCTTCGGGCGAGGACGCGAGTTTTTTCTCGACCTGATCAAGCGGAAGCGCGTGCAGATCCTCCTTTGTCCCGGACTCCGACAACGAAAGATGTTTCGACTTTTGCGCCCGGCCGGGCCCGTGCAGGCGCCGGACGGCCTTCGCCAGAAGAAGAACAAGCAGAACCCCGCCCGCGCCGATGACGATTCCCACCAACATCCGGACGTCCGCAAAGCCAATCGCGGCCTTCAGAAGCGCAGCGGCGAGTTCAAACGTCGAAGCGGTCACCTCATGGAGTCCGGCGGCGATGCCGGTCAGGGCATTGTGGGCGGATGAACCTTGGTCACCGCCGCTCGGGATCGCCATCATGAGTATTCCTTGTCAGTTTTGGACGACTGCTTCAGTGCTAAGCCGATGCGCTGGCCAGCCGGGCCGGAGCAACAGGACGCTGCTGCGTTACCCACCACACGAAACCAACGATGGCGATGATCACGCAAGTGCCGGCCACCGGGAGCTGAGGCGATTGGTCAAGCCAACCCAAGGCCGGAACCGCCAGGAACAGCGCGCCGCCGACGGCGCAGATCTGCAAACCCTGGATCGTACGCCCGCGATCAATGTGCCGAGCACGGATTAGATGTTCAGGCCCGCAACGGCACCTGTTTCATAGTCGAGCCATGAATGAGACCGTTGGCGGCGGGAACCTTGTCTGCGCCTTCAAGCAAATCCAAAAACGGCTTGATAATATCGATCGGCATTGGAAATATAATCGTGGAATTCTGTTCGGCCCCGATCTCCGTCAGCGTTTGCAGGTAGCGCAACTGCATGGCCGCGGGGATGCTGGAAAGGATCTTGGCCGCGTCAACCAATGTTTGCGATGCCTGGAACTCCGCCTCTGCATGGATGATCTTGGCGCGCCGATCGCGCTCCGCCTCCGCCTGTTTGGCGATCGCCTTCACCATGTTGTCGGTCAGTTCGACTGTTCTGATTTCGACATTGCTGACTTTGATCCCCCAAAGCTCCGTCTGGGAGTCGAGGATGCTCTGCACGTCGGCGCTCAGTTTCTTTCGTTCGGATAGCATCTCGTCCAGCTCGTGCTGCCCCAGCACCGCGCGCAACGTCGTTTGGGCGAGCATGTTCGTAGCCGGAAGGAAGTTCTGGACCTGGATGATGGCTCGCTCGGGGTTGACGACGTTGAAATAGAGCACCGCATCGACCTTCATCGAGACATTATCATGCGAGATCACGTCCTGGGTCGGGATCTCTATGACCTGTATGCGAAGATCCACCCGGACCATTTCCTGAATAAATGGAACCAGCAGGACAAGTCCGGGACCCTTGACCTTCTGAAAGCGGCCAAGCGTAAATACCACTGCGCGTTCATATTCGCGCAGGATTTTGACGGTCGCCGAAACCAATATGAAGGCCACGACCACGATAAACGGAATGATGGTGTAAATGGATAGAAAATAGGACATGGCTCGCGGCCCCCGCGGAAGGAAATGGGCAACATCCGTGAACATAGTGGAATGTCGCTTACGCTAAGGTCGTTCAATAAGCACCAAGCCCGAGTCGATGGCAGGCTCGGAAACTACCTATATCTCGCCCCGGATCACGTTGTTCCACGGGCTGCAATCGACCGGGCTGCCTTACATTTCCGAGCTTTGGCATTACACCCGCGCTGTCGCTTCCTTCGTTGCGCGGTTTAGTCCCGATACGGCGGCCACGGACCAACATGCGGCCGCCGTCGGATTTGCTTCAGTGCGGAATCCGGCCGAACACCTCCAGGGGCTTCTGGTGGCCGAACAGGTCGGCGATCGCCTCATCCAAACTCGGCTCCATCACCACCTTGTCGACAGTGATAACAGGCGGCGCGGTACCTGCGTCGATGGCCCGGCGTGCGTTCAGCCAGATAAAGACCACGATGACGCGTCGACCGGCCGGCGAGCGCGAAAGCTTGCGCCGTCGTCGAATTCATCGAGAGCATCATGAGCAGCGAACCAGCGTCGATTCTCTGAAATTGCTCGGGGACTTATCGGCAGGCGCGGACATTGGCTACACAGCGGCTCAATCCGCTTCTCGACGAGACATGACACGTGCATTCCCCCTTCGATCTACTCGCCCTCCTGCTCGTCCTATCGGCCGGTCTCGCCTATCTGAACTGCCGGTTCATGAAGCTGCCCCTGACCGTGGGCCTGCTTGTCGGCGCCGCCGCCGGCACCTTGATCCTGATCGCGCTGGATGCTCTCCTGCCGGACCTCGGCCTGAAGCTGGCCATCCGCGATCTCATCAGCCGCATTAATTTCCCGGCGGCCCTGCTCGACGGCTTCCTTGCCTTCCTGCTGTTTGCCGGCGCCCTGCATGTCAATTTCGCGGATCTGTTGGCGCGGAAATGGACAATCCTGGCGTTGGCAATCCTGGCGACGGTTCTGTCGGCAGGGCTGACAGCCGGGGCGATGTTCGCCGCGTCGCGCTGGCTCGGGCTTGGCTTATCCTTCGCCTGGTGCCTCGTCTTCGGCGCCCTGATCTCGCCCACCGACCCGGTCTCGGTCCTCGACGTCCTCAAGCGGATCGGCATCCCCCGTGGTCTTCAGGCGACCGTCGCGGGCGAAAGCCTGTTCAACGACGGTATCGGCGTGGTCCTGTTCACGCTTGCACTGTCGCTGGCGACCGGAGATCCGATCGACCGCTTCGGCCCGGCCACGATAGCGGGCCTGTTCCTGCTGCAAGCTGTCGGCGGCGGCCTGCTCGGCCTGGGGTTCGGTTATCTGACGCTCCTGCTGGTTCGCGGTGTCGATGACTACAATGTCGAACTCATCATCTCGCTGGCGCTTGCGTCGGGCACTTACAGCGCGGCCGGACTGCTCGGGGTTTCCGGGCCAATCGCCGTCGTCGTCGCCGGTATCATCATCGGCAACCAGGGGATGGACGGCGCAATGAGCGAGATGACGCGGCAGCATCTGAGGACCTTCTGGCGCCTCGTGGAGGAAATTCTGAACGCGCTGCTGTTCCTGACCATCGGTCTCGAAATCGCGTCGATCGACCTGGATGTGCGGAGTATCATCGCGGCGGCAGCGATGATCCCGGCGGCGCTGCTAATCCGCTGGTTCAGCGTGACCATCTCGGCGCTGCCGCTCAATCTGCGTCTTCCGCACCGGTACGGCGGCTTGTTGGTCCTGACCTGGGGCGGTCTGCGCGGCGGGCTCTCGGTTGCCATGGCGCTGTCCTTGCCGGACGGCCCGAACAAAGGCCCGATCCTGACCGTGGCCTACGGGATCGTCGTCTTTTCGATCGTGGTCCAGGGCCTGACCCTGGAGCGGGTCGCCCGGCGTGCGCTGTCGGGACTAGATGACGAGTCATCACGGTAAATAGGCCTGCGTCTATAGGTCTTTTGTATTTTGACACCCTCGGCGAGATATGGAATTTTTGTCGAGTTGCTTATTCCGAGTCTTGGTGCTGACCGACTCATACTTCAGCGGTCGGCCCAGGTTAGGTTGAGCAAAAACAGCTCTTGCGGCGCGCCAAATTAACAAAAATCAGGAAGAACTCATGCCCGCATAAAGGGTGATAAACTCTTCATACTCTTCGCCGGCGACGCCATGATCAAGGCCGATCGCCAGACTCGGGCCATGCTCGTTACCGAGCTGTGCGAAGCGAATGACGGCGCGCGAACTGCCGGAGTTGGCAAGCTGGATCCCGTCGGGATACGGGAATCGGCGCTGACGTTACGAAACGAGCGTGGTAATCGCCCTGGACGCGCTCTGGATATCGTCCAAAGTGGCGTCGATGCTGTCGAACAACAGTGCAGCGGCTTCGCGCACGACAGTCGCACTGTATTCGGCCGGATTTCGGATAACCTGGCGGGCACTCATCAGGCTCATTTTTGCCTCCGAGAAAAGACCAAAGACCCGTGATGGCAACAGTAAAAAGGCTGGCGGCGTCCAAGCGGAGAGAGACGCCGCCTAGTTTGGGAGAGGAACGTCCGAACACAGGAGTAGAAAGCGCCCGGCGCTGTCCACGAGTGGGAGGATGCGCTGCACGCTCGCAGCGAATCAACGAAAAAGTGAGTGCATGGCATAAATTTTTCAGGGTCGTTCTGATTTCATCCGCGCGGGTGGCATCTTCGCCTCGGCGGCGCCGAACCGTGGCAGGTGCCGCGCTGCCAGGCTCAGGGTCGTCTGGCGGAGATGACGGGTCCCTTCAAATTCCAACGGTGAAAACCCACGGCCGCCACAAACCCGGTCACCGATGGGTGGAGGCGGCCTCGCCCGAAACGGACCAGCGACCTTGTCGCGTGTCAAAGGGATGAGTTCGTTCCGGTTCCGCTTGATTATCGACACCATTCACGCGGGGTCACGAACCTCGGCAAGACATAAACTCCAGTGCGATTCTGATTGCGAGATCGCACTAAAGGCATTACGGTTAGATTTTAGCCTGATCCGAGGAACGCGAGTGCGGAAATCCCCGCCGACCGTCCAGACCCGCCTGCTTGTCATTGTCATCGCGGTGATCGTGCCCCGCATCGCGATCCGTCCTCCACATAGGGCCGGTCACACATGATAAGCTGATCGCGGTCGATGTGCCGGTGATGCGAGATGGGCATGTGGCCTATTCCCTCAGCATGGGATTCCGGCCGACCGCGTTGGGCGCTTTGGTGAGTAGCCCTCTCTTTCTTGTTCCCTGGAGGAAACACCGTCGTACTCGCCTTGCACGACAATGCGACTTTTACTTTTGCATTGATTTTCTCCAAGCCAGCGTGATTGCAGTTGTGGTTAACGATTGTCCGCTCTTTCGTTGATATTGAGACAGCATGAGCGGCTGCTCGTCGTGGACGACGATGACATGGTTCGCGCTGTTCCTTGCCTGCGGAGCCAATCGCTTCGTGGCCATCCGGATCGCCCCTGGTCGCAAGGAGTTCGGCCGGATCAATCAGCACCGGGCACCGCCGGAATCAAAGATTCTGCGATTTGGCTGGGGGATCTGGATACGGTCCGGCAATCTTTGCCCCAAGCAGAAACAATGACTTCGCTACTCCGGCCGTCTCGTCGCCGCGGAATGTGGGACAGTATTCCGGAGCGGTCAAGCGGGACATTGCTGCGAATCGGTGCCAAGCTGTGAGGGGAGAACCGAGTAACGTTCACGGCGGGATACTCAGCGGATCACTTCGCCGCCGGCGTTCGCAGACCGCGGTCAGACGGCGATCGGCGGTCCCCACGGCTGTGACGGTTGTGAAGTTGACTTCGTGCTACGCGCTCTGCGGCTCGCAGCCTCGGTGCGCACGGGCACGGTCAGTGCCACGGTCGGGGTCGCAGGCTCCGGATCGTGCTTGTCCGATTGCGTCGGCGCGATCTCCACCCGGGCAAAGCCGGGCGGTGACTGCAGCAAAAGCGTCATTCGGCCGCCGATCAGCTTCTGTCGCCAGCCATACAGCAGCCCGCTGCTGATGCCATGCTTGCGCGCCACTTCCGTCGGCGTCAGCGTCGATCCCAGGCTTTCGGCGACGATCTCTTGCTTCTGCTCGAGCGTCCACGCACGGCGCCGCTCGCCGCGCGTGATGACCTCGACCTGAGGCGTACGAGCGCCCTTACGACCAATCGTACGGGCGTCCTCAGCGGGGTCCGCCTCCGGAACCAAAATCGGCGTTGCGTCCATGGCCGACTTCGATCACAGCGAAATCACCCGCCGCAAGGTGTCGCCGCCGAATCGCTTACGGGCGGCTCGGCGTGTTCCGCCGACAAGCCGCGTTATCGCGCATACGCGGGGACAGATTTTGCTCCACTCAGGCTGCGCGGCGCGGCCCGCCGTTGTCGGTCACCACAGGTTGCGTGCAGCCGCTACCGAGCGTTTTCGCGGGTGGCCCTCCAGGCCTTAGACTACCGGGTGGTCTGGAGCGTCGCCGCCGCCTTTGCCCACGGCGGTCAGGAAGGCCTGCGCTTCCTCCCTCCGCTCGAACACGTGCGGAGCAATGTTGCGTTTGGAGAACGCCTCACCCAACTTCGCGCGCATGAACGCACTGGTCGCGTAGCGCGTGATCTTGGTGAAGTAATGCGCCAGGAAGTATCGATCCATTTCGGCGTAGTCGTCGATCATGTCCTCGTTGATCCGGAACCGGTCGTAGTTGATCACCACGCCGACCCGCTCGCCGGCGGCGCGGCAGCGCTGTTCGCAGATATCCCAGATCGCCTTGACGTCCTCCGCGACCCGCACGTACATACCCTCGAAATTCAGGAATAGAATATTCCGCTCGGCGTCGTAGGTCACCCGTTCCGGCAACGACAGATTGAGCAGCTCGGCGGCGAGGTCCATCGGCTCCGGATTGAAAATCCGTGCGTCCATCATCCCGTACTCGCCGATGATCGGCTCGAAATCCATGTGCCGCAGGATGTCGCGGCCGACATCGATGCCGGGCGCCACCTCGATCAGCGCGAGTCCGCGCCGCACCCGGCGGAACACGCAGCGTTCGGTGACGTAATAGACCGGCTTGCCCCGGTCGTAGGCGTACTGGCCGTTGAAAGTGATCTGCTCGACCTGCTTGGGGAATTTCCTCTGCTTTCCCTCTTCCAGAATACGCAGCGTTCCGTTCTCGACCGACAGTTTGAGACCGCTGCCGGTGAACGTGCCGACGAACACCACCAGCCGCGCGTTCTGGCTGATATTGATGAAGCCGCCCGCCCCGTTGACCCGTCCGCCGAACCGGCTGACGTTGACGTTTCCGGCTGCGTCGCACTCCGCCATGCCGAGGCAGGCCATGTCGAGGCCGCCGCCGTCGTAGAAATCGAACTGCTGATTCTCGTCGAGCACGGCGTCCATGTTCACGCCGGTGCCGAAATCGCCCCCGCTGGAAGGAATGCCGCCGACCAGGCCGGACTCGACCGACAGGGTCAGCAGATGGAGAATGCCCTCCTCGCTGGCCACCGAGGCAACCCCCTCTGGCATGCCGACGCCAAGATTGATGATGCCGTTGGGCGGCACCTCGAACGCGGCGCGCCGGGCGATGATCTTGCGTTCGTCGATGGCGCTCGATGCCTGGCTGGGACGCGGCGTGCGGTATTCGCCGGCGTAGGCCCCGTTGTACTGCGTGCGGAGCGTCTGCATGTGCTGCGCCGGCTCGGCCACCACGATGCAGTCCACCAGGATGCCGGGAACCTTGACCTGCCGCGGCGGCAGCGAACCGCGCTCCGCGATGCGCTCGACCTGTGCAATAACAATGCCGTTACTGTTCTTGGCGGCCATGGCCATGGCGAGGTTGTTCAAGGTGAGCGCTTCGCGCTCCATGGTGATGTTGCCGAAGGTGTCGGCGGTGCTGCCGCGGATGAAGGCGACATTCACTTTGCCGACCTTGTAGAACAGCCAGTCCTCGCCGCCGACGGTCACGACCTCGACAATGTCCTTGGTGGTGATATCGTTGACCCGGCCTCCGCCGTACCGAGGATCGACGAAGGTGTGCAGCCCGACCTTCGAGAAAGCGCCTGGTTTGCCGCCGGCAAGGTCGCGGAACAGTTGCGCAATGATCCCCTGCGGCAAATTGTAGGCTTGGATCTTGTTGTCCAGCGCAAGACTTCTCACCTTGGGCATCCTGCCCCAGTTACCGGCCACAACCCGGCGCAGCAAGCCCTCGTGGCCGAGGTGATTGAGCCCCAGGTCCTTGCCGTCGCCCTGGCCGGCGGCAGCAAACACGGTCAGGTTGCGGGGCGTGCCGGTGGCGATGAAGCGGCGCTCGAGCGCCGACAGCAGCGCTTCGGCGAAACCGGTCTGGACAAAGCCGGTGCTGGCCAGCGTGTCGCCGTCCTGGATCAGAGCGATTGCCTCATCAGCCGTAACAATCTTACTGCGCATGGATCCGCCTCCCTTTTTTTGTCTTCGGGTGACCGGGGGATCGACACTGACCTGATCTGCGGCCCGCGGATGTCGTTCCGACAGCGTCCCGTCTTCGATCTTCTACAAGAATCTTCCTATCGTTGTAATTCGAACGTATTCTGTCGGTTGAGCTTATTCAAGTTGCGGCCCAGCCCGTATGCACCACCTTTCCCCACCGGTCGTTACGATAGTCCTGGTTGACGGTCCGCCAGCAACAGCGATATGAAAGCCTGCGCGGCACCGGAAGGGCGCTTGTCACGCCGCTGGAGAAGGAACCATTTGCGGACAATCGGAAAACCCTCGACCGGCAAGATAATAAGGCGCCGGGTTTCAAGTTCCAGCTCTATCGTCTGCGCCGGTACGATGCCGATCCCGAGACCGGCCTGCACGGCCTGTTTGATCGCTTCGTTGCTGCTGAGTTCGCAGCCGGGCCGGTAGGCCAGCTTATTGGCCGCGAAATGCCGCTCGATTGTCGCACGCGTGCCTGAGCCCGGCTCGCGAAGCAGCAACGTCTCATCCTCCAGCCGGCCGAGCGCGATCGGACCGGTCCCGGCCAGGCGGTGGTCGGGCGCGGCGATGACGACGAGTGGATTGTCCATGAAGTGCTGCGCGTCGGTATCCGCGTGCTCCGGCGGCTGGCCGGTGATGGCCAGATCGGCCTGATTGTCCGAGAGCGCGGTGAGCACCGCATCTCGGTTGACCACCTGCAGGCTCATGCGCACACCGGGGTATTGCGCGGTGAACGTCGCGATCAGTTTCGGCAGGAAATAAATCGCGGTGGAGACGACGGCGAGGCGGAGCACCCCGCGCTCCAGCCCGCGAAACTGGTCCATCGCAGACCTCAGGTCCATCACCTGGGCGTTGATCCTTGCCGCATGGTTGCGCAGTTCCTGCCCTGCTTCCGTCAGGCAGAGCCGCTTGCCGATCTGGTCGATCAGCGGCAACCCGATCTGATCCTCAAGCTGCTTGACCTGCATGGAGACGGCCGGCTGGGTCAGCAGCAGATCTCCGGCCGCGCGCGAAATGGAGGCGTGCCGCGCCACAGCCTCAAAAATCCGCAATTGGCGCAGCGTGATGTTCATGCCGACCTTTCCCCCGTTCCGATTTTTCGCGTTACTATCATACGCGGAGCAGTGTTGGGAAGGAGAAGATTTCGTTATTCTGAGGTCGATTTCATTGATGTCTGTGGCTCTGGAATGCAACATCAGACGCGTTGATGAAAGCATAAAAATTTCTGAATATCCGTCCTCGCCGTGATTGCTATGACATGGTGTGTGCCGGGGGGCGCCCTGATCGCCGCGCCATCGGGCAACAGGGATATTCCAATGGCATTCACGTGTGGCCCATGCCTGCGCCGCATGTCGGCGGCACGGGACGCATCTCCGAGGCGGGGCTGTGGGGCTCGCGGCGAACACCGGCAACATGGCTTAGGGAGTTCAGCAGCGCGCGCCTAACCCTGATCCCGACTTGCGCTTGCATTAACTCCAGCGCTGGAGACTTGGATGGTTACGACCTCTCTCTGGCTTGCCGCGGTCGGTCCGGCTTCCCTTGCGGGCATCGGGATCCATGCCGCGCGGGCTCCAAGACCGTCAATACGCCGCATCACCCGGCTCGCCGAGGCCGCTGCTCTGCTCGCGCTCGCTGCGGCGCTGGCAACCGCCGGGGCTGTGGCGGTGCATGGTAGTTTGCAATCTACCATGCTAGGCCTCAATGGTATCGGCTTCAGCCTCTACGCCGATCGGCTGAGCGCGGTGATGGTGTGTCTTGTCGCGTTCGTCGGCGCGATTGTTGTGGCCTATAGCCGCACCTATATGGATGGCGACCCCGGTCACGCGCGGTTCACCGGCCGGCTTTGCATCACGCTGTCCGCGGTGTTGCTGGTGATCCTGGCCGGCAACCTTTTTCTGTTCACGGTGGCCTGGTTCTGCACAAGTCTGGCTTTGAACCGGCTCCTGCTGTTCTATCCGGAACGGCCGGCCGCATTGCTCGCGGCACGCAAGAAATTCGTTGCAAGCCGGCTCGGAGATCTGTGCCTTATCGGCGCTTGCGTTCTGCTGTATCGCGCGTTCGGCAGCCTCGACTACACGGCCATATTTGCCCGCGCCGACGCGATGCACGGTGTCGCGCAAACACCGGCGGCGGCCCATGCCATCGCCATTCTGCTGGTTTGCACGGCGATGTTGAAATCCGCGCAGTTCCCCACCCATGGCTGGCTGATCGAAGTGATGGAGACTCCGACGCCGGTCTCGGCGCTGTTGCACGCCGGAATCATCAATGCCGGCGGCTTTCTTGTTATCCGTTTCTCGGACGTCATTACACTGTCGCTGCCGTCCCTGCACATGCTCGCTTTGCTTGGCGGCTTCACCGCGCTGTTCGGGTCGGTCGTGATGCTGACGCAAACATCCATCAAAGTGTCGCTCGCCTGGTCCACCGTGGCGCAGATGGGATTCATGATGCTGGAATGCGGGCTCGGCGCTTTTTCGGCCGCAACGCTGCACATCGTGGCGCACTCCTTCTACAAGGCACATGCGTTTCTTTCCTCGGGCAGCGTGATCGATATCTACCGCACATCGTTCACGCCGAACCCCGGCGGCAAGCCGCACCCGCTGCGCTGGATCTTCGCAATCGGCGGCGTGCTTGCCGTGACTTTTCTGTTCAGCGTGGCGACAGGCTACACGATTACCGCACAGCCCGGCGTATTCGCGCTCGGCGCCGTGCTGTTGCTCAGCCTGACGCACCTGGTCGCCAATGGCATCGACGAGCGGCCGAACGGCTATGTGGTCGGGCGCGTGCTGGCGATGGCCTGCCTTGTCGCGGTCGCGTATTTCGGGTTGCAGTTCGGCGCCGATTACCTGCTGGACGGCTCGCTGCCGAAGACGCAGCCGTTGCGCGGCCCATTCGGAGTGCTGCTGGTCGCGATGATCGTCGGCTCTTACGCAGTTGTTATATTCCTGCAAGGCTCGGCCGCGAAGCATCAGGCGCAGCCGCGCTGGCAGGCGCTCTATGCGCATGTGCATAGTGGCTTTTATGTGAACACTTTGGCCAACCGGCTGGTGCTGCAGTATTGGCCAAGACCCGCGCCGCCCCGAAGCCCTGGAGCGCACGCATGAGCCTGCTGGTCGAACGGGACGCAACCGCCACAATCCCTGGCCCGGAGGAGCTTGCCGCCGCCATAAACGCCGCCTGCTCCCGCATCGCGCCGGTCTGGCCGTTGAAGAACTTCGTCGCGGTCAATCCGTTCCTTGGGTTCATCGAACAGAGCTTCCACGCGACGGCGGCGACCTTGCACCGGGTTGCCCGCACCCGCGCGCTGATGCCGCGCAGTTTCTATCGACAGGAACTCGCGGCAGGCGCGATCGAGGACCAGGATCTGGCACAGGCACTGGCGGGCGCGCAGCCGGATTGGCGCCTGCCGCCGACCGTGGCCGCGCTGAAGTCCGTTCTTGACAGCAATGAAACGTCCGGTCTCAGGCATCCGGCGCATGTGGACACCGTTGCGGAGGTGCTCAACGAGCTTGCGGATGGCGACAAGCAGGTGGCGCGCACGCAATTCATGATCGATGAAATATCGAGATGGTGTGCCGCGTATTTCGACGATGGCCAGTCGGTGTGGCGCATGCCGTCTCGCGGCCTGAGCCCGTTCGCCGCCTGGCGCTCCTCCGTCCGTTACGACCTGAATCCCGAGGCGATGGGAATCTCCGGCTTCCGCCGGCTTGTCGCCGAGCTGCCGTCCGACCCGGTCGCGGCCATCGGCGCGGCCGTGCAGCGCCAGGGCGTGCCGAACCGGGCCGTCGCGGATTACCTACACCAGGCGCTGCTCGATATCGGCGGCTGGGCCGCCTATGCCCGTTACCTGAAATGGCAAGCCGAGCTGCATGGCGGCACAGACGATACGCTGGAGCAACTGCTCGCCATACGCGTGGTCTGGGGCTACACGCTGTTCATGCAGCGCACCGACGAGGCGTTCCGGCGCGCGTGGCGCGAGGCGATGGCGCATGCCGCGCTGCCGCCGCAGGACGAAAAGCTGGGCGACGATCCGGAACTCTGCATCGATATGGTGCTGCACGAAGCGTATGAGGCGGCGTTCCAGCGCCGGCTGCTGGCGAAACTCGCGCAGGCCCCCGCCGCCCCGCATCCGGACCGTCCGTCGGTGCAAGCCGCGTTCTGCATCGATGTGCGATCGGAAATCTACCGCCGCGCCTTGGAAAGCCAATCGGACGGCATCCAGACCATCGGCTTCGCCGGCTTCTTCGGTTTTCCGATCGAGTACCTGCCGATCGGCCATGTGCGGGGCCGCGCGCACTGCCCGGTGCTGCTCAGCCCCGCCTTCACCGTCTGCGAGGCCGTGGGCGGCGCGTCCGCGGCGGAGGAGACCGAGATCATGGGCCTGCGCCTGATGCGCCGGCGCGTGTTCAAGGCATGGAAGGCGTTCAAGCTGATGGCCGTCTCCTCCTTCATTTTCGTCGAATCCGCCGGCCTGCTTTACGGCGCGAAACTGCTCAGCGACAGCCTTGGGCTGACACGCACGGTGCACGACCCGAACACCGACGGCCTCGATGAAAAGATCATCGATCGGCTGGGCCCGAGCATAGAGCCGGGCCTGGTAAGCGGCCGGCGGACCGGGTTCGATCCGAAACAGCGCATCGACATGGCGGAAGCGGTATTGCGCGCGATGTCGATGACCGGGCCATTCGCTCGGCTGGTGATGCTGACCGGCCATGGCAGCACGACGGTGAACAACCCGCATGCCGCCGGCCTGGATTGCGGCGCCTGCGGCGGCTATACCGGCGAGGCGAACGCGCGCACCGCGGCGCTGATCCTGAACGACCCGGAGGTGCGCGCCGGCCTGAAGGCGCGCGGGATCGAGATCCCGGCCGATACCTGGTTCCTTGGCTGCCTGCACGATACCTGCACCGACGACGTCAGGATCTTCGACACGCAATCTGTGCCGCCCGGGCACGCCGAGGATTTCGAACGGCTGCGCGTCCTGGTGGCGCGCGCCAGTGCGCGCGCCCGGCTTGAGCGTTCGGCGCTGCTGGGAATCCCGCCGGGAAGCGATGTCGATAAGCAGGTGAAATACCGCAGCCGCGACTGGGCTCAGGTTCGCCCCGAATGGGGACTCGCCGGCAACGGCGCGTTCATCGCGGCACCCCGCGCCCGCACGCGCGGAATCGATCTTGGCGGCCGCGCCTTTCTGCACGACTATGACTGGAAACAGGATGCAGGCTTCAAGACCCTCGAGCTGATCATGACCGCGCCGATGGTGGTCGCGAGCTGGATCAACCTTCAGTACTACGGCTCCACTGTGAATAACGAGACATTCGGTTGCGGAAACAAGGTACTCCACAACGTTTCCGGAACGATCGGCGTTCTGGAAGGCAATGCCGGCGATCTGCGCGTCGGCCTGCCGCGGCAGTCACTGCACGACGGGAATCGTTACATACATGAGCCGATCAGGCTGAATGTGATGATCGAGGCGCCGCGGGCTGCGATCGAAGATGTCATCCGCAAGCACTCAACAGTGCGTCAACTGCTGGACAATGGCTGGCTGCATCTCTGGACGATATCGGCGGAAGGCAGAGTATCGGCGCGCTACCGCGGGCGCTTGAACTGGGCCGACATTTGATCGCCGATCCGAGGCGGGATCGGCGTGCCGCCATCCCGGGTTATCGTAGCATAAGAATTTCTGAATATCCCCGCCGCGCCGTTCCCCCTAGCGTCCCGGCAGCGCGAGATGCCTCCCGTCAGCGAGGCGCGAAGAACTGGCCGGGCGCAGCCGGGAACGAGAACTGGTAGGGGGGTCTCACAATGCGCAGCTCAGGCAGTAGGAAGCCTGTCGGAGATCTATCTCCCCTGCCGGGTGATCGCTCCCGCTACGCCGGCCGCCGCGGCGGCGTGCCCGCATGAGCGCACAAACAGCGCAACGCCGGAACCTGTCGCGCATCGTGGTGGCCAACCGCGGCGAGGCGGCGGTGCGCTTCATGCGCGCCGCGCGCACATGGTCCAGTCAGCACAACGCGCCGCTCGAGACCATCGCGCTCTACACCCGGGCCGACGAGGGCGCGCGGTTCGTGCGCATGGCATCGCGCGCGATCTGCATCGGCGAGGCCTTCGTGCCCGACGCCGATGGGCGGTCCCGCAGCGCCTACCTCGACATCGACCGCATCGTCGGTTTGGCCCGCGAGGCGGGGGCGGACGGGATTTGGCCCGGCTGGGGCTTCGCCTCGGAAAAGCCCGAGTTGCCGGACGCCTGCGAGGCCGCGGGCCTCACTTTCCTCGGACCGCCGGCCAGCGCCATGCGGGCGCTCGGCGACAAGATCGCCGCCAAGCGGCTGGCGGAATCCTGCGATGTCCCGGTCAGCGCCTGGTCCGGCGGGCCGGTCGACGCGGCGGCGGCGCAGGCGTGGGCGGAGCGCATCGGCTACCCGGTGCTGCTCAAGGCGACCGCGGGCGGCGGCGGCCGCGGCATCCGCCGCGTCTATGGGCCCGAGGAGATCGCCGGCGCATTCCAGTCCGCCTCCGCCGAGGCGGCGGCGGCATTCGGCGATCCCTCGATCTTCGTCGAAGCCCTGATCTCCGAGGCGCGCCATATCGAAGTGCAGGTGCTCGCCGATGGGCATGGCGGCGTGTGGGCCATCGGCACGCGCGACTGTTCGATGCAGCGGCGCCAGCAGAAAGTGCTGGAGGAAGCGCCGGCGCCGGGCCTGGCGCCCGAGGTCGAGCAGGCGCTGTGCGAGGCCGCGGTGCGGCTGGCCCGCGCCTGCGGCTATGTCAGCGCCGGCACCGCAGAGTTCCTGCTGCTGCCGGACGGGCGCACCTTCTACTTCCTCGAGATGAACACGCGCCTGCAGGTCGAGCACACCGTCACCGAGGAGGTGTACGGCCTCGACCTGGTGGGCTTGCAGATCGACATTGCCCGCGGCTTGCCGCTGCCCGCCGCCGCGCCGCCCGCGCCGCGCGGCGTGGCGATCGAGGCGCGGCTGAACGCCGAGGATCCCGATCAGGGCTTCGCGCCAAGGGCCGGGCGGCTGCTGCGTTTCAAGCCGCCGCAGGGCCCGGGAATACGGATCGACTCCGGCTACTCCGCCAACAGCGCAGTGCCGACCGCGTTCGACTCCATGCTTGCCAAGGTCATCGCGCATGGCGCCACACGGGAACGCGCGCTCGCGCTGATGGAAGCCGGGCTTCAGGACAGCATCGTCGTGCTCGATTCCGGCCTGACCAACCGCGCTCTGCTGCTGGAACTGGTCGGGCAAAGCGCGTTCCGCGACGGCCCGGTGACGACCGTCTGGCTCGATCGCTACCTGATCGATCGTCCTTCCCCCGCGCAGCGGCCAAATCTGGCGATGGCGCTCGCCACCGCGGCGATCATGGACTACCTGCGCACTCGTTACGGCCAAGTTGCGAACTTCATCGAGGAGACGCAGCGCGGCCTGCCGCGCAACATCCCGGAACAGGGACCGGTGACGCTGCCCTACGAACTCGACGGTCGGCCGGTGCAGATGGAGGTCGCCACCATCGGCCCGCAGGAGAAGCTGCTGCGCAGCGGCGACTGGCAGGCGCTGATGCGGGTCGAGCAGGCGGACGACTGGACATTGTATCTGGAGATGGACGGCCGCCGCCACGCAGCGATCTGCTGCGCGACCCCGGCCGAGGTGCAGGTCGAGCTGGACGGGGTGGCGCACCGCTTTCGCCGCGTCTCCGACGGCCGCGTGCGCGCCATGCTGCCGGCGGCTGTTGCGCAGGTGCACGTCCAGCCGGGCGATCAGGTCTCCGCCGGCGACCGTCTGATCACCCTCGAGGCAATGAAGATGGAAACCACCATCACCTCGTCGCTGTCCGGCACGGTCAGGTCGGTGCTTGTCCGGCCGGCCGCGCTGGTGGCGGCCGGCGACGTCATGGTGGAAATCGACGTAAGCGAGCAGGCGGCGCCGGGCCAGGCCGGATCGCCGCTGTTGCCGCCGCGGCAGGAGCCGCCACTCGATCCGCTGCGGGTGATCGAGGCGCGGCTGCTCGGCTTCGATGTGACCGCCGAGCAGGTCGATCAGGCGCTGGCCGCGTTGGAGACCGACAGTTCCGTCAGCCGCTCCCGCCTGATGGCGCTGCTGCGCGCCGCGGTGGTGCAGGAGCAGGTGTTCAAGAGCGGACAATACGACGACGCGATGAACGATGCGCGCGAAAGCAGCCTCGAGCAGCTCACGTGGTTCGTGCATCACCGCCGCCTCGATGAGCAACGCCTGTCGGCGCGCATGATTCGCCGGCTTGGCCGCTTTCTCGACCTGCACGACATCAAGGACGCGAGCGATCCCCGCGTCGGCTACGCGTTGATGCGTCTGTTCCAGGCGCGCGCGGCGGGGGGCTCGCCGAGCCGACTTCTGCTGGATCTGTTGCATGCGCTGGCCCGCACGCGCGACGGGCAGGACGCGGCCGGCCCGGTCGAGCAGCGGGTGATCTTCGAGAAACTGGCCAACGAGGCGCTGCAGCGCGGCGACCGCCGGGTGGCGACCGCGGCGTGGAACCTGATCCATCGCTGGCACGACCTGCCGGCGCAGCAGGCCAGGACGGCAGCCGACGTGGCGCAGGCCGGGACGATGTGGCAGCGCCTGCCGGAGCAGCCGCCGGAACCGGCGCTGAGCGCGATGCCGCTGGCTATCCTGGTCAGAACGCTGCCGTTCTCGGCGGCTTCGGGCAATGAGCGGATCGCGGTCGTCATGGCGCGCATCTACGGCGATGTGGCGTTCATCGACTCGGCGCCGCTGTTGGGCCGCATCCCTTGCAGGACCGCGCGGCTGGCCAACGGCACGTTGGTCGCGGGGCTGCTGGTGTCCGAGCCAGACGATCTGGCACCTGTGCTGGCGGCGCTGCCGCCGGAGACGGAAGCCGACCTGTTGCTTGGCTTCTCGCCGTCGCCGCAGATGCTGTCGCAGGCGGCGCTGCATCCGCGGGCGCGCTGGACCGCGCTGTGGGCGGAAGACGACGCGATGCGCGGCACTACTTGGCTTCCCGCTGGGCTACCCGAGGGCGGCGCGATGGCCGAACAGGTGCTGCTGCGCGACCTGCATCCCGCGGGACCGATCGCGCGCGAGCTGGCGCGCTATCGGGCGTTCGTGCTGAGCCGCGAGCCGGCGCCGGCGGGCGTGGTGCTGCTGCGCGCCACCGCCGGACGGGATGAGCGTTTGCTCGCCTTCGCCGAGGTGGAGGCGTTCGATCCGGTCATCGACGGCCATTTCGTTCGTGTGCCGGTATTCGAGACCGCCTTCCTGGAAGCCGCGCAGGCGATGCGCGACGTGCTGCGCGCGGCGGGCGGTCGCGTGCCCGCGATGAACCGCATCGCCCTGTTCATCCGGCCGCCGGTTCACCTGACCCGGGGGCAATTGCAGGCGTTGGCGCAGCGGCTCGCGCCGGCCAGCCTCGACCTTGGGCTGGAGACCGCGTCGCTCATCGGCTGTTTCACCTTCGGCGGGGACGGCGCGGCGCGGGAGCAGGTGGTCGAATGGCGCGACGTCATGGCGCTCGGCCCCCGCCTGGAGATCGGGGCGCCAGCCGATCGGCCGGTGCCGACGCGCTCGACCTATGAGCAGAAGGTGCTCGCGGCACGCCGCTACGGCCTGTTCCATCCCTACGAGGTGGTCAGCTGGCTCATCGCGCCCCGCATCGAGGGCATAGAGCGCGGCCGTTTCGAGGAGCTCGATCTCGACGGTCCGGCCGGCGGCCGGTTGGCGCCGGTGCGCGACCGCGCCTGGGGCGAGAACCCGGCCGGCGTCGTGCTGGGCCTGATCACCAACTGGTCGGCGCGCTTCCCCGACGGCTTCACCCGCATGCTCATCATCGGCGACGCGACGATGGAGATGGGCTCGCTGGGCGAGGCGGAGTGCCGCCGGATCGTCGCCGCGATCGATCTCGCGGAAGAGCGCGGGCTGCCGGTCGAATGGGTCGCGCTGTCGGCCGGCGCGCGCATCGCGCTGGATTCCGGCACCGAAAACCTCGACTGGACCGCCGCGGTCCTGCGGCGGATCGTGACCTTCACCGCCGCGGGCGGTGTGGTCAACGTCATCGTCGACGGGCCGTGCGTCGGGGCGCAGTCATACTGGAACGCCGAGGCGACGATGCTTATGCATTGCCGCGGCGCGCTTGTCATGACACCGCGCGGCTACATGGTGCTGACCGGCAAGCGCGCGCTGGAGGTGTCGGGCTCGGTCGCGGCAGCGACCAACGAGGCCATCGGCGGCCTTGAGATCATGCTGGCCAACGGCGAAGCGCAGTATGCCGCCACCGATCTGCACGCGGCGTACCAGGTGCTCATGCGCCACTATGACTACACCTACGTGCCGCCGGGCGATCCGCGCGCGCGGGCGGTGCTCAGCAGCGATCCGCCCGGCCGCGACATCTCCGTGTATCCCTACAATGGGCCGGGCGGCTTCGCCACGATCGGCGAAGTGGTTTCGGAGGCAACCAATCCCGGCCGCAAGAAGCCGTTTGCGATCCGCGAGGTGATCCGCGCGATCAGCGACCAGGACGCGCCGCTGCTGGAGCGGTGGGCGGACATGGCGGGCGGCGAGACGACGGTCGCGATGCACGGCCAGATGAACGGACAGCCGGTCTGCTTCGTCGGCATCGAGTCCCAGCCGATCCCCCGCCGCCGGCCGGGGCCGCCCGACGGACCGGCGGTGTGGATGAGCGGGACGCTGTTTCCGAATTCCTCCCGCAAGGCCGCGCGGGCCATCCGCGCCGCCAGCGGGATCTCTCCGGTCGTGCTGGTGGCGAACCTGTCGGGCTTCGACGGATCGCCGGAGTCGATCCGCGAACGGCAACTGGAATACGGCGCCGAGATCGGCAAGGCGGTGGTCGAATTCGACGGGCCAATCCTGTTCTGCGTCATCGCCCGCTATCACGGCGGCGCCTATGTCGTGTTCTCCCGCCGGCTGTCCGGCAGCCTGGAGTCGCTCGCCCTGGAGGGCAGCTATGCCAGCGTCATCGGCGGCGGCGCTGCGGCGGCGGTGGTGTTCACCCGGCTGGTTGCCGAGCGGGTCAACGCCCACCCGCGCGTTCGCGACGCCCGCGAGGCGCTCGGCCGGGTGCCAGACGATCAGCACCGTGCCGCGCAGGAGGCATACGAAGCCGTGCTGGCCGACGTGGAGGCCGAAATCCAGACCGCTTTCGCGCGCGAATTCGACTCGGTGCACAGCGTCTCGCGCGCGCTGCATGTTGGCTCTCTGCATGCCGTGCTGCCGGTCAGCGAGCTGCGCGCCGAGGTTTGCGGCCGGCTGCAAGACGCCGCCGGCGCGTCCGTCCCCCGGCCCCGCCAGCGCCGCATAGGCACCCACACCGGGACAGGAGCATGACCCACGTGAACGACATCTCCTTCGAGCAGGAGCGGACGCCGAGCCCGGTCCCGCCTGGCCAGCCGCGCGTCAACCGTCTGGTCGACCATGCCGCGTGGACGGCTGCGCGCGAGGCGTGCCGGCGCGATCCCGGAGGCTTCCACGGCGCGATCGCGCGGCGGAACCTGCACTGGCTGGCGCCCGGCATCGGCCCGCATGGTGCCTGGATCACGTTCGACGAGGATCGCGGAGACTGGACCGGCTACGACGCCGCCACCGGCGCGCCGGTCGCCCCCGACCTGCCGGCGGACCATGAACCCTGGTCGCGCGCGTTCAACGGCGATGAGCCGCCGTTCTACCGCTGGTTCGAAGGCGGCCTGACGAACGCCTGCTTCAACGAGGTCGACCGGCACGTCCTGGCGGGTCACGGCGATGAGCCGGCCTTCTTCTTCGAAGGAGACCGTTGGGACCAGTCGCTCAACGGCGGCCAGGGCGGCCCGGTGGTGCACTACGCGATCAGCCGCCGCCGGCTGCTGTTCGAGGTGGCGCGCGCCACCCTGGCGCTGCAGTCGCTCGGCCTGGGTCGCGGCGACCGCATCGCGCTGAATATGCCGAACATCCCCGAACAGGTTTATTACACCGAGGCGGCCAAGCGCCTGGGGATCATCTACACGCCGGTGTTCGGCGGTTTTTCCGACAAGACGCTGTCGGACCGGATCCATGATTGCGGCGCCCGCGTGGTGGTCACCGCCGACGGTGGCTTTCGCAACGCGCAGATCGTGCCGTTCAAGGAAGTCTACACCGACGCCGCGCTGGACCGTTACCTCCCCGTCGAAACCGCGCTAGGCGCAATGCAAGGCCAGCTCGATGCGCTAGGCGTGCCGGCCGGTTCGGCCGAACTGATTGGCCGGCGCGCGGCCGAAGCAGTCGCCGGCGAAATCACCGTCGAGCGCAGCGACGTGATGCGCGGTGTCGGACGCGCGCTGGCCGAACTTATCGGCAGAGGCGCGCTCGACGCCGAAGCGGCGAGCGGCATCCGCACCTCGATCGCCCGCGCGCTCGTCGCCGCGCCGCGGCGTGTCGAGGCGGTCGTGGTGGTGCGCCATACCGGCCAGTCCGACCTGTCGTGGCGGCCCGGGCGCGATTGCTGGAGTCACGAGCTGCTGGCCCGGGCAACCGGGACGATGCTGGCAGCGGCGCGGGAGGCCGGCTTCGCGGTCAATGACGAGGCGGCGCTGCTGGCGCTGCCGGACCGCGATTTCGTGCGCGCGGTGTGGGCAAGCACGAAGCCGGTGCCGCTCGACGCGGAATTTCCGCTTTTCATCATCTACACCTCGGGATCGACGGGCAAGCCGAAGGGCGTCGTGCATGTGCACGGCGGCTATCTCTCCGGCCTGGTCGAGACGATGCGCGTGTCGTTCGACGCGCGTCCCGGCGACGTCATGTACGTCGTCGCCGATCCGGGCTGGATCACCGGGCAGAGCTACATGATCGCCGCCGCGCTCGCCAGCCGGGTGACCAGCGTGCTGGGCGAGGGCGCGCCGCTGTTCCCGTCCGCCGGGCGTTTCGCCTCCATCATTTCCCGCTACGGCGTCAGCATCTTCAAGGCGGGGGTGACGTTCCTCAAGGCGGTGATGCAGGACCCGCAGAACGCCGCCGACGTCCGCGAGTACGATATGTCGTGCCTGCGCGTTGCCACGTTCTGCGCCGAACCGACCTCGCCGACGGTGCAGCAGTTCGCCATGCAACTGATGACGCCCTGGTACATCAACTCCTACTGGGCGACCGAGCACGGCGGGATCGCCTGGACGCATTTCTTCGGCAACGGCGACTTCCCGCTGCGCGCCGATGCGCACACCTATCCGTTGCCCTGGATCGAGGGCGACGTGTGGGTGGCCACCGGGCAGGCCGCTGACGGCCGCGCCGCGTGGCGGCGAGCGGAGCCGGGCGAGAAGGGCGAGATCGTCATCGCCGCACCCTACCCGTATCTTGCCCGCACGATCTGGGGCGATGCGGAAACCTTCGCCGTCGATGGCCCCGGGGTCGTCCGGGCCTGGTACGGCGACCGGCAGCGCTACGCGGCGACCTACTGGGAACGCTGGTCCGGCGCCTGCGCCTACACCCAGGGCGATTTCGCGATCCGTCACGACGACGGCAGTTTCTCGCTGCACGGACGCAGCGACGACGTCATCAACGTCTCCGGCCATCGGCTCGGCACCGAGGAAATCGAAGGCGCGATCCTGCGCGACCGTCAGGTCAACCCGGACTCGCCCGTGGGCAACGTCATCGTCGTCGGCGCGCCGCATCGCGAGTCTGGACTGACACCGCTCGCCTTCGTCCGGCCGGCGGCCGATCGGCATCTTGGCGCGGACGACCGCGGGCGGCTGGCCGAGCTGGTGCGCCAGGAGAAGGGCGCCACGGCGGTACCTTCGGAGTTCATCGAGGTTTCGCAGTTTCCCGAAACCCGCAGCGGCAAGTACATGCGCCGCATGGTGCGCGCGCTGGTCGACGGATCGCCCGTCGGCGACACTTCTACGCTGCGCAATCCGGACGCGCTGGACGAGATCGCGAAGGCGGTGCACGCCTGGGAGCAGCGCCAGCGGCTGAGCGGGGCGCAGCGGCGGTTCGAGAATTTCCGCTATTTCCGCATCCAGTACCACCCAGTCCGGCCTGGCCGTCAGGTGGCTGCGGTCACGATCAGCAACCCGCCGGTCAACGCGCTGAACGAACGGGCGCTGGATGAACTGAACACAGTGGTCGATCACCTGGCGCGCCGCGACGACGTGGCCGCGGTGGTGTTCAGTGGCGAGGGCACAGGATCCTTCGTCGCCGGCGCCGACATCCGGCAACTGCTGGAAGACGTCCATGACGTTGAGCAGGCTTTACCGCTGCCCAACAACGCCCATCTCGCCTTCCGCAAGATCGAGCGCATGGGCAAGCCGTGCATCGCGGCGGTCAACGGCGTGGCACTCGGCGGCGGCTGCGAGTTCGCGCTGGCGTGCCACTACCGCCTGGCCGAACCGACGGCGACCTTCGGCCAGCCGGAGATACGCCTCAACCTGCTGCCGGGCTACGGCGGCACCCAGCGCCTGCCGCGGCTGCTGGCCGATCGGCAAGGTGCGGAGGGTCTGACGCAGGCGCTGGAGCTGATTCTGGGCGGCCGCACGGTAACCGCCGAAGAGGCGGCGGCGATCGGGCTGATCGACCGTGTGACCGACTCGCCGTCCGGCGTGCTCGGCGTGGCGGTCGAACTGGCCTGTGCGGCCGCGGTGTCCGGCCACGGCGAGGTCGCGGAAGCACACCGCAGGCGCACCGCCGCACTCGCGCGGTGGGAACAGCCGGGCGAGCTGTCACTCGACAGCGTGATCGCCGGCGGCGAAATCCAGCGTCTGCTGCGCCAGGCCGGCACCGCCGGGCGCATCGCCGCGGCCGACCGGGCGTTATCGGCGGTCTCGTACGGCTGGCGGCATGGGCTGGAGGCCGGCCTGTCGCACGAGGCACGGCTGTTCGCCGAGGCGGTAGCAGATCCGGACGGCGGCAAGCGCGGCATTCGCGACTTTCTCGATCGGCGCAGCGCACCGCTGCCGACGCGCCGCTGGTTCGAGCCGTCCGCCGAGGAGCGCGCGCGGATGCTGGCGGACGGCCGGCTTCTGCCGATCGGCGCGCCGTTCTTCCCCGGCTTTACGCCGCTGCCAACGTACCAGTTCGGCTTTTCGGTGACCCGCGATCCGGTTACCGGCGCCCCGCGGCATGACGAACCGATCCGCGCCGAGCGCGAGGCGATCGTGCCCGTGGGCCAGCCCGGCCCCAACGAGGCGCTGGTTTACGTGCTCGCCTCCGAAGTCAATTTCAACGACATATGGGGCATCACCGGCATCCCGGTGTCGCCGTTCGACAGCCACGATCTCGACTACCAGGTGACCGGCTCGGGCGGCATCGGCCTGGTCGCGGCGCTGGGCTCGGAGCTGCGGCGCGAAGGGCGGCTCGCTGTCGGCGAGCTGGTGACGATTTATTCGGGGCAAACCGATCTGCTCTCGCCGCTTGCCGGCGGCGACCCGATGTTCGCCGGCTTCGCCATCCAGGGCTATGAAACCGATACCGGCAGCCACCAGCAGTTCCTGCTGGTGCAAGGGCCGCAACTGCAGCCGGCGCCGGCCGACATGAAGCTGGAAACCGCCGGCGCCTATACGCTGAACCTCGGCACGATCGTGCGGGCCTTGTTCACGACGCTCGGCATCGAGCCGGGGCGGACGCTGTTCGTCGAGGGCGCCGCCACCGGCACGGGCCTGGACGCGCTGAAGACCGCCGTGCGCAGCGGGATCGACGCCATCGGCCTCGTCTCCAGCGAGGAACGAGCCGCGTTCGTGCGCGCCCAAGGCGCGAAGGGCGCCGTCAATCGCCGCGATCCGCGGTTCGCCGGACTGTTCACGACGGTCCCGGACGGGGCCGATGCGGCGGCGGCCTGGCAGCAGGCAGGCGAGGCGCTGGTGCAGGAATGCCGCGAAGCGTTGGGCGGACGGTTGCCGGACTATGTCGTCTCGCACGCCGGAGAGACCGCGTTCCCGCGTTCGTTCCAGTTGCTCGCCGAGGGCGGCACGCTGACGTTCTTCGGCGCCTCCAGCGGCTACTGGTTCAGCTTCGCCGGCAAGCCGGGCACGGCGTCGCCCGCGGCGATGCTGCGCCGCGCCCGGCTGCGCGCGGGTGAGGCGGTGCTTGTCTATTACGGCGTGGCCGATGGCGCGGAGCTGATCGATCAGGCCGGGCTGGAGATGATCGAGGCGGCGCGCGCCGGGGGCGCCCGCGTGGTGGTGGCGACGCTGACCGACGGGCAGCGCGAGTTCATCCAGTCGCTCGGGTTCGGCGACAGCGTGCGCGGCGTCGTGACGATCGAGGAGCTGCACCGGCGCGAAGGCGAGGCGTTCGAGTGGCCGTCGTCCCTGCCGCGCCTGCCCGATCCCAAGCGCGAAACCGCGGCGTTCAAGGAGGCCGTGCGCGCCTTCCAGGAGCGAACGACCAAGCCGTTCGGCGCCGCCGTCGGCCGCGTGCTGCGCTCGGCCGACAACCCGCGTGGCGCGCCCGACCTTATTATCGAGCGGGCCGGCCACGACGCGCTGGGTGTGTCGACCTCGCTGGTCAAGCCGTTCACCGGCCGGGTTGTCTATGCCGAGGAGATGCGTGGCCGCCGCTTCACCTTCTACGCGCCGCAGGTCTGGACGCGGCAGCGGCGCATCCTGATGCCAACCGCGACGATCGCCGGGACGCATCTGTGCAACGCCTTTGAGGTCGCACGGATGAACGAGATGCTCGCCGCCGGCCTGCTCGACGCGACCGAACCGACGGTGGTCGGGTGGCCGGAGCTGCCGGAAGCCCACCAGGCGATGTGGGAGAACCGGCACCAGGGCGCCACCTATGTCTGCAATCACGCCTTGCCCGCGTTGGGCCTGCGGTCGCGCGACGAACTGTTCGAGGCGTGGGCCGCGTCCGGCCAATCCACAAATTAGGGGGTCCAAGCATGCATAGCGAACCGAAATTGCGGGATCGGCTGAACGCCGTGAGCCGGCTGGGCGACACGATGGCGGTGGTGACCGGCGCCGCCGGCCAACTCGGCGGACACATCGTGCAGCGCTTCCTGCGCGAGGGCGTCAAGGCCGACCGCCCTGTGACCAAGGGCCGGTTGAGCGGCAAGATCGCGCTGGTGACCGGCGCGGCCGGGAATTTCGGCGGGCACATCGTGGAGCGCTTCCTGCGCGAGGGCGCCACCGTGGTGATGACGGGCCGCGATCCAGACCGGCTGGAGGCGGCGCGCACCCGCGTGCTGCAAGCCTCCGGCGCGGCGGACGCGCAGGCTGCCGCGCTGCACATGGACGGCGCGGACCCCGAGCAGGTGCGCGCGGCACTGGCCGCCGTGATCGAACGGTTCGGCCGGCTGGATGTGATCGTCAACAACGCTGGCTCGGCCGGGCCGCGGCGCAGGCTCGACGACATCCCGCTGAGCCGCGACGAACTGGGCAGCGACACCGAGACGGTGGGGGACGCCGCGCGCAACCTGCTGGCGGTGCCCTGGAACGTCGTGCGCGCCGCCTCGCAGTTGCTGCGGCCGGGCGCGTCGGTCATCAACGTGTCCACCATCTTCTCGAAGACTGAATACTACGGACGCACCGCGTACGTCGTGCCGAAGGCGGCGCTGAACGCGCTGTCGCGGCGGCTCGCGGCGGAATTCGGCGCGCACGGCGTGCGCGTCAACACAATCTATCCCGGGCCGATCGAAAGCGAGCGGATCAGGACCGTCTTCTCGGCGATGGACCGGCTGCGCGAGGACGCCGAGGGGACGACAGCGGGCGCATTCTTCCGCCGCATGACGCTGGCGCGGTCGTTCGAGGGGCGCGCGCCCGAGCACACCTTCCCGGTTGTCGCCGACGTGGTCAACGCGGCGCTGTTCCTGGCCAGCGACGAATCGGCGGCGCTGAATGGCCACGACCTGGAAATCACCCACGGACTGTCGGCACCGCAGGAGGCCGGCAACATGATCCTCGACCGGCCGGGATTGCGGACCGTTGACGGCACCGGCGCCGCGGTCATCGTGTTTGCCGGCGACGAGCTGCACGACGCGCTGGCGGTCGCGCGAACCCAGGCGTCGGTCGGAGCAGCGGTGCTGCTCGGCGTGGCCGATCAGGAGCAGTTGCATGCCGCGGCGCTCAGCCTTAACGGCGGCGCTGCCGATGCGATGATCAAGCCGGTTGTGGCAGATCGCGCGCGCCCGGCCACGGTCGCGGCGGCGCTGCGCGAACACGGCGACGACGGCCGCCTGACCGCGGCGATCATCCTGCCGTCGTTGGCGCCCGGGGCGCTGACCGGCCCGCTGCGGGATGCGCTGGACACTGATGTCGATGCCTTCATCGACCGCGAGCTCGTTGGCGCCGTCGCGCTGGCGCGCGAGCTCAGCCGCTACTGGCAAAGCTGCCCGGCGCTGGAGCGCACGCCGCGCACGGTCTTCATGAGCAACGGGGACGACGGCAGCGGCAATGTCTACGCCGAGCTGCTGCGCGCCGCGATCGGGCAACTCGTGCGCGTCTGGCGCGACGAGAGCGCGGACGCCGCAAGACGCGGCCAGCGCGCCCGGGCGGAGTGGAGCAATCAGGTCATCCGCTACACCAACTCCGAGGCCGACGAGGTGTCCTTCGCCGGCGGCAAGGCGGCGCGGCTGCTGTTCAAGGAGCGGCGGCTGCAGCCGATAGACCTCTGCCTGCCGCCATCGCAGCATGAGGCGACGGGTGCGAGGCGCGCCGAACTCGGCTGGATGGAGAACCTGCTCGGGCTGCACAAGGGTCGCGTGGCGCTGATCACCGGCGGCTCCTCCGGGATTGGCGGGCAGATCGGCCGTCTGCTCGCCGTGGCGGGCGCCCGGGTGATGTTGGTGGCGCGCGGCGCCGAACAGTTGCAGGAGATGCGCGACCGCATCGTCGCCGAGCTGGAGGACAGCGGGTATTCCGGCGCCCGCCACCGGGTACAGATCCTGGCGGGTGTGGACGTGGGCGACCTCGCCTCGGTCGAGCACACGGCCAATGTCACGCTCGCGACGTTCGGCAGGGTCGACTACCTGATCAACTGCGCGGGTGTTGCCGGCGCCGAGGAGATGGTGGTGGATATGCCGCTCGATGCCTGGCGGCGCACCCTCGACGCCAATCTGGTGTCGAACTACGCGCTGATCCAGCGGCTGGTGCCGCAGATGAAGCGGCAGGGCAGCGGCTACGTGGTCAATGTGTCGTCGTATTTCGGCGGCGAGCGCTACGTATCGATTCCGTATCCGAACCGCGCCGACTACGCGACGTCGAAGGCGGGCCAGCGGGCGCTGGCGGAGAATCTGGCGCGCCTTCTGGGACCCGAGATCCAGATCAATGCGATCGCGCCCGGGCCGGTGGAGGGCGAGCGTCTGCGCGGCGCCGGCGGCCGGGCCGGGCTGTACGAGCGACGGGCGCGGCTGATCTTCGAACGACGGCGGTTGAACGCGGTGCATGCCGCCCTGGTGCGGTCGGCGCGCGACGGCGCACCGGTCGCCGCGATGCTGGAGCGGCTCGCCGGCAACCGGATCGAGATGATCGCCCGGGACGAGACGCTGCCCGAGCGCATGCGCGAGGAGATCGCGGGTTTCGCGAAGGAGGGCAAGGAGGGCGCATCCTGCGGCGAGTTCCTGATGACCGCCGGGATTGCCGACAAGCTGCTGTCGCGGCTGCGCCGCAGCGGGGCATTCCAGCATGAACCGGACGGCGGCGAGCGCTTCGGCGCGGCCTGGATCGGCGCCCTGCCGGTGCCGCCCGAGCCGTTCCTGCCGCCCGGCGAGATGGCGCGCGAGGCTGAGCGCATCCGTTCCGGAGTTCTCTCGCTGCTGCACCTGGGGCGGATGCCCACCGAGTTCGAGGTCGCGCAGGCGACCGTGTTCTACCTTGCCGATCGGGCGGTGTCCGGCGAGACCTTCCAGCCGTCGGGCGGGCTGAACGTGGAGCGCTCCAGCACCGAGCGCGAACTGTTCGGGCGCGCCAAGCGCGAGCGGCTGGAGGCGCTGCGGGGGCGGACGATCTGGCTGATCGGCGAGCACCTGACGGCGCACCTCGCCTGCGCCGCCAATGTTTTCGTCGAGGAAGGCGGCGTGCAGCGGGTCGTTCTGCTGACCCGCACCGAGCAGGGTGGAGCTGCGGTGCAGGCTTTGCTGAAGCCGGCTGCGCGAGACGCCATCCAGGCGATCGTCACAGGCGATGCGATCGAAGACGGCCTCGACCGCGCCCTTGCCGTCACGGGCACCGCGCCGGCTGCTGTCATCTCGATGCCGTTCAGCCCGTTGCCGGACCAGGTGTTCGATCCCGGGGCGGAGCGCCAGCCTCTCGACACCGCGGGCTTCCGTGCACTGATCGAGGAGAACCTGACGCACCACTTCCGCGTCGCCGGACGCGCCGCACTGTTCGACGACGTCCAGCTCGTGCTGGTGGCACCCGACGTGCCCGCCAAGGGCAGCGCCGCCGCCTTCGCGCTGGCAAACTTCATCAAGACCACGCTGCACGCCCTGACCGGCACGCTGGCGGTGGAATGCGAGCGCATGGTGCATGGCGCCGTGATCAACCAGATCAACCTGACGCGTCGCGTGCGCAGTGAAGAGCCGGTCACGGCGGAGGAGACGGCTGAAGAGATCGCACGGTTTGGACGCGCGGCGCTGCTGGCCGGGGCGCCGATGCCGGACCTCGAGGACAGCCGCTACCGCTCGCGAATCTACCGGGGCATGGCCATCACCGTCTGAACTCGGTCGCTGGATGGAAGCCTGTGCGTAGGCAATAGGAGATCAGCGGGGCGCCAGCTTCTCGGCGCCAACGGTGACGCGTGAAGTATAGCCCTAATAACACCAGGCGCCGCTGATATCGACTCTCGGACCGCGCCACCTCGTCATGCCGACGAAGGTCGGCATCCACGCCGTTTGCTGGTTTAGACGAGGCGTGGATGGCGGGCCTTCGCCCCATAGGCGTTAAAATAGCGGCCGGCGGTTGTTGCTTCCCCCCGTCATGCCGACGCAGGTCGGCATCCACGCCGTTGCCTAAACCCGCACCGCAAGGCGTGGATGGTGCGCCTCCGCGCACCATGACGGGGGACAAACGCAGCCGCCGCGGACTATTTTAACGCCTATGGGGCCTGCGCCCGCCATGACGATGCCGGCAGCCCTGCCAACGGTCAAACTCAACGGCGTCTGGTATAACACGCGAGATGCACCGACGACCGATAGGTTTGGCAGCGCCGACACGGGTCAGTTTCGACGTGGCACCAGAACGGTGTAGTCGAGGTCAAGCACCACGGCCGGATGCGGCCTCCCGTCCGGCGCCTGGTCGGGGAAGTCTGAACAAGCATGGTCTTTGGCTGCGATCGTGCGTATGCGCAGCGCCCCGAGGTCGGCCCGAAGCGGAAGCGGCGCTTTGTCGAGAATCTCGGACCAGGCGTAGATGGTGTCGTTGGCGAATGTCGGCGCGACATGACGGCCGCCGTTGAACGCTACGATCTTGAATGCGTTGGCCAGGCCGTTGAATGAAAGCGCACGGGCAATGCTGATGATGTGACCGCCATAAACGAGCCGCCGCCCGAACCGGCCGGCCTTCGCGGTGTGTTGGTTGAAGTGCACCCTGGCAGGGTTCTGCCACAAACGCGTGGCAAGCATGTGGTCCGCTTCCTCGATCGTAAAACCATCAATATGATCGATCTTTTCTCCGGGTTCATAGTCTTCCCATAGGAATACGCTGCCGGCCGCGGCAGTATCATAGCGCGCCACGTCGAGTCCGGCCGGCACGGCAATGTCGTTCGCCGGCACTGCGTCCGGCAGCGCCGGCACCACGGGTGCGGGTGTCGGAGCCGCAAGGTCGCGTTTCGGGACCAATACCCAGCGGACATAGGACAACACCTCCTCTCCGCGCTGGTTGCTGCCGACGGAACGTACGTAGACCACGCCCGCATCGCCCTTGGCGGTTTCGCGCACGCCGATGACCTCGGATACGGTGCGGAGCGTGTCACCCGGATAAACCGGCACCCCGAAGCGGCCATCGGCGTAGCCAAGGTTGGCGATCGCGTTGAGCGAGACGTCAGGCACGGTCTTGCCGAAAACAACATTGAACACGAGCCAGTCGTCGAGAGGCGCCCTCGGCAGCCCGATAGCCCGCGCCAGGACCTCGCTCGACTGAACAGCGAAGCGTGAGCCGAAAAGGGCGGTATGAAGTGCTGCGTCACCTTCGGTTATGGTGCGCGGGGTCGCATGAACAATAGTCTGACCCACCCGGAAGTCCTCAAAGACGTTGCCGGCGGTGGTTTTTTCGCGTGGCATGGCCAATCCTTCGCGGCGGGCGGGTGGATATGAGAGTGCGGCGGTGTCAGCTTACCTCTAGCGGTCCCGCCACGACCTTGCTGTCCCTCAGGCGATTTATTTCGGTCTCGCTCAGACCGAGGTCGCGGCTCAGAATTTCGTCGGTATGCTCGCCCAGCAGCGGGGCCCGCCGAGGCACATCGCGCGGCAATGCCCCAAAGCCGATCGGCGACCCCGGAACCTGGTAGCGGCCGATGCCGGGCTGGTCGAGTTCGGCGAACAAGGGATTGGCCGGCGAGCAGCGCGCGTCCTCCTGCACCATCTGGCGAAACGTTTGATAAGGCCCCCAGCACACGCCGGTGCCGTCGAACGCGGCCTGCACCTCAAGCAGGGTGCGTGCCAGGCACCACGGGCGGATCAGCGACGAGATTGCCTCTCGTGCCTGGAACCGGTCTCCCTCGCGGTGCCTGAGGTCGAGTTCAAGCACCGCTTCCAGCGCTTCGAACTTCGCCGTGAGACCGGTCGCCGTAACGAGTTCGTTCCACATTCTATCCGTAACGACGGCGATATAGATGATCCGGCCATCGCGTGTCTCGAACGGCGCGCCATAGGCGCCGAACAGGTCGTTGCCGCAAGCCCGCCGATCGGCGCCGTTGACTTGCACCTCGGCGATGTAGCCGAGATTGCCGGCCATGGCGAAAGCGATATCAGCCAGCGCCACGCGTATTGCCTGTCCCACCCCGGTCAAGTGGCGGTGTCGTTCCGCGGCGACCAGCGCGAGCGCCAGATTGATGCCGGCCAGGGCGTCCCACACCGGCATGACGTGGTTGACGGGGTTCACCGCAGCGCCGCCTCTGTCCGGACCGGTGACGAACGGAAAACCGACAGCGCAGTTGATGGTATAGTCGACCGCCGAACTGCCGTCCGGGTTGCCGATCAGATTGACCATGATCAGGTCCGACCGCTTCCGCCGCAGGGTATCGTAACTCATCCAGCCTTTGACGGCGGGAAAATTGGTCAGGAACAGGCCGTTTCCCGGACCCGGAGCGGTGACCAGTGCCGCCACCAGCGCCTGGCCCTCGGGCTTGGTGGTATCAACGGCGAGCGACCGTTTGCCCTTGTTGAGACCGGCCCAATAGAGGCTTCGGCCATCCGCGGTCACCGGCCAACGCCGCGCATCGAGCCCGCCTCTGAGGGGGTCGAAGCGGATCACGTCCGCTCCCATTTGCGCCAGCGTCATGCCCGCCAGCGGCGCCGCCACAAAGGCTGAGCCCTCCACCACCCTGAGGCCGTTTAGGATGCCGGTCATCGGTCAACTCCGGTATTGATATCGCCAGCCGGGATTGCGATTTATTTTCATTACAGAACGGGACGCGGCTGGTACGTTGCGGGGATACATATGGACATCATTGCATAGATCGCCGCACGAGCGCAATCAACCAGCTCGTAACCAATATTCTTGATCGACCGCAGATTTTAGGGGAAACTAAGGATGTTCGTGGTCAGCCCGGGTAGTAACCAAAGCACGAAGCAGGATATACTCTTTTCCGAACCGCCTTCAGTCGGAAGAAACGTAAGTCTGACATCGGAGAATGCCCTGGTCGAGCAGATCACCTTCAACGGACAATACGCCTACGACTGCGGCAAGCATACACGTTGCCCGGGACATCCTGGCGCATGTGGACTTGAAGCCGATCATAAGCGAGTACGTCGTGAGGAGGCGTTCGCTCAACGCGACATCGCTCCCCGAGCGCAAGGAGGAGGCTCATGCCTTGCTTGCAGCGGTGGGCGTGGGCACCGGTAACGATGTATAGGGACGAAGCTGTGCGCCGCGCGCGGATCCAAAGGAGACATGTCAATGAAGCTTCCCGCTGACTTCTACCGCCCGCTCGCAATCGGGGCGCCGCCGCCGGTGCATCAATTGCCCGTCACGCCGGAGCGGATGATCCATTTCTTCCCGCCACACCTGGCGAAAGTGCGCGACAAGGTGCCGGAACTCGTGGGGCAGGTCGACGTGCTGCTCGGCAATCTGGAAGACGCCATTCCGGCTGAGGCCAAGGACGCGGCGCGGGCCGGGTTCATCGAGGTGGCATGCGCGGTCGACTTCAAGGATACCGGTCTCTGGACCCGCATCAACAGCCTCGACAGCCCATGGGTGCTGGATGACCTGTTCCAGATCGTCGCCGCCATCGGCAACAAACTCGACGTGGTGATGCTGCCGAAAGTGGAAGGTCCCTGGGATATTCACTATCTCGACCAGCTTCTCGCCCAGCTCGAGGCACGACATCAAGTGCGCAAGCCGATCCTGATCCACGCCATCCTGGAAACCGCCCAAGGCGTCAAGAACGTCAACGAGATCGCCGCCGCCAGCCCGCGCATGCACGGCATGAGCCTGGGCCCGGCGGACCTCGCCGCCTCGCGTGGCATGAAAACCACCCGGGTCGGCGGCGGGCATCCGTCTTACGGTGTGCTGGCCGATGCAAACGCAGCGGGCGCGCCGCGCATGTTCTTTCAACAGGACCTGTGGCACTATACTGTGGCACGCATGGTCGATGCTTGCCTCGCCAGCCGAATTCGCCCGTTCTATGGCCCGTTCGGCGATTTCAAGGACGAGGCGGCGTGTGAGGCGCAGTTCCGCAACGCCTTCCTGCTCGGCTGCGTCGGCGCCTGGAGCCTGCACCCGAGCCAGATCGGGATCGCCAAGCGCGTGTTCAGCCCCGAGGCCACCGAGGTGCTGTTTGCCAAGCGGATTCTCGAAGCGATGCCGGACGGCAGCGGAGCCGTGATGCTCGACGGCAAAATGCAAGACGATGCGACCTGGAAGCAGGCCAAGGTGATCGTCGACCTCGCCCGGCTAGTCGCCAGGCGCGACCCGGAACTCGCCTTGGCCTACGGGCTCACTTAATCAGAAGGTATTTGTAAGCTATGCGCATGGCTCCCCGGTAACCTAGCCCTGCAGGTTCACTCGGGCGATCCCCGGTCAATCTGAACACCTTCGGATATGAAACACTCAAAGGATTTAGACGATGGAACCCTCCATCTGCGTACTCAGAGTCAACGGACCATTACACGCGGGACGGGCTGTTATGGCGTCTTAATGTGTGCTATAGTGTTCCACATGGTCGATCCCGTAACCGAAGCCCGCAAGCGGCAGATCGCACGGCTGGACGGCGCCAGGCCGCCGACGGCACGCAAAGCCATGGCGCTGGCGAAATCCAAAGCCTACCAGGACGGGGCCGACGCTGAGGCGACACTGCGAGCCTACGAGACCGATGTCGCCAATTTCGAGGCTTGGTGCTCGAAGTACGGCTTCATCGCCATGCCGGCGACACCGGAAACGGTCGGTGCCTATCTCGCCGCCGCGGGGGAAGGCTACGCGATGTCGACGCTGCGCCGTCGGGTCGCCGCTATCGCGCGCGCCTGCGGCGTCGCCGGGCATCCGCTCGACACCAAACATCCGGCGATCCGCGAGACTCTCCGCGGCATCGGCCGCAAGCACGGCACCCCGGCGCGGCGGGCCGCGGCGCTGACCACGACCGAGGTTCGCAAGCTGTGCCGGGCCTGCGGTGCCGGCCTCGCCGGCGCCAGGGACCGGGCGCTGTTCCTGATCGCGTTCGCCGGTGCGTTGCGCCGTATCCCTCCGCCGAAGACCGTCTGGGGTAATCCGCTCGACACCTTAAGTTGGGACTTAAGGTGTTGCTTGAGGTGTATCGATGGATGGCGTGACGGAGGTGATCACCGGCCGGGAACGGCGGCGGCGCTGGAGCACA
>NZ_CAIWTY010000098.1 GCF_903915725.1 uncultured Rhodopila sp.
ATGCGCTGACAACTTGCCAAAACGTTCGCGAATCGGGTCAGGGTCAATCATCCCACGATGATATCGTCCAACGAGTCCGCCGAGAATCCGGCACGTTCAGGGCGGCAACGCGATTCGATAGTTCCCGGACGGGCCCTTAGCAGAGGATCCTCGCCGTGACGTTCGATCGACTTCAATCGCGGCGCGCAGCGATCGGCCTGGCCGTCGCTGCCGTGCTGCCTTTTGCCGGGTGTTCGTCTTCGCCGACCATAAACACGCAGTCTGTGGAGGGTAAAACGCCTGATGGTACCGTGGAGATGAACCAGGTGCAGGCGGCCTTCATCGGCAGCGGGGGCGGCGGCAGCGGAACGCTGTATTTCCGCGGGCGGGCCTACCCGTTCGCGGTGGGCGGACTTGGCATCGGCGGCATCGGCGCTTCGACGATCAACGCCTCCGGCGAAATCTACGGGTTAAAGAGCGTGGCGGAGTTCCCGGGCGCCTACGCCCAGGGCCGCTACGGCTTCGCCGCCGGTACTTCGAGCGGCGGCGATCTGTGGCTGCAGAACGACAAGGGCGTCATCATGCACCTCAAGGCGAAGCGCACCGGGCTAATGCTGAGCCTTGGCGGCGATGCGGTGGTAATATCGATGCAATAAGAATCGACGGGTGCGGCCAGATCGATCTCCGGTTTGGCGGCACGCATCGGCGCTCACTTCATGGCCAAGGGTGTCTCTAATGCTTCGCCACAAGTACCATTTTTGTGGTAGGTCGCATGTGCGCCGGGTATAGCGGAGATGCTTGATTCGCTACTGTCGGGACGGCTACCAGCACTCAATCCTGCTCATAACCGAGGTTGTCCGCAATGAAACACGCTTTCGCCCTGGCAGTCGCGTCGCTTGGATTTGCGGCCGTGGTGGCACTCGCCGTCCCCCATCCCGCGCAGGCCGTCACCTGCGCCAACGGCGTCTATCGCGCCGGATGTGCCGGACCGAACGGGGCCGCCGTCGTGCGAAAGCCGCCCCCCACGACGACAGTCCACTGCGCGAACGGCGTCTATCGCGCCGGGTGCGCCGGACCGAACGGCGCCGCCGTCATCCGGAAGTAGTCCCGGGCCGTCCGTTGGCCGGACTGTTGGACTTCAAACTGTAACCGCCCGACGTGCCAAATCCGCATAGCGTAGCCGCCGCCTATGCGGAAAATTGTGCGCCGGGGCCGACAAGATATTGAGGCAGACATGCGGATCACGTTGACAGCCTCCTGCACATGAGCGGCGCCGGGCCTAAGACTCTCGGTCAGTCGACCGTCCGCAAGAGCCGCCGCCTGCCGGTTATCTGGGCCGTTCCGCTTGTCGCGATTCTGATCGGCCTATGGCTGGCCTGGGACACCTTGTCCAAGGAAGGCCCCAATATCGTCGTCTCCTTCCAGGACGCCGAGGGCCTGCAAGCCGGCCAATCCCAACTCAAGTACAAGGAAATCACCCTCGGCACGGTGAAAAGCTTCGACTTTACCAAGGACCGCAGGGGCGTCCTGGTCACCATCGCCACCACTGCCCAGGCCGAGCAGTTCCTGACCGCCGGAACGCAGTTCTGGGTGGTCAAGCCCCGCCTGTTCGCAGGCAATATTTCCGGCGCCAGCACGCTGCTCTCCGGCTCCTATGTCGGGTTGCTGCCCGGAGACCCGTCCGCCAAGGCCGAACGTAATTTCGTCGGCCGCGAGGACCCGCCGGTCATCGACAGCGACGTGCCCGGGACCACGTTTTTCCTCAAATCCGAACAACTCGGTTCGGTCAGCCTCGGTTCGCCGGTGTTCTACCGCGGCCTTTCGGTTGGCGAGGTCCTCGGCTGGGATATCGGCAAGATGGCGGAGAGCGTGACCATCCACGCCTTCGTCCGCGCCCCCTACGACAGCTACGTGCGTGACCAGACGCGGTTCTGGAACGCCTCCGGCCTGTCGGTGAAGCTCGGCGGCGGCGGTGTCGAGGTTCAGGTGGAATCGCTGCGCGCGCTGCTGCTGGGCGGCATTGCCTTCGAAACGGCGGCAAAGGGAGAAAGCAGTCCGATCAGCGCGCCGGAGCATGTGTTTCCCCTGTTCGCCAACCAGGACTCTGCGAAGAACGCCTCCTACAGCCGCAAGATTCCGCTGCTGGCTTATTTCTCCTCATCCGTGCGCGGCCTCGCCCCCGGATCGGATGTCGTCATGCACGGCCTGACCGTTGGCAAGGTCACCGATGTCCGCCTCTCCTTCGACGTCGCCAATGACACGGTTCAGGCGCCCGTCCACTTCGAGGTGGAGCCGGAACGGGTCTTGGGGGTTGGCAACCAGGCCTTTAAGAACACCGCCGAGGGTGTTCAGTTGCTGGTATCGAAGGGTATGCGCGCGTCGCTGCAAAGCGGCAACCTGCTGACCGGCGAGATGCTGATCTCGCTCGAAGTCGTCCCGGATGCACCAAATGTCAAAGTCACGGAGGAGGAGGGATCGTTCCTCATTCCGGTGACGGAAACCGCCGGTCTGGCGGGTCTACAGGCATCGGCCGGGGAGCTGCTGCGCAACGTCAATGCCATCCCGTTCGCCAGCATCGGCCAAAGCGTGGCGACCATCACCAAGAACTTCAGTTCCCTGAGTAGCGGCCCGCAGCTTCAGCAGACCCTGAATGCGGTGGCGGCCACGATGACCTCGGCGGAGTCGGCGATCAAGAAGCTCGACACCGAAATGGGTCCGACCTTAAAACAGTTACCCGGCGTCGCCACCGAGCTGCAGACCTCGCTCAAGCAAATGGACTTGCTGATGCGATCGGTTAACACCGGCTACGGCGACAACACGCAGTTCCATCGCGATCTCGATCGCCTGATGGCGCAGCTCAACGATGCGGTGCGCTCGTTCCAGGCGCTGGCCGATCTTCTGACACGCCATCCGGAGGCGCTGGTGCGCGGCCGGACAGATTCGGGTGCACAATGATACGCTTGTTTCGATTGACGATTCGCCCGGCAGGACGTGCTGTTCCCGTCATGGCGGGCGGAGGCCCGCCATCCACGCCTTTGTCGCGACCCGCACCGCAAGGCGCGGATGGTCCGCCCCCCGGCCTTCGCCGGGGGCATGCTTCGCCGACAATGACGATGAGGGGCCGGCGGCCCGGCTCAGCCGGTTCGGTGTTGTTGTCCCGGCGGCTGGGTGGCTTCGCGGTTTGTTTGTCCGCAACGCTGCTGGCCGCCTGCTCCTCCCCCGATCCCAAACTCTACACCGTCGCATCGCTGCCCGGCACCGCCGTCTCCGGCACCCCGAAGGTCGTCTCGCTGCACAGCGTCGGCATCGCCCGCTACCTGCAACGCAACCAGATCGTCCAGACGTCTGAAGACTACCGCGTCGTGCTGCGCGGCACCGACTGGTGGGCCGAGCCACTCGACGCCATGCTGACCCGCGTCCTGGCGCAGGACCTGACCGAGCGGCTGCCGCAAACCACGGTCTACACCTCCGCCGGGGCCGTCACCGGCTCCCCCGAGGCCACCATCGAGGTCGAACTCTCGCGCCTCGACCTCGACCGCGCCGGCAACCTGCTGCTCATCGGCCAGGGATCGGTTTCGTTCAAAAACCAGGCGTCGCCCGATACGCGCAGCCTGCACATATCCCAAACCCCGCCCTCGCCCGGGGTCGAAGGCCAGATCGCGGCGACAAGCACAGCGATCGCGCAGGTCGCCGACGCGATCGCCGCAATGCTGGCCGACGGAAGGCCAGCCGTTGGGCCGGGGCGGCGGTGAGTCATCCGCTCGTCGCCGACGAGCCGCTTGAACTGACCGAGGGCGGACTCCGCGAATGCCCCGGCTGCGGCCTGTTCCAGATTGAACCTGGCCTCGCCCCCGGCACCACAGCCCATTGCCAACGCTGCGGCACCATCCTGCGCAAAGCCCGGCGGCATTCGCTGGAGCACAGCATCGCCCTGGCCGTCGCCGCGCTGATCCTGCTGGCGGTGATGTGCCTGACCTCTTTGATGACCGTCAGCTCGGCCGGCATGGTGCACCGTGCGGGCATCCTCTCCGGCCCGGTGGAACTGGTGCGGCGGAGCATGTCCGGCCTCGCCTTCGTGGTGGTGTTCGTGACCATCCTGGCGCCGCTGGCCAAGCTGCTGGGCACGATCTACGTGCTTGTGCGCGTGCGTGAGGCGAACCCGCCGCGGCATCTCCGCCGCATCTTTTCGATCGTCGAGCGGTTATCGACGTGGTCGATGCTGGAAGTCTTCGTGCTGGGCGTATTCGTCGCCTACGTGAAGCTGGGCGATCTGGTGAAGATCGAACTGGATGCCGGCGTCTATGCGCTGCTGGCTCTGACCGTCGTGATCGTCTGGGCAGACGGGGCGCTGGATCGCGAAACGGTCTGGGACAAGCTCGACAGCGCCGGCGCCCGCGAAATCTCGCGCCGCGCCGCCCGAACCGGGACCGTTCCGCACGGGGCCGTCGGCTGCGAGACCTGCACCCTCGTCGTCATACCGGAAACGCCGGGCACGAAGTGCCCAAGATGCGATTCGCCTCTGCACGAGCGCAAACCCGACAGCCTCGCCTGGACCTGGGCCTTGGTGATCGCCGCCGCGGTGATGTACCTGCCGGCGAATATCTTCCCCGTTCTCACCGTCATGCAACTCGGCTCCGGCGCGCCGAGCACGATACTGGGCGGCGTCGAGGAGCTGCTTGAATCGCGCATGTATCCGTTGGCTGCGCTGGTGTTCTTTGCCAGTATCGCGGTGCCGATGATGAAGCTGATTGGCCTGACCTTCATGCTGATCACCGTGCAGACCGGCCACGCCGCATGGCTGCGTGACCGCACCCGGCTTTACTATGCCATTCACTGGATCGGCCGCTGGTCGATGATCGACATTTTCATGGAGGCGCTGCTCGGTGCCCTGGTGCAATTCGGCGGCGTCGTCACCATCGAACCCGGCATCGGCGCCGTGGCCTTCTGTGCCGTTGTGATCCTGACGATCTTTGCAGCCGAAACTTTCGATCCGCGCATCATGTGGGATGCGGCGGAGCAACGAACCAATCAGGCGAACGCATAGTCCCGCGGGGCCCGCTCAACAGGCGGCGCACAGACGGACCGCAAGGTCGAGGACGGAGTCTCCCCGAATATCTGGCGGTATTTTACCGCGAACCGTCCCAGTTCCAGAAATCCGAACTCAGTCGCCACGTCGGTTACTCGTGTCACTCCCGGATCGGCTTTGCGCAGCGCCTGCCGTGCCAAACCCATCCGGCGCAGCAGCAGAAACTGTGTCGGACTGACCCCGAGCTGGGTCTGGCAGGCCATCCGCAAGGTCCGGCTGGAGACACCGATGGCATCGCTGATGTCCTGCATATAAACCGTTCCGGCCGGCTGCGTATCCAGCACTTCCATGAAACGGCGGATGATCATTTGATGATGTTGCCGGGCCATCGTGTCGCTCCGGCCGCCGTCGAAGCCGACGACTTTTGCCATGGTTTCGATCAGTGCCTGTTCCAGCCATCGTGCATACGCCTCGGAGGTTTCCCCGAGGTATTCGGCGGAGGAATGCAGCATGCGCAGACGCGCAAGCGCAGCCGCGGGGGGAGTGACGACCACACAGCCTGTCGCGAACGCCGCCCGCGCCTGGGGCGACGAGTCGCAGAACGATTCCAAATCGGCGTCGGACAACGTCATGGCCCCCCAACTGGTCGGTCCCGTCAGCCGCGATACGTAGCCTCCGCCGGAGCGGACGATCGCCACCTGATCGGGACGAATTTCCGCGCCGTCCCAATACATCGAGGGCCCCGGCTTGGTATGGAACAGGACGCCGGACCGGGCCATCTCCACCCGAACGACACGGGCCAGTTGCTCGGTGCCTCGCTGCGCGTAGAGGCCGCCGAGATCGATCAAGGCGCTGCGGGCACTGAATGCACCGCGACCGGTCACCAGAAGCTTGCAGCCCGATGGCCGTACCATGGTGACGAACTCGTCGGGGTCGTTGGATTCAACAACCTTGGTGGACCACATGGCATCCCCCGAATGCTTCTTGTTGCAGCGCCATTACGTGTGGCCGACTATGATCGTGCGCTGTCCATTAATGTCTGTGCAGCTTTGGAAGTTAGCGAAAAATTAAGTCTCGCGCCGTTTTTACCTAAGTTACCGAAACCATAGTGCCAACGCGTCTTTTTGCACGGCGTTCTTATGTCTTTTTGAAACTATCCGTGCGTTCAGGATGCAAAATGAGACGCCCCCCTGTCCAAACGTGCCAAGCGCGAATCGGCCAACGCGGCGGCACCGAACAAGCCCGATGATTCGCTTCGGTAGGGACGCAGTGTTTATGAATAAGCGGTCCGCCCGGTCAATCCGGCAAGCGTGCCGAAACTGCATAGCCGCCTGGCCGAGCGGCCCTATGATTTCGTGGGAGACATCGATTCGGGGACGCGGACATGGAACAACCCAACCGGCAAACTGCAAGCCGATCGGCCGGAAGCGCGCGGGCGCCTTTTGGTGGGTCAAAGCACAGCCGACGTCTGCTCGGCGCGGCCCTTCCAGCGTGCCTTGCGCTTGCGATCTCCGGCGGGACGGCGCGCGCACAACCGGTGTCCGCGCAGGACGGGTTTGCGGCGAACGGAACCTATCAGTGGAACTTCGAACTCGACCCGTACCTGTGGCTTCCGGCTGCCAGCGCCAGCTTTAGCGCGGGGCGAAACGGCCAGATCAGCGGCGGCACCACCACCGCGGTCCCTTCCATCTCCGACCTGACCCAGGCGCTGCATGGCGCCTTCATGGGCGCCGCGATCACCCGCTATGGGCCATTTTCCGGGGAAATGGACATCCAGTGGGTTGACGCCGCGGCGGGCAAGACCACCGCGCCCGGCCCAGGCGGCAATGCCGCCCACCTGAGTCTCAGCGCGTCCTATGTGCGGGTGGCGCCCGGCTTCGGGTACGAGGTCTACAACGGCGCGCTTGGCGGATTGCCGCTAACGGTCGATGCCCGGGTGGGCTTCGCCTATTTCAGCTGGAGCGCCAAGGCGACGTCGGAATTCGATCCGGTCGGGGTCAGCCCGGGCGGCAGCTTCGTGCAGCCCTGGCTCGGCTTCCGCGCATCGCTGTACCCGGCGGAACGCTGGCGGGTGGAACTGGGCGCGCTTGGCCAGGGCTTCGGCGTCAGCGGCGGCTCCTGGGGCTGGGGCACATCCTTGATCGGCACCTATTCGGTCAACTCCTGGTTCGATGTGAATCTCGGGTTCCGGGCGCTGAGCAGCGAGCGCTACGCATCCGATACGGGTCTGCTGAACCAGGGCCAGCGTTCGTTCAAGTTCACCGCCTATGGACCGCTGGTCGGGGTCGGCTTCCGGTTCTGATCGGAGGGCCGCGCATCGGCCGGCACGATGCCATATTCGCATAGCGGCAGCTTCCGCGACGTCCACACAATCGGCGTATGCTGTGGACGGGGAGCAGAAGATGCAGAAGCACGCCAGATATCGCTTAGCCGCGCTGCCGATCGGCCTGGGGCTGCTGACATTCAGCGCCGGAGCGGCCGCTGCGGCCATCCAAGTCGAGGGACAGGTGCAGGCGGCCGGACGGCCGGTGGCAAATTCCACTGTCACCCTTTGGTCCGCCAGCGCAGCCGAACCGAGGCAGATTGCGCAGGCGAGAACCGGCGCCGACGGCGCGTTCGTGCTCGGCGCAAACGAAACCCCGAGCAATGATGCCGATCTGTACGTGACCGCGAGGGGAGGCGCAGCGTCCGGCGACGCCGCCGGCGGCAACAACCCGGCCCTGGCGTTGCTGAGCGTGCTCGGTGACAAGCCACCCGCGCACATTGTCGTCAACGAAATGACGACCATCGCGTCGGTCTGGACCAGCGCGCAGTTCTTCGCGGGTTCCGGCATCAAGGGTCCGTCGCTTGGCCTGCGCATCGCCGCCGGCAACGTGCCCAATTTCGTCGATCCGGCGACCGGCGGTTACGGGGTCATGATCCAGGATCCTCTGAACAGCACCCAGACGCCGGCGATGATGAACTTTGCCACGCTGGCGAGCATCATGGCCGGCTGCACAAGCCGCATCAAGCCGGACGCGTGCGACCGTTTCTTCGCCGCCGCGACCGGGCGGGAGGGTCCGGCGCCGGCTGACACGCTGGCGGCCGCGGTCTCGATCGCGCATAACATGGCGTACAAGCCGGAGCGCGTCTTCGCGCTGCTGGACGCATTCTATCCGGTGCCGCCGGGCAAAGGCCTGCGCCCGACGCCGTTCCTGCCGTATCAGACTTTTGCGCCGAGCGCCTGGGTGCTGCCGCTCAAGTTCACCGGCGGCGGCTACTCGGGCGGCGCCAAGGTGTTGTTCGACAGCGCGGGCAATGCCTGGAGCGGCGCCAACTTCATCGTCGGGTCCGTCGGCCATGACTCGTTGTGGGACGGCAACCTGTCGGAGTTTGCGCCGAATGGCAAGCCGCTGTCGCCGATGACCACCGGCTTCGCAGGCGGCGGCCTGCAAGGCCCCGGCTTCGGCACCGCGATCGATGCCAATGACCGCGTCTGGATCAACAGCACGAGCGGCAAGACGATTTCGTTATTTGACCAGCACGGCAAGCCGATTTCGCCGCCCGGGGGCTATAACTTCGGCGGCAAGCTCGGCTTCATGCAGGGCATCATCGTGACCCCGGGCGGCGATGTCTGGGCGGTGGACTTCACCAACGACAAGGTGGTTTTCCTGCCCAAGGGCGATCCGGCCAAGGCAAGGTTCTATTGCGAGGCGCCGGCCGGCACGCCGAGCAAGGACGGCCCGTGCCAGTTGTCGGCGCCATTCCACATCGTGATTGACCAGCGGAACTACATCTGGGTGGATAACGCCATCGGCGACAAGGTCGCGCGCTTCCCGGCGGACGATCCGAGCAAGGTCGAGGTATTCTCGACCGGCGGCCATAGCGGCAAGGGCATGGCCGTGGACAGCAAGGGCAATGTCTGGATTGCCAACACGCTGGGCGCCGGCCTGTCGCTGGAAACCGATGCGCGGCTGCTGATCGCGAAAGTCACCGGCGCGACACTGACGGGCATGGACCAGATCGCGCTGCATGACCTGCTGAGCACGCCCGGCATGGGAAACGTCTCGGCGCTTCGCCCCGACGGCACGCCGCTGCCCGGATCGCCGTTCAATCCGACCGGCAGCATCTGGGGCGCCTGGGCGATCTCGATCGATGGCAACGATCATGTCTGGATTTCCAATTTTGCGCCTGACGGTGGCATCACCGAGCTGTGCGGCGCGCGGACCGAGACCTGCCCCGCCGGCATGAAGACCGGCGATGCGATCTCGCCGCCCGGCGGCTACAAGGGCGGCGGGATGCAGATGCTGGTCGATGTGTCGATCGATCCCGCCGGCAATGCCTGGGTCTCGAACAACTGGCAGGACCCGATGTCGTGCTACGGCAAGCCGGATGAAAGCGTTTCGACGCGATGCGGCGGCCAGGGCATGACGGTGTTCTACGGGATGGCCAAGCCCGTGCGTGCCCCGCAGATCGGACCGGCGCAACCGTACAACTGACCGGTGCGGTGCCGGTCAATATTTTTTTCAAAAGCAACAACTTCGTGCCGATATCGCATAGACGCAACTCCGCTCAGATCCTAATGCACGGCAGTCTGCGGGCCTGACGAACCAAACTGCCCAAGAGGGGACACACATGAGTCGCATCATTAAAGCCGGTTCGATATTGTTGCTGTCCGTCAGCGCGCTGGCGCTGGCGACCGCACCCGCGCCGCTGAACCCCGCCGGGGCACAGGAAAAGGCGTTGCAGGCATCGCAGGAACAGGCACGCGCCATCGAGGCATGGAGCGCGACGCTGGCCGTGCAGGCTGCAACCTACGCCGCCCCGTTGGTTGCGATGTACAACCTCCGTTCAACGGTTGCGTTTGGCGAGCACCCGAAGGCGCCCCCTGGCGAAATCTGGCGGCTGGAGGATATCACCACGCCGAAGCTTGCCGCCGAATCGGGCTATGTCTCCCCGAATGTGGACGTGGTCTACGGCTTCGGCTTCGCCGATCTCGCGGCCGAACCGGTCATCCTGACGGCGCCGGACTCGGGCGGGCGTTACTACATGATCGAAATCGTCGACATGTATACCAACGCCTTTGCCTACCCCGCGGGTGGCGCCTCCGGCTACAAAGGCGGCAAGTTCGCCCTGGTTGGCCCGGGTTGGAAGGGCGAATTGCCCGCCGGTGTGACGCGCATCGATGCGCCGACGCGCTGGATCGAGTTTCAGCCGCGCGTGAACGTCAAGAGCGAGGCCGATCTGGCGGACGCCAGAAAGGTATTGCGCGGCATCACCTTGCAGGGTCTGTCCGAGTTCAATGGCGGTGCGGCTCCCGCGCGGCCGGCGTACAACTACGAAGTGCCGCGGATGACGCCGGGTGTGGCCACCAGCCACATGCAGTTCGACAACCCGCTGCAGTTCTGGTCGATCTTCTCCGCCGCGTTGAACGAAAACCCGCCGCCGGCCAGCGAAATCCAGTCCTTGCTGCCGAATTTCAAGTATCTCGGCATCGAGCTTGGCAAGCAGTGGAAGCCGGAGGACACCGATCCGCTGATTCTCGCGCAGATGAAGAAGGCTGCCGCGGAAATCGGCGAGCTTGCGCTCGGCACGATGCCGCTGGCCGGAAGTCTGGTCAAAGGCTGGGTGATTCCGCCGTATAACACCGGCAATGCCGGTTCGGACTACCTGTCGCGGCTCGATGTCGCGGTGTTCGGGCTGACGGCGAATACCACTACCCAGGCGATTTATTACTCAGGTGTTCTGGACGGCCACAACCGGCCGCTGTCCGGCGAGAAGCGTTATACCATGACGCTGAAGCCGCCGATGGATTATGCAAAGCCGATAGCCCCGGGGTTCTGGTCGGTGACGATGTACGATCGCAGGACGAATTACACCGCGCCCAACCCGATCAACCGTTACCACCTCGCTGACTACAACGACCTGAAGAAGAACGCGGACGGTTCGATCACGATCTACATGCAGACCACCAGCCCGGGCGCGGAGAAGGAATCGAACTGGCTGCCGACACCGCCGGGGGCGTTCTACCTGATCTTCCGCAACTACGCGCCGTCGCCGGACGCCACTGCGGCGCTGAAGGATCCTGCGACTCTCGATGGGCCGCCGGGCGTTTATCCGGTAGCCGGAGAGTAACAGAGAAGCCGCATGGCCCGGCTTGCCCGGGCCATGCGATGCCGGAGTTTCGGCGCGTGTCGGCAACGACCGCGCGACCACACAGTTAAGGCGCCTGACCATGTATCGCAGCCTGATCACACTAAGCGCCGGACTGCTTGCGCTGTCGGTGCTTTCAACCGGCGCGGTGGCGCAATCGGCGCCGGAGCCGTCCTCGGAAGCCGAAAGCGCGACCGACCTGGCGAAGAAGCTGCAAAACCCGGTTGGCGACCTGTACAGCTTCCCGTTTCAGAACAATACCAACTTCAACTACGGTCCCAACAAGGGCACGCAGGACATCCTGAATGTCCAGCCGGTTATCCCGATCCACATCAACGACGACTGGAATATCATCACCCGCACGATCCTGCCGCTGATCTGGCAGCCGTCGCTGCAACCGGCGAACACAGTTCCTTTCGGAACCGGTCCGATCACGTTCTCGGCGTTCCTGTCGCCGAAGAACCCGACCAATGGCTGGCTGTGGGCGGTCGGGCCGGTGTTCCAGGTGCCGACGATCAGCGACAAGACGCTCGGGTCCAATGTCTGGGGAGCGGGGCCGACGGCGGCGATCGTGTATATGAAGGGGCCTTGGGTGGCCGGCGCGCTGGCCAACAATGTCTGGTCCCTGGGCGGCACGCAGGGCCTTGGCGGGACGCGCTACAACTCGTTCCTGGTGCAACCGTTCGCGAACTATAATTTCGGCGGCGGCTGGTATGCCGGCAGCGCGCCGATAATAACGGCGAACTGGCTGACTGCCGGCAACAAGGCATGGACCCTGCCTGTCGGTGCCCAGATCGGCCGGGTCATCAAAGTCGGCGGCAAGCTGCCGGTTAATTTGCTGCTTGGTGCGTATTATAACGCGCTGCGGCCTGAATTCGGCTCGACCTGGCAATTGCGAACGCAGATAACGTTCATCTTCTGAGCCGGGGTATCACGACCCGGCCACCAGGGAGGCCACCGCATGGAACCGACATGGGGCGCGAGCTGGATCGCGGGCCTGTTGCTCATTACGCTGACGACAGCGTTTCATGCGTTCGGCGTCGTGATGATCTTCCGCGGAATGATGCGCCGGGTGCGATCAGGCAAGCTGCGCGTGCAGCAACGTCGCCATCCCCTGCCCCACGCCGTCTTGCTGATCGCGGTCGTGGGGTTGTTGCTGACGGTGCTGCACGGCATCGAGGCCGCGATGTGGACGGCGGCGTATATGCTGGTGGGCGCCATCGGCTCGGAGCGGGACGCGATGCTCTATTCGCTGGACTCGTTCACCACCCGTGGTGCGTCGGACATTCTGCTGGCCTCGCAATGGCGCCTGATGGGCGCGCTGGAGGCGGCCGACGGCATGCTGCTGTTCGGCATCAGCACAGCCTTCGTTTTCGCCATCTTTCAGCGGGTTATCGCCCTCATCGACCAAAACGAGGACGTGACCCGCTGATCCGGGCGGGCCTGCTCCAGTTGCCGGAATCGCATAGCCGCGGCCTGCGGTAGGCCCGACGCTCCCGTTGCAGGACGGCTGCATTGAAGCGCCTCGGACCATCGAAGCCCTCCTGTCATCATCCGAAGGAATTTAAACATGCCCGCGCACCAACGCTCGATCTGGAGACGTATGGCGGCCATCCGGCCAAAGCCATGGCCGGCCGCCTGCGCGCTGACGGCCGTTATGGCCGCGATGCCATTTTCACCCGCATCGGCGCAGGCTCCGCAGAAGCCCAACATCATCGTGATCATGGGCGACGATATCGGCTGGTCCAATGTCGGTGCCTACAACCAGGGCCTCATGTATTCGACCACGCCGAACCTGGACAAGGTGGCGGCCGAGGGCATGCGCTTCACCGACTATTACGCCGAACCGAGCTGCACCGCCGGACGCGCCAACTTCATTACGGGGGAGTTGCCAATCCGCACCGGCCTGACCACCGTCGGCCAGGCGGGCGCGACCGTCGGGATGCCGGCACAGGCGCCGACGATCGCCACCGCCCTGAAGGCGCTGGGGTACGAAACCGGCCAGTTCGGCAAGAACCATCTAGGCGACCGCAACGAATACCTGCCGACGGTGCATGGCTTCGACGAATTTTTCGGCTACCTGTATCATCTGGACGCGATGGAAGATCCGTTCTGGCACTCCTATCCGGCAGCGCTGAAGGACAAGGTCGGGCCGCGCAACCTGGTGCACAGCTTCGCCACCGACACCGACGACCCAACAGTGGACCCGCGCTGGGGCAAAGTCGGCAAGCAGCGGATCGAGGACGCGGGGCCGTTGCCGCCGCATCCTGTCCAGGGCATCAGATACAATATGGAAACGGTGGACGAGGACATCCTCGACTACTCGGTGAAGTTCATCGACAAGGCGAAAAAGGACGGCAAGCCGTTCTTCATGTGGGTCAACCCGACGCGGGCGCATATCATTTCCCATCTTTCGCCGAAATATCAGGCCAAACTGACGCCTGAGAACGGCTGGTATCTGGAAGAGGGCGTGATGTCCCAGCTCGACGATGTCGTCGGCGGCATCATGGCCAAGCTGAAGGCCGAGGGTATCGACGACAACACCATCGTCGTGTTCACCACCGACAACGGCACGGAAAACTTCACCTGGCCGGATGGCGGCAATACGCCGTTCGCCGCCGGCAAAGGAACTATCATGGAAGGCGGCATGCGGGTGCCGATGATCGTCCGCTGGCCGGGCCATATCGCCGCCGGAAAGGTCGAGAACGGCATCATGTCGGGGCTGGATTTCTTCCCGACATTCGCCGCTCTGGCCGGCGATGCGGCCATCAAGGATGAGTTGCTGAAGGGCAAGGACCTCGGGGGCACCACCTACAAGGTGCATCTGGATGGCTACGACCAAACGCCGCTGCTGACCGGCAAGGGGCCGTCCAACCGGCATGAGGTGTTCTACTTCGCCGAAGGGACGCTCGGCGCGGTGCGGATCGACGACTTCAAGTTCCGACTGATCGACCAGCCCGACGGTTGGACCGGCGGAACGGTGCATGTCGACTGGCCGATCCTGACGAATCTCCGGTTGGATCCGTACGAGCGGATGGGGTTCTTGAAGGGGAACATCGGATCCTTCGACTACGTCAGCGGCTTCTTCCAGCACGAATTCTGGCGCTTTGTGTTCCTGCAGCAGACCGTCGGCGAATATGCCCAGACGTTCATCGACTACCCGCCAATGCAACGCGGCGCGAGCTTCAACCTTGAAGCCGTCAAGGCGGAGATCCAGGCGCGCGTCGCTGCGATGAAAGGCAAGATGGAGTAAAACCGGTCCGGCAATAAATCGTCATGGCCCGGCTTGTCCGGGCCACCTATGCCGGCACGTGCCGCTAAAGCTGGCCCCGACAAGCCTTTGGACAAGCCAGGCCATGAGGATGTGGGCGGCCGTAACCACGCCCAAATGTTAATGTGGCGAAGGCTTCGCCCGCGCGATGCTCTCTGCCAACCGAAACGTAACGACATCCGCCTTACCCCGGCAGATGCAGCTTCGCCTCCGTCCGCGCCTGCAGGTCCGCCAGACTGAGCCCCGGAACGATGTCCAGCACGACGAACCCCCGCTCCGTCACGTCGATCGTCGCCAGGTTGGTATAGATCCGCTTGACCGCCCCCGGCGCAGTGAGAGGGTAGGTGCAGCGCCTCACCAGCTTCGGCGTGCCATCCTTTGCCGTGTGCTCCATCAGCACCCATAGCCGTCTGGCCCCCGCGGCGAGGTCCATCGCGCCGCCGACAGCCGGGGCGCTGTCGTTGTCGCTGGTCGCCCAGTTGGCGATGTCGCCGTTATCCGCCACCTGGAACGCGCCCAGCACGCACAAATCCAGGTGCCCGCCGCGGATCATCGCAAAACTGTCGGCATGGTGGCAGTAGCTGCCCCCGGTTCGCAGCGTGACATACTGCTTGCCGGCGTTGATCAGCCACGGCTCGATCTTGTCCTGCTCCGGCGCCGGACCCATCCCGAGCACCCCGTTCTCCGAATGGAAGATCACCTCCCGATCCATCGGCACGTAGTCGGCCACCAGGGTCGGGATGCCGATGCCGAGATTGACATACCAGCCCTCCGGAATGTCGGCAGCGGCGCGCTGCGCCATCTGCTGGCGGGTGAACGGCTTGAAGGCGGCGGCTGTTACGGACATGTTTGCGTCTCCCAGTGGTCGCAAGCTTGATCAGAAACCGGCCGGGTCGCCGTAGGGCACGTGCAGGACGCGGTTGACGAAGATGCCGGGGGTGACGATGTGGTCGGGGTCAATCTCCCCGAGTTCGCGGATGTGCTGTGCCTGCACCAGGGTCAGGTCGGAGGCCATGGCGACCACCGGGTTAAAATTCCGTCCCGCCTGTTTGTAGGTCAGGTTCCCCCAGCGATCGGCTTCCCACGCCTCGACCAGGCCGACATCGCCCTTCAATGCGTGCTCGAGGATGTAGGTGCGGCCGCCGATGTCCCGGCTTTCCTTGCCGAGAGCCATTTTCGTGCCGACGCCGGTGGCGGTGAAGAACGCGGGCACCCCGGCGCCGGCGGCGCGCATCCGCTCGGCCAGGGTGCCCTGTGGCACGATCTCCAGCTCGATCTTGCCGGCGCGATACAGCGTCTCGAACACCACGGGGTCGGAGCTGCGCGGGAACGAGCAGATGATCTTGCGGACCCGTCCCAGCTCCATCAGCCGGGCGAGGCCGACATGCCCGACTCCGGCGTTGTTGGCGGCGACGGTAAGGTCCTTCGCGCCCTGTTCGATCAGGCCCTCGATCAGGGCGTTGGGCTGGCCGACGGCGCCGAAGCCGCCGAGCAGGACGACGGAGCCGTCTCTGATGCCGCTCATGGTCTCAGCCATGGTCTGGACGATCTTGTTGATCATGCGGGCGTTCCCTTGGACGGGGCAGTCGGTTTTTTGTTAACGGGCTGCTTCCGGCAACCAATACACGGTCGGGAGCCTAATCCGGATAGCTGTATAAACAAGTACGCGGCGGGTGGGAATGGCATGCCGTACGGCGCGCCTCCTATGCGGCGCGCACCACCCGGTTACGGCCGCCCGATTTCGCGGCATACAGGGCCACATCCGCACGGCGCAGTAATTCATTCGTGTCCTCTCCCGCGGCCTCGGCGACGCCGATGCTGACGGTCAGGCCCGCGGATGCCCCGCCCGGGATCGAGACCCGCACCGCGGCGATCTCAGCCCGCAAACGCTCTGCCACCACCACGGCCGTTGCCGCGTCGGTGCCTGGCAGCACGATCAGAAATTCCTCGCCGCCCCATCGGACCACCGCATCGACCACCCGCAACGTGGACTTGCAGGTCTGCACCAACGCGCGAAGCACCGCATCGCCCGCGGCATGCCCAAGACGGTCATTGATCGACTTGAAGTGGTCGATGTCAAGCATGAGCACGGCGAAGGTGTGTCCTTCCAGATCATGCCGGGCAAATTCCGCCGCCAGACGAATTTGCCCCTGTCGGCGGTTGTCGGCGCCGGTGAGCGGGTCGCTGGTGGCGAGCAGCTTCAGGTCGTCTTCGATCCGCTTGCGCTCGGTGATGTCGCGTGAGACCACGACGAACCCTCGCACGCTGCCGGACTCGTCCGGCAGGGCGGTGATGACCGTATCGGCCCACAGGCGCGAGCCATCGCGTTTCCGCTGAGGACCTTCGATCTCCACCGAACCCGTGCGTTCCGCCTGCGACAGGAATCGATCGAGACGCGGCAGCTCGGGATCGTCCGGCGGGAATAACGTGCGCATGCTCTGGCCCTCGACATCGGCCGCCATCCAGCCGGCATAGCGCTGTAGCGACTGGTTCCACTCCTCGATGACGCCGTTCAGTGTAATCGTGTAGATTGCATAATCGCGTATGTTGTCGAAAATGGCTCGGAACCGCTGTTGATCGGCGAACAGCTTCCGCTGTTGTTCTCTGAGCTTGGTTATATCCTTCAGTACAGCCATGAAGACGTCGTCGCTGACGCGGTTGACGGTCAGCGACAACGTGCGCGGTTTGCCGCTCGGCGGTTGCAGCTGCAGTTGCCGCTGGTCGATGATGATCCCGGCTTGCTCGGGGAATTGCTGCACGCGCCGCTTCAGATCGGGCGCCAGAGGTGCAAGGGTGGTGTAAATATCCCGCAGCGAACCGGTCGGAGCCAGCGGCATCAGCAGTGCCGAGGCCATGGGGTTCATCAGTTCGACTTCACCGCTGAGGCGGAACTTGACCACGCCGATGGGCATCAGATAGAGGAACTGAAGCAGTTCCTCCATCGATGCCGGGCCGCTTACGGACATTCTTGCACCGCAAGGTACATCCGCCGGCCGGGCTGCTTCAGCAACCGCAGCCGCACCTTTTTCGGCTGCATCTTCAACGTGAAGACATAGTCGACGACCGCGTCGAGCTCGGGTTCGGTTTCAAACCGGTACGCCACCATGAAATTGTTGGTGCACGGCGCTACGGCGGAGAAGAAATGCCGGCCGATGACCCTTGCGGGCGACAAGCCCGACAAACGGCTTTCCGCGGCATTGTAGCCTGTAACCACACCCTCGGCCGTCATCGTCACGATACCAAAGGGGATTTCGTCCAGCATCGCCTCGTCCGCCGTTTCCAGGCGGTCCAAAAGGTCCGCGTCGTCGAAGCTCCAGCTAATTCCTTCCAGAACGGGCATGACACACACCTCCTTGTTCAGCTACCCGGGATCGATCCCGATCACGCCAGCACATCCCGCCGCCAGGGCTTCGCATAAGCGCCGGAGAAATACCGCACCACGCCGGTGGCACTCGCCACGTGCCCGGCCACCGCGTAGCGCGCCACCGCCAGCGCGCGCGGTGCCGCAGCACCCAGCAGCGC
>NZ_CAIWTY010000099.1 GCF_903915725.1 uncultured Rhodopila sp.
ACACGCCGCGGCCCGCAGACGAGGACGGTTTGCCCACGTCGCCGGTTGAACTGACCTACGCCCGGGCTAGCCCGACTTTCGGCCAGTTCAACCGGCCATCCGGTGCTGTCGCTGACCGGCCATCAGAGCTGTCGCGGAACAATAGCCGATGAGGGTTGAGGAATAGCTTCCATCCCCGTTCGCTGCACCCCTGTGCTTCAACTCGCGCTGGAGCGTGGGTTCGACAGCAGTCTCGAACAGCGTTTTCCGCTGGCCGGGGGAGAAGGTGGCGCTTTCCGAGGGGGCCAAGAAATAGCGATCCGCTTGACGTTCAGCAGATTGAACACGCAGGCCGTCCGGCCGAACGGCGATAACCTGAACGGCTACACGACGCTCCCCCTTTCCGGTTGAGCTTTCCACCAACCAGAACGAGAGCAGGATCGGCGTATCCGTATCACCGCAAACCGCGATGCCGACTTCCTCCGGCGGAAGCCCGCGCCATCGCCCGAGTTCGTCCTGCATCAGCCGATGGTCGAGACCCAGCAACTCGATGTCGTCGCGGTTGGTGGCGGTTTCCCGGTTCGTCGTGAAGCGGGCCAGCCGTTTGCCGTCCAGCGATTGCAGCTCATAGATCGTATTATCGACCTTCACGACGCGCTGCTGCCGGGTGGCGACCGCGGCGGAGAGGAAACGGACCAGGCGGTCCATCGCCGTCTCAACGTCTGAGAACGGCTTGTAATCATCCAGGCTGAATCCTTCGAGATCCTGAAACAGATCGAAGACGACCTCTCGGGCCTCGCGAGCGTTGGACAATGCGGCCTCAAGCTCGACGGCGGTTCGCTTCAATTCCGGGTCGGACAAGGCTTCCTGATACAGCCGATCGTAGTTCAGGCGTTCGGATAGCTGACCGAGGATTTGCGAGCGAAGGTCTTCCGCCACTTTGCCCTGATCGTCGACCTTTCCAAGCGTCCTGGCGATCTCATTCAGCTTGTCGTCAAGCAGCAGGAAAATCCGCCCCTCGATCGTATCCGACAGGACAAGATTGTAGACTTGGGCAGTATGCGCCTGCCCATACCGGTGGATGCGCCCGATGCGCTGCTCCATGTCCATCGGGTTCCAGGGAAGGTCGAAATTGAACAGAACGCGGGCGAACTGGAGATTGATCCCTTCGCGCCCAGCGGCCGTGCAGACCAGAACTCTGGGACCATCCTTCTGGCGAAAGCGACGTTCCGCAGCGGCCTTCGCGCCATGGTCCCCACCGCGGAGAACGACGACGCCCTGTCCCGGATAAACCTGCTCGATCTCATGTTCGAGAAGATCGACCGTGCCAAGGTAGGTGGCGAAGATGACGATCTTCTCGGCCGGATTTTGACGCCAAAGGATGCCGAGACCGTCGAGCAGCTTCTGGGCCTTGGTTTCCCGGCTTTGCGGAAACACGGCCAGCAGGTCCTTGATCCGCAGGCGCTCCTCCGGAAGATGCAGATCGACCGCCGCCGCGGCGATGTCCTCGGCGTTCGCAGCCGCGAATTCATTTCCGAACGGATCGGATGCGCGTTCCAGGTCCTCTTCGTCGAGCTTCTTGGCCAGGCGGTGCTTGAGGTCCGCCATGACCTGGTCAACCTCCAGCCGCCCCATCGCGTCACGGGCCAGTTTCCATTCGGAATGGATCAAGTCACGCGCTTCGTCATACAGACGCTCACGGCGTTCGATATCGAGGTCACGGTCGCGCAGCAGGCCCTCATGCAAGGTCAGCATCAGCATGCGCCGCAGCAAGGTTCGCCGGACGGCGGCGAAGCTGGACGCCGCGATCTTCTGGAAAATCGCCATGAGAAAACCGAGCGCTCGTCCCTGGTTGCCCTTGCGGCGGGCCAGGTTGAAGCCGTCCTCCAGATATTCCCGCAGCTTCTCATAGAAGCGGCGCTCCTCGTCGCCCATGAGAAAGGATTCGGTGTGCACCCAGCGCCGGGCGAACAACGGGTCGCCGTCCGGACGGCACGCATCCGCTTTGGTCCGGCGGAACATCACCGTGTTGAGCCGATGCCGGTTTTCGAGCATCTGCTCCGCGCTGCTGAACAGGGTCGGATTGAGAAGCTGAATCAGCATCCAGAACTGGAAATGGTTGCCCTGATGCGGCGTCGCCGACAGCAGCAGCAGGTCGCGGGCGTGCCCCTTCAGGGCCTCCGCAAGCTTGTAGTTCTCGGTCTTGCGCACCTTGCCGCCAACGCGGGCGGCCGTCAGGTGATGCGCCTCGTCAAACACTACGAGATCCCATTGCGGCGCGTCGAGCAGGCGTTTGATTCGGGCGGGCCGTTTCAGCGTGTCGATGCTGGCGATCAGGCGGTCGTGCTTGGCGAAGGCATTGGTCCGGCGATCGGTGATGTCGCCCTCGGAGCCGAAGATTTCGAAATCGAGGTTGAAGACCTCATTCAGTTCCCGCTGCCAGTTGTTCACCAGCCCGGCCGGGACGACCATCAAGGCGCGGGTCAGCTCGCCGCGGCTGGCGAGTTCGCGCAGGATCAGCGCGGTTTCGATGGTTTTGCCGAGCCCGACCTCATCGGCGATCAGAAATCGGCGGGGGGATGCGGTGGCGATCCGGTGCGTCAGCACGACCTGGTGCGGCAGCAGATCGATGCGCGCGGAGGTGAGCGCCGACGCGCTTTCCATGACCGGCAGGGCATGCGCCTCGTACGCCAGCCAGGCTTTGCGGGCGCGCTCTTCGCCCCCGGTGACGGCGCCCAGGATGCGTTCGGTCCGCGAAAGCTGTCGCTGGATGCTGGGAAGCGGAACCCGCCGCTCCCCGTTGCTGAAGAAGGCGCGCAGATAGCCGTCGTGCGGGATATCGAGCACAACCCCGGCGCCGAACTCGCTGTGGGTGATGCGCTCCCCGGGCGTAAAAAGCTGGTCGTCGATCATGCGCGCTGCCTACGTAATCCGCAGATGGAAGAGGCCCGCGGACTTGGCGGCTTTGGCGAGCAGGATCTCCTGCGGATACTGCCGTGCTTCGCCCCAGAGGAGACGGCCGAAATCGATTTTCTGGTCGCTATGCGGCGCGCCGCAGCGCCAGAAAACATCATCGCTGGAGGTTTGAATGTGCACACGCCGCTGACCGGCGGGGAGCCAGAACACCAATGCCGCCTCGCCCTCATAAGCGTCCTGAAAGGAAAGGATCGCGTGCTTCAGCACATTGCCCAACCAGGCGTCCGCTTGTTCGGGCGCCATCAGGTCGAGGCAGGCGTCAAGGCCCGCCACAACCATGGCGCTGCCGTTGTTGCTCGGTAGATCGTCCGGCCATTGCCCGATGAGCCGAAGTAGTTGGCGCAGGCTGAGCACCTCGCCGGGCCTGGCCATGGTGTTGAGCGCGTCGTCGTTCCATATCCAACTGACGCCACGTCGCTGCCAGACCGTGTCGAGGAGCTGCTTCATCGGTTAGGCCGCCAGGAAGAAGTCGAGCTGCTTCACAGCCTCACGATTGTGGTCTGCCCAGTTGTTATAGATGGACAGCGCCCGTGATGACGCATTGCGCATCGGCTGGCTGGCGCCACGCTTGCTTAGCCAGTCGAGAAGGCTTTTCAGTGCAGCGTGTGGCTTGAAGTTCTCGTTCTTCAACGTGTCCGAAGCATTAATGCCGCTGCCCTCGTAGCAAGCCCCGATCAACACGAGCGCTTGGTCCAGATCGGTAATCAGACGGCGCTTGTGGCGTCCCTGCCAATCCCGGGCAAAGTCGAGCGGACTGACGAGGTGAAAGATTTTTTTTTGCTCGCTTACCCAGCCGCGGTCGACGAACTCATCCGACGTGATGCCGGAGCCACGAAGCAGTTTCTGCATCTGGTCACGCGCCAGTTCCGCCTTGCTGTCGAAGATTCGGAGAAACTGACGGGTAATCGGCTCCGCCGCCACCGGCGGTGTAGCATTTCCGTTGCTTGTGTCCTCATCGATCAACTGATTGATCCCGACGAGCGCATCTTTCACTGAGATCGGGCGCCCCTCGTCAACGTAAACCTTGCCATAGTGGCGTGAGAAATATTCCAGAGCTTTGCCGCGCCGGATAACCTGAAGGTCAGCAGCGGGAAGGCCTGCCTTCGCGTGGTTCTCAAGCAATCCCTGGAGCTGACGGACGTCAGCTAGAACTTCCCTTCGCATCCGAGCCCAACTTACCGATTTTGGCTCCTCCGTGCGTTTTCGACATACATGGATGATATCAAATTCAATCTGTTGCGACCCGAACGTTCCCGGCTTGCTTCCCTCCCCCTTAGTCTCGTCGCACCGAATCGGATAGGTCGCCTCAAGATAGAATTCAGCGTCGAAAAGTGATTCCAGGACTGAAACCCAGGGTGCGTCCTCACTGTGGTGGAACGTGAACGCCAAAATCCCACCAGGCTTCAATATCCTATGGGCCTCGCGCCAGCATTGAGTAAGCAACCTCTGATAGAAACCATCAGCATCCTCTGGCTCCCTAGCCCGATTTGATACCACCTCTAGAGCCTTCGGTGTCAGTGCAGGCCCAAATTTATCAGGATAGACTTTGCAGAGTGCAATTCGTAGCCAAACATAAAAGAAATCTGATAGTTCAGAATAATGTAGAAGTCCGCCGAATGGAGGGTCAGTGATAATGATGTCCACAGAGGAATTCTGAATAGCCGACAAATCGGTCGATGAACAGCAGTCAATTTTTGGTGTCGATTTAACGTCATCACCAACAAACACTCTTTCCGATTTTCCAGAAAGATTGCCATCAAGTCCCGAATTTAGCTGCACGAGCCGCTGATTACTGACCAGATCCCAAGGTCGGTTGTGCCATTCCAGCGACTCAAAGAGCGTTGAAATTGATGAATTCCAGTTTCCTCTTCCAAGCTTCGCGAAGACGCTGTTCTCGACGAGGTTGGCCTTCGGATGAAAATTCGCGTTGCTCAGGCTGGGCGCAACACAGTCCTGCTGAATATCCCAAAAACAGAACATATTTTGATGTTGTAAGTACCGCAGAAATGATCCAAGAACAAACTCACGGGTGGACTGACTGTGAAGTTCTCCCCCGACTGTCATAATGGACTTGAGCAATATGGACAGAATTAGAAGTTGGCGTGGGTTGAACATCGTCCACCAATGGGTGAACGAATAATTGGCGCGGATATCGCCGTTCGCAACTGCCGTCATAAAACCGTAAGGAAGTTCGGAACGAGGCCAAAACTCCGCGAGGTCAGCTTCTTTGCGTTGATGCCACTCTAAAACAGACGCATTGTACTGGTTAGCTACTCTTTCATCGAATTTCGCGAAGAATCGACCACTATACGATGCGTTAGATTCGGCCCGCTTGGGTGCCATACCTTGAATTGCGTACCCGGCTATCTGACCACCTTTTTTTGAGGCGCGGGTAGAGCTTCCCAGATCCTGCATGGTGCCGCAGGCGGCACACGCGAAGGTGGATCGCTTCGGCACGGTGCCCCCGCCCTTGCCGGTCGAAAACGAAACTTTGGTTTCCGGGCATATCACTGTTTCGGGAAGCTTTCCACGCACCTCCAGCAACCGAATATGCTTTGCTCGTTCCGTATTCCACGCAGAAGTTGTATGTGGCCCATCTTGAGGAGAACCGCCGAACGGGCGACCCTCGAGGTCGTCCTTCTGGCTACCCGCCAGCCATTCCGGATGGACGAGCAAAGTTAGTTCGACGGTTTTATTCTTGCCTCTGCCGAGCTTGACCATCGCCGAATGGCCGCAATGCGGACAAGAGACTCGCCCCTTTGAGTCAAGGATCGAATATAGATGTTCATCTGGCGCCACGTACAATGGCACATCGGGTGCCATTCTGGCATTTGTTTCTTCAATATGAAAAGTTCTGCCACAGGCCGAGCATGCATGTTCCCAATGCTTTACAGTCAGAGCTTTCACCGCCATGACCGGGGTAGTCATAATGGGGGTCCGATGACCGCAGCCGGTTGACTGGCATGGCCCATGCTTTGCCCAAAAAGTGTAGATGATTTCTGGCCCTTCGTAGCTGTAGTCTTTTCGATCTTCCCATTTCAAACCGAGCGGATCAAAATCCGCACCCATCGCGCGCTTCGATGCCTTGTGCGTCCATGTCCCTTTCTCGCCATTCGGCCCATCACATGCGATGAATGGCAGGATCTGTGGTTTCACATCGGCTTCGATTTCGTCTAGCAGAGACTTGACATCTACCGGATTGGTTCGTTCAAATTCATTCTTTACCACAAACCAGGCAACTGGGTTTATGTCTATACCCTGTAAATTGAATCCAAGGCGAGCGCCTTCTACAAGAGTAGTTCCCCCGCCCATGAAAATATCTGCAACTTTAATTTGCTCAAATTGCCTCTTCTTTTCGTGGTTTCCGTAGAAAGTTTTCCAAACGGCTGCCGCCGCTTCGGATGGATCATTGGGCGCTCTTGTTGCAGCTGCTATTAACAATGATCGAAACACGCTCGATGGTCTACGCGCCCACCATTTGCTCATAGTGTATATAGGCTTGCGCCCTGCTCCCGACGAGCTTTCAACCTTGGCTATCTCATTTACAGCCAAAATGGGAAAATCCACTTCAAGGCAGCTCTTTGCTCTGTTGGGATCGCCAAAATTCACCGTTTCTAACGCAACGGCCTTGCCGGCATTAACTGCTCGGCTCACTTCTTGAGCGATAAATTCTTTTTTAGTTGCCATGGTCGCCCATCCTCATTTGGTTAGTTCAACGAAGGGCGTTAGCACTTCGAGTAGAGACGCCCCGCCATGGGCGAGCGTTGGATAGCCACCTTGGCTGCGCCACTTCCAGCGCCCGACCGCCAAGAGATTTTCGCCATGGGCGTTGTTCACCGATAGAGCGACGGGCGGTATGAAGGGGCCGGGATCGTGCGCCCCGCTGGCGAAGCGTCCGCTTTTGAAGGTCGCTTTCAGGAAGGCTGCTTCGGCCTCGCCCGCATCGAAAAACAGACCCGTCGCAGCGTAGCCGTGATCCGAGGTGATGACGACGCGGCGGCCGACCGCCAGGCGCTCGACGAAGGCCCAGAATGCATCATCCAACAGGCGCTCGGCTGCATCGCGGGTCAGCGTATCGAGTCCTTGGCCAGCGCCCGCACCGTCGTGCACCATGCTGTCCGGCCAGGGGTGCCAGAAGATCCAGTTGGGTGTGGAGTCGATCAGATCGGCGCAGTCCTTCCACGGAAGGTCGACACATTCTGTCCGCGCTGGCGTCAGCTTATGGGTTGCCGCGCCGCCGTTGTTCTGTAGCTGGCTGCGGCTGCCGAAACCGAGGGCGCGGGCGAACGCATTCGTCTCGCTGGGCAGTTCCGATGCATGGGCAGTCACAGCGTGCAGCGTGAAGCCCCGCTTTTTGGCGCCCTCGATCATCCACGGCAATTCGCGCAGGCTGAGGCCATCCAGGATTAGGATGGCCTTCGCGCTATAGGGTTCGGCCCACCAGCGCACCAGACGCTCCGAGGTCCGCTCAACGGCGCTGCCGAAGTCCTGCCAGAGATCCCAGCCGCAGGCGGACAGGAAGAGATCGAGCGTGCCGATCTCCCGGTCGCGTTTGGTCACGTCTCCGGGCGCGCTGGCCGCGGTCAAAGGTAGCGATGCGATGGCGATCGTCTGCTCGATGACACGGCGCCAAGCGTCCGGCGCCGGCTCCTTGAGAAGCCGTTCAAAAGTCGCGCTGTCCATCGCCATTAGCTGTCTTCTTTTTCGAGCGACATCTCGAAAGTCATGGCGTCGGGGAGCTTGCGGAGGAAATCCTTCAACTGCGCCCCGTTCATGACGCTGGGTTTGAGTATCAATGCGACGCTGGACACGGGCGTCGCCGGACCGACACCCCAGGCTTCGAGCTTTCCGATCAGGTTGAGCGGCGAGGTCGTCGGGTTGGTGTAGCTGGTCCGCGTCTTTGGTGTGGTCCCGCCGAAAATGCCGCCGCCGATTTCCACTGCCGGCGCAGGACCGTCACCGCCGGGCGGTTGGGGGATGGGACCGCCCGAGGGCGGGGTGATCTGTATTGTAGCTGGCTCAAACAGTCCGCCGCCCCTGGTCGACGTGCCTGACGAGATCACAGGTGCGGTGCCTCCGGTGGTGGGAACCACTGCCGGGAGCAGAAGCAACACCTCATCGAGCTGGCGACCCGTGTAGGCCAGTTTCGGCCGTAGCCGCACCCAAGCGGCGTCTTCGTCTTCACCGGGTTGGGTTTGGAGATATTCCATGCCGCGCAGATTGATGGCGATTTTGCCCTTGGCGCAGAGGCGGAGGATACGCTCCTTCATAGCGGTTTCGCCGAGCCATGGGATACAGTCCTGTCCCGCTGGCCGCGGCTCCTGAAGCTCCCGCAGCAATTTGCCGACCGAGCCGTTGGCCTCCGCGGTTTCGAGGACGAGGTCGGCGAAATCCTCGGGGACGAAGAGATCGTTCGCTACCGCGATCTCGATCGCCGCTGGGATTTGGACGTCCTTCTGGAGCTTGAGCGCCTCGACATGGAACTCGCACTGCGTGGGATCGGCGAAATTCCAGCGGGAGAGGACGGCGAAACGGTCGTAGCGCTTTTTCAGGATATCGCGCAGTTCGCCCTGATATTTCGTGTGAAGCTTGCGGTATTCGGCGCCCTGACTACTCCATTCGAGCGCCTTCAGCCCCGCGCGGGCCAATATCAGAAGGTCGCGGTCGTTGAAGAGCGGAGACGAGCCGGTGCGCGGCAGCAGGAACCGCACGGTGTTGCGGCGCTTTTGCAGGAAGTCCTTGGTCCAGCGGCCGAGGCGCGGGCCGATCTTATCCAGATCTTCCGGCACGACGAGGATTGGTAGGCGGTCGTCCCACTTGTCGGGGTGCTCGGTTTCGTCAACCTGAGCCCAGGGGTCCGCCATCCAGACCTTCGGTAGCGCGATGACGCGGAAGGTTTTGGCGACCTCCTCCGAGCCACCGACGGCGTAGCGGATTTCCTTGGCCAGTTGGACCAGATCAGAACCGTCCGCGAAGAGCTTGTCGTTCCGGGCGCACGCCATCACCTTGGCCTGCGGGTTTTCCTCTTCCTTGAAGACGAGCCGCTGACCCTCCTGGTGGATGTTGAAGCTGTTCTCGATGATGGTGGCCAGTTCGACCTGGAACGCATTCCCGTCGAGGGGCTGGTCCCGGGTTATGTCCACCTGAAGGGTGGCCGGTTCGGCACCTGCCAAACTGCCGATGGCGATGGATCGAAGCCACAAGGACCCCAGAAGCTCATGCAGATGGGGGACCTTCACCGCGTAGTCCGGCACAGCCTCCATCACGAAGGTGATGTTGCGGAGGGCCTTCTCTCTGAGGGTCCGGTGCTGCTGGTTTGCGACGGAATCGAGAAGGGCGCCGATCCCGGTGGTGTCGTCTTCCAGGCGGAAGTCGGCGGCGGTGAGGATGGGGGTCGCCTCGCCGCGGCCCTTGAACAGGTTTGCCAGGATGCGGATCAGGTCGCGGGTTTCCTGGGCGTCGGTGGCGACCAGGACCTGGTCTTCGAGCAGTTGCAAAAGATGGGGGGCGAAGGGCCAGGCTTCGCCGAAATCCCGGCGCTTTCTGTCGTGTTCCGTTGGCGGCGTTTCGAGGAGGCGCAGGAACTCGGTGACGTGGGGGGCGATGATCGAGTCGATGGCGGTCGGGTCGATCTGAATGCGGTTGTCGAACAGCCTGTGCAGCAGCATCCTTCGGCGGTCGTGCTGGATCCGCTCGGGACTGCCTCCGGCCTTGAAGTCGATCTGAACGGGGTTGACGCGATGGATCTGCTGGTAGGCGTCGGTGTCGCCGTTGCGGACCGAGACGACGAGGGCCAGAAGGTCGGGGTGCTCTTTGGCGATCTCCGACAGAATCTGGATGAAGTTGAAGGCCCAGTGCTTGTACGGGTGCTGCTTGGTGTTGGTCAGGCCATCGTACCAGGTCTGATACTCGTCCAGCAGGAGCATGGTGGGCGTGTGATGCAACAGCTCCAGGATCAGCTTGTCCGAAGGGATGTCTGTCTTTGCACTCCCCATGCCTCCCACTTTCCGCGGACATAGGCGCCGTGGGGGTGTTGCTCGAAGAGCAGGTCCCATAGAAATTTGTAGCGCTGGCGGTGGAGGCTCTCGCCAATGACGAGCATGCCCGAGCGCAGGGGGATGGCGCCGATGGCGGGATCGTTCAGGGTTGTCGCCCAGGCATTGAGCCAGGCGCCGGTCGATGCCGGTTCATGCACGGCGTGGAACAGGGCGCCGATGAGGTGCGACTTGCCGAGACCGCGCTCGCCGATGACGACCACGGGGCGGCCTTGGTTGGGGCCGACCGCCTCGATTCCTTTGAGAAGGTCGTGGGTCGGGTAGGTTATCTCAAGGAATTCCGCGGCAGCGATCTGTGTGGCGCCGGTATTGCTTTCGTTGGACAGCTCGATCGCTGTGCCCTTGAGGCGCTTGCCCCTGAATTCGGGCCGGAGTTTGAGTCCTAACATGTGCGTACCGACCTTATTGTTCCGTGACCCGGCCTCTTCCCGCTCCGATCGTCGTGAGCGGACTTTGAGGAAAAGTTACGGGCCGTGGCGTATGCCGTCGGTGCTCCATATACCATTGCTATCCCGAAGTCTTTACGATTTTGTCGATTTTCGGTGGATCGGGCCGGGCGCCGAGCATATTGTGGGTTACGTCGGTGTATGGACCGATTGGCGCAGGGACGGCGGGGTTTCCTGGATCGGTTGTTGCGATATGACGTACCAGGGGGTGGCCTCTCGATGGCCCGGTTCGGCACTATTAACGGTATCATAAATGTGACGATGTGATAGTTTTTCAGCGGCCTGACGTAGGTATCCGGGTAGCGGCGGGGCAGGCGAGGCCGATCCGTATGGTACGATGCCGAAGACACGCGTCGATGTGGCGGGGGTGGCGGCTAAGCGGAGCGCCGCCCATTTTTTTCACGAAGTAGGACCTAAGGCGCGATGAGCACCATAACCGTTGAGAATTTTCTTTCCGGAAAGACGCTGATCATTCCGAATTACCAGCGCGATTACGCCTGGACGATAGAGAACGTAAACGACCTATTCGGAGATGTGGAAGAAGCCCTGGAGGTGGACAATGGACACTACCTGGGGACCTTCATCTTATCTCAAAGTGGTCAGAAGGCTGATGCGTATGTCGTAGATGGCCAGCAGCGTCTAACCACCCTGACGATGCTGCTCAGTGCATTGATAAGCGGTGTCGAAGATAATCACATCAGGCAGCACTATCGAAATACATTCATCGAACATCCACTGACGGGGCTGAAGTTGCGTATGCAGAGTGATAACGCTGCATTTTTTCAGCGCCTTCTGGCAAATGACGCACCAGAACCAAAATCTGACGGACAAGACCGTTTAGCGCAGGCATATCAGTGGATACGTCAGCGTATTCACCACTTATTGCAGCAGGGCGGCCAAGATTTGATAACGCGGTGGCTGGTATGCGTTAGTCAGATGGAGGTGCTTGAGTTCATCGAGCGGAATGAAGGTAAGGCGATCCGCATGTTCCAGTCGGTAAACGACCGCGGAGTGCCTCTGGCTAAAATGGACATTGTCAAGAGCCTGCTGATTTATTATTCAAACCGCTTTCTCGACGCTAGCCTCGACGACACCATCGCCCAAGCGTTTGGCTATGCGTTCCGCAGCTTCAGTCGGATCAAGCGATTGGCTGGTAAGGACGATGGCTACAAGGTCCGCCTCATTGCACGCGACACTTTTCGTGAGGACGACGTACTGCGTTACCATTACTTGGCATTCGACGGCCTTGCCTATGGTGCGATCGCCGCAGCTGATTACAACGCGACGGCGGAAACCGTACTAGAAGGTTTCTTAAAGCCATCTCTGAGAAAACTGCGGAATGACCCCGCAAAGCTAAGTGCATTTATAACCGGATACACAAGTGATCTGAGTGGCTTTTTCGCTACGTTGGAGGATTTGATAGGGGCTACGCGCGAGGACACTGGCATTTATCGCTTATTTGTGGTTCAAGATTTGGCGGCAACCCTGTATCCGCTGGTCATCCGAATCCAGCTCATGGGCTGGCTGTCCCAAACCGACGTAAACCATGATGGGTATACTCTGCGGGACCTGATCGGAATGGCGGATTTGCGAGTGTTCAAGCTGCGCGGCACGAACCCGCAGGCGGACGTCGCGTGGATCACCCACGATCTGCCCAAGGTCACGATCGACGAAGTTGGCAGCCGATTGCGGAAATTCAGCCAAAAATTTATGCCCGATTCTTTGATGGCTTCTCGGCTCGCTGATGAAGATATGTACCGCAATCCTGGCCTGCCCATTATGTTGCTTGAAGCTGAGGAAAGTGCTCGCAGAGCAGTGGGGCTGCCAGAGCTGAAGTTTGGTGAGTTGGTAAAGTTAAATGCGGGGCTATCGGTCGAGCACATACTTCCTCAAGAACCGAGCTTTAACATCTCGGCCTATGGCTTCGCCGACGCCGAGGAATATCAGCAGCACGTTCACCGGATCGGCAACCTTATCTCGCTTGAATCGTGGCTTAACAGCAAGTGCAACAATCGGACAATTGAGGAGAAAATGTTAAGCATCGAGCTGTATCCAGAGTCACAATTGACAGCAATCGCTGAGTTGCGTGCCGAATGCGCGGATCAAGTGCCGATGTTTACACGTGATAAAATCACTTCGCGTTCGAAGGCTTTGGCTGGGATGGTCGTCAAGAGGTGGCCTGGTAACTGATCGCTTTCCCTCCGGCAGCATGCCATTACCGATCAGCGATGGTGCGGTGGCGACGCCGACGCGGGCGGCTTGGCCGCGAACCCAGTCAAGGGTGCGGTTTGCCACCGCGCTGTGCGCCGGCGGCATATGCTCGGTCAATGTAGCCCAGCGATTCTGCCCGGCCAGCCGGACATGACTGGCCACCCACTCGCCGCGGTTGAACAAATGCACTGGGTCGTCGTGATGAAGATATCGACCCGCTTGCGCACCAACTCGTGCGGCGCGGATATGAAGTTCCGTTCGATCGTGATAATCGAGGTTATTGGCCGCGGCCGCAGCATGCGAGGGGCTCTGCCCCTCCCGCTCCCCGGGATATTTGTTCCAAGTTGATGGGAATTGGTTTAATGTCGGCACACGGTACAGGCAGGGATGCCGATGACCGTCCAAGGTGATGGATGGCCTGCCATGTTACATGGTAGGCCATCTTCCTGGGATTTAGGGGGCTTCACGGCGTCGCTTGGTGGAGGGTTGGTGGAAAACTGCCATGATTGCTGATTTCTTTAGAGCCGCTATTATCGTTTGTATTGTGTAGAGGAGTTCTAAGTGTCCGTTTTGGAACAACGCGAGTCATTAGAGTCGGTTAGCGGAGGGGGCTTGAATCCGTTGAGTTTCCTTGATTCGCTGTGCGGCATCGATTCGCGAGGTGCCCCATGTGGAACGACGAGAACCGGCCGCGGTACAACCGGGACAAACTGCGCTACCCGAGTGACCTGACCGACAAGGAGTGGTCGCAGGTCGAGGGAATGATCCCCCCTGCAAAGCGAGGCGGCCGTCGGCGGGCGGTCAACGTGCGGGAGGTCGTCAACGGCGTCATGTATGTCCTGAGCACCGGTTGCGCCTGGCGCTACGTCCCTCGCGACCTGCCGCCAAGCGGCACGCTCTATGGCTATCTCCAGCGCTGGGCGTATGACGGCACGCTGGACAATCTGCATTACGAACTCTACCAAAAATGCCGCGAACAGGCCGAGCGGGAAGCCAGTCCCACCGCCTGCATCATCGACAGCCAGAGCGTGAAGAGCGCCGAAAAAGGGGGGCCTGCATCGATCCGAAAGGCTATGATGCGGGGAAGAAAGTCAGCGGCAAGAAGCGCCATATCCTGGTCGATACCGCGGGCCTGCTGATGAACGCGGTGGTTCACCCCGCCGACATTCAGGATCGCGATGGCGGACCGCTGGTCATCGAGTCTATGCACGGGCTTTTTCCGTTCGTGACGAAGCTTTTTGCTGACGGCGGCTATCAGGGGCCACGGTTTCGCAAGGCATTGGCGAAGGTGATGCCGCAGCTCTCGGTCGAGATCGTCAAGCGCTCAGATATTGCAAAAGGCTTTAAGGTTCTGCCGCGGCGCTGGGTGGTGGAACGGACCTTGGCCTGGCTCAATCGCTGTCGCCGGCTGGCCAAGGATTTCGAGAACCTCAACCGCAACGCCCTCGCATTCATAAAGCTGGCGTCGATCCGGCTCATGCTGCGGAAGCTGAGTAATTAACTATGGGACTTTTCAAACGGACTCTAATGCCGGACGGCCAAACGACCAATGTACTCGGCGTGTGCCATCCTATACCATCACACCAAGCTGAATGCCGTCCGCCGACGTTTCCAGGCGGGTTCCCGTCCGATTGCGGCAACCAGGGTTTCTGGTTCGCCGACGAGCACGACTTGGTATTCCGCTCGGGTGATCGCTGTGTAGATCCATGATACGTCCATGATCCGGGCATGGTCATAGAGCGCCACTACGATGAGTTTTGACTGGCTGCCCTGAAGGCGATGGCAGGTCAGGCAGTACGCCAGAGCGATGTCAAGCAGCGTTTCGGGACCAAATTCGATAATCGTGCCGTCGAAGCGTGCATGCACAGTCCGCTTCTTCGGATCAATCGTGTCGACGTATCCCATTGACCCGTTGAACAATTCCCTCTCATAGTCGTTGCGTTGGTGGATGAGCGGTTCGCCGACGGCAAAGAATTGGCCGAGATAGCCGCGGACCTCATGAGCATCAGCTTCGTCGATAACTGCGGTCAATGCGTCAATGCCATGGGCGCGACGATGGACGTCGTGAAAGCGCTCGTTGATACCAGAGACACCGACCTCGCCTTCCCTGGCCGGTGCGACGATCTGCAACCCGCTGCCGACACCGAACCCGCCGAGTTCCGCCACGACGTGCTCGATGCGTTCCGGGATTTCGTGCTTCAGGCAGGGCAGCATGAACACGCCCTCGGCCTGCCCGGCAAAAAGGGGGAGCTCAGGGACAATTCCATCGCGAATTGCGCGGGATACCGCGGGGATGCCGCTGCCCTCGGTCTGGCGGCGGATGATCTTGAGTTCGAACGTGATGTCCGACATCTGGGCCAAGATGTGGAATACGAGACCGAACCCGATCGGCGGCAATTGCCCAGGGTCTCCAACCATGAGCAAGCGGCATCCGGATTCCATCGCCGCCGCGAGGCGATGCCATTGGCCAAGATTGACCATCGACCCCTCATCCACAATCAGCAGGGTGCGGTTGTCGAGTCGAGGAACATTTATATTGGCAGCCTCGGCATCATCATCCCTGTTTCGGACCTGGCGGAGCAAACGGCAGATTGTCTTTGCCGCTCTAGCGGTGGCCTCCTCCATGCGGAGAGCCGCACGACCGGCAAGTGCGCACATTTCTGCCCGGCCGCCGAGCGCCTCCCATAGGGCCACGATTCCCCGAACAGTTGTAGTCTTGCCAACGCCAGCCCCACCGATCAGGACTGACAGGGGCCTCTGAATGCACCAAAGGACGGCATCCTGCTGCTCCTGAAACAGCGGATGGCCACCAACTACTAATTTTCCCAGGGCAGTCTCAAGGTCCCCTTGATCGGGAATCGCAACCGCCGACGGCTGAAGTCCGTCCCGGATCGCCCGCAGGCGCGCGGCGAGACCGTCCTCGAGAGTGGCACAGCCAGGCGCCCGCCACAGTCCGTCAGCGAGTGGGATGATAGCGCTGTTGGCCTCCCCAAGGCGGATGACGTGATCGACGGTCCCAGCGTCCCCCTTGACCTTGAGGCATCGTGCCAGACCTGCGCGAAGCAACGACTCGTCGATGACTGTGTGCCCGTCACCGGCAACCATCGTTCGGACGACGAAGTCGACGGCCCCCACCAAACGGCCAATGTCCTTTTTTGGTTCGGCGATGCCGTTCTCCTTGAGGACGCGCAGCCCCAGATCGTCCACCCTGGACCAATTGTTCACGAATGATGCGAGGACGTAGGGGTTGCACTCCAGCGTCTCTCGGGTCTTCTCGCCCAGAATCTTGACGACCCGGCGCACGAGCCGCGTATCAGTCACACCGAGGCTATCGAGCCAGGCGATCACGCCAGGTTCGACGGTAGCCGCTTTCCAGGACGCTACCACATCGGCTGCCAAGCGTAGTCCAAGCGAGGGATAGCGGGGGGCGATCGTGTCGGCTAGGACGCCAATATCCTCGCGATCCATAACGTCCGCCAACCGCTCGCCGAAGGCTGTCCAGAGCCGCTCGGCGCGGCCACGTCCGATGCCGGGAACATGGCTCGCCAAGTACGATATCACGAGTCGGCCGGAAGGACGCGCGCGGTATGCCTGTGCCGCATGAAGCTGTCGGCCAAACTTGGGGTCGGTTGCCCAACCGCCGGCGACATTCCAGACCTCTCCCGTGCCCGGTTCTGTGCCGCGCATGGCTGCCGCGGCGACGACCACGCGAATTTCGCGGCCATGTTCCGGGGCCGTCATTGGGCCGGTGACTAATCCGGCGAAGATCGAGCCGCCGAGGCGACTTATAACCATCTTTCGGACCTGGATCTCATAAGATGACTGCGGCCCGGAGGCGGCCCAAATATTCAAGTGTTTTCTCTCCCTACGTTCCGTAGAGGCAATGTGCGGAGCAGCACACCGTCGGTTTGCGCAAGATCCAGTTGTCCCTCAAGCTCGGCCACGCGCTTTCGCTGCCGAACGATAGTTGCCTGGGCCTCTGCCAACTGCTCGGCCAGACGGTTATTGTCGGCACCCTGCAGGGCGATGACCTTCCTCACGGCGACTTCGGCTGAGGCAATGACACCTTCTTCCGCGATACCCTTGATTCCCTGTTCCCGACAGATCGCATTTACCGGACTCTTGAGTTCAGCCTTCCTGAAGTGCTGCCGATATTTCTCGATATCGTAACCCATCATCTCCAAAAGCTTGCCGACGTGAATCTGCCCTTGCGGGTTGACCGGCAGTGTGGGTGTTCGCTCACCATCCGGTTGGCCAAGCCATTTCCGTCGCGCGTTTTCGAGGATTGGCTCTAGCCGCTCTAGAAATTGCGGAATAATGGAGTGCTGCGCCATCACTGTTTCCTTGACGGGAAGGCTGTTACGTTCGCCGAGCCTTGGAAATGAGCCAATTCGACCTGGAGGCGAGCGGTATCATCGCGGAGTCTGTCAACCTCCTGTTCCGATCGTCGCAGAGCCAGGGTAATTGCCTGAATGTGGGTCGCCATAACCTCAACAGTCCTGCGGAGATCGCGGTTCGTGGCGGCGCTTCGCCCCGCGCGTTCGTTTTCCTGTCCAGGCGGCTGCCCGGGCACTTGGTCGGACGGCACTTGCTCGGTTCGCGCCGCGATGGTTGCATGCCACTCCGCGATGACCTCATTGGCACGATTTGCAGTCGCCCTGGGAACGCCAGCCTCCCGGAAAACGTTCGCCCAGGTTAATTTACCGTTCGTCTGTTCGGCGGATCCGTCCAGAAGTCGCCGCATAGCGGCACGGAGCGCGTCACAAGCGGTCGATTTTACCGGCACCCGAAGCCTCCTTGATGCTTGAAATGATGCGTTCGTAGCGCGATGCGGCGGTCTTCAGGATGCCGCGCTGAATGGGTGAGATCCGGTTACGACAACCCAAGCGCCGCGTGTCCTCCAGTTTGTGCTCCCAAACCTTGAGATGTTTTTTCAGCCAGCAGGCATTGGGGCAGTCGGGGTTGCAGAGGCCGGTGACCGGCTCCGCACGCTCGTCCGGTTTCAGGTGTGCCAGACACTTGGCCTCCGCCGCTGAGAAGAAACAGTCAGCCAATAAGCCCGGATGTAAGCGGGTCCGCAGATGTTCCAGCATCTTCTCCCGACGCCGCTGATCCACAATCACGCCCGGAAAATCACCAATTTCCTCCCTGATGTTCCGAAACTCGGACTCAAGTGTTTCGGCCATGGGCCCAGACGGCTTTATGCCTCGCTTGCTGTCCTCGTACGCCTCAAGGATGTCGGCCTTCCTGGCCATCGCTTGCTCGGCCTCCACTTCTGCCCTAAAGCCGGATGCTGAGGTTCCAGCATACCCCTCGAACATCAATTGCGAGCTGTGGCCGTATTGGATCATCCCTGCGATGATGCCAAAGGGCTGGTTCGCGATGTGCCAGGCGATGGTCCTGCGGAACATGCGCGTCGTCACGTGTGGCAGAACTCCCGCGTGTTTCGGAATCCGTGGGATGCTCAGCTTGTCGCCAAGACGTGGTTCGAGATCATGCGCAATTTTCGCGATGAAGCTCCGTAAGTAGTCGTTCATCCGGCCCGCGATGGCATTGTTGTCTGCCAGTTGGTAAATCGGATTCATAAACAGTGCGTCAGTATCGGTCCTTTTGTGCGTGTCTGCAAGCAGTTCCTCAAGTACGGTCACCGCCTTCCCCACCTGAGCCAAGACAACCCAGGTCCTCTTCAGTCCCGTCTCTCCTCGCTTTACGCCGATGCCTTTATAGGCAATGCTGACGACCTTATGGCGAACGATGAGTCCATTTGCATCCTTGCGGACGCGGTAGCAACCGCGTCGCATGTCCTGAACTTCGGAGTCGCGCATCCCGGACAGATAGGCAATTACGATGTAGCAGGCGGCGACCAAACAGCGTGCCTCGTTACGCACGGCATCAAAGCCATCGAAGGTATGACGCCACATTTCGTTGGTTTCCGGGAGCACCAAGGGCTTGGTCTTCGTTCCAATTCCAAGTTCTTGGATTACGGCATCCATGGAATGATTCTCAAACCGCCACTTCAGCGAAAGCTCGCTAAGGCCCGTCACCCATCTGATGCGGCTTATCGAGATGATGCCATCTGCGATGGTCCCGGTCGTTTGGACAGGTTCCGGGAAGAATAAGCTAAGGGCTGATTGCCGGCTGAAGGTTGCACCTTTCCCGGAATCAAAATCAATCCTTGATGTTGCTGCGGTGCTGTGAAGCTTGTGGGCAGCCGCCGA
>NZ_CAIWTY010000100.1 GCF_903915725.1 uncultured Rhodopila sp.
ATGGTGATCCGTTCTCGGGTCATTTGTTTCTTTTCCGCAGCAAGAGAGCGGACTACCTGAAGATTTTGTATTACGACGGCACCGGCCTGTGTCTGTTCGCCAAGCGGCTGGAAAGCAACAAGTTCGTCTGGCCGCCGATTGTCGACGGTGCAATGGTGCTGACAGCCGCGCAGCTGGCTCTGCTGCTCGAGGCGATGGATTGGCGGCGAACGGTGGCTGTAGAGCCGCCGCGCAAGCCTATTGTTGCGTAACGATTGCGTGAGTCGTTATTTGAATGTATTTCCTTTAGACTGCATATTTTGTAAATCATCGGCATGTCCTTGGCGCATCATCCTCTGCCGACCGACCCGCAGGCGCTGCAACTCTTTGCCGCCGCCCTACAGGCCGAACTGGCGCGCAAGGAGATCGAGCTCGCCGCCAATGCCGCCGAGATCCACGCCAAGACGCTGCACATTGAAAAGCTGAAGATGCAGCTGGCGGTGCTGCGGCGCGCACGCTTCGGCCGCTCTTCGGAAAAGCTCGATCACGACATCGAACAGCTCGAACTGCTGATCAGCGGCCTCGAAGAAGATGTCGCCGCCCAAGACGCCCGCGCCCGCGCAATCGATCCGGCCGCCCGGAACGATCCCGCCACCCCGGCCAAGCCAGGCCAGCGCCGCCAGCCGGTCCGCCGGCCGCTGCCCGAGCACCTGCCGCGTGAGACCGTCATCCACGAGCCAGCCTGCACCTGCCCGGGCTGCGGCGGCACGACCTTCAGCCGCATCGGCCAGGACGAGCGCGAAGTGCTCGAATACGTCCCGTCCAGCTTCAAGGTGATCTCTCACCTGCGGCCGAAGCTGAGCTGCCGGTCCTGCGAGACCATCGTGCAGGCGCCGATGCCGACGCTGCCGATCGAGCGCGGACGGCCCGGGCCGGGCTTGATCGCACATGTGCTGGTCTCGAAGTTCTGCGACCACACCCCGCTGCACCGCCAGTCCGTCATCTATGCCCGCGAAGGCGTCGAACTCGACCGCGCCACCCTCGCCGACTGGGTCGGGCGGGCCGAGTTCCTGCTCTCGCCGCTGGCCGAGGCCATCGGCCGGCACATCCGCGCCGGCCGCGTGCTGCACGCCGACGACACCACTGTCCCGGTGCTGGCACCAGGCGAAGGCAAGACCAGGACCGGACGGCTCTGGGTGGTGCTGCGCGATGAGCGGCCTTGGGGATCGGCCGTGCCACCGGCGGCGTTCTACCTCTACGCACCGGATCGCAAGGGCATCCGTGCCGAGGCGCTGCTCGACACCTGCCACGGGTTCCTGCATGCCGACGGCTATGCCGGCTTCGACAGGCTCTACCAGCCCACCGTCCCGGGCGGCGACCCGCAGCTGATCGAAGTTTCTTGCTGGAGTCACGCACGACGGAAATTTTACGACGTGCACCACGCCACCGCTTCGCCAATCGCTTTGGAGGCTCTGGAGCGGATCGCCGCCCTGTTCGCCATCGAGAGCAGCATCCGCGGACGTCCTCCCGAGCAGCGTGCCGCCGTGCGCACCGAACACGCCGAGCCGCTGCTGGCGCAGTTGAAGACCTTCCTCGAAACCTCGCTCACCCGGGTGAGCGGCAAGAGCGCGCTTGCCAAGGCCATCCGCTATGCGCTGTCTCGCTGGAAGGGGTTGAGCCGCTATATCGCCAATGGCCGCCTCGAAATGTCGAACAACGCCGCCGAACGGGCCATGAAACCGCCGGCGACGCCCGGTCCATTATGCACCTCCTCTTCAAGTATCTGGAAACATTGAAGGCTGGTTGCCGGCGTCGATGTGACACGGGCGCCCTTTACGCCCGGCCGCGTCCACCACGGACGGCGCGTCGAGGTCCGCGGCGAGGA
>NZ_CAIWTY010000101.1 GCF_903915725.1 uncultured Rhodopila sp.
ACCGACCCGTCACGGGCCAGTTCGATCAGGTCTTTACGCGATTCGGGGTCGAGGAAGCCGGCGCGGATCATGCACGGACCAGAATCGCAGCAGAACTGATTCGCAAGGGATTTTTTCGGGTTCCCGCGGAGTCAGGGTATAACACACGCATGAAACGATGATTTTCGCAACCGTGGCCCTGGTGGTTGTTGCGGGGTTAGCGTCGGCTGTACAGGCCGAAAGTGTTCGTGAAGCTCCCCCATCGCATTTTACGCCGTGGTGTAAGGTCAGTCACCCGGTTGCGGGATGTTTGATACGACCGCATGATCTGAAGCGTCATACGTAGTTACTCACCCGCCGACGGAATCATGTTGATCGGGTCAGCTCGGGGTCTGTGTAATAGCACCGAAATCCCTCTCGCGCCTGCGTCCGGCCTCGTTGCGGCCGATCATGGTCTAGCCGCGGCCTGTCCGGCATTGCGCAGGGGGGCCGGGACGACAGGCGTCCTGCCAAAAGACGGCGACGGCGGGCGACAGCTTGCACGGTCCACGCCTGGAATGGATGGACAGCGATGCCAACGTTTGTCCATCACACGACTGCCGTCTGCAACTCGAACAATGCCTTTGCGCACGGGTATCGCCGCTTACATCAGATCGTCATTGTCCCCAGCACCAAAAACATTCTACGGTTTTGCCCCGACAGTCGCATCCCACACGGGTTCGGGCAGTCCGAGCAGGCGCTCTTTCCCCCGATCGCGCGCCTGCTCGATGCTCTCGCGTTTCGGGGGCAGCAACACTGCATGTATCGTCGCCAAAAGCCATTGAGCACCCCGCCGGTCTATCTCCGCGCGTGGCATCGCGAACGTAACCATGGCGACGGACCGGCCCATCGAACCCGATACCCGTCAGGCCGAGGTTCCAGCACAAGCCCCTTATAAGTGGCGGACCCGACGGGCCCTACGTGTGCGACTTCGCAATAGGGTTCGAGACCGGCTTGCGGTCTCCGCCTGCCCGGCCGCGGGGGGGCGATGCGAGAAAAAGGCGACAGCGGGCGGCTTGAGAGCGGGACCGTTCGGAGTGGTATGGCCGAATTCGCCGCGATGCTGCATCGACAGTATCGAGGACGGTATGCTGCCCGCGGTTGCTCGATACGGTGACAACAGGCTGACCATCGAACTGATCTTGGATCGTGCGCGTGAGGCGCTGGCCGTTGTTGTCCGAATCCAAGCAGCGCGAGCAGGTTGCCGCTTCGAAAGCTTTTCCGAGGAGATCGCGATGCCGCCCGCCAAGAAATCGGCCCCTGCCGCCACGAAGACCGCGGCTCCTGCGAAGGGAGCAGCGAAAAAAGCGGCTGCGCCGGCAAGCAAGGCTGCCACGCCGGTAAAAAAGGCCGCTGCTTCCGCCAAGCGGGCGGTCCCGGCAAAGGCCGCGCCGCAAGCCACGATCACGCTGAAGCATATCGCCGCCGAACTGGCGGAAGGACATGACCTGACGAAAAAGGCCGCCGAAGGCGTCCTGGACGATTTCGTGGCGCTCATCACCCGGCAGCTCGTCAAGGGGGACAAAATCCGCCTGAACGGCCTCGGCATCCTGCAGGTGCGGGACCGGCCGGCGCGCACCGCGCGTAACCCGGCGACCGGCGAATCCGTCGCGGTCGCGGCAAGCAGAAAGATTGCGTTTCGCCCGGCCAAGGAATTGAAGGAGGCCGTGTAGCGCGATCTGGGGCCGGCCTGCCGGCTGTTCCCGGGGCGATGAACCGCAGCCGAGTCAGCGCCGGAAGCGAAAGCAGCGCGCCAGCGCCGCAGGCCGGTCGCACCCCACAGCGGCCGGTCCAGCGGCTGATCCGCGGCGCGAACTGACAAGCGCCGGCTCCGGTCTCCGTCGCGCCGATCTCCTGATGGGCATGGTCATGATCGTGGTCATGCATTATGAGCGGCCTCCAGCCAGGTTTCGAAAACTTCGATGTACAGGCGGTCGCGGTGGCTGCCGGCGTAGCCGGCCCAGATGTCGGAGAGGGGGACGGCGATCCGGTAGTAATGTCGCTTCACGCCGGCGTTGCGGCCAAATCCCTCCTCCTCATTGTCGATAGCAGGTTGGACCAGCCGCTCAACGATGCCGGTCCTGCCACGAAGATACAGAGGCACCCGGTAATGACCGAGCGGGAACCGCTGCAGGACCCTGACCTGCTGGCCCGGTTGGAAAACGGGTGTCTCGCCAAGTGCTGGCACGACGCTGAGAAGTCCCGGAGCATCGATCGGCAATTGCGTTTTCATTTCGTTTTCCTTCTCGATGATTTTCGCGCTCGATTTTAACCCTTGAAGCGAGTTCCCCGATAACTAGGGCCCGGTCGTTGTCCGCTATGATGCCCCGGACCTCCGCACTGAATAGCGCAGCGATCTCGTTAGGCTCCGAACCTTGACTCATACCGGCGAGCAACTGGCCTGCGAGGCGGATGTTCTTCCTGGCTCATAAGGAGCCCCCCAGATGTCGCCGGAACAGAAGGCTGTCCCGGACGTGATATCTGTAACCCGCGGGCAACTCGCCTGGACTGGCTGGTTTGAAGCCGTTCCTTGCGTAAAACGCGTGCGACCGCGTTGCGACGGAGGGGGTATCAAGTACGATGTCCGTCATCCCAAGCTCGCGCGCCCGATGCAGCAAGTCATTCAGCAAATCGAAGGCCGGTCCGCCGCGACCGCGAAAGGACGCAGCCACAAAGAACTTCTTCAGGATACCGATGCATCCGTAAGCCAGAAGGCCGATCGTGCCGACGATCGACAGCGATCCAAAAGCCGCCATCGCGGTACGTGCTGGCGATGTCCAGAAGATCGGGTTGATCTTCCACGCTCAGGCTAAGTCCAGCCTCTCCGTTCTGGATGGACAAAATGAGATTGGCGACCTCCCGATCACGACCGCCGCTATATGCGTGGATGATCGTGCTCATCGGATGGATGCGGATCGGTCCGATCCGACAGTACCAGGTCCGGCCGCGTCAGTCCGCTCGGCCAGCGTCGTCGGGAACAGTGCCAGCATGGACGCCCGTGACCGAGCGGCTGCAACAGGGCTGTAGCGAATCGTGTCCGGCATACCCCGCCGATCGGCATCAGGGCTGGTGAAACTGTGGACGGTTCCGCCGTAAATTTCCATGCTCCAGTCCGCTTTGACGCGGCGCATCTCCGCCTCGAAGTCGGCACGTTGCTCGACGGAGATGATCGGGTCATCGGCTCCGATGCAGACCAGGACTCGCCCCTTGATCGTGCCAGGTTCGATCGGCTGCGCCTTGGTGCCCAGGCAGGTGTGGAACCCGACTGCGGCTTTCAGGTCGGCGCCCGAACGCGCGAGCTCAAGCAACATGTTGAAGCAGAAGCCGATCGCCGCCATGCGTGAAGGGTCAACTTCCGGGCGGGCTGCAAGCGCCTCCGTTGCTGCGACTGCACGCGCGCGCGTTCGTTTGGGATCGTCGAAAAGCGGCTGCACCAGAGCCAGCGCCTCCGGCAGATCGTCGATGAACCTGCCATCGCCATGCAGATCGCAGGCAAGGGCGACATAGCCAGCTTCCGCCAACTGCTTCGCGTGCCGGAGCGCGTTCTCGCCAAGGCCGAACGCCTCCGGGAAGACGCGCACAGCAGCACGAGTAGCAGCGGCCGGTTCGAAGAAAAGCTGCCCTCGCATCTCGAGGCCGTCGGCCTGATAGGCAAGCGTTTGCTGGTTCATGAATCGTCTCCAGTCCGTTTGGGTCAGGCGGGCCCGTGGCGCGTTGCGAGGCCCGGTCTACTGCCGAAGTCGGGCGAGGATGATGCCTCTACAGATCAATCTCGACCGCAGTTGTTGGCGTTGCGCAGCAGATCAGCACATTGCCTTCGGCTGGCGGATCCAGCGGTTCCGGCACGTAAACGACCTCGCCTTCAATCAAGCCGCTTTCGCAGTTGTGGCAGACGCCTGAACGGCAGGACCAGCGCACCGGAACGGCGCAGGCTTCGGCCAGTTCCAGCAGGCTGCCGAAGCGCGTGTCCCACGGCACTGCCAGACCGCTGCGCAGGAACGTTACCGTAGGTCCGCCGCCTTCAGCCCCGTCAGGGCGATGTGGCAAGGTTGTCGCAAGACCGGCGATACCGGGCGTAAGGGCAGGCGCCGGCCCAAACGCTTCGACGCGGATTTTGGACCGGGGGATGCCGCGGGCCGCCAGCCCCTTCTGAAAATCCTCAAGAAAGCGCGGTGGACCGCACAGGTAGAAGTCGGCATCTTCAGGAACCCCGATCTCCTGAAGCAGCTCCGGCGAAAGATGACCTGGCCGATCAAATGTTTGGCCGGGCCTGTCTTCAGGTGCAGGCCGGCTGTAGACCACGCAGCGATGGGACATCCGCAGCGCGCCAAGCAGCTCGTCGGCTTCCCGGGCAAACGCATGGTGCGCCCGGTCGCGGGCTGAATGCAGCCACCAAACCTGCCGGGGCGTCTCGGCGTCCGTCGCCGCCCCGGCATGCAGCATCGCCAGCATCGGTGTGACGCCGATACCGGCGCTGATGAGCACGACGGGCGACGGACCGGCCGCAAGGGTAAACGAGCCGCGCGGCGCGCTGACCTCCAGGCGACCTCCGGCGTGGACGATTTGGTGGAGAAGGCTGCTTGCGAGACCGTGTTCGTTCTTGACGCCAATCCGATAGGTTGGGTTCCCGGGTGGACCGCACAGCGAATAGTTCCGTGTGACAGCGGGACCATCCGGGTTCGGTTGTACGCGGACCGCGACATGTTGGCCCGGCAAGGAAGGTGGCAGCGGCGTGCGATCTTCGGCGGTGAACTCGAACGATCGGACGTCCGCGCTCTCCTCGCGTAAGGTCGCGATCACAAGCGGGCGGAAGCCCTGCCATGCGAGGGGCGCCGACGCTCCGGCCCCGAGGCCGGCGTTGCCCGTCGTGCCTCCCGCTTCGGCAGCTTCGGCCAGCCCCTGCATTGAGCGTTGCCACCCGGGGCTGAGCGCCGGAATGCGGGCTGCCCGGCGCAAGGCCTCGAGGGGGTGCTCAGCCGAGTAGAGAAGGGCATCGATCTCGGTGACCGTTATACGCTCCGGGCCGTCGGAGAGCTTCTCGATGCGATCGCCGGCACCGAGTTCACCCTCCTGTATGACCCGGAAATAGAAACCGGGCCGGCGGTGCGCCACCAGCAACGCCGGCATCTCCGGACGTTCCAGCCTGATGCCGACACGGTAGCAGGTGTCGCGTGGCTGGCTGACCTCGACGATGACGGTGCCAATCCTGAAGCGATCACCGATGCAAACTTCGGCATCGGCGAGGCCCTCGACAGTGAGGTTTTCGCCGAAAATCCCCGGCACAAGATCCGACCGCTCAAGGTAGTTCGACCAGTAGCGGTAGGATTCGAGTTGGTAAACCATGATTGCACGTTGTTCGCCGCCATGGCCGCCCAGGTCGCCTTGGCCGTCGCCGGCGAGATTCAGCCTGCCGGCGAAAATCCGTCGCTGCACGGGCGTCTTCCAGATCGCAGTCCGGACCGTCCTGCCCTGCCACGCTACGTCCCGAGGCAACCCGACGTTGACCGATACGACCACGCTCATCAAGCAACCTCCCGATGTCCAACGCCGCGGCAACCCATCGCATGCTACATCAACTTCAAGACGAGACCTTGCGACCGAGGAAATCGCGGATCAGCGGCACCATTTCGTCGGCTTTGTCCTCGAGCGCAAAATGCCCGGTGTCGATGAGGTGAAACTCGACCTCGGGAAGATCGCGCTTGTAGGGATAGGCCCCGTCGGCAGGGAAAATCTTGTCGTTCTTGCCCCAGACAATCAATACGGGCGGCTGGTGCTTGCGAAAATAGGCCTGCACCTCGGGATAAAGCGGCAGATTGGTTCGATAGTCGTAGAACAAATCCATCTGGATTTCGGCGTTTCCGGGCCGGTCCAGCAGCGCCTGGTCATAGACCCAGTTGTCCGGCGCAATTCGGCTGACATCGCTGACTCCATCCGTATACTGGAACTTCGTCGTCTCCGGCGCCACCAGCACATAAAGCGCCTTGCGATGCGCTTCCGAATGGTCGGACCAATAGGCCTTGATCGGGTCCCAGAACGCCTTAAGCCCTTCGTCATAGGCATTCCCGTTCTGCACGATCAGCGCGGTGACGCGCTCGGGATGCTTGAGCGCGAGACGCCAGCCGACTGGCGCGCCATAGTCCATCACGTACATCGCATAGCGTCTGACACCAAGCTGGTCGAGCAGGCCATCGACCAACTCCCCGAATCGGTCGAAAGTGTAGGAAAACGTTGCGCGATCGGGCATATCGCTCTGCCCGTAGCCTGGGTAATCCGGTGCGATCACATGATACCGATCGGCTAGTTCCGGAATCAGATTGCGAAACATGTGTGACGAGGTCGGGAAGCCGTGCAGCAACAGCACGACCGGAGCGTTGGCCGGGCCCGCTTCGCGATAAAAGATCTTGATGCTGTCAATCGTTTTGGTCCGATAGTGCGTTACTATCGGAACGTGGCCGGCCGGCGATGCCGTTGCCGCAGGCATCTGTTGCAGATAAGCGGCGCCGGCCGCCAGCAGCGGCAGGCCAAAAGAGAACCGCCGGCGGTCAAGGGCAATTGGCGTATCGGCCAGATCAATGTGCTTCAATTCAGCCTCCGAGTTTGAAATGAAGGAATCCGTGGTCAGACACTGTCGTAAACCAGCCTGGTGAAGAAGTCCGGATCGATGACGAAATTGCCGAACCTGGCGTCAAATGCGGCTGTCGGCTTGGCCGCAACGGTTTCACCGCGCGAGCGTCCTTGCCGCTTGAGCGCACTGACCGCGTCACGAACGGCGACGAGCATGTCGCGGAATTGCTGAAGCTCGGCTTTGGTTCCCACAGCCTTGCCATGGCCGGCGATAATGATGGTGTCGTCGGACGCCGCCGCGAGATTGGCATCGGACGCCGCGATCATCCCGTCGACGCTGCCGCCGGTCGAATAGTCGACGAACGGATAGACGCCATTCCAGAATGTGTCGGCGACATGGACGACATTCGCCTCGACAAACGTCACGGAAATATCGCTGTCGGTATGCGCCGGACCGTACTGTCTGAGCACAATCGTCGACCCGTTCAGCTTGAGACTGCGTTCGCCTGCAAATACCTCGGTCGGCATTCCGCCCGGCGGCGGTGCGAGAAAATTGTAGTCCCAGTCGGCCACACGTTGAACGCGGGACAGGTATTTGCGGGTATTCTCTTGCGCAATGATCTTCGCACCGGCGGCGTTGAGCCAGGCATTGCCGTCGGTGTGATCAAAGTGCCAGTGTGTATTGACCAGATGTGTAATTGGATCGGCGCCGATATCAGCAAGCGCCTTGGTCATTTGCGGGCGCGAGACAGCGATGCCCGCGTCGATCAGCACCTTGCCGTCGGCGCCTGTCAGCACTGCGACGGTGCCCCCGGAACCTTCAAGCACGCTGATATTGTTGCGTAACCTATTCGTAACGATCGGCGAGGCGGCAGCGCTGTCCTTGATCAGGCTGACGATGCCGCGCGCCTCCGCAAAGGCTTCACGCGGTGTCAGCCATCCACCCGTGACAGCAGCGCCAGCGCAGCACAGGCAGAAGCCCCGTCGCGACAATGGATCCGCTTTCGATAATGGCATGGATCGATTCCCACCCTGGATGGAACGCACCTAGCGATCGGGCACGACAAACTTCACCGTTTCGCTGGTAATGACCCGGTGCGTCGGATCCGCCAACTCGAACAGCACCTTGTGCGGACCGGGCGGCAAGCCGACCACGATCACCGTCTCGCCGCTGGCATCGACAAAGTGCCAGGGCAGATCGTCAACGGTGATATGCAGGTGTCCGATCCGCGGCGACACATCGAGGGCGCCTTTGCCGAACACAGGCACCACGCGCAGGTTCTCCGTCCGGTACTGGATGAAAACGAGGCCCTTGGCCAACTGTTCAGCGAGCGGCGGGTCGACAATAAGCTTAGGTGGCGGTTCGTTTTCAATGGTGACCAGTGGCGAAGGACCGCGAATGTCCCTGGCACCCTGGGCGGAGGCTCCGGTGGCCAGCAGCGTGCAGGTGCCCATGACGACAAGCCCCTTGAGAGCGGGTTGCATGACGGTCCCTTCTCGGAACGGTTTGTCAGCCTTGAATAAACGCCAGCAAGTCGGCGTTGATGCGCTCGGACTGTGTCGTCGGCATGCCGTGGGGAAAACACTTGTAGGTCTTCAGCACGCCGTTCTTCAGCAGCTCGGCCGACAGCGGCCCGGCGTCCGCATAGGGAACGATCTGGTCGTCCTCGCTGTGCATCACCAACACCGGCACGCCGATCGTCTTGAGATCCGCCGTGAAATCGGTTTGGGAAAACGCAACAATACCGTCGTAATGCGCCTTGGCGCCGCCCATCATGCCCTGGCGCCACCAGTTTCGGACGATGGCCTCGGACGGCCTCGCGTCCGGGCGGTTGTAATTGTAGAACGGACCGCTCGCGATCGCGAGGTAGAATTCCGAACGATTGGCGGCAAGCTGCGCCTGAAAGTCGTCGAAAACCTGCTTTGGCAAGCCCCGCGGATTTGCCTCGGTTTTCACCATCAATGGCGGCACCGCGCTGATGATGGCGGCCTTCGCCACGCGGCCCTCGCCGTGCCGCGCGAGGTAGCGCACCACCTCGCCGCCGCCGGTCGAATGGCCCACGTGAATGGCGTTCTCGAGACCCAGACGGCTCGTCACCGCGGCAAGATCGTCGGCATAATGATCCATGTCGTGGCCATCGCCGACCTGCGCAGAGCGGCCATGGCCGCGCCGATCATGCGCGATGACACGATAACCCTTGTCGAGGAAAAACAGCATCTGCGCGTCCCAGTCATCGGCCGACAGCGGCCAGCCGTGGCTGAACACGACGGGCTGGCCCTTGCCCCAGTCCTTGTAGTATATTTCCACACCGTCTTTTGTCGTTACTATGCTCATCGTAAGGACTCCGCAGATGGCAAACTTTTCACGAATGTCAGAAGATCGTCGTTGAACTTGTCCTTGTGGGTGACCGTCAGCCCGTGCGGCGCGCCGGGATAAACCTTCAATGTCGCTTTCCGGATCAGCTTCGCAGACAGCAGCGCCGTGTTCGCGATCGGAACGTTCTGGTCGTCCTCGCCGTGGATGATCAGGGTCGGAACATCGAATCGCTTGAGGTCCCCGGTGAAGTCCGTTTCCGAGAACGCCGTGATGCCTTCGTACGACGCCCGCAGGCTCACCTGCATGCACCACAGCCAGAATGCATCCTTGACGCCCTGCGAGACCTTCGATCCCGGACGGTTGGCACCGAAGAACGGACCGTCTCCTAGATCGCGATAGAATTGGGCGCGATCGGCGGCAACACCGGCACGGATACCGTCGAAGACGTCGATCGGAACGCCGCCGGGATTGGCGGGCGTCTTGAGCATCAGGGGCGGGATCGCCGAGACCAGGACCGTGCCGGAAACACGCCCCGTCCCATACCGTCCGATATAGCGTGCGATGTCCCCGGCGCCCGCCGAATGACCAACCAGGGTGGCACCCTTCAGGTCGAGCGCATCGATCAGTGCAGCGAGGTCCGCGGCAAAGCTGTCATAGTTGTTGCCGTCCCAAGGCTGACTCGATCGGCCGTGGCCGCGGCGATCGAAGGCAACACAGCGGAAGCCGCGCGATGCCATAAACATCATCTGGTCGTCCCAGACATCGGCGTTGAGCGGCCATCCGTGACTGAAGAGGACGGGTGGCCCCTCTCCCCAGTCCTTGTAGTAAATCTCGGTCCCGTCCCGTGTCCTGATCGTGCTCACGCTGCGAACTCCGCTTGAGGGGACAACCGGCCGGCTCGCGTCTTTCGCCTCCGCTGCGGCTGTCAACGCCGAGGCCGCGGCGACGCTGCCAATCATCAGTGTGCGGCGAGATGGACCCCGAACGGCTGGCCATTTGTTGTTCGGTCCGGTCATGCGGGCCCTCCCATGGACACCTAACTAGCGCGTTGCGGTGCCACCGGGCAGCCGATAGGATTGAGAAGACACTTCCCGAAATCTGGAAAGGCGAGGCGGCGATGGACCGGTTGGAGGCGATGTCGGTGATCATTGCCGTGACCGAGACCGGCAGCATCTCGGCTGCGTCGCGTCGTTTGAACTCGCCGGTCGCAACCGTCAGCCGCAAAGTCGCCGAGCTCGAATCCCGCCTCAAAGCCCAACTCTTTCAACGCACCTCGCGGCGGATCACGTTGACCGATGCCGGGCGGGCCTACATCGACGCCTGCAAGCGCATCATTGAGCAGGTTGATGACGCGGAACGGGAAGTATCGGGGGAATACCGAGTGCCCAAAGGGGAACTCGCGGTGACGACGCCGTGGGGCCTCGGGCACACGCATTTGTTGCCGCTTGCCACCGAATTCCTTGAAGCCTACCCGGACATTTCGTTACGGCTGATGTTGACCGACCGCGTCGTCAACACCAGCGAAGAGAACATCGATATCGCGATCCGCGTCGGCACACTACCGGACAGCAACATGATCGCCACCCGCGTTGGCTCGATCCGCATTGTCGTTTGCGCCAGCCCCGCATACCTGAACGCGCGCGGGTATCCGAAGCAGCTCGGCGATCTGGCGACGCATGACTGCATTACCATCGACGATCATGCAATTCCTGCGGCCTGGAGATTTGTGCGAGGCGGTCGCGCCAGAATCGCGCCGATCCGCTCGCGGTTGTGCGTCAATACGTCTGAAGCGGCCGTGCTGGCGGCGATCGAGGGCGCGGGATTGGCTCGCGTGATGTCGTACAAGATGGATGCCGCGAAGCGTGCGGGGAAACTGTCCATCGTGCTGGAAGAGTTCGAACCGGAATCACTTCCGGTGCATATCATCTACGCGCCGCGGAAGCCGGTCCCGCTTAAGCTTCGTGCGTTTCTCAACTGGATGACGCCCCGTCTGAAAGCCCGATTGACCTTACCTTGAGTTGCAAAGCACACCCGATAACGGGCATTCCGGCGTGTTATTTAGCGCCGCGCCGCGATTGTCCCGACGCGTGGGATCAGACGCCAGCGATAGGGTCCCATCTCACCCATCCCGTGTCCTTTTCAGGTCAGCAACCGGGTGAGGGCCTCGGACTGCTCTACGAATTTTCGGGCATTGGTCTTTTGCAGCCGCTCCAGGTTGTGCAGTTTCCACCGGATGCCGGGGAGATGTTCCAACTGCGCCAGCCCCAGCAACCGCCATTCCGGCTGGTTGGCGACGAGAGAAAGCAGGAATCGGCGTTCGTCGGCGTCCAGGCCTTGCTGCAGCTCGCGCACCAAGCGTTCACGAGCGGCCAGCAAGTCGGCCAGATCCACAGGTTCGGCGGTCATGCCTTTAAAGTTGCGTTCGTAGTCCTGGCTGACGTCGCGCAGCGATGGAAACAGGACCTCATGGACCGGCCGGTTG
>NZ_CAIWTY010000102.1 GCF_903915725.1 uncultured Rhodopila sp.
CAACCGGCCGGTCCATGAGGTCCTGTTTCCATCGCTGCGCGACGTCAGCCAGGACTACGAACGCAACTTTAAAGGCATGACCGCCGAACCTGTGGATCTGGCCGACTTGCTGGCCGCTCGTGAACGCTTGGTGCGCGAGCTCCAGCAAGGCCTGGACGCCGACGAACGCCGATTCCTGCTTTCTCTCGTCGCCAACCAGCCGGAATGGCCGTTGCTGGGGCAGGCGCAGTTGGAACATCTCCCCGGCATCCGGTGGAAACTGCACAACCTGGTGCGGCTGCAAAAGACCAATGCCCGGAAATTCGTAGAGCAGTCCGAGGCCCTCGCGCGGTTGCTGACCTGAAAAGGATACCGGATGGGCGAGCCGGGACCCATCGCTGGCGCCTGATCCCACGCGTCCGGCGCGGCGCTAAATAACACGCGGGAATGCGAGTTATGGCGTCTTAATCCGTGCTACGGGGTCCCACATGGTCGATTCCGTTATAGAGGCCCGCAAGCGGCAGATCGCACGGCTGGACGGCGTCAAGCCGCCGACGGCCCGCAAAGCCATGGCGCTGGCGCAATCCAAAGCCTACCAGGACGGGGCCGACGCGGAGGCAACCCTGCGGGCGTACGCCACCGATCTCGCCAACTTTGAGGCCTGGTGCACGAAGTATGGCTTCACCGCCATGCCGGCGACGCCGGAAACGGTCGGCGCTTATCTCGCGGCGGCGGGGGAGGGCTACGCGATGCCGACCTTGCGCCGCCGGGTCGCCGCCATCGCGCGGGCCTGTGGCGTTGCCGGGCATCCGCTCGACACCAAGCATCCGGCGATCCGCGAGACCCTGCGCGGCATCGGCCGCAAACATGGCGCTCCGGCGCGACGGGCGGCGGCGCTGACCACGACGGAGGTTCGCAAGCTGTGCCGGGCCTGTGGCACCGGCCTCGCCGGCACCCGGGATCGCGCATTGTTCCTGCTCGGCTTTGCCGGGGCGCTGCGCCGTTCCGAACTGGTCGGGCTCAATATCGAGCACGTCACCTGGACCGAGGAGGGGCTGAAACTGCTGATCGAGCGCTCCAAGACGGACAAGCAAGGCGAAGGCGCCGAAATCGCCATCCCGCGCGGAAAGGCCGAGGAAACCTGCCCGGTAGCCGCGCTGAAGGAGTGGCTCGACCTGGCCGAGATCAAAGCCGGACCGCTGTTCCGCAAGGTCAACCGCGGCGGCGCGGTCGAGAGCGCCAGGCTGAGCGCGGACGGGGTACGCCAGATTCTGCTCAAACGCGCCGCCGCGGCCGGTTTGAAGGGCACGCTGGCCGAACCGGTCAGTCCGCACGGGCTGCGTGCGGGGTTCGTGACGACGGCCTACCGCAACGGGGTGCCGGACGAGGAGATCATGGGGCACACCCGGCACCGGAGCCTGACGACGATGCGCAGTTACGTCCGGCGGGCCAAGCTCAGCCAAGCCAGCCCGGCCGGGAAGCTCGGGTTGTAGCAGGGCGTCTCTGGAGTTGCGGAGGTTCATCGCAGCACGTGATCAAGACTCTTGGCGTCCAGCAGGTGGAGGCCCCACGCCTCCAGCCCAGCAGTGTCGGCGGTGGCGGCGCGATCTCTCCCATTAGCTGGTCGTCGGCACCATCCAGAACTTGGCCACACGCAGGGGCTGGAACATGACCGAGGAACCATGACAGCAGAGCCTCACGAGTGGCATCGCAGATGACCCTTGCAAATCCTGCCAATTGGCAGTATATATTCTGCCTTGTGGCGGTACCTGTAGGAGAAAAATTGTGTCATTGGCACAGCCTCTCGATGACCGGGGTGACTTTGCCCTTCGGCCAATGCCGAACCTCGCAGACGAGGGCACACGCCAGCGTCTGTCCCGCTCTGCGATCGAGGGCCTTGTTCGTCTGGCAGAGTTATGGCGCCTGAACAGCGGCGAAATGTGTGCGCTGCTTGGCTCGATATCGGAGCGAACCTGGTTTCGAATGAAAAAGGGCGAATGGTCCGGCACGCTTTCGCAGGATGAAATGACACGGACCAGCGCCCTGGTCGGCATCTTCAAGGGTTTGCGGCTTCTGTTCTCGCTCCCGCTGGCCGATGAGTGGGTACGGCTGCCAAACAAGAATCCTCTCTTCGGTGGCCGCCGACCCGTGGATGTCATGATAGACGGCGGGATTCCAACGATGCTGGACGTCAGGCGCCTGGTGGATGCGCTTCGAGGCGGTCTGTGAGTCCCAAAATTGTGGACCTAGCCCAACGAGATACGGTCCGTCTGATCACCACGGGCCGTCTCAAGGAGGCTGTGCTGCACGCGCTTGGGCCGACCTACGGTGTCCTCGAAGACTTGGCCGAACTGGAGAGCGCGACAAGCGGCAGGCTACGAGCCCAACAAAGCGGTCTCCCGGATTTACGCCCGGATGAGTTGGTGTTCGGTAAGGCCAGCCATACGCTGGTCAACGCAGCGTTTTCGCATACGCGCCCCGGAGGCAACAGGTTTAACGGCGAGGATCGCGGGGCATGGTATTGCGCGTTCGAATGCGAAACCTCGCTGGCTGAGGTCTGTTATCATCTTACACGCGCACTGGCCGATGTCGGACGATTTGAAAATACCACTGACTACAGCGAACTGTTTGCGGACTTCATCGGACCATTCCACGATCTATGTGATCTGGATGCTATCGAACCTTGTCTCGATCCTGATCCGGCTGTGGGATATCCGGCCGGCCAGGCACTTGCCGGAGAGCTGCGTGCCGCCGGCAGCAACGGCCTTGTTTACCCCTCGGTCCGTCGCCCAGGGGGAACCTGTCTCGTGGCGTTCCATCCCGTCTTGATCCAAAACATACGGCAAGGCGCGATTTGGCGCCTGGAATGGCAAGGGATGCCAGAACCAACGGTCACCAAAGTCGCACGTTGAGATCCGGATCGAGGATGGCGGCAGCCGATCCGCCATAAATCTCGCCTGATTCGCGGCGAAGATTGTGGTGCCGGCGAGTAAGTGAAGCGTTCCGGATTTGACTCCTGACAGCTTCCATCTTCCAGCGGCCGTGCGGGCCAAACTGGCGGCGTATATAAGACGCGGGAATGCGCGTTATGGCGTCTTAGTCCGTGCTACAGGGTCCCCCATGATTGATTTCCGTAACCGAAGCCCGCAAGCGGCAGATCGCACGGCTGGACGGCGCCAGGCCGCCGACGGCACGCAAAGCCATGGCGTTGGCGAAGTCCAAAGCCTACCAGGATGGGGCTGATGCCGAGGCGACGCTGCGGGCTTACGCCACCGATGTCGCAACTTCAACGCTTGGTGCACGAAGTACGGCTTCACCGCCATGCCGGCGACACCGGAAACGGTCGGTGCCTACCTCGCCGCTGCGGGGGAAGGCTATGCGATGCCAACGTTGCGCCGCCGAGTTGCCGCCATCGCGCGCGCCTGCGGCGTTGCCGGGCATCCGCTCGACACCAAGCACCCGGCGATCCGCGAAACACTGCGCGGCATCGGCCGCAAGCACGGCACCCCGGCGCGGCGCGCGGCGGCGCTGACCACGACCGAGGTCCGCATGCTGTGCCGGGTCTGCGGGTGCCGGCATCGCTGGTGCCCGCGACCGGGCGCTGTTCCTGCTCGGCTTCGCCGGTGCGCTGCGGCGCTTCGAACTCGTCGGGCTGAACGTCGAGCACGTCACCTGGACCGACGAGGGGCTGAAGCTGCTGATCGAACGCTCCAAGACGGACAAGCAGGGCGAAGGTGCGGAAATCGCCATTCCGCGCGGAAGGGCCGAGGAGACCTGCCCGGTCGCCGCGCTGAAGGATTGGCTCACCCTTGCCGAGGTCACCGCCGGCCCGCTGTTCCGCAAAGTCAACCGCGGCGGCGCGGTCGAGAGCGCCCGGCTGAGTGCGGACGGGGTGCGCCAAATCCTGCTCAAGCGCGCCGCCGCGGCCGGTTTGAAAGGCACGCTGGCCGAACCGGTCAGTCCGCACGGGCTGCGTGCGGGGTTCGTCACGACGGCCTACCGCAACGGAGTCCCGGACGAGGAGATCATGGGACACACCCGGCACCGGAGCCTGACCACGATGCGCAGCTACGTGCGACGGGCCAAGCTCAGCCAGGCCAGCCCGGCTGGCAAACTTGGGCTGTAGTGGACAGCCTCAGTAGACAGCCACGCGCTGCCCGGGGCACTTGGCCCGACCGAGATGTCGTTCGGGCCGGCACATATCCTAGCCGAGCGAGTGGTCGGAAAGGGAATGGTACAGACAATTCGCTGTTGACATTTGTTGTCAGATATGACAACGGCACCTATGCATGCTGATAAACTCACGCCCGATAAGTTGGATCAAAGCGGCCCGTAAGGATTTCGAGGACTTCCCGAGAGGAGCGCAGATCGAGTTGGGACTGGCGCTTACGATCCTCGCTGAAGGGCGTATTCCGGACGTCGCCAAGCCGCTGACCGGCTTCGGCTCAGGCGTGATGGAACTAGCGATGCGGCATCGGGGCGATGCGTTCCGGGTCGTGTACGCGTTGCAGATCGATAGCGACATCTGGGTCATCCACGCTTTCCAGAAGAAGTCGAAGTCGGGGATCAAAACGCCAAAGCAGGAGATCGACCCGATTCATGAACGCTTGAAGCGGCTGAAGGAGAGGCTGAAATGAGCAGCGACGATTTTGACATGATCCGCGGCAGCGGAAACGTTTTCCGCGATCTTGGCCATCCGGACGCCGATCGCGAGCAACTGCGGGCCCTTCTGGCGGCGCGTATCATCGGGGTGCTCGACGACCGCAAGCTCACCGTGCGGGCCGCACAGGAACTCACCGGCATCGCCGCGGCGGATTTCTCGCGCATCCGCAAGGCAAATCTCGGCCGCTTCACCATCGACCGGCTTATGACCATCCTCGCCGGACTCGATCAGGAGGTTGATGTCACCGTAGACGTGCATCCGCGCAGTCGGAACGCCGAGCAGCCGGAGTTGCGGCCGTGAGTATCCGAGAATGCGATAACTCCGGCCGGCTTGAGCCGATGCTGTGAAACGCACATCGGACTCATTACTCCAGATCGCAAAGGTCCTGGTTGAAGGTTCCATTGACAACCGGCAGGGCAGCCACGGGCGGTGCTGTTTCTGGCCGCTAAGGTATTCCATCGCTATCGCACCGCAGGCGGCAAGCGAACCGGCGTGCTACCGGATTTCTTCGCCGGCGCGCATGCAATGGTGACCGAGCTGGCCCTGCTGACGCGCGATGTGCAACGGTTTCGGACCTACTACCCGTCCGTCACACTCGTCACGCCGCCGACGTGAACTCGGCGGGCATTGAACGCCGCTTCAATTTCGGCGAGTGGGGCGCCGCGCCATCGATTGATATGATGTAGCAGCTCGGAACATCCGGCAATCGGCGCCGGGTTCAGCGAACCGGACAGTAGTGGCAGCGCGATAATGATTTACTGGAGGACCGCGACATGCTGACGGCCAGGGCGGAAGAATGGAAGCAGAACTGGCTGCTTGAGGGCCGCCGGGAAGGACGGCGGGAAGGACGGCAAGAGGGCGAGGCGGCCCTGCTGTTGCGCCTGTTGGAACGCCGGTTCGGGCCGCTGCCTGACGAAGTCCGGGATCGTGTGCTCGCAGCCGATACTGCCACCCTGGAGGCATGGGGTGCGCGGGTTCCCGATGCCGGCAGCCTGGCCGACGTCGTGGAGACCGGGAAACATGCTCTGGAACATCTGCAGGTGCTGCGCGATATTCTGGCGGCCAGGGTCAAAAGGTGGGAGCGGGACTGGCGGCTCAAGGGTTTCGAGGAAGGCAGGCAGGAAGGATGCCAAGAGGGCGAGGCGGCCGTGCTGTTGCGCCTGTTGGAACGCCGGTTCGGGCCGCTGCCTGACGAAGTCCGGGATCGTGTGGTCACCGCTGATAGAGCCACCCTGGAGGCGTGGGGTGTGCGGGTTCTCGATGCCGGCAGCTTAGCCAGCGTCCTGGAGACTCGGCTGCCGGAGGATTTGCTGGAGATGCGAACTCTACTGGCGGCCCGTGTCGAACAGTGGAAGCAGGACTGGCTGCTCGAGGGTCGCCGGGAAGGAAGGCATGAAGGACGGCAAGAGGGAGAGGCGGTCCTGCTCCTGCGCCAGTTGGAACGCCGGCACGGTCCGCTGTCTGACGCAGTCCGCGATCGTGTGCTTGCGGCTGATACCGCTACCCTGGAGGAATGGGGCGTGCGGGTTCTCGATGCCGGCAGCCTCGCCGACGTCCTCGTGTAAGTCCGGCGGGGACCGTTGCCGGTTGGCCGTCCATCCATGGCCGATCTCCATCAATCACTCCGATCGTCTGATGGCCGCAAGGCCGGGAGGCTCGCCTCCACCAACCCGACCTTATCCGGGTCGGGCATATGGATGGTGCGGCAGGCGGTGCGCTCGGCGGCGATCTCGGCCTTCAGCTTGCTGTTACGACGGGTGTTGTGGTCGACGATCGCGACGCGCACCGCAGACTGGCAATCGGCTATGATGGGGGTGGCATCGTGGGCGGAGCCCATGAAGTCATAGAGCCAGACGATGTGTTGCGTGCTCTTGCGGGCAAGCGGGATGGCGACTTGGCTGGCCCCTGATCCACCTCATGAAACACGCGGGAGGGTGCGTTATCACGTGTTATGCTCCTCTATAGGATCCTATATGGCTGATTCCTTTACTGAGGCTCGCGTGGGGCAGATCGCTCGGTTGGGCGGCACGCTCCGCCTGACGCGCCGGCCATCCGACCAGCTCGTGGATTTGGATCGGTTTGCGCAGCAGCGAGAAAGGCGCTTGTGACGGCTGCACCCGGCGCCAGCGTCGCGGCGGCGCTGGCGTAGCCTACAACCGCAATGAACCAGCGCTTCTTGGATAGGGACGCCGCCTCGTTACCGGATTTGACCGGCGCCGCATGGTGCTATGGCCGGCCTTGAGTTTCTACGAGCGACACGCGTTTGATCCAGTCGATTTGAGGTCTCCGGTCTTCGTGATAGGTCTGTGTAACTTGGCTATCGAAACTATGACCATTCGCAACCAAAGACCGCCGCCCGGAGGAGGCGTACGTGTTGAGAGGCCTGATCGCCCATCTGCTGGTTGCCACCGGGTCCGCCTTGCTTGAGGCAGCCGGACGTCTGCGAGGCGATGTCTCTCGGGCACCGGCGGATGTTGAACGCGGGCGCGCTAAACTAGGCGATTTGACCGTTGCTGCCCAACGCGAGGCGATCAAGGCGCGTGACCGCGCCACGCGGATCGCGCTGGAAAGCACCGGAGATGGCGTCCTGGTGGTGTCACCTGACGAGCGCATCTCCTATCTGAATGGCAACGCTCAGGCGCTGGTTGCACGCGGTCGTAATTTGATCGGGACGCCATTTTGGGAAGCGTTCCCGGAAATTGTCGGGGGCAACTTCTGGGGCGCGTTACGGCGCTGCAAGACCGACGGGCGCCCTGACAGCGCCTAAGGCTTCTACCCGCCTCTAGGACGGCATTTCGAAGGACGGCTGTTTCCTGCCGAGGACGGCAGCGTCACCGTGTTCTTCCGGGACGTGACCGAGCAGCGGCGCTCGGGACGGATTTTGGCGGAGAGCGAAGCCCGCTTTCGGGCGGCGGTACAGGCGGTCAACGGCATCCTGTGGACGAACAACGCGGCTGGCGAGATGGTTGGCGAACAGCCGGGCTGGTCGACGCTGACCGGGCAGAGCCAAGAAGAGTATCAGGGTTCCGGCTGGGCGCAGGCTGTCCATCCTGACGATGCCCGGCCGACGATCGATGCCTGGAACGCGGCGGTGACAGGCAGCAAACCGTTCGTCTTTGAGCACCGGGTCCGGCGCCATGATGGCCTATGGCGCCACTTCACCATCCGCGCCGTTCCCGTGCTCCAGGTCGACAGCAGCATTCGGGAATGGGTAGGCGTGCACACCGATGTCACCGAGCAGCGCGAAGCCGAGGCGGCATTAGCGCGCAGCGAGGAGCGGCTGCGGTTAGCGGCGGAAACCGCAGGCATCGGCACGTGGGAACTCGAGCTTGCGACCGGCCACGCGGTGCGTTCGTTTCGTCACGCCGCCATCTTCGGCGATAACCAGCCGGACGGCTCGTGGAGCAATGCCGAATTCCTGAGCCATGTGGTGCCGGAAGACCGGGAGCGCTTGGATCAGATCCGCCGCGGCGCGCTGGAGACGTTTTCCGGCTGGCGGTTCGAGTGCCGGATCCGACGCGCATCCGACCGCGCCATCCGCTGGATCGAGGTTCAGGGCGCGCCGGTCCGCGACGTGGACGGTAACGTCTCCCGCTACATCGGCATCGTCATCGACGTGACTGAACGAAGGGAAATCCAGGCGGCGCAGGCGCGTCTTTCGGAAATCCTTGAGCAGCGGGTTACTGAGCGCACCGAGGAGCTAGCCAAGCAAATCGCGGAGCGGGAGAAAGCCGAGGCGGCATTGATGCAGGCGCAACGGCTGGAAGCCGTCGGCCAGCTCACCGGCGGGGTGGCCCACGACTTTAACAATCTGCTCGCGGTAGTCATCGGAAACCTCGAGTTGTTGGCGCGACGCCTGCCAGATCAGCGCGTGAGCAGGTATCTCGATGCCGCGCTGACGGCGGCGACGCGTGGCGCCGAACTGACGCGGCAGTTGCTGGCCTTCGCACGCAAGCAGATTGTGCACCCACGGCCGGTTGACGCGAGTTCGGTGGTCGCAGGCATGCGGAGCCTGCTGGACCACACCCTCGGCGGCCTGATGACGATCGAGACTGACCTGGCGGAAGGATTATGGCCTGCTCTGAGCGATCCGGCTCAGCTTGAAGCCATCCTGCTGAACCTCGCCATCAACGCTCGCGACGCCATGCCCACGGGCGGACGGCTGCTCATCGCCACACGCAACATGCGCACCGGCGATACGGATATGCCGTCCGGCCTCGACCCCGGTGACTACGTTGTTGTCGCCGTGCAGGACGACGGCACGGGCATGCCGCCGGAGGTGGCGGCCAAAGCTTTCGAGCCGTTCTTCACAACCAAGGACATCGGCAAAGGCAGTGGCCTCGGTCTGTCACAGGTCCTCGGCATTGCCTCGCAGTTTCGCGGGACAGCTCGCCTGAAAAGCCAAGCCGGCGAAGGCACGACGGTCGAGGTGTTCCTGCCGCGCGCGGCGAATGCCGACCATGATGGCGTGGTCGTCAGGAACGAGCGGCAGACCACTTCATCTAACGCAACGGTCCTCATTGTCGACGACGAGGCGGGGGTGCGGGAGGTCAACGCCATTATCCTTGAGGAGGATGGCTACGCCGTCCGACAAGCCGATAGCGGAGAAGCCGCGCTGGCGGCCATTCAGGATGGTCACTTCGACCTTGCGTTGGTCGATTACGCAATGCCGGGTATGCGTGGTACGGAATTCGTTCGTCGGGCACGGCAGAGGCAGCCCGACCTGCGTGTTGTCTATGTGACCGGCAATGCCGAACCGCTGGTCGCGGACCTGGACGACCACCGCGACCCTGTGCTGGCCAAGCCATACTCGCCCGGGGTGCTCCTTGCGGCAGTGCAGGACTCACTGGCTGCCACCAACACGCCAACTCAATAAGGGTCCTTCTCCGCAAAAAAAGTTGGCCCAAAGTCGGCATACCGCTCACGCACGATCGACAGCGCGAGGGTGCGGACGTCGGTCAGCAGACGAAACACCTGACAGCGACGCAGGCCGATCAGCATGCAGGCATCCTCGACCCGCAGGCGCCCCGACTGAACCCGCAACAAAACCTCGAGCCGGCTGAACTCCTGCTTGCTCATCGACAGCACCGCCATGACGCCTCTCCCGGGACCCCGAAACCCGGAGGAGTGTCATCTCCATGTTGCAAAGGGGTGCCATCTCTATATTGCGCTTACACCATTTTTTGTCGCTCCCCGTTTGAAAAGTCACAAATTCTCCCCGTTAGAAATGTCACAGCGCGCAAAGTAGAGTTGACACCGCTGCCGGCGGCGGACCCACTTCAGCGAAACGGCATGTCGGCCAATCGCCGGGTGGTCGGCCACGCCCGCCTGCGCGCCGTTACGGCGTAACGCGAGACGCTATCGACAGCCCCCGCTTGCGGGGGCGCGGGCGAAAGGGGGTCTCTCCGCCGCTCCGCCGCCGGGGACGGGGGCGCTAGCGTTACTGCGTAACGGCGACACTGCCGGCGGCGAACCCACCTCTGCGAAACGGCATGTCGGCCAATCGTGGGGTGGCGATGAGGGGGTCAAGGGCCGAAGCCGGCTTGCCGGTGCGCGCAGCGCAGCCCTTGAGGCCCGCATCGCCACCCCACATCATCATGGTGCCGTCGCAGCGGGTCGGTCGCCGTCCGATCGAGCCTGCGCCGGACCGCCGCGCCGAGGCCGGCTCTTCGTTGGCATGCCCGGGGCTTCCAGATTGTTCGGCGGCCGCTGCCGCGCCGGGTCATAACGCCGCCGGTTCGGCGCGTAGCTGTCCTGCTGCTGCCTGACCATTGCCAGTGCCGCCAAGCCGCTTGTTCTCGACGATCTCACCGGGTTCCACGGTCTGGATCTTGTCGAACTTCCTGAACGGCAACGAGACCCCTTCGAACTGAACCGCGAAGCGGCCGTCCGGATAGTTCACGACATCGACCGTCTTGCGCA
>NZ_CAIWTY010000103.1 GCF_903915725.1 uncultured Rhodopila sp.
AAAGACGACCGTTTCGTCGAATGCGCCGCAGTCCGATATTGCACCGTCCATTGCCGTTCCCCGTTTAGCGAATCGAGGATCGGCATAGATTCAGCACTTTAGCGGTTTGTCACGTACTCATTCACCCGATTCCCCTGTTCGGCGCAGGTACAAATGTTGCAGTCTTTAGCTACACCGTCTAAAGAACGTCGCTCGCACGGCAGGAGCGGAAATGATTAACGGTAAGCGCATCCTGATTACAGGAGCCGCGGGCTTTATCGGCAGCCATCTGACCGAAGCGTTGGCAAATGCAGGCGCGAAGGTAACCGCGATGGTGCATTACAACGCCACATCGTCTATCGGCAATCTGACCTTTCTGCCGCTAGGGCTGCGTGACAGGATCGCCATCACAGCAGGCAATATCGAGGACAGTGATTTCGTGTTTCGGTCGGTTGAAGGCCAGGACATCGTGCTGCATTTGGCCGCCTTGATCGCAATCCCGTATTCCTACGTCGCACCGCGATCCTATGTTCGGACCAATATCGAAGGCACCTTGAACGTATTAGAGGCGGCTCGCCGGTTGGGCACCGAGCGCGTCGTGCATACCAGCACCTCCGAAGTCTACGGTACTGCATTGCGCATACCCATCAACGAGGACCATCCTTTGCAGGGGCAATCGCCCTATTCGGCCAGCAAGATCGGGGCGGATAAAATCGCGGAATCCTACTATCGGTCCTTCGGCACGCCGGTGGTCACCATACGTCCCTTCAACACGTTTGGCCCAAGGCAATCCGCCCGCGCCTTTATTCCAACAATCATTTCCCAGGCGTTGTCCCGCGACGCCGTGCATCTGGGATCACTCGCGCCGCACCGGGACATGACTTATGTCAGGGATACGGTTGACGGATTCATTCGTGCGGCGACCACACCTGGTATCCCAGGTGAGACGATTAACCTGGGCACCGGCGAATCCTTCAGTATCGGTGACTTTGCTACGCGTATCCTCAATCTGATGAAGTGCAGTAAGCCGATCGTGCATGATGCGGAGCGAGACAGACCCGAAAAGAGCGAAGTGAGGCAGCTTGTTTCGGACAACAGCAAGGCGGCTCGACTCATGCAATGGCGGCCGGAGACCTCATTGGACGAAGGCCTGCGAAGCACCATCGCGTTCGTCTGCGCCCATCCCGCATTGTTCGCCCCCGAAAGATATACCGTCTGATGCAAGCGATCGTCATGGCAGGGGGCAGGGGCTCTCGACTGCATCCTTATTCGGCGCTATTCCCTAAGCCCCTTATGCCGCTCGGTGACAAGCCGGTGCTGGAAATTCTGTTGCATCAGCTTCGGGCCGCCGGCGTCACCAAGGTGATTCTTGCGGTCAACCATCTCCGCCATCTGTTGGAAGCCTTTTTTGGCGACGGTAGCCGCTTCGGCCTTTCCATTACCTACAGCGTCGAAGACCGGCCTTTAGGCACGGCGGGGCCCATCGGTCTGGTGCTGGACAGGCTCGGCGAAGACTTCTTTCTGACCAATGGCGACCTGCTGACCACGCTTGATATGGGATCCATGCTAGCGGACCATCGGGCGCGCCGCGCCGACGCGACCATCGGCACCTATCGACGCGAACTTCGCTCGGAGTTCGGGTTGCTGGAGGTGGATGAGACCATGCGCATGATTGGCTATAAGGAGAAACCAACGTATCAGCACCTCGTCAGCATGGGCTTCTATGTATTGCGGCGTGACGCCGTGAGGCCGTTCGTCGTACCGGGCGAGCCGCTGGACATGCCGGCGCTGATGCAGGCGATGCAGCGGTCTGGCCGGAACGTTTTATGCCACAGTCAGGATTGCTTCTGGTTAGACATTGGCCGGCCGGAGGATTTCGCCGAGGCCCAGGCAATCGTTGAACGCAATCCGCAAGCCTTCGTGCGCAACCAAGGGTGACCATGCGCCTGCTATTGACGGGTGCAACCGGATTTCTGGGACGGCATGTTGCCGCAGCGGCGACCGACTGGACTGTAACTCGCGTTACCCGGTCTCTTACAGCCTCCAGTCCGGACGAGGTGGCCTTGGGTCCATCGCCTTGGACGCAGGCGGATTTCGCAGCGACACTTCTAATGGCCCGACCGGACGTGGTTCTGCATTGTGCTGGCGTTACGCATGCAACGGACGTGCGTGCATGCCTAGACACCAATGCGGTGCTGGCGGCTGAGTTACTAACGGCGGTTGCAGGCATGAGCGAGCCGCCTCGGATCATCCTGGTTGGTTCTGCCGCGGAATACGGCATTGTTCCCGAGGATAATCAACCGGTCGTTGAAACCTATCCTTGCGCGCCACGGACTGACTATGCCGTCGCGAAGTACGCTCAGACCTTATCGGGTTTAGCGGCGGCGATGCGCGGACAGCAGGTTCTCGTCGCGCGTCTGTTCAATCCGGTGGGCGTGGGCATGCCGAGCGGGTTGGCACTGCCTTCGTTCGCACGGCGAATCGCCGGATTGAAACCAGGCTCGGTTATGCGTGTGGGCGACCTGTCGGCACGACGCGACTTCCTGGATGTCGACGAAGCCGCGCGGCTGCTGTTGGCGTTGGCATCGATGCCCTATTGGCCCTGGCCAGTGGTCAACGTATGCAGTGGCAGGGCCTATCGGCTCGGCGACCTGTTGGACGGGTTGATCGCGGCGAGCGGTGCCAGGGTCGGTATTGAACCAGACCCCGCCCTGATGCGCCCCGACGACATGCCGATTCTGACTGGCAGTACTGAGCGGCTTCGATCCGTTCAGTTGACGCCAGTATCACCTGATTTCACGGTTTTGCTGCCGCGTTTGCTGGCCGAGGCGAGGGCTTTGATACAGGGCACCTAGTCCCGCAGCCTGTGCTGCCCGACAGGAAGGCTAATCTCGCCGGGATTGCCGGTCATTCTCCGCGGCAGAGATTGTCCAGAAAATTGTACGGTCACCAGTGATCTGCGTTCTTATCTCCTGCAATTCCATCACGTACTGCGACAATTTCGTCTTTTGTTCGGTCGGTAAAGCACGCTGCATCAGACCGCAGCGGCCCGGAACAAATTTCTTGTGTTTTCGGCTACATCGCCATACACTCAGGCGTGATTTGCGCGGAAACAAGTCGCGATTTGCGCGGAAACAAGTAATGCCTTACGAGCATAATTCCGGTTATTGTTCGGTTGCCAAAAGCGGCCGTCGGGCCCATGTTAAGACCAGGGCGTGTGATCGCTGGCTAATCCGCTGTGGCCGTCATCTCGAATCATCGCTCCGCAAGTCGATTCGTGTCCCGGCCGTTTGGCGTCGGACGCATACCCAATCGGCTTACCCTTTGTCTGATCTGGATGGTATCGGCGGCTTTCCCACCAAGTCGTCATCCCGGATCGCCCCCGGCGACACATTCACCGGGCCTTCCAAAGGCCGACAAGCCGTCGAGCGCCATGCGGCGAAACGCCACAACCATTGGACAGCCGCGATCCCGTTTGTAGTGCGAACCGGATATAAGCAGCGCTTTTTGTCTCAGAGTGTATCGCCATGAATCAACCTACTTGCGGTATAGTAACACATGAGCCGGATATTCGGATTCTTGAAGGGCTTATTGCCCGTATAGCTCCCGAGGTAGCAACCATCGTGATTATCGCCAATTCCTTTCTGGACGACGGTGTCATCGCGACCCTTCGGGCTGCTTCGAATGGCACCGAATTCGTTTACCAGCCGTGCTATGAGAATATTGGCTTAGGAGCCGCATTTTCACAAATTGTAACGGTCGCGCGGGCCAAGGGTGCTGACCGGATCATATTGTTCGATCAGGACTCAAGCCCGCAATCGGGGATGATTGGGCGCCTGGGAGAGATGCTCGACGCACTGGTACATAATGGACACCGTCCGGCCGTGGTCGGTCCGCGGCCCGTTTCTCCTACCACCGGCAAGATTTCATATAAATCCCCAACTGTCCACCTCCACTCGTCGCGTCAGGCAAGCGGACGTGCGCGCGCGGTCTGGTTCGTCATTTCGTCTGGCAGCCTTATTCCTCTCGCGGCAATCGACGACGTTGGCCTATTCGATGCCCAATTGTTCGTCGATGCAACGGACGTGGAGTGGTGCATGCGCGCGTGGTCGCGATCCTTTACGTGCTGGTTGGCGGACGACATTGTCATGCCACACCGCCTTGGGATCGGGGTGGCCGGTAGGTTCGCTATCCAACCCGCCTGGCGACTGTCGTTATATGCCAGGAACCAAGCCGCATTGTTATCGCGGGATTACATTCCCCGCTCCTGGAAGATGCGTTGGATGGGCTACTTTCTATGCCAAGTCTTGGCATACCTTGTTATCGACCGCGGTAAGCCCGGCCGCTGCAAGGCATTACTGTCAGGTTTTTATTCAGGGATGCGAGGGCAATTCGGACGTCCCGTCAACCTACCGGACCACGTTGGAGGTATGGAAACCAAAACAGGCTCATCGCTACAACCGACGGCTGCCAATGGGGTGCCACATTTTGTGCGCTGAAGGCCATTTAGCAGAATATGTCCATGCACAATGTAGACGTTTTATCAGACACGAAAGGTCCGCAACGCTCGGCGATCGGCACATTCAAGCTCTGCGAAACTAACATGAGCGGTGGCGTTGCCTTCCTCAGCGATCCCCGCACCCATCTCTCCGACACTGACGGGATTCGTGGGCGTGGCCGGACGTTTGCAGTTCTCCACCCGATCGCCGACGGGATATGACTCGGCCCCACCCTTGGGTGGCCATAGCAGGTAGGTCTGAGGGTCTGCCCGAGTGGCTTGAGCGCGACCTCGACGGGAGGAAGGGTCTCCCATGTGAAGGAGCTTTCTGTTAACGTGATCGTGTAAGAATAGGCCAGGGCGCTCTGACAATGAATTCCGTGCAGAAGGGCGAGGGCGGTCTTTCGCGAGACCGCAGCTTGTATCGGAGCTTCGCCATCCTCAGGCGCACCGTAAACAAGCGCAGGCTTGCGACAGGTCTGCGCCTGTTATGGAATGGAAACTTCCGGTTGCTGCGGATTCTGCTGCGACTCCACATCGATTTTCGGGGACGCATAGGCAACTGGTCGGCAGATGGCCGTTTGAGGCAAGCACCGGTGGAATTCTTCACCGAATCTGCTTGGCCAGCCGATTTGCCTCTCGTGAGCGTCGTCATCCCGTGCTTCAATTATGGCCGATACGTACGTGAGGCCTTCGAGTCGGCTGTCTCGCAAACCTTCAGCCGTATCGAGGTCATTGTCGTCGAAGGAGGGTCGACCGACGGGACGACCGCGTCGATCGTCGCCAGTCTCGATCATCCAAAGCTGATAAAGCTCTTTCGCGACGTACCATGCAAGGCTGGAGACAACCGTAATTTCGGGATACACCGCTCTAGGGGGAAGTATATATGTTGTCTAGACGCGGATGACATTCTGCGGCCGACTTATATCGAGAAAGCGGTATTCTTGCTAGAACGGCTTGGATACGATGTTGTTTCCAGCTCGGTGCGCCATTTCGGCTTGGTGGACGATGTGTACAGCGTCATGCCCGCTCCCGACCTTTCTGACATGCTTACGGGGAACCACGTCACGACCACCGGGGTGTTTCGCAAGTCCTTGTGGGAGGAAGCCGGCGGATATCAAGATGCAGCGCCAGGATCGCCACATGTACACGAAGATTGGCGCTTCTGGGTAAGGCTCGCCGCCCTGGGCGCGCGCATTTTCAACATCACACGTGAGGAACTTCTGCTTTATCGCAATCACGGAGACGGTAGCCTTAGTAACGGCGCGACCGTGCTGCCGTTGGATGTGCAAGCGGAAGCCATCCGTGAACTGAACGCCGACGTCCTGACCGGCGCCGCGTTCGCCCGGTCACGTGATCGCGCCTTCAAGCGGTTCCAGCCTACGCATAGTCTTGCTAGCATCGTCGCCTCGCCGATTACGAACCGCCGCGGTCCCGTCATCCTTATCGCGATGCCTTTTCTTATTTTGGGCGGCGGAGAACGCCTGCTGAGCTACGTTGTCCGAGACTTAACGGCGCTGGGCTTCAGATTTGTGGTTGTGACCACGATACCGACCGAGGCGCGCTTCGGCGATACGACAGAATGGTTCGAGGTCTCCACAAAAGAGATATACCACCTACCGCTTTTCCTAGATGATGAATATTGGTTGGAGTTTGTAGAATATTTGATTCTTGTGAAAGAAGTAGACATTGTCTGGATCGTTGGAAGTCCATTTTTCTATGACAGTCTTCCCGAACTGAAGCAGGCGTTTCCGGCACTACGGACCGTTGATCTTTTGTTCAATACCGTCGGCCATGCGGATAACAACCGGCGCCACCGCCGGCTTTTTGACATGATTCTCGTCGAAAACACTGAGGTCCGTGACTGGTTGTTGGCCGAAGGCGAAAGCCCGGAACGGGTTCGCATGGTGCGAAGCGGCGTCGATCTGGACAAACTGGTGGTTTCCGAGAAGACCCCAGGCTTACTGGAGCGGCTGAATTTCCGGCCGGATGATTTCGTAGTCGGGTTTTCCGGACGCCTATCTGAAGAGAAAGGTCCCTTGGCGTTTCTGGAAATTGCTGGTCTGATTCCGGCTTCGCTGGGCGTTCGCTTCATTATGACCGGCGCGGGTCCGCTGGAAGAGGACGTGAAGCAGAAGATACAAATCGATGTCCTTGGTGACCGGTTGCATTTTGCCGGCCTGGTCCCCGATGTGACCGAGTATCTTTCTTGCTATGACGTTTTGGTGGTGCCCTCTGGCTTCGATGGCCGACCGATCGTTGTGCTTGAGGCGCTCGCTAAAGGCATTCCGGTCATTGCCTTCGATGTTGGAGGTTTGTCTGAGTTGGTTATCGACGGAGAAACCGGGTTTCTATGTGAGCCGAAGTCGATCCAATCCGTGGCGGACCGGATACTTAGACTGAAGGAGAATCCTGATTTGCAGTCTCGGCTTCGACGGGGAGCACGGCAGTTTGCTGAAGCGAATCTGGCTTTTGCCCAAACATCAGCGGGGTTCGGAATTGTTTTCACCGATTTAGTGCCGCAGTTCCCGATACACCCGATTGACAGGGATGCGGCGGCGGCGACCGTCGGCTCCAAACAGCAACAGCAACAGCAACAGCAACAGCAACAGCAACAGCAACACCGCCGGTGCAATGCCTGCGGCGGTCACCAGTTTACCGAGATGAGCCGCCGCGCCGATGGGGTCGCCGTCCTGGGATGCAAAGATTGCGGCCTTGGCGTAGTGGAAACGATTCCGCAGGCGCTCGACGCCTATTATGATGATGCCTATTACCAGGGCGCAACGGACGATAACACGATCGGTTACACAGATTACCGGTTCATGGCTGAGCATGGCCTATCCTGGGCCGCCGCTTTGGTCGTATTGCTCAAACCCGAAGGTCGGGCGCTGGACATTGGTTGCGCGGACGGTACCCTGTTAGCGAAACTGCCCGCCAGATTTGAGCGGTTCGGCATCGAGGTGAACGAGCGGATGGCTGCCCTTGCCAGGGAAGCCGACATTCGGATTCTCGGACACGATCTGCTGGACCCTGCCATAGTGCGGGAATACCGTGGCAGCTTCGATATCGTCACCTCCATTGCCGTTTTCGAGCATCTGGCCGACTTGCGTAAGGGTATGGAGGTCGCGCTCGCTCTGCTCAAGCCCGACGGGGTGCTGCTGTTCGAGCTACCCTATATCTCGTCGCATCACGATAGTCGGGTCTGGTTTGACAGTTCGCTTGAACATGTCTTCTACCCCTCCGGCGACGCGCTTCGCCGGCTGGTTGCGGATTTAGGCGCGCATCTCGTCGGCGGCGAAATTTTTATCCGCGACTATGCATCCACGTTCGTCGGTCTCGCCTTCTATGACGATGCGTTGGCGTCTCGGCTGGAGCATTTATTTGGATCCCTCACCGCAACGACAGGCGGTATGCCAGCCGGTCCGGAGCGGAGCGCTCGCCAACATTTGATGATGTTTCATGCGGCGCACACCACTCCCGATCTGATCACCGGTCTCGCCGATCTGCCGGCACAGGTGCTGAACCGGCCGCTTCTACAACGCCTCGAACAACTCTGGAGCAGTGATCTGCATCGCCTCTCTGCCGAGCATGAGAACCTCGCCGCCGCGCAACAGCGCCTCGCCGCCGCGAAAAAGCGCCTAGCTGCCACGCAACAGCGCGTCGCTGACATGATCGCTCGTGATATCGAGTTGCGCGGTCAGCTTGCGGCCGCGAACGTGGCACTTGAACAGATCTTGGCTAGCACCTCCTGGAAGGCAACCGTCCCGCTGCGGCGGTTGGCGACCCTGTATCCTGGCATTTCACGGCTGATTCGCCAGGGGCGGCAGCTTGTTTTATCGGCGCCTCGCCGCGCAGGGGGGAAGCGCTGATATGTAACACGCCGGCCGAGCAGTGATGCCGTCCGCGGGCGGCTTCCTGTCGGTTCGGCAGATATCTGTCGTGATGGAATTTGTCATGAAAGGCCGCCGCCGCCGGCCTCGCGTTCGCTACCGTTCACGCGAACAAATGATGATGAGTTGCCGATGGTCAATGCCGCCGGAGCGGGGAACCGAGCCGCTGCCGTATCGGCGGCGTCGGCGGAGCGACGCTCTTGCAGCTTTGGCACGATTCGTGGGATGTCACGCTCGACACTCATCCGTTGCCGAGCACGATATCACCCGTGAAATAACCCGTCGATTTGGATAGATTATCAATGCTCATTTCGACAAGAATTGAACCTGACGCTAGGGAGGCGGCATCGACCCCAGATAGTTCCGGGGCCCTTCTTGCCGTTCGACACCTAGCCCAGGCGGTTGTTGCTGCCGTTGCGATATCGCTTTTTCTGCTGTTGTTCACGATACAGGCCGGGCGGCCGCTTTAATCTCGACAACGTCCCTGCCGTCGCCGCGGCCACATCGCAGACCGGCAGGCCGGTCTGTTACCGTAGAGAAGGTTTCTCGACACAGTTCTCCAGGCTGGTCCGATACCATGGCGAGGCGATCGTCGGGCACCTCGGCCTCTACCACCCCCGCTTCATATTTATGTGTTGGCAGGGTGGTTCCGAATCGCTGGCGTTAGCCCTGCATCGGCACGTTTTTTCAGTATTCCTTGCGTTCTTGCAGCCGGTGTTATTGCGCTTCTTGTTTTCGCACGCCTGTTTGGCCGGGATGCGGCGTATCCCTCCGCCGGGAGCCGTCTGGGGTAATCCGCTGCTACGCGATTCCGCCAAGCTCCACCGCCGACGCCGTTCCCGGCCGGTGATCACCTCCATCGCCCCGTTCTTCGATAAACCTCAAGCAATTACCTCAAGTCCCAACTTCAGGTGTCTAGCATTGTTGCCGAGACGCGCGAACCCGGCGCTCGGATCGGCAATGTGGCTGCGCGACACGGCGTCTGCGAGAGCTTGGTCTTCATCGGGCGGCGTCAGGCTTGGTAGGGTGTTCTGGTGGCGCCGGAGATGCCGGTCTTCATGCCGGTGAAGATGTTCGAGACACCGCCACCGACGGCAACCGCACGATCCGATTCGTCACCCCCGCCGGTTCGACCGCCATCGGGTCTGATCGAGATCGAACTCGGCAACGGGCGGCAGGTGCGGGTGGGCAGTGACGTGAACCTGGCCGCGTTGCGTCGCGTGCTGACGGCATTGCGCGGGTGATCCCGATTCCGACCGGCGTGCGGATCTGGATCGCATCCGGACATACCGACATGCGTCGCGGCATGCGGGGTCTGGCCTTGTAGGTGCAGCAAGCTCTGGGACGTGATCCTTTCGCGGGCGACATTTACATCTTCCGCGGGCGCAGCGGTTCGCTGTTTAAGGCCTTGTGGCATAATGGCCTCGGCCTGTCGTTGTACGCAAAACGTTTGGATCGTGGTCATTTTATTTGGCCGCAAACCGTCGAAGGCGCGGTGTCTCTGACGCCCGGGCAGATGGGTTATTTGCTGGAGGCGACTGACTGGCGCAAGCCGCAACAAAGCTGGCGACCGCAGACCGCCGGATAGGCCATAAGAATCCGCATGCGGAACGAAAGAAGGTACTAATTTGCCGGCGTTTGTGATTCGAACCGCTGTATGGACGCTGATCCCGCCGCACTGCCGGACGACATCGAAGCGCTGAAAACGGCGCTGCTGGCCGAGCGCGCGCGGGCGGATGCGGCGCAAACCGAGGCGGCCGTGGCCCGCGCCGGGCACCTGCACCGCAAGCTGACCGAGGCGGACGACCTCGGCGAGATTCTCGCCTGGCGCGAGCAACGCACCGTCACGAAGAACCTGACCCTGCATTACGACCGCATGATGCTCCTGCTGGATCCGACGCCGCTCGCCCGCGGTC
>NZ_CAIWTY010000104.1 GCF_903915725.1 uncultured Rhodopila sp.
AAAGACGACCGTTTCGTCGAATGCGCCGCAGTCCGATATTGCACCGTCCATTGCCGTTCCCCGTTTAGCGAATCGAGGATCGGCATAGATTCAGCACTTTAGCGGTTTGTCACGTACTCATTCACCCGATTCCCCTGTTCGATAGCGCCATAAGCCTTGCCCGAAAGCGACCCTTACGCTACATGCCCCATCGCGTCGGCACCCCTGGAGGCCGGCGTTTATCATTCAGGAGCATGCTATGGCCAACGTTGTTACAATCGAGGCCGAGGTACGCGCGCGAAGCGGTAAGGGGGCGGCGCGGGCTACTCGGCGCGCAGGCAAGGTGCCTGCGGTTATTTATGGCGGCAAACAGGAACCCGACCTGATCTCGCTCGACCCGCGGGTCGTGATCCGCGAGTTGAGCCGAGCCGGCTGGCAGTCCCGCCTCTACGAGATCAACTCCGGCACGAACCCCATCCGCGCGCTAATCCGCGGCGTACAATATCACCCGGTCTCCGACGCACCCGAGCACGTCGACTTTCAGCGCCTCGTCGCAGGCCAGCGAATCAAGGTGGCGGTCCCCGTCCACTTCGAGAACGACGGCATCAGCCCCGGCATCAAGCGCGGTGCGGTGTTGAATGTCGTGCGCCACACGGTCGAGGTCTATTGCGACGCGGACAACATCCCCGACCAGTTCACGGCGGATCTCGGGCCGCTGGACTTCAACGACAACGTGCGCTGGCACGATTTGAAGGGCGTCGAGAACGTCAAGCCGGTGATCGACCGCGACTTCGTGGTCGCGACCGTGGTGCCGCCGACTAAGATCGAAGTCGTCGTTGACCCGAACGCCGTGCCCGGCTCGCCCACAGCGGCGGCTCCGGCCAAGGGCGGCTCCAAGGCTCCCGGCAAGGCGCCACCCAAGAAGGGCTAGTGATCGTGACCCTGCTCTGGGTGGGCCTTGGCAATCCGGAGTCCGAGATGGCGGCCAACCGTCATAATATCGGCTTCATGGCGATCGATGTGATCGCGACCCGCCACGGTTTCTCACCGTGGCGGCGCCGCTTCAAGGGCCTGACCGCCGACGGCACCATCGCGGGGGAAAAGATCCTCGCGCTAAAGCCGTTCACCTATATGAACAACTCCGGCGAGTCGGTGCAGGAAGCCGCGGCTTTCTATAAGTTGCCGATAGATGCCATCACCGCCTTCCATGATGAGCTTGATCTCGCGCCTGGTAAGATGCGGGTCAAGCAGGGCGGCGGCGCGGCCGGGCATAACGGGCTGCGCAGCATGGACAAGATACTCGGGTCGCAAAACTATTGGCGCGTTCGCCTCGGCATCGGGCATCCGGGGTCGAAGGAGCGAGTGCTCGGCTACGTGCTCGGGAATTTCGACAAGGACGACAGGCCCTGGCTAGTCGCGTTGCTGGACGCGGTGGCGGATGCCGCCGGATTCCTGGCGCAGGGCAAGCCGACTGATTTCATGACCAATGTCGCATTGCGCACACAGGACATACGCTGATGGGTTTCAACTGCGGCATCGTCGGGCTTCCCAATGTAGGAAAGTCCACCCTGTTCAACGCGCTGACAGCCACCGCCGCAGCACAGGCGGCGAACTACCCATTCTGCACGATCGAGCCGAATGTCGGCCGCGTCGGCGTGCCCGACCCTCGTCTGGACGTCCTCGCGGAGATCGGCAAGTCGATCAGAGTGGTGCCGACCACGCTAGAATTCGTCGATATCGCCGGTCTGGTGCGCGGCGCGTCGAAGGGCGAGGGCCTGGGCAATCAGTTCCTGGCCAACATCCGCGAGGTGGATGCGATCATCCACGTGCTGCGGTGCTTCGAAGATAACGACATCACTCATGTCGAAGGCTCGATCGATCCGTTGCGCGACATCGAGGTCGTCGAGACAGAACTGATGTTGTCCGACCTTGACAGCCTGGAACGGCGCCTGGTTCAGGCACAAAAGCGCGCCCGCGGCGGCGACAAGGAAAGTATCGCAGGCGTTGCCGTCATGGAGCCGTTGGTGGCTGCCTTACAGGAAGGTAAGCCCGCTCGCACCGCAATCCCGTCCGGAGAGGAAGAAGCTGTGCGGCGGCTTCAACTGCTGACCTCCAAGCCCGTGCTCTACGTCTGCAACGTCGAGGAGGCCAGCGCCGCCAGTGGCAATGCGTTTTCCCAACGGGTGTGGGCCTGGGCAGCGACGCGGGGCGCACCCTCGATCGTAGTGTCCGCTGCCATCGAGGCCGAGGTTTCTCAGCTACCGGCCGGGGATAGAACCGAGTTCCTGGAAGAACTCGGTCTCGCGCAAAGCGGGCTAGATAAGGTGATCCGTGCCGGTTACGGTCTGCTGGGGTTGGTTACCTATTTCACATGCGGTCCAAAAGAGACGCACGCCTGGACGATCACAAAGGGCACTCGTGCTCCGCAGGCCGCCGCGGTCATCCATAAGGACTTCGAGCGTGGCTTCATCGCATGCGAGACAATTGCCTACGAGGACTTCGTTACCGGCCGGGGCGAGCAAGGTGCGAAGGAAGCCGGCAAGATGCGAATTGAGGGCAAGACCTACGTCGTCAAGGACGGCGACGTTTTGCTTTTCCGCTTCAACGTGTAGCGCTTGTCGATTGGTGGGCCGGGGAGGAATTGAACCGTCCGACCTCACGCTTATCCAGCGTGTGCTCTCGCGCTGAGCTACCAGCCCGACGCACACAATAGCCGGAACGAGGTTCCAACAGAATCCAAAAACCCGTTACTGTTGCGCTCAATCCTTCACTTACCTGTCACTCGGGTATCTACGCAACGGCGAGAAAATGACAGCCGCGTTCGGCTCCTAAGCGGAGCAGCGTCTCATTTGGAAGTTTTGGGCCCAGTGACAGCACATGGGTTATGCGGTGGAAGCAACCCAGCGCGTGTCGAATCAGACTTTCCGTACCGAACACGCTTCTTTAAGAGGCGCGGAACCTACTACAATCCAGAGGATCGTTGTCAATGGCGGGTATGGACATCCTGGCGTCAGCCTTCAGCGGCGCCAATGCTGCATTTCTCGCCGATCTCTACGCCCGATGGGCAGAAAATCCATCCTCCGTCGACCCCAGCTTCGCCGACTTGTTCTCCGCCCTGAACGACGAGGCGCGCGCCGTCCTCGAGGACGCTAGCGGCGCATCCTGGGCGCCCCGCGAAAGCTTCACCACCGGCAACGAGCCTGTGGCGGCGGCGAGACCATCCGACGGGGTTTCGGCTGGCGAGATTCGTTCGGCCACGATCGCCTCGCTGCGCGCGCTGATGCTGATCCGGTCCTACCGCGTTCGCGGTCATCTGGAAGCGCGGCTCGACCCGCTCGGCTTGCAGATCCCGGCGTCGCATCCGGAACTGGACCCCAAGACCTACGGCTTCACCGAAGCCGATCTCGATAAGCCGATCTTCATCGACTACGTGCTGGGGCTGGAAACCGCCACCCTGCGTCAGATCCTCAAGATCCTCCGCGCCACCTATTGCGGGCCAATCGGCGTCGAGTTCATGCATATCCAGGACCCCGACCAGAAGTCGTGGGTCCAGCGGCGCGTCGAAGGCGCCCCCTGGCACACGGCGCTCGACGCCGGCGAAAAGCGGACGGTCCTGCAGCATCTGACGGAAGCCGAGGGGTTCGAGGCGTTCTGCCAGAAGCGTTACGTCACCACCAAGCGGTTCGGCCTGGAAGGCGGCGAGGTCACGATCCCGGCCTTGCACGCCATGATCGAGGTCGCCGCGGCGTCCGGCGTGGTCGAGGTCGCCATCGGCATGCCGCACCGCGGGCGGCTGAATACGTTGGTGAATATCGTCAAGAAGCCGCTCACCGCGCTGTTCAGCGAGTTTGGCGGCGAAAGCTTCAAGCCGGACGACGTGCAAGGCTCCGGGGACGTGAAATACCACCTGGGAACCTCCACCGACCTCGATATCGGCGGGCACAGCGTCCACGTCTCGCTGCAGCCGAACCCGTCACATCTTGAAGCCGTCGATCCCGTCGTTATCGGCAAGGTTCGCGCCCGCCAGGATTGGGCAGGCGACACCAAGACGCGCACCACGGTCATGGCGATCCTGATGCACGGCGACGCCGCTTTCGCCGGCCAGGGCCTGGTCTACGAAACCCTGGCGATGAGCCAGTTGATCGGCTACCGCACCGGCGGCACGATCCACCTAATCGTCAACAATCAGATCGGTTTCACAACTGTCCCGGCGCACGCCTACTCGGGCCTGTACTGCACCGATGTCGCCAAGTCGATCCAGGCGCCGATCCTGCACGTCAACGGCGACGATCCGGAAGCGGTGATCTTCTGCGCCCGCATGGCGGCGGAATTCCGGATGAAATTCCACAGCGACATCATCCTGGACATCGTCTGCTATCGCCGGCACGGCCATAACGAAACCGATGAGCCGGCGTTCACGCAGCCGCTGATGTACAAAGCCATCAGCCGGATGAAGACGACCCGCACGCTGTATGCGGAAAAGCTCGCCAAGGAAGGAACGGTCTCGGCCGAGGATAGCAAGGCGATGTGGGACATTTTCACCAAGACCCTGGAAGACGCCAACGAGGCGGCGAAGTCCTACAAGCCAAACAAGGCGGACTGGCTGGAAGGCCATTGGTCGGGCTTCACGCCGGTGGACCAGAAGGAAATTGAACTTACCGAGGAACCCACCGCGGTCCCGGTCGCGACGCTGAAACTGATCGGCGCCGCCCTGGCACGCGTGCCGGACGGGTTCAACGTCAACTCGAAGATCGCCCGCCAGCTTGAAGCGAAGGCGGAAGCGTTCGAAACCGGCCAGGGCATCGACTGGTCGACCGGCGAGGCCCTGGCCTTCGGCAGCCTGCTGCTGGAAAAGCGGCGCGTGCGCCTGTCCGGCGAGGACACCCAGCGCGGCACGTTCAGCCAGCGGCATGCGGTGCTGATCGACCAGCTTAATCAGAACGAATATACGCCGCTCAACAACATCACGCACGAGCAGGCGCGCATCGAGATATTCAACTCGCTGCTCTCGGAAGCAGGCGTTCTCGGCTTCGAATACGGCTATTCGGTCGCCGATCCGCGGACGCTCGTGCTGTGGGAGGCTCAGTTCGGCGACTTCGCCAACGGCGCCCAGGTGATCATCGACCAGTTCCTGGCCAGCGGCGAAACCAAATGGCTGCGCATGTCCGGCCTGGTGCTGCTGCTGCCGCACGGCTTCGAAGGGCAGGGGCCGGAACATTCCTCGGCTCGGATCGAGCGCTACCTGCAGCTTTGCGCCGAGCGCAATATGTATGTGTGCAACCTGACTACCCCGGCAAATTACTTCCACGCCCTGCGCCGCCAGTTGCACCGCAACTTCCGCAAGCCGCTGATCGTATTCGAGCCGAAATCTCTGCTGCGCCACAAGCTGGCGGTGTCGCCGCTGGAAGACATGGCCGAGGGCACGCGGTTCCAGTACGTGATTCCGGAGATCGACGAACTCCTGCCGCCCGAGCAGGTGCGCCGTGTGGCGATCTGTTCCGGCAAAGTCTACTACGATCTGCTGGCGGCGCGCCGCATCCAGGAGATCAAGGACATCGCCATCATCCGGCTGGAGCAGATGTATCCGTTCCCGGAACTCTCGCTCGGCCGCGCCTTGGCACCCTACCTGAACGCTGATGTCGTCTGGTGCCAGGAGGAACCCGAAAACATGGGTGCCTGGACCTTCGTCGACCGGCGGATCGAGAAAGTGCTCAGCACTCTGGATATGCGGGTCCGGCGGCCGGTTTATGTCGGGCGCGAAGCCGCCGCCAGCCCGGCGACCGGGCTGGCACGGACGCATCTGGCCCAGCAATCGCAACTGGTGGCCAGCGTGCTGGGTATCGGCTAGACCGCTCCCCGGACGTTTGATTCCCGCTTTGACTTGAGAGGTACAGCCGTGGCGACCGAGATCCTGGTGCCCACTCTGGGCGAGAGCGTTACAACCGCGACGGTTGCCCGCTGGATAAAGCAACAAGGCGAAAGCGTCGCAGCGGACGAGCCGCTGGTCGAACTGGAAACCGACAAGGTGACGGTGGAGGTCAATGCCCCGTCAGCCGGCGTGCTCTCCTCGATCGCCGTGCCGGAAGGCACCGAAGTCGAGGTCGGCTCCCTGCTCGGCTTCCTCGATGGTGCCGCCGCCGCGGCGAAACCCACCGAAGACCCGCCCGTCGGCGTCAATCCGCCGAAGCGGGCGCCCGGTCCCGTCTCCCGTCCCGCCGCCTCTGAACCGACTTATGCGCCGCTGCCGTCCGCCGCCAAGATGCTGGCGGACAACAAGGTCGATGCGGCCGATGTCGGCGGGGGAACCGGCAAGGACGGACGCATCACCAAGGGCGATGTGCTGGACTTCCTGAACCGTCCGGCCGCCGCGCCCGCGCAGGCTCCGGCGGCCAAAGCGCCGCGCCAGGATCAGCCGCGCGAACAGCGGGTGAAGATGACCCGGCTCCGACGCACCATCGCCAACCGGCTGAAGGAAGCGCAGAACAACGCCGCGTTGCTGACCACCTTCAACGAGGTGGACATGAGCGCGATCATGGCGTTGCGCAGCGAATACCGCGATGCGTTCGAAAAGAAGCACAAGGGCGTCCGCCTCGGGTTCATGAGCGTCTTCGTCCGCGCCTGCTGCGTCGCGCTGAAGGAGTTCCCGGCGGTCAACTCCGAGATCGACGGCGACGACGTGGTCTACAAGAACTTCGTCCACATGGGCATCGCCGTTGGCGGCCCGTCCGGCCTGGTCGTGCCGGTGATCCGCGATGCGGACCAGTTGGGCTTTGCCGGGATCGAGGGCGCCATCGCCGATTTCGGCAAGCGTGCTCGCGACGGCGGGTTGAAGCTGGACGAACTGACCGGCGGCACGTTCAGCATCACCAATGGCGGGATCTACGGGTCGTTGATGTCAACGCCGATATTGAACCCGCCGCAATCCGCCATCCTGGGCATGCACAAGATCCAGGATCGTCCCATGGTCGTCGGCGGCAAGATCGAGATCCGGCCGATGATGTACCTGGCGCTGTCGTACGATCACCGGATCGTCGACGGGAAGGAGGCGGTGTCCTTCCTGGTGCGCGTCAAGGAAGGCGTCGAGGACCCGCGCCGGCTGCTGCTGGACCTTTAGGAGCAGCCGAACATGAGCGACTCGTTCGACGTCATCGTCATCGGCTCCGGCCCTGGCGGCTATGTCTGCGCCATCCGCGCGGCGCAGCTCGGCCTGAAGGTCGCCTGCGTCGAAAAGCGCCCGACCCTGGGCGGTACCTGCCTGAATATAGGCTGCATCCCGTCCAAGGCGCTGCTGCAATCGTCCGAGGAATTCGAAAAGACCAAGCACGCGCTGGCGGATCACGGCGTGCTGGTGGATGGCGTCAAGCTGGACCTGGCGCGGATGCAGGCGCGCAAGGTGGATGTGGTCAGCGCCAACACCAAGGGCGTCGAGTTCCTGTTCCGCAAGAACAAGGTCACTTGGCTGAAGGGCGCCGGCCGTATCACCGGCCCGGACAGCGTGGATGTCGCCGGCAGGAGCTACAGCACCAAGAATATTGTCATCGCCACCGGCAGCGAAAGCGTGCCACTCGCAGGGGTGACGATCGATGAAACCCGGATCGTCACCTCCACCGGGGCGCTGGAGCTGGAGAAGGTTCCCGGCCATCTGGTGGTCATCGGCGGCGGTGTCATCGGGCTTGAACTGGGCAGTGTGTGGCGCCGGCTTGGCGCCGAAGTGACGGTGGTCGAATTCCTCGACCGCATCGTCCCCGGCATGGATACCGAGATCGCCACCGCGTTCCAGCGCATCCTGCAAAAGCAGGGGATCAAGTTCCGATTGAGCACAAAGGTGACCGGCGCGACGGTTGGCGAAACCGGCGTCACCTTGACGGTGGAATCGGTGAAAGGCGGCGCGGCGGAGACGATCGCCGCGGATGTCGTGCTGCTCTCCATCGGCCGTCGCCCCTACACGGAGGGTCTGGGTCTGGAAGAGGCCGGCGTGGAACTGGATGACCGCAAGCGGGTCAAAGTCGATCCGCACTACGCCACCAATGTCCCCGGCATCTATGCCATCGGCGACGTCATCCCCGGCCCCATGCTGGCCCATAAGGGCGAGGAAGAGGGCGTCGCAGTGGCGGAAATCCTGGCCGGACAGGCCGGACACGTTAACTATAACGCCATCCCCGGTGTGGTTTATACATGGCCGGAAGTCGCCTCCGTCGGTCAGACCGAGGAAGAACTGAAGGCGGCCGGCACCGCTTATACCGTCGGGAAATTCCCGTTCACGGCCAACGGCCGGGCGCGGGCTATGGGCGACACGGACGGGTTCGTGAAGATCCTGGCGGACAAGACATCCGATCGTTTACTCGGCGCGCATGTGCTCGGCCCGGATGCAGGGACACTTATTGCCGAACTCACAACCGCGATCGAATTTGGCGCGTCCGCCGAGGACGTGGCCCGCATTTGCCATGCGCATCCGACTTTAAGCGAGGCGGTGAAGGAGGCAGCACTGGCTGTAGACGGGCGCGCGCTGCATATCTGAGGGATGAAACCGCTTGCTCTGACGATGGGCGATCCCGCTGGCATCGGCGGTGAGTTGACACTGCGCGCTTGGCTGGCCATGCGTCGAGCCGAACGCCCTTTCGTCGCCCTTGATGATCCGGTGCGGCTTCACAAACTGGCACGGGAACTGGGTCTCACAGTACCGATCGGTTCGATAACCAGCATCGCCGATGCTGCCGCACTATTTCCTACCGCGCTACCTGTCCTAGCAGTAGCGCTTGAGACCGTTGCGATCCCCGGTCGGCCAGATTCGGCGAATGCAAATGCCGTCGTCCGCTCCATTGAATGGGCGACGAGCCTTGCGCTTGGCGGTGAGGCAGCCGGGGTTGTCACCAATCCGATCAACAAGGCGGCGCTTTATCAAGCGGGCTTTGCGTATCCAGGCCACACTGAGTTTCTCGCCGCGCTGACCGGTGCGACCGGACGGCAGATCATGATGCTAGCCAGTCCGTTGCTCCGGGTGGTCCCGGTGACCGTGCATGCATCGCTAAAAGCTTCTATCGCCATGCTGACGACAGAGATGATTGTCGCGGCCTCTCGTACCACAGCGGCGGCCTTGGGCCGAGAATTCGGTATTGTGGCACCTCGGCTAGCGATCGCCGGGCTCAATCCTCATGCCGGGGAGCAAGGCGCTTTGGGCTCGGAGGAAGCTACTTTGATCGAGCCGGCAATCGACAAGTTGCGTAGTGAAGGTATCGATGTCTCCGGGCCCTGGTCGGCGGACACGATGTTCAGTCCCAAGTCCCGCGTTCGCTACGATGTGGCGATCTGCATGTATCATGATCAGGCCCTGATTCCGTTGAAGACGCTGGACATGAACCACGGGGTCAATATCACGCTTGGTCTGCCGATCGTCCGCACATCGCCCGACCATGGCACCGCCTTCGATATCGCCGGCAAAGGCGTTGCCGATCCGGCGAGCCTGATCGCGGCTATCGAGCTTGCTAGTATCATTGTCGGACGCCTGAGATTACCAAAATCAGGTTAACCCATCTTCAGCACTAGCAGGGGAATCGGGTAAACCTTTTCACCCGGTAATGAGGCTTGCAAGAAACTCATCATCCCGGCCGCCTTGCGCCTGCCGCGCAACGAGTTCTTGCCAGGGGCTCGTCTGAGCAGGTTGAGGGCCATGTGCTTGAGGGTGG
>NZ_CAIWTY010000105.1 GCF_903915725.1 uncultured Rhodopila sp.
CCGAAACTGATGGCGGGCAGGCAGTTCGTCCGGCGCTGTTGCGTCCGGGACTCAATCCGGCGGTCTCAGATCGTCCGAAAGCGCCGGAACGGCAGGCCAAGGGTCGCACAGCCTGTGGTCCGACCATAATGAGAACTGCTGATGGCGGGCCGCCCGTCAATCTCACGCGAACTGGTTTTATACGGCGTCAACACGATTAGCGACGCCCGGATCCGGGACTGTCTGAAAAGCATTGGCCCACCCTGCGTTGTCCGACTGACGGGTCACCGCCGCGGACGCGACAGCCTGATGGCGACCGCGATCATCCGGCGCTCCGTGGCATTAATGCCCCGCCCCGGGGGTGAAATCACCCCACCAGCGCGCCGCCACCAAAATAATCCCATTCGAGTCAGAAGGTTGTAACTCGCCCATCTTGGCGCGGCCTTTGCTTGATGCCGTATCCGAACACGACCACTCACAACGGCAGGGCCCCTGAAAAAAGGCCGCACACGGATGATCGAAGACCTTATCGCGCACTACATCGCCACCCATCCGCATGCCGCGGATACGGTGGAGGGCATCTGCAATTGGTGGGTCGCGCCCGATCTGCCCGATGTGTTTTGCGCCGAGGTTCAGGTCGCCGTGGACCACCTGGTCGCTCGCGGGACTTTGGCCCAGTCCGCCCTCCCTGAGGGAACCTTGTTCTTTGCCTCAGTGACCTCGAAGAACGGAAACAGTAACTATTAGAAGGAACTCCAAATGCCCGTTCTCGCGACCTACCCCGGCGTCTACATCCAGGAATTGCCCAGCGGCGTCCGCTCGATCGTCGGCGTATCGACGTCGCTGACGGCGTTCATCGGCCGGGCCTTGCGCGGACCGCTGAACACGCCGACGGCCGTGAACAGTTATGCGGATTTCAATCGGATTTTCGGCGGTTTGTGGGCGACCAGCGCGCTCGGCTATTCGGTCGCGCAGTTCTTCAGCAACGGCGGATCGCAGGCGCTGATCGTCCGCGTCTATAACGGCACCGGCGGCGCTGCCACGGCCACGCTGGCGAATGGCGGCACCGGCATTGTCCTGGCGGCGGCAAATCCCGGCGTCTGGGGCAGCAAGCTGACGGCTGCCGTCACGGCCGTGAGCCCGGCCTCGACGACCACGTTCAATCTGACGCTGACGGACAGCGGCGGGGCCGGCGGTACGACGACCGAGACCTATTTCAATCTCTCGGTCGATCCAGCCAGCCCGAAATTCGTCGGCCAGGTGTTGGCGCAGCAATCGCAGCTTGCCGTCACCACCACGACTTTCTCGTCATCGTCGTTGCTCGCGATACCAACCGCGCAGTCGGTGCCGTTCACCGGGGGCGGCGACGGCAGCGACATCGGCGACGCACAGGTTTCCGGCAGCGGCCTGGCTTCGCTGCATCAGGGACTCTGGGCGTTGGACAAGGCGCCGATTTTCAATCTGCTCGTCATCCCGCCCTACGCGCGGCCGCCGAGCACGGCGACATACGATGTCGGCGAGGCGACCTGGAATGCCGCTGTCGGATATGCGCAATCGCGGCGGGCCTTCGTCATCATCGACCCGCCGAGTTCCTGGACGCCGTCCGCGGCCGCTGCCGATGCCTTGAGCATGGAAACCAGCGTCCTCGGAGGATCCCAGTACAGCAGTTATGCGGCGATCTACTATCCGTATCTGCTGGCGCCGGATCCGCTGATCAACAACTTGCTCGCCAGTTTCGCGCCGAGCGGAACGCTCGCCGGGATCTATGCCTATACCGACGCTCAGCGAGGCGTGTGGAAGGCGCCGGCCGGCATCGATGCAACGCTGTCGGGCGCCGTGGGCCTGACCACCAGCGGCGCAACGACGCCGGTCACGGTGACGGACAGCGACAGCGCCGCGCTCAATCCCCTCGGGGTGAACTGCCTGCGCAGCTTCCCGGTTATCGGCAACGTGGTCTGGGGTGCGCGCACGATGGCCGGTGCGGATGCGCTGGAATCGCAATGGAAATACATACCTATCCGGCGGCTTGCGAACTACATCGAACAAAGCCTGTTCCAGGGCACGCAATGGGTGGTGTTCGAGCCTAATGCCGAACCGCTCTGGGCACAGATCCGGCTTGATGTCGGCGCCTTCATGCAGACCCTGTTCGTGCAGGGCGCGTTCCAGGGAACCACGCCGTCGCAGGCTTACTTCGTCAACTGCGACAGCACGACGACCACGCAGACCGACATCGAGAACGGCATCGTCAACATCGTTGTCGGGTTCGCGCCGCTGTACCCGGCGGAATTCGTCATCATCTCGATCCAGCAGATTTCCCCGTCCTAGTCCGCCAGGAGCCAGGCAATGGCCGAGTTCACTGTAAACCCAACTCGTTTCGACCCGTATAAGAATTTCAAATTCCGGCTGAAATGGGACGGCCACTACGTGGCGGGACTGTCGAAGTGCGGCGCGCTCAAGCGCTCAACCGAGGTGGTCGAGCACCGCGAAGGCGGCGACCCGTCCACATCGCGGAAGTCCCCAGGCCGCACCAAGTACGAGGCGATCACGCTGGAACGCGGCGTCACCCACGACACCGACTTCGAAGCCTGGGCCAACAAGGTCTGGCACTATGGCGCCAAGCTCGGCGCCGAAGTATCGCTGAAGGATTTCCGCAAGAACCTGACGCTGGAATTTTATAACGAAGCCGGTCAACTGGCGCTGGCCTACAAGATCTATCGCGCCTGGGTGTCGGAATTCCAGGCGCTGCCGGACCTCGACGCCAATGCCAACGCTGTCGCCATCCAGCACATCAAGCTGGAGAACGAGGGTTGGGAACGCGACCTGACCGTCCCCGAGCCCAGCGAACCGAGTTTCGTGGCGCTTTAGGAACTGACAAAGAAATGGTCGTGGCCATGCGCTCACCGGGCGACGCGGCGCTGCTGGACATCTGGGAACAGGGTCAGGCGCGGGGTCCCGTCGCGCGCACGAAGCTGCTGCTTGGCGCCGCGCTGCCCGAACTGGACGACGCCGAGCGGGCAGCGCTCGCGGTCAGCGCCGCCGACATCGCGTTGCTGCGGCTACGTGGCGCGATCTTCGGCGGGCGGCTGCCGGCCGAGACGACCTGCCCCGCCTGCGCCGAGGTGCTGGAATTCGAACTCGATGCCGCGGCGCTGATCCATGGCATCGCCAAGCGGGAGCCGGACGCGCCGGGCGGCGAGTGTGACTTCCGGGAACCGGCCATCGGCGACCTGGAGGCCATTGCCGGCATCGCCGATCCTGATGCCGCCATGCACCGATTGGCAAGCCTGTGCCGCCGGGCACCCGACGCATCGCCAAACGGCGCCGAGATCGAACGGATCGATGCGCTGTATGGTCAGACCGCCATACGCCTGCGTCTCGACTGCGCCGCCTGCGGCAACACCTGGCACGAGGTTTTTGATGTCGCCGCCTACCTCTGGCAGGAGGTCGCGCGGCGCGCCGGCGCCCTGCTGGACGAGATCCACATCCTCGCCGCGGCCTATGGCTGGTCCGAGGCGCAAATCCTGGCGTTGAGCGAGACCCGCCGGACCGCCTACCTGCAACGGTGCGGCGCGTGAGCCTCTATCTGCAAGACCTGGTGGCGCGCGCCCGCCCCGGGCAGCCGGCGATACGCCCGCCCCGAACGCCGCGCTGGCTGCCGCCGGAAGCCGCCGCGGCGGAGCCGTCCGCGCCGGTTGCGACCCGCCCTGCGCCCCCGGGCGAGCCGCCGGCCGCGGTCGCGCCCGTTGCGATGCCGCGGGAACCGCTTTTCCCCCGGGGACCGGAGCCGGCCCACGCGTTGCCGCCCGCGGCAGCGCTGCGCGAGGCGCCGGTTGTGCCGGAGCCGCTGGTCGCGGACGCGCGGCCGCCGAACCCAAGGCAGACGGAAACCCGCCAGAGCGCAATGCCCGCGCCGGTTCATGAGGCCGCCCCGATAGTCGTGCCGGTCCATGAGCCCGCCCCGATGTCCGCGGCGGCCGCCGTCCCGCACCCCGCCAGCGCACCCGCGCCCGAGGCGGCCCCGACGGTCGCGACCGTCATCGCGCGGCTCGTCGAGACCGCCATCAGGCCAGCCGCCCCGCAACCCGAAGCCGCACGGGCTCGGCAACCGGATACGCAGGCGGCCGAATCCGAGGCCGCCACGTATATCCATATCGGCCGCGTCGAGCTCCACGCAGCGCCGCCCGCTGTCACCGTCCAGCGCGCGTCCCCGAAACCGGCCCATCAGCACATGTCGCTCGATGAATACCTGCGGCGCCGCAACGGCCGGCCGCAATGAGCAATGCGCTCGCCATCGCCGGCGTCACCGCCGTGATCAAGGACCTGCTTGACGACGGCATGATCGACCATGCCGTCACCGATACGCTTGGGCAGGGGGTCACCGTCTCGGCCATCGCGCCCGACGAGATCGAACTCGGGACCGACAAACAGCCTCGGCTCAATCTGTTTCTGTATCAGGTCACACCGAACATCGCGTGGCGGAATGCCGGGCTACCCTCCTGCGACTCCAACGGCCGGCGCACCGGCAACCCCCCGCTGGCGCTGGATCTGCACTACATGCTGACCGCCTACGGGGCGCTCGACCTGCAGGCGGAAGTGCTTCTGGGCTACGCCATGCTGCTGCTGCACCAGACGCCGGTGCTGCCGCGCGCCGCCATCCGCAAGTCGCTGAACCCACCAACGCCCCCGGTCACCGGCAGCCTGCTGCCAGCGGTCTACAAGGCGTTGCAGGCGTCCTCCCTCGCCGATCAGCTCGAGCAGATCAAGATCACGCCGGAGGTGATGAATACGGAGGAGCTGTCGAAGCTGTGGACGGCGATTCAAACGCATTACCGGCCAACCGCGACCTATCTCGTGACCGTTGTGCTGATCCAGCCGACGGCTACCACCAGCGCAGCGCTGCCGGTGCTGTCGCGCGGGCCGCGGGACCCGGTGACCAATCTGGAAACCGGACCGACAGTGATCGCCACCATGCGGTCGCCCGGCCCGGTGATCTCGTCGTTTGTGTACGCTAACGGTCAGAACTCGGCCGAGCTCGGCGATGCGGTCGTGGTGAACGGCCAGAATCTCGCCGGCAACGGCCAGACCCTGGTGCTGGCGAATCCGCTGCGCGGCGTCAACGTTTCGGTGACCACGCCGAGCAACGTCAGCGCCACCAGCCTGACCTTCACGCTACCATCCGACCCCGCCTCCTGCCCGGCGGGAACCTATACGGCGAGCGTGCAACTGACGCAGGGCGCCGATCCGTCCGTGCTGGTAAGCAATCAGCAGCCGCTCATGATCGCGCCGAAAATCACGGCGCTGCCGGCCACCGCAACGCGCGACGCCAGCGGCGGCCTGACGCTGACGCCAACCTGCACACCGCAGTTGCAGCCGAACCAGACTGCATCGCTGATTCTGGGAGACATCCAGGTCTCGGCCGCGCCGATAACCGCGGCGACGGCGACGCCCGGGTTCACGTTCACCGCGCTGCCGCCCGGGAAGTACTGGGTAAGGTTGCGCATAGATAACGCCGACAGCCACTTTATCAACTTCGGTCCCCCGCCGGTGTTCGCCGGTCCGCAGATCGTGGTGTCATGATGGACGACTCACCCCACACTGCCCGCTGGGCCGAGGCCAACCAGCGCCTTCTGGTGCAGGAACTGAACGCGTTGGCCGCTCGCCTGACGCCCGGCGAGGTGCCACCAGCCGCCGACAACCTGGTCGAACTGGCGCCGTCCGCGCTCGATCTGTTGGCCGAGGTGTTCGGGCTTTCGGGCTTCGAACGCGCGATCCTTCTGCTGTGCGCCGGCATCGAGATGGACAGCCGCTTCGCCCGCTGCTGCGCCACCGCGGGCAGCCAGGGCGCCACCTTCGCGCTCGCGCTCGCGACACTCGACGCGCCGCATTGGAGCGCATTGGCGCCGGACCGTCCGCTCCGCCGCTGGCGCATGATCGATATCGGCGCGGGCCAGTCGCTGACCACGTCGCCGCTGCGCATCGATGAGCGCATCCTGCACTTCCTGGCTGGCCTCAACGTCCCGGACGCCCGGGTCGCGCCGCTGGTGACCCGTCACGAGCCGCCGGTGATCATGGCGGATGCGCATCAGGCGTTGGCGGAGCGCCTGGCCGCCGTCTGGCTCCGGCAGCCGGGCCCGAAACATGTCCTGCATCTGTCCGGCGAGGATGGCTTGGGCCGGGAGGACATCGCCGCGTCCATCGCCAGCGGTCTGGGTCTCGACCTGTATGCGATCGCAGCGGAAAACCTGCCCGCCGCGCCGGGCGACCTCGACACCTTCGCCACCCTTTGGCAGCGCGAGGCGGTGCTGCTGCCGGCGGCGCTGCTGATCGACTGCGGCGAGAACCCCGCCTCGCCGGCGGTCACGGCGCTCAGCGACAAACTCTCCACGCCGCTGTTCCTTGGCGCGCGCGACCCGCAGCGGCTGCATCGCGTGATGCAGGTGCACGACGTCCGCAAGCCCGGCGCCACGGAACAGAAACGACTCTGGCGGCAGGCCCTGGCAATCGACACCGCGCCGTTCGACGACGTGCTGGACGGCATCGCGTCGCAATACCGGCTGAGTACGCGGGCGATCCTGCTGGCGGGCCAGGCGGTGCGCGACAGTGTCGCGTCCGGCACGCCAGCGGGCGATGCGCTACGGCAGGCCTGCCGCGGATCGGGGCACCGCCGCCTGGATGAACTCGCCACCCGCATCGAGCCGGGTGCGGTCTGGGACGATCTGATCCTGCCGGACCCGCAACGCAACGTGTTGCGCCAGATCGCCGCGCAGGTGCGGCAACGCCGGCGGGTGTATGACGAGTGGGGTTTCGGCAAGCGCCACGAGCGCGGGCTGGGCGTCGCCGCGCTGTTCAGCGGCGAGAGCGGCACCGGCAAGACGCTGGCCGCCGAAGTGCTGGCGTCCGAACTGCATCTGGATTTGTACCGCATCGATCTGTCGGCCGTCATCAGCAAGTATATCGGCGAAAGCGAGAAGAACCTGCGCCGCGTCTTCGACGCCGCCGAGGACACCGGTGCGATCCTGCTGTTTGACGAAGCCGACGCGTTGTTCGGCAAGCGCAGCGACGTCAAGGACAGCCACGACCGTTACGCGAACATCGAGGTCAGCTACCTGCTGCAACGGATGGAGGCGTATCGCGGCCTGGCGATTCTGACGACCAACCTGAAATCCGCGCTGGACCCGGCGTTCCAGCGCCGGCTCCGGTTCATCGTGCAATTCCCGTTCCCCGACGCGTCGCAGCGCGAGGCGATCTGGCGGCGCGCGTTCCCGCCGGATGCGCCGCTCGACACCCTGGATTTCCCAAGGCTCGCGCAGCTCGCCGTCGCCGGTGGCGGCGTGCGCAACATCTCGCTGAACGCCGCCTTCCTGGCGGCGGAGGCGGGCGAAAAACTCTCGATGCGGCATCTGCTGGCGGCGGCCCACGCCGATAGGTCGAAGCAGGATCGGCAGGTCGCCGGCCACGAGACCAGGGGGTGGTTATGAGCCGCAAGACCCACCTGACAATCGACCGGTTGGTGCTGCACGGCTTCTCGCCGGCTCAGCGCGACGCGGTGGTTGCCGGCTTCCACGCCGAACTCATGCGCCTGCTCGGGGGCGGCGACAGCGGCCCGGGCGCCGATTTCGGCGACAGCCGGGCGGTGCCGGCACTGAAGGTCGCGCTGCGGCGCAACGGGGGAAGCGGGGCTGGCGAGGCCGCCGCGCGCCAACTCGTGCAGGGGCTGCGCCGGTGACGGGGCCGCGCAAACCGGACGGTGGCGGCAAGGTCTTGCCAATCCCGCTTCCGAAACCGTTCAACTGACATGACCGCGACACCTTTCCCAGGCTCTCCCAAACTTGTTCGTGGCGGCATTGTGCAGGTTGACCCGACCTCGGGCGCCGTGCTGCGTGTCATTACGCTGCAATATAATCCCGACACGCTGACGCGCACGCTGCAGGTCCAGGGCATCGGCGACAACGGCGAACGATCGGAGGTGCTGCGGCTGAAAGGCCCCGCCGTCGAGACCATCAAGGTCGAAGCCGAACTGGACGCGACGGACCAGCTTGAGGACCCGGGCAACAATCTGAACACGGTGCAGTTCGGCCTGCACCCGCGGATCGCGGCCCTGGAGTCGTTGCTGAACCCCACCGTATCCGATCTGATCGACCAGGACAGCCTGGCGCAGAGCGGCACGCTGGAAATCTCGCCGGCGGAAGCCCCGCTGGCGCTGTTCGTCTGGAGCGCCCAGCGCGTCCTGCCGGTGCGGGTCACTGAATTCAGCGTTACGGAAGAGGCGTTCGACGCCAAACTGAACCCGATCCGCGCCAAGATCAGCCTCGGCCTGCGCGTGCTGACGGTCGAAGACCTTCCGTTCACGCATCGCGGCAGCACGTTGTTCCTGAGCTACCTGCAACGCAAGCAGACGCTCGCGGCGCTGGCGCCGTCTGCGGCGCTCGACGCCCTCGGCATCGGAGGACTCCCATTATGAGCGATGCGCAATCCGCTCTCGACGCCCTGCTGCAGAGCGCCGCGGCGACGCCGCAACTTTACCCGCCGAACAGCCGTTACTACGGCCAGCCGACGCTCACGATGACGCTGCCGGACGGCACATCTGTTTCGTACCTGTCGCAGCGCTATGTTCCGCAGCCAGCACAGTTTGCCGTGCTCAAGCTGTATTCGGTCGTACAGGGCGACCGGCTGGACAATCTCGCCGGAACGTTCTTCAACGATCCGCAGCAATACTGGCGCATCTGCGACGCCAACAACGCCATTCGCCCCGCCGCGCTCACCGAAACCATTGGCACCCGGTTGCGCATCACCCTGCCGCTGGGCGTTCCCGGCGGCCTCGGCAGCGCCTGATATGCTGGAAGGGATCAACCTCAGTCTGCTGATCGGGCCGGGCATCCCGGTGCCGGCGCCGGCTGAATTGATCTACGCGCTGGATTCGATCCAGGTGACCAGCGGCGCGCAAACCAGCGGTTTCCAACTGGCCTTCAAGATCGGCAGGACATCATTGCTGCAGACCCTGCTGCCGGCCGGCTACTTCGACCCGATCGTTACTAGAGTAATCATCATCGTCACGATGAACGGCTTGCCCAACGTGCTGATGGACGGCGTGGTCACGCGGCAGGAACTGACGCCGAGCAACGAGGTCGGCAAGTCCACGCTGACCATCACCGGCGAGGACCTGAGCCGCATGATGGACCTGATCGAGATGCCGTTCATGCGCTATCCGTGCATGCCGATCATCGCCAGGGTCTACGCCATTCTCGCCAAGTATGCCGTGCTCGGCATCGCGCCGGTGGCGATCCCGCCGATCATTCCGGACTTTCCCGATCCGCTGGAGGAAGTGCCGACACAGACAGGTACCGACCTTGCGTATATCCGCCAAATGGCGAGCCAGTCGGGCTATGTCTTCTACGTCGAGCCGGGACCGTTGCCCGGAGGCAACATCGCCTATTTCGGACCCGATATCCGGATCCCCGTGCCGCAACCGGCGCTGAATGTGAACATGGATGCGCAGACCAACGTCGAGTCGCTCAGTTTCTCGTTCGACGGCTTGGCAAAAAAGATAACGGTCGTGACGATATTCGACCCGGTCACCGGCAAGATTCCGATCCCGGTACCGGTGCCGAACCTCGATCCGCTGCGGCCGCCAATGGGCGTGAAGTTGCCGCTGCCCGCCAAGCTGGAGTTCGCCGAGGGCATGGGCAGCCTGAAGCTTTCACCCGCGCTGAACCAGATCATCGGGATCATGTTCGGCGCCAACGATTCGATCACGGCGTCGGGCGCGCTGGACGTGATGCGCTACGGCCAGGCGCTGCGGTCCCGCATGATGGTCGGCGTGCGCGGCGCCGGCCTGACGTATGACGGGCTGTATTACGTCAACAGCGTGACCCACAACCTCAAACGCGGCGAGTACAAGCAGAATTTCAGCCTGTCGCGCGACGGCCAGATTTCCAACACGCCAATGGTGATGCCATGACAACTTCGACATCGACTTCGCAAGCCCGCACCTTCTACGGCAAGTACCGCGGCACGGTGATCAACAATGTCGATCCGCTGCTGAAAGGACGCCTGCTTTTGGAAGTGCCCGATGTCGTCGGCCTGGTCCCATCCAGTTGGGCGGAACCCTGCGTGCCCCTGGCCGGGCCGACCGGCATGCCGATGGGTGTCTATATGGTTCCCCCAATCGGTGCCGGCGTCTGGGTGGAGTTTGAGCGCGGCGATCCGTCGTTGCCGATCTGGGTGGGGTGCCGCTGGGGCCTGCCAACGGACGTCCCGACCCTGGCGCTGCTCGGCCTGCCGGTGTCGCCGAATATCTGCATGCAGACCATGGGACAGAATATGGTCATGATCAGCGACATGCCGCCGACGCCGCTGACCGGCGGCATCATCCTGAAAAGCCTGACAGGTGCGTCGCTGGTGGTGAACGACGCTGGCATCTTCATCCAGAACGGCAAGGGCGCCTCGATCACCATGGTTGGCCCGGCGGTCGAGATCAATCTCGGCGCGCTGACCGTGATCTGAGCGGGCGCGGACGATGCCCGGACCGATCCTGCATATGGGCGCCGTCGTTACCTGCGCGCATGGGGGACAGGCGACACCCACGGCGCCGGTACCGCGCGTGCTGGTGAGTGGCCAGCCGGTCGCGACCATTGCTGCGCCGTATGTCATCGCGGGCTGCCCGTTCGTGCCTCCCGCCAACCCGGCAGGCCCCTGCGTGACCGGCCAATGGGTTGTCGGCGCGGTGCGCGTGCTGGCGCTGGGCCAGCCGGTGGCGATCCAGGCCGGCGTCGCCGTCTGCGTTCCCAACGGCACCCCACTGCTGCCGGTCACCGTGCAGCCGCGGGTGATCGCGACATGAGCATTCCCGGGAGCCCGGCATGAACCTGGCCTATCCGTACCAGTTCGGACCGAACGGCCGCACCGGACAATCCAGCGACCCTCAGCACATCCGCGACCTGATCGAGCAGGTGCTGTTCACCGCGCCCGGTGAGCGCGTGATGCACCCCGATTTCGGGAGTGGCGCCGCGCGCCTGGTGTTCGCGCCGAACTCGGTGGAACTGGCCGGCGCCACGCAGATGCTGGTGCAGGCGGCGCTTCAGCAATGGCTGAACACGCTGATCGTGGTGCAGGCCGTCAGCGTCCAGGCGGCCGACGCCAGCCTGTCGATCATCGTGCAATACGCCATTCGCAGCAGCGGCGACGTGGTTCAGCAAACTTTCGCCCGCGCCTTGGGAAGCAGCCAATGAGCTACAGTTGCTGCGACACGCTGCGACGCGACTTGGTAGCCGCCAGCCCCACGCTGAACGGCATAGACTATCTCGAGGTGATCGACAGCGACCTGCCGTCCGGCGACCCGCTGCGGCAGCAGACCTTGCTGCTGCACTGCCTGAAGCCGCTGCCGGCGGGATTCAGCCAGGCGAACGTGCGGATCAGCGGCGGCGAGCGGATCACCAACGTGGGCGTGGTGTGGGCTGCCGTCGCCACACCGGTGCCGGCGCAGTTCTCCATGACCGGCGAAGCCGCGACGGCGGCGATCGTCGGAGCCGAACCGGCACCGGCGACAATCCTGGTGGTCCGCACCACGACTTCGGGGGATTTTTCCACCTACACGCTGACACTGGTCGCCTCGGCGCTGGATGCCTCACCCCCGGCCGGGTTCGATCCGCGGCTGAGTTCGGTGGATTTCTGTTTCAAGGTGGATTGCCCGTCCGACTTCGATTGCCAGCCAAACCCGTCCTGCCCGCCCGAAATCAGCACGCCGCCCGCCATCAACTACCTGGCGAAGGACTTCACCACCTTCACCACGTTGATGTCCGACCGCATGTCGCAGCTCGTGCCGGATTGGCAACAGGGCAGCCTGGCGGATTACGGCATGGCGCTGATCGAGCTGCTTGCCTACGCGGGTGACCAACTGAGCTACCAGCAGGATGCGATCGCCACCGAGGCCTATTTGGAAACGGCGCGCCGCCGCATCTCGCTGCGCCGCCTGGCGGTGCTCGTGGACTACGCGATGCACGATGGCTGCAACGCCCGCGCCTGGGTGCAGATCCAGATCTCGCAGCCGCAATTCACCCTGACCGCCGGCAAGACGCAGTTCCTGACGCGTTGCGCGGGGTTCCCGGCCGGGCTGCCCATCGGCTCCCGGTTGCTGGCGGATGCCATGCTCACCGGCCCGCTGATCTTCGAGCCGCTGGAAACGCCGACGCTGTACCAGGCGCACAACAAGATATCGTTCTATACCTGGAGCGACAAGAACTGCTGCCTGCCCGCCGGGTCTACCGCCGCCACGCTGGCCGGCACCTACCCGAACCTGACCGCGGGCGACACGTTGCTGTTCGAGGAAGTCATGGGCCCGCGCACCGGAGCCGCCGGCGACGCCGACCCGGCGCACCGGCAGGTGGTCAGGCTGACGTCGGTGCTTCCGATCGCGCCCGCCGTCCTGACCGATCCGCTGACCGGTGCGGCAATCACGCAAATCGCCTGGGCGCAGGCCGATGCGCTGACGTTTCCGCTGTGCGTGTCCAGCACAACCGACGCGGCGCACGGCGGCAAGGCGCTGATCGATGTGAGCGTCGCCCGCGGCAACATTGTCCTGATCGACCACGGTCAGACCGTCAGCGGCGAATCCCTCGGACAAATGCCGGACAGCACGCTTTTCCTGGCGCCCGCCGGCCACCCGACGCCGTGCACCGCCGCGGCCCCGGTGCCGGTGCCGGCCCGCTACAACCCGACGCTGGCGCTGGCGCCCCTCACTCAGCAAGCCCGGGTCCAGGTGGCGTCCGGCACGCCGGGATCGACGGCGACGGTCAGCAAGGCTTTCGATCCCTCGGCAGCCGCCACCGACGCGATGAACTGGAGCCCGGACGAAGCGATCCCTTCGCTGACCCTGACGGGCACGTTGAACGGCACGCCGGCGGTCTGGCGGGCACAGCGCAGCTTGCTGGAAAGCGGCGCCGGCGCGACCGACTTCGTTGCCGAGGTGGACGACAACGGCGCCGCCCATCTGCGCTTCGGCGACAATGAGCACGGCATGCGGCCGCTGGCGGGGACGGCGTTCACCGCGACCTATCGCGTCGGTAACGGTTCGGCCGGCAACGCGGGCGCGGAAACGATCGTGCACATGGTGGCCTCCGCCGGCGACCTGGCCAATATCGCCAACCTGCGCAATCCGCTGGCGGCGGAAGGCGGCGTCGATATGGAAACCGCCGACAGCGTCCGCCGCAATGCGCCGCAAGCGTTCCGCACCCAGGAACGCGCGGTCACCCCGGCCGACTACGCGGTGATCGCGGAACGCCGGACCGGCGTCCTTCAGGCCGCCGCGGACCTGCGCTGGAGCGGCAGTTGGTACACCGCCTTCATCACCGTCGATCCCGATGACGGTGTCGCTCCCGGCCCGCTGAAGACCGCACTGAAGCCGTTCGTCGACACCTACCGCATGGCCGGCCACGATCTTGAGTTCAACGACCCGATCTATGTCTCGCTGGAAATCGAGATGCATATCTGCGTCCAGCCCGACTATTTCCGATCCGACGTCGAGACCGGATTGCTCGCCGCGCTTGGCAATAAACGTCTGCCCAACGGCCGGACCGGGCTGTTCTATCCGGACAATTTCGGCTTCGGCCAGACTGTGTATCTCAGTCCGATTTACGCCGCGGCACATGCCGTGCCGGGTGTGCAGTCCGTGCTGATCACGACGTTCCAGCGTCAGGGCACCCCGGACCCGAGCTATCTGATCAACGGCGAGCTACCGCTGGCGCCGCTGGAAATCGCGCGTCTCGATAACGATCGCAACTTCCCGGAACACGGCGTGCTCCGGCTCGACCTCAATGGCGGCAAGTAGAGGCATGTCATGAGCGCCACCACCGATTGCGGTTGTTGCACAGGCGTTACCGACGAAACGCCGGCCGGAAAATCCAACCCGCCCGGGCAGCCGGCAATCGGCTACCGCGCCGGGACCTGGGCGACGTTCCGCGCGACGATGCTGTCGCGCCTGTCCAGTACCGATTATCCCGCGCTGGCGCCGCTGACGACGCGCGACGATGGAGACTACACGTTGGCGCTGTGCGACTCGTTCGCGATGCTGGCCGACGTGCTGACCTTCTACCAGGAGCGCATCGCCAACGAGACCTATCTGCGCACCGCGACGCAGCGCAATTCGGTCGTCCAATTGGCCGGCCTGATTGGCTACCAGCCTTCGCCGGGCGTTGCCGCGAGCGTCAGCCTCGCGTTCACCCTGCAGAGCGCACCCGGTTTGCCCGCGCAAGCGACACAGCCCTCGGTCGTGCCGATCGGCACGCGGGCGCAAAGCGTGGCGGATCCGGGCCAGACCGCGCAAACCTTCGAAACCGTCGGCGCGATCACCGCCCGGGTCGAGTGGAATGCCATTCACGCCCAAACCGCGGTCGCGTATCCACCCGCGCCCGGGATGACGGATCTTTACCTTGCGGGCACCGCCACGCAGCTCAATCCGGGCGACGCCATCGCCATTGTCAGCGGCGAGCGCGCGATGGGAGCGAGGGGCGCGCACTGGTGTGTGCGCTGGATCGATAGCGTCACGACTGATGCCGCCAATAGTGTAACGCGCATCACCTGGTCGACGCCGCTTGTGGCGCCCCGGATACATCCATCGACCCGCGGCACGCAGGTCTTCGCGCTTCGCCAGCGGGCGTCGCTGTTCGGCAGCGGAGCACCGGACCCGCGCCTGATGAAGGTGACCGACACGGCGCTGGTGCATCACGACGGCACGTGGCGACATTATCATATCGACACGACTGGCGTCGCGGTCGATCTCGACTCCGCATACCCGAAGATTGTGCAAGGAAGCTGGGTGGTGCTCGCGAACGCCGTCAACGGTGCCGCCGAACTGTACAATGTTACTGCCGTCACGCAGTTGTCGCGCACCGCCTTCGGACTCAGCGCCAAGCTCACCCGCCTGTCCTTCGACACCGCCGCCGGGCTCGGATCCTTCACCCTGCCGGAAACCCAAGTACTGGCGCAGAGCGAACTGCTAACGGTGGCGCCGCGCCCGCTGCCTTACCCGGTCTTCGGCAGCACGTTGGTCCTGGGCGTTGCGGACGGCAACCTCGTGCCCGGCCAATTTCTCGCGGTGAGCGGCAAGCGGCAACGCGTGATGATTGGCCCCGACCCGACCGGGATTAGTTTCGCCGATGATCCGGGCCGCATCCCGACCCCCGGCGATTCCTTCCAGATGCTGGCCGCGCCAATCCGGATGGTTGGCGGCACGCCGCAGTCGCTGACGCCCGTCGAGCTCGACCCGGCGCGGGCCTCCGCGCTGTCCGGCGACCTGACCTGGAACCTGCGGGACCGCAACGGCCAGACCGTTTCAGTGACAGCGCCCGCCGGGTCGCTGGTCCTGCAGCCGGCGCTGACGGCCGATCCGACGGTCAGCGAGGCCGCCGCTATCGTCAGCGGCGCCGACGGCATCGTCCTGAACCTCGATACAACGACGGTGTCGCTGACCGCGATACTGGCGAACTGCTATGACCGGTCTACCGTGGCGGTGAACGCCAATGTGGCGCCGGCCACGGCGGGCCAGACAACGACCGAGGTCGGCGGCAGCGGCAACGCCAGCCAGCAAAATCAAAGCTTCACCCTGAAGCAGTCGCCGCTGACCTACGTGCTCGACGCGAACAGGCCGACAGGACGGTCGTCGACGCTGTCGGTTGCCGTCAACGGCCTGACCTGGTCCGAGGTCCCGGCGCTGTACGGGGCGAAACCCACCGGCCGAGTCTATTCGCTGAGTCAGGCCGATGACGGCACCACCACCGTGCGGTTCGGCGATGGCGTCAATGGCGCGCTGCTGCCGACGGCACAGAACAATGTGCGCTTCGCCTACCGGCAAGGACTGGGCGCGGCCGGCAACCTGCGTGCAAGCCAGATCTCGCTGCTGCTGACCCGGCCTTTGGGCGTCACCGGCGTGACCAACCCGGCACCCTCCGCCGGCGGTCAAGATCCCGAAACGATCGGCGATGCGCGCAGCAACGCGCCGCTGCATGTCATGACGCTGGACCGTGCGGTCTCGACCCGGGACTATGCCGATTACGCCGCGACCTTCGCCGGGATCGCCAAGGCCTATTCGGTGTGGATCAGCGCCGGCCTGTCCCGCGGCGTCTACGTCACCGTTGCCGGTCCGGGCGGCGAAACGTTTCAGCCAACCGATGCGACGATCGTCGCCCTGACAAAATCGCTGCGCGAGTACGGCGACGCGCTGCTGCCGTTGCAGGTGCAGTCCTTCGCCAACCCGACCTTCACGCTGTCCGCGACCGTCAAGGTCGCCGCCGATGCCGACGCGCCGACAGTGCTCGCCGGGGTGACCGCGGCGCTGCGGGCGGCCTACGGATTCGCCGCCCGGGAGTTCGGCCAGCCGGTGACCATCGACGGCGTGTATGCCGTGATCCAGGGCGTCACAGGGGTGGTCGCGTCCGATATCTCCCAGCTTTACCTGCTCTCGACCGGCCCGTCCGCCGCCGAACCGCAGGCCCGGCTGCTGGCCGCGCTTCCGGCGGTGCAGCCGGACGGCAGCGTCAATCCGGCGGCCCTGCTGACGCTCGATCCCGGTCCTATCACCCTGGGGTCCATGACATGACCGTCAGTCCGACCGCCCTGTTCAACCTGCTGCCCGCGATCCTGCGCATCCGGGACGCAACCAGCCAGTCGGTCACGCCCGGCCTGCTGACCCCGGCCAACCGCGCGCTGCTGGCCGATCTTCTGGCGAAGCAGGCCTCCGGACCTTTGAGTGCCGCCGACGCGCAGAGCCTGGCGTACCTGCAACGCCAGGCCATGGCCGGCCCGCTCGCGAGCCTGCTCGCGGTGCTGACCGAGCAGGTCGCGGTGCTGCAGGAAGACCTGGATCAGCTCTACGATGATCAGTTCATCGAAACCTGCGCCAACTGGGTGGCGCCCTACATCGGCGACCTCATCGGCTACCAGCCGCTGCACGGCGTTACCGCCGCCATCTCCAGCCCGCGCGCCGAGGTCGCCCACACCATCGGCTACCGCCGGCGCAAAGGCACGATTACCGTGCTCGAACAACTGGCGCGCGACGTCACCGGCTGGAACGCCACGGCGGTGGAGTTCTTCCAGCGCCTCGTCGTCACGCAATACATCAACCACATCCGTCCGCAGTGCGCCGCCACGCCGGACTTCCGCCGCTGGGAAGCTCTCGAGCGCGTCGGCACCGCCTTCGATCCGATCATGCGCAGCGTCGAGGTCCGCCGCATCGGGAGCGGACGGGGCCGCTACAACATCCCCAATATCGGCATTTTTCTCTGGACGCTTGGCCCCTATAGCCTGACCAGGTCTCCCGCGGTCAGCGCGGACGCGCTGCGCTGGCGCTTTCACCCGCTTGGCATCGACACCCAACTCTATACCGCGCCGCTGACCGAGACGCAGGTGACGCAACTCGCGACGCCGCTGAACGTGCCGGCGCCAATCAGCCGCCGCGTCCTCAACGCGCGCCCGGCGGACTACTACACCGGCGCCGACAACATACGCCGCAGCCTGCGCCTGTATGTCGGTCCGGCCGGCGCGGTCAACGCGGTGCCGGCCGCCTCGATCCGCGTCTGCAATCTCTCGGACGTTGGCACGGGCTGGAACGGCATGCCGCCCGCCGGCATCTACGCCATTGACCCGGTGCTGGGACGCATCGCGCTGCCGCCCGGCCTGGCCGCCAATACGCTTGTCCAGGTCGACTTCACCTATGCCTTCAGCGCCGACATCGGCGGCGGCGAATACGAACGCGCCGCGTCCTTTGCCAGCACGGCGACGCCGCCGCACCTAGTGCATGTGCCGGCGGATCACCCGACCATCGCGGCGGCGCTGACCGCGCTGAGTGGGGCCGGCGTGATCGAGATCACCGACAGCGGCCGTTACGCGGAGACCCTGACGATCGCTGCCTCGGCCAACAGCCAGGTCGAACTGCGCGCGGCGGATGGCGCCAGCCCCACCCTGATCGCGGGCGGGCCGCTGACGCTGAGCGGCGGTGCCGGTTCGTCCATCGTGCTCAATGGACTGCGCATCGCCGGCGCGCCGGTGCAGGTCGCCGCGGCGGCGGGGAACGCGCTCGGCCATTTGAGTATCAGCCATTGCACGCTGGTGCCGGGCATCAGCCTCAAGCCCGACGGCAGTCCGGCAACCCCCGGGACCGCCAGCCTGAGCGTCGCGCTGCCCGATATCGCGGTCGCCATCGACCACTCGATTCTCGGCGCGATCAACGCCGTCGCCAGCGCGACGATCGGCATTGCCGACAGCATCGTCGATGCCACCGCGACCACCGGCGTCGCCTACGCCGCGCTCGACGGCGCAAGCCCGGGTGCGACCCTTAGCCTCAGCGCCTGCACCGTCATCGGCAAGGTCAACGCCCGGCAACTGACGCTGGTGACCGATTCGATCCTGCTCGCCGCGCTGGCGCCTGGCGATGCGTGGACATTCCCGGTGAACGCCGCCCGCCGCCAGGAAGGGTGCGTGCGCTTCAGCTACGTCCCGGCCAACGCCCGGGTGCCACGCCGCTACGAGTGCCTGCCGGAGTCGGCCCCGACGCCGCGGGATGCGCTGCCGCGCTTCACCTCGCTGCGCTACGGTGTCGCCGCCTATGCTCAAATCGCCACCACGGCCGGCGCCAGCCTGCAAAGCGGCGCCGATGACGAGGGCCAGCCGGGCGCCTTTCACGCGGTCTATCAGCCGCAACGGCAAACCAACCTTCAGATCCGGCTCGGCGAGTATCTGCGCACCAGCCTGGAAGCCGGTATTTTCCATGACAGCTAGACGCGCGCACGGCCAGACAGCCAGCGAGCCAGGGAGCAATCCATGAGCGGTGACTACAGCCGGTTCGGGTTCGATCCGACCAGGAATTACGCCAGCGTGCTGCTTCAGCAGGGCCGCCCGCTGACTGACCGCGACTGGAACGACCAGTCGGTCCTGACCGCGCGGCGCGACCAGGCCGCGGCATTCGATACAATGGGCCAGGCCGTCGTGCCAGCCTCGACGCCCGGTGGCTTCGCCATCAGCTTCGACAGCACCGGCAAGCTGCAAATCGGCCGAGGGCGCATGTATGTCGACGGCCTTCTGGTGGAAAACCACGGCACCGGCCTTCAGAGTTTCGATCCGGTGCTGGGGGAAAATTTCGGCGGCAGTCCGACCCCGTATTCCGCCCAGCCCTATATGCCGAATGCGCCGGCCTTGCCGGCCAGCGGACAGATTGCCATCGCCTACCTGGATGTCTGGGAACGCGAGGTCACCCGGCTAGAGGATCCGCTGCTGGTCGAACCCGCCCTCGGCGTCGATACCACCACGCGGCGGCAGACCGTCTGGCAGGTGCGTTTCCTCGGCGGCCAGGCGGCGGGCACCACCTGCGCGACGCCAGTCAGCTTGCCCGCCCCGTCAGGCGGCCGGCTGAGCACCGCGGCGAAGCCGGTTCCGGGCCAGTCCAACCCCTGCATCATCCCGCCATCGGCCGGCTACACGGGGCTTGAGAACCAACTTTACCGGATCGAGATCCAGCAGGGTGGCGCGCCGGGCACCGCCACCTTCAAGTGGTCGCGCGACAATGCGTCCGTCGAGGCCCGCGTGCTGCGCTTCGTCGATCTCTCGCACATCGTCGTGGACAGTGTCGGCCGCGACGATGTGCTGCGCTTCTCCGACGGCGACTGGATCGAGATCACCGACGACTGGCGCGAATTCAGCCAGACCCCTGGCGAGCTGCACCGCATCACCGTGGGCGGCGGCGTTGACGACGCCACCCGCACGATCACGCTGGATACACCGGTCACCGCCGGGCTGTTCCCGACCGACGCACAGGGCAACCTGACGGCGTCACGCAACACGCGCATCCGCCGCTGGGACCAGCAGGGCAAGGTCCTCGACCAGAACGGCAATACGTACGTTGATCTTGGCGCCGCCGGCAGCACCGGCGTCATCACCGTTCCGGCGGCATCCGGCACCTCGATCCTGCTGGAGAACGGTGTGCTGGCGAGCTTCGCCATCGATCCGTCGGGCGGAGCGTTCCAACCTTTCGACTACTGGGTGTTCGCCGCCCGGGCCAATGACGGCACGGTCGAAACGTTGCTGTCCGCGCCGCCGCGCGGCATCCGCCATCATTACGCCAGGCTGGCGGTCGTCACCTTCCCCGGCACCGTTACCGCGGACTGCCGGGTGTCCTGGCCACCCGTGGGCAACTGCGACGGCTGCGGCTGCACCGCCAGCGTCACCCCGCTGACTCACCAGAACGGCACCTACACAATACAGAAGGCGGTGGACGACGTCAGCAAGACCGGCGGCACCGTCTGCCTGACGGCCGGCAGCTACGCGCTGACCGCACCGGTCACTATCGGCGCGGTGGCATCGCTGCGCATCGTCGGCGAGGGCGAGGCCACCATCATCACCGCCGCTTCCACGGCGTTCAGCATCACCGGCGGCGGCGACATCAGGCTGGAGGAGTTGCAGATCACCGGCGGCGCCAGCCTGGCTGTCAACGGTGCCTCCTCGATCCAGGTCGACCAGACCGCCAGCCTGACCATCAACCGCGTCGTCTTCGTGCTGACGCCGACAGCGAACACCGGCGCGGCCATCGCGTTTGGCAGCCTGCCCATCGGCGCGACGGTGACGAACTGCACCATCACCGCGCCGTCCGGCATTGTCTATACGCCGCCGGCGGCACCGGCATCCGTTACGGGCGCACCGGCAGCCGCGCCGGCGCCGGGCGCGGTTTACCTGGTCGTGCGGGATAACCTGTTCCAGAGCTCGCTCGACGCCGTCACCATCTTCGGCCAGACCGCCAGCAGCGCCCTGGTGGAGATCAAGGACAATCGCATCAATGGGTGCGTCCTGTGGGGTATCGGCCTGCAGTTCCCCGGCATTGTGCTGTCATCGGTGCGCGTCGAGGCCAATTTCATCACCACCTTCGGCTACGGCATCGCCGGCAGCGCCAACGGCTTTCGTATCCTGGACAACGATATCGGTTTCTTCGGAGCCGCGGGCGGGACGCAGGACGGCATCATGCTTTGGTCGCTCTATACCACTGGCATCGTCCTGGCGGATTGCGAGATCTCCGGCAATCGGATTGGCGGCTTCGGCGGCGGCGGTGTGGCGATCCGCTCGCCGGTCAATCGCGCGATCATTGAACGCAACCAGATCGGGCCGGTGGGTGACGGCATCGTGCTTCAGTACACCAACAGCGTGCTGACCCTCCCCACCGCCGCGATCACGATCGAGAACAACCAGATCGCCGATGTCGGCCTGCCCGCGGCCAGCGCTGACGCCGCGCGCAGCGTGATCGCCGCCGGCATCTGGGTGAACCAGGCGGCGTCCGTCCATGTCGCCCACAACACGATCCTGCGTGTCGGCCTGTTTCTGCCGGTCGCGCAGGGGCGCGTCGGGATTTTCATCGTGGCCAGTGATCGCGCCGCGGTCTCCGGCAACGAAGTGTCCGATGTCGGGCCCGTGGGGGACTTTGTCGGTCCGTCGACCGGCATAGCGGTCGTGACGCCGTTCGGCGGTGTCGACATCACCGGTAACCTGTCACGCCGCTTCAGCCCGGGTTTGGGTGTGACGACGGTGGACAGTTCGGACTGGACGCCGTTGCTGGTGCTCGGTCCGGCACCGGCGGCCACGGACAAGACGTACATCCCGATCTCCAGCCGCTTCGCCACCACCTTCGTCAGGACAATCAATCCCATCGCGCTCAATCTGAGCGGGGCGCTGAAACTCAACACCGCCGCGAATACCACCGTGATCCGCTCCGCCATGATGGTCGCTTCCACGAACGCCACCGGCGCCGTGGCCGCCGCCACGAGCGCCGCCGCCGCTGCCGCCGTCGCGGCATCCGCGCCGCCGGTCGTCGTGCGGCCGGCCCCGGTGCCAAAGCCGGCGCCGATCCGCGTCGCGGCGCGGGGCAACCAGCTTGAGGGCTACGGCAGCCAGGCGGTGGTGTTGATCCATGGTCAGACCGACTGCGTATTTTCCGACAATCATTGCGCCCTTGAGACTCCGGCCAACCAGACGGTCAGCAATTCCGATGTCCTGCTCTCCGCGCTGACGGTCGTGGCCAGCGGTAACCGGGTCACCGGAGGGCCTGTGGCGATGAGCGTGTTGGCACCTTCGCCCACAGCGTGCAGCATTGTCGGCAATCTGACCCTGGGCACCATCACCTTGAACGGCGCCGCGCTGGGGGCGCCCTGGGCGGCGCTGAACATCGGCGGGGGCTAACCGCCGATGCCGTGCTTCCTTACCAGCTTGTTCAGCGTGCTCCGATCCTTGCCGCAGATCTTGGCGGCTTCGGAAACATTGCCCCCGGTCATGTCCAGCAGCCGCCGGATGTAGTTCCTCTCGAACTGCGCTACCGCGATTGCCTTGGCAGAGCGGAAACACAGAGCCGGATCGGCAGCGGCGCTGTCCGTTGCGGCTGCGGTGCCTGCCCATGCCCCGATCTCGATGCAGGCGCTGTCGTCGAGCAGGATCTGTTGCAGCGCAAAATTCTCGACTTCGCGCACGTTCCCCGGCCAGTTATAGGCGCGCAAGCGGGCGATCATCCCGGGGTCGAGCGGTGAGGCCGGGCGGCGATATTGCGCGGCAAACCGGCTACGAAAGTATTTGGTTATCAGCACGGCGTCGTCCTCCCGGTCGCGCAGGGCGGGCATTGTCACGCGCAGCACGCCGAAGCGGAACAGCAGGTCGGATCGGAACTCCCCCCGCCGGACCATTTGCTCCATGTCGGCGTTGGTTGCGGCGATGACACGGATATTGGCCGGCCGCATCAGGTGGCCGCCAACCGGGCGGTACTGATGGTCTTGCAGAAATCGTAACAAGACCACCTGCGCACGGAGTGTCATTGTTTCGATCTCATCGAAAAACAGCGTGCCGCCTTCGGCCTGCGCGATCAAACCCCGGTTGGCTCGTTTCGCATCGGTGAAGGCGCCCTGCTCGTGCCCGAACAGTTCGCTTTCCAGCAGGCTATCCGGCAAAGCGCCGCAGTTGACCGGCACGAAGCCGAAATCCCGCCGCGGACTGAGGTAATGCAGCGCCCTGGCGGCGAGTTCCTTGCCGGTACCGGTCTCACCCAGGATCAGGACGCCTGCGTCGACCTCCGCGATGCGTTCGATCCGTCTCAAGGCGCCTAAAAATGCCCGCGATTCACCCAGCAGATTGAGGCGCGCGAACGTTTCGGATGATTTCAAGCCCTGCGAGGGGACAGTGATTTCGTGCTTCATGACACCCCCTTGCTGCCGTCAGCCGGTCTTTGCTGAGCTGCGAATGTTGCCGCCTTTATCCGGTCTTGCGCGTTGGCTCCGACATCGTTGGACAACCAGGAACGTTGCTTTCGGACTTATTGGTTCGGCGTCGACCCATCGGCTAACGGGCAGTCGGGCCGGAGTTCATTGACACGGGCCGCTTGTGTGACGATGACCCGGAAATCGAGTGTCAGCCAGCATCCGTGGCATGGCGTCAGAAAGAAACCGTCTCACTGCGGCGCCGTCGTCACCACCCCGTTTGCCGGCAATTTGCAATGGAGGCGGAATGGCCCGGACGGCGACGCCCGGATCAGGCGGGACGCACAGGGGGAACATCCTCAACGGCGCCGCCCCGCGATACCCGCCGGCGCCGCCGCGTCGCGAAAGCGCAGATCGACCTAAACTGGTTGTAACGCTCACGTTCCTCGCCGCCTCCCGATTTTTTGCAGCCAGGCAAACAGAATTGCAGGATCGTCCGCCGGCCGCGGGTCGTTTAAGTATTCAACATCATTATACCGACACCAGTTCGTACCGCAAGTGACGTGGTTCACCCCCGGCGGAGAGCCGGTCGGGCATCCGCGGAGCGGTGCAGGGCGAGCGCGTGAATTAATTCTGACATTTGCCGCGGTAGGTTGAAGCTACGTATTCATACCAATATCGCATGGAGACGCATCTCCAGCTTACGCGCTGCCCCGGGAAAGGGTATCCAGACCCTCCCACAACCGGCGGAATTATCTCCTGGCGTCGCGTGAGGCTGTTACAGCGGCGGGCGAAGGGCGCCATAGGGTGGGAACCGACTTCGGGTGCCAGACCGGCGTCGAAGCCGGCGGCAAAGCGCCCGGTGATCGCGGTTCCCTTCGCCTCGCGTCCCTCGGAATGGCGCTTTTCGTTGCGCTGCCTCGATCGCCCCGCGATGGCGCGCCAGCAGGCCCGCGGCGCGGCAGAGGCGGGTAACTGGCAACGAGGCGATGTCGAAGTCGGCATGGAGCGGCTCCGGCGTAGCGTTGCGCGAGGGTTTCGATAGCCTGCGGTTCGGCGAGCCGGCCGGACTGTCCGGCGAGCAAGGCATCAATGCGGCGGCAAAGCCGTGGCCAATCATCCGACCGCGGCTCGCGTCAAACGGTCATCAGGATCTTTAGCTCATCATAATGTAATTGTTTTACAATGAAAGCTTGAACAGGATATATCGATATCAGCATATAACCCGGTCTCATTACGTTTATTTTATGTTTGCTGCGAAATATGGTTAATCGGCGGAGATCCGTGGTCCAGCTTTTCTTGCCTTATGCAGGCAATGACGAACACAGTAAGCACTGGCCCCGCTTCAATGCCCCGCCGCATCCAGCACCGGTCCTCTCAACCGCGCGGGTCTATGCAGCGTCAGCGTCAACAGCCCGCCCGCCAGCAGCGCAATCGCCATGAACGCAAACGACGCGCTTGACGTGCCCGTCGCCCCGTTCAGCCAGCCCACCACATACGACCCGACAAACGAACCCAGTGCCCCGCAGCAATTGATCAGCGCGATCGCCCCGCCGGCCACGTTGCGAGGCAGCATCTCGGCGATCAGCGCGAAATACGGGCCATAGGGCGCATACATCGCGCCACCGGCCAGAACCAGCAGCCCATAGCTCAGCCAGTAGTTCGAACTGCCCAGCAGATACGACCCGTAAAACGCAACGGCCCCGATGAGCAGAAACGGCCAGACGAAGATTTTCCGCTCGCCCCGGCGATCGGAGAAGAACGACGTCGCCACCATCAGGATCGCCGCCGCCAAATATGGACCCGCGGCGAGCCAGCCCACCGAAACGATCGACAGCCCGCTTCCGGTCTTCAGCATCGACGGCAGCCAGATCACAAATCCGTAAACACCAATGCTCCAGCAGAAATACTGCATCGCCAGGATGATCACCGCGGGCGTGCGGAACGCCGCGGCATAGTTCTTCACCGGCGCGAAGGCGCGTTGCTCTTCCTCAAGCTTCTGCTCCAATGGCGCACGCTCCGCCGGATCGAGCCATTTCGCCTCGCTCGGCCAGTCCGCCACCATGCGCCGCCAGACGAACGCCCAGATGATCGGCGGCGCGCCCTCGATGATGAACATGCCCCGCCAGCCGAACGCCTGGACCAGGTAGCCCGACACGATCGACATCCACAGTACGGTGATCGGATTGCCGAGAATCAGGAACGTATTGGCGCGGGACCGCTCGGCCTTGGTGAACCAGTGGCTGAGAAAGATCAGCATGCCCGGCAGCACCACGCTCTCCATAACGCCGAGTAGGAAGCGATCGACGTAGAGCATCCGGACGTCTGTCAGCAGGCCTGTCGCGGCGGCAAAGATGCCCCACAGGATCAGGCTCCAGAAGATCAGGTTCTTGGCGCTATACTTCTGCGCGTAGTAGGCCGCCGGCACCTGGAAGAAGAAGTAGCCGAGGAAAAACAGCGCCCCGAGCAGCGATCCCGCCTCCGGCGTAATGTGCAGATCGGTTGCCATTCCGCCGGCGGCCCCGAAGCTATAGTTCGCCCGATCGACGTAGGCGAGGCTGTAGGTGATGAACGCAATCGGAATGAGCCTCGCCCACCGGCCCGAATAACCGCGATCGACTGACGTCATGATGTGGTTCCCCCGGGAACCGAAACGGCGTTGTCGCGTTGCGGTTTCTTGCCCGCGGCCGGAATACCGGCAAGGATCGTCAAATCCGCCGCCGTGCGATCACGTGGCGCGGCTCGCGACACGATAGGAGGCTGTCCATGAAGCCCGAAATCCTGCTGCTGGAAGCGATGATGCCGGAACTCGAGGCGAAGTTGGATGCGGCGTACATCGTGCACCGCCCGGACTCCGCGCCGGACAAAGCCGCTTTCATCGCCGCCCTCGGCCCCGCCGTCAGGGGCATCGTTACCGGCGGCGGCATCGGCGTCAGCAATGCCATCGCCGATGCGCTGCCGAAGCTGGAGATCATCGCCATCAACGGCGTCGGCACCGATGCCGTCGATCTGTCGCGCGCCAAGGCGCACGGCGTCCGGGTCACCAACACACCGGATGTGCTGACCGACGATGTGGCCGATCTCGGCATGGCGCTGATGCTGGCGGCATCGCGCCAAATCCCGGCGGGCGACCGTTTCGTCAGGGACGGACGATGGGCGGCGCGCGAAAGCCTGCCTTTGGCGCACAAGGTAACGGGCAAGAAGCTGGGCATCCTCGGCATGGGCCGTATCGGCCGCGCCATCGGCAAGCGCGCCGAGGGATTCGGCATGCAGATCGCGTATACCGACATCCGCGCCTTCGATGATCTGCCCTACCGCCATGTCGCCAACCTGCCGGACCTTGCACGGGACTCGGACATCCTGATCGTCGCGGCCTCCGGCGGGGCGCAATCGCGCGGCATCGTCAATCGCGAGGTCATGGACGCGCTCGGCACGCATGGCATCCTGGTGAACGTCGCCCGCGGCAGCGTGGTGGACGAGCCGGCGCTGGTGGCGGCGCTGCAGGCCGGCACGCTGGGTGGCGCCGGGCTGGATGTCTTCGCCGACGAGCCGAACGTGCCACGCGAGCTGCTGGCCATGGGGCACGTCGTGCTTCAGCCGCACCGCGCCAGCGCCACCGTCGAGACCCGCCTCGCCATGGGCGAACTTGTGCTGGCCAACCTCGCGGCCCATTTCGCGGGCGAGTCGCTGGCGACGCCGGTCGTATAGGCCACGTACCGCAAAGCAGCCCCGCGCATTACACCGCGTTGACCCTTTCACCGTGCCGGTCTAATCAGCCGCGACCATTCGACGGCGCCGTCGGACTGAACGGCGGCAGGCAGAACTGGAGCGGCTTGTGAAAGACGTACGCGATGCGCTGATGGTGGCGCGCAACACGGACGGCAAGCTCGTGCGCCGTCCACTCTCCCCCCACGTTCAGGTCTATCGCTGGCCGCTTTCCATGGCGCTGTCGATCCTGCACCGGATCACCGGCGTGGCTTTGGGCGTCGGCACCCTGCTGATGACATGGTGGCTGGTCGCGGCGGCGTCCTCGGACGCGGCTTTCGCCACCGCCGAGGGATTCATCGGCTCGCCCTTCGGCCTGCTGCTGCTGTTCGGCTGGTCGCTGGCGCTGTTTTTCCATCTGTTCAGCGGCATCCGTCATCTGGTCTGGGATGCCGGCTTCGGCTTTGAGGAGCCGGCCTACAACACCTCCGGCTGGGCCGTGGTGATTGCCACTGGCGTCTGCACGGTGCTCGCCTGGGTCATCGGGCTGGCGGTCTGGTAAGGGATATCATGTCAGAAACACCCAACCTCGACATCCTCCGCTCGCCGCTCGGCCGGGTGCGAGGCCTTGGTTCGGCGCATGCCGGATCTGCGCATTGGTGGGCGCAACGGCTGACCGCAACGGCCCTGGTGCCGCTGACGCTGTGGTTCATCTACTCGGTCATGCGGTTCTCCACCGCATCGCATCAGGCCGTGCACGACTGGCTGTCGTCGCCGATACCGCTGGTCCTGATGCTGGCGCTGGTCGCCATCACATTTCACCATCTGCAACTGGGTTTGCAGGTCGTGATCGAGGACTATGTTCATGAGGAACCGGCAAAGACCGCCAGCCTGGTGCTGTCGAAGACGCTGTGCTGGCTGCTGGCCCTGGTCTGCGTCGTCTCGGTGCTGAAAATCGGCTTCTGAGCCCAACAGGAATAACTTGATGAACGCGATTACGAAGCCCTCGTCGCGCGCCTATAATGTGATCGATCACACCTATGACGTCGTGGTGGTTGGCGCTGGCGGCTCCGGCCTGCGGGCCACCTTCGGCATGGGCGCGGCCGGCCTGAAAACCGCTTGCATCACCAAGGTCTTCCCGACCCGCAGCCACACCGTGGCGGCGCAGGGCGGCATCGGCGCGGCGCTTGGCAACATGGGCGAGGACGATTGGCGCTGGCATATGTACGACACCGTCAAGGGGTCGGACTGGCTGGGCGACCAGGACGCCATCGAATACATGTGCCGCGAGGCGATCCCCGCGGTGTATGAACTCGAACATTACGGCGTGCCGTTCAGCCGGACCGAGGATGGCCGCATCTACCAGCGCCCGTTCGGCGGCCACATGAAGGAATACGGCAAGGAACCGGCGATGCGCGCCTGCGCGGCGGCGGACCGCACCGGCCACGCCATCCTGCACACGCTGTATCAGCAAAGCCTGAAGCACGACGCCGAATTCTTCATCGAGTATTTCGCGCTGGACCTGATCCTCGACGATGAGGGTGCCTGCCGCGGCGTCATGGCCTGGAACCTGGAGGACGGCTCGATCCACCGCTTCCGTGCCCAGACGGTTGTATTGGCAACCGGTGGCTACGGCCGTGCATACCTGTCATGCACGTCGGCGCACACCTGCACCGGCGACGGCACCGGCATGGTGCTGCGGGCCGGCCTGCCGACACAGGACATGGAATTCGTCCAGTTCCACCCGACCGGCATTTTCCCGGCCGGCTGCCTGATCACCGAGGGCGCGCGCGGCGAGGGCGGCTACCTGACCAACTCCGAGGGCGAGCGGTTCATGGAACGCTACGCCCCGACCGCCAAGGACCTGGCGAGCCGTGACGTGGTGTCCCGCTCCATGACCATGGAGATCAACGACGGCCGCGGCTGCGGTCCTGCCAAGGACCACATCATGCTGCATCTGGAGCACCTGGGCGCCGAATTGCTGAATGAGCGGCTGCCGGGGATTTCCGAGACTGCGAAGGTGTTCGCCGGGGTGGATGTGACCAAGGGCCCGATCCCGGTGCTGCCGACGGTGCACTACAACATGGGTGGCATCCCGACCAATCTGCGCACCGAAGTGCTGCGCCCGACCAAGGCGGATCCGGATGCGGTGGTGCCGGGGCTGATGGCGGTGGGTGAAGCAGCCTGCGTGTCGGTGCATGGCGCCAACCGGCTGGGGACAAACTCGTTGCTCGATCTGGTGGTGTTCGGACGCGCCGCGGCGCTGCGGGCTGCCGAAACGCTGAAACCGGGCGCCAGCCAGGCGTCGCTGCCGCCGAATGCCGGCGATGCCTCGCTGGAACGGTTTGACCGTACGCGTCATGCCAAGGGCGGCACCAAGGTTGCTGAACTGCGGCTGCAGTTGCAGCGTTCGATGCAGGGTCATGCGGCAGTGTTCCGCACCTCCAAGAGCCTGACCGAGGGCGTGGAGAAGATAAAGAAGGTCTGGAGCGGGCTGACCGACATGTCGGTATCGGATCGCAGCCTGATCTGGAACAGCGACCTTGTCGAAGCCCTCGAACTGCAAAATCTCATGGGCAGCGCAGCCACCACCATGGTCGGCGCCGAAGCCCGGCACGAGAGCCGCGGGGCGCATGCGCACGACGATTATCCGGATCGCGACGACGTTAACTGGATGAAGCACACGCTGTCCTGGTGCGACCCGAACGGCGACGTCAAGCTGGATTACCGGCCGGTCAGGATGCAGACGATGACCAATGAGGTCTCGGTCTTTCCGCCGAAGAAGCGGGTTTACTAGGTCCGCATCGAACGCCATTCCATAGGATCGGAAGAGACCATGGTTGCTTTCAACCTTCCCCTGAACAGCCGCATCGGCCAGGGCAAGACCTTCAAGGCCCCCGCCGGAGCCAAGCGGGTGCGGGAATTCAAGATCTATCGCTGGAGCCCGGACGACGGGAAAAACCCGCGCACCGACACGTATGAGATCGATCTCGACGCTTGCGGCCCGATGGTCCTGGACGCGCTGATCAAGATCAAGAACGAGGTCGATCCGACGCTGACTTTCCGCAGATCATGCCGGGAGGGCATCTGCGGCTCCTGCGCGATGAATATCGACGGGCGGAACACGCTGGCCTGCCTCAAGCCGATCGAGGACGTGAACGGGGCGGTGAAGATCAGTCCGCTGCCGCATATGCCGGTGGTGAAGGACCTGGTGCCGGATCTGACGCAGATCTATACGCAATACCGCTCGGTGAAGCCCTGGATGCAGGCGGACACGCCCGCCCCGCCCGACGGGGAGCGGCTGCAAAGCAAGGAAGAGCGCGCCAAGCTGGACGGGATGTGGGAATGCATCCTGTGCTTCTGCTGCTCGACCGCCTGCCCGAGCTACTGGTGGAACGGTGATCGCTATCTGGGTCCGGCGGTGTTGTTGGCGGCTTATCGCTGGATTGCGGATTCCCGGGACGAGGCGACGGGGCAGCGGCTGGATGAGCTGGAAGACCCGTTCAAGCTGTACCGCTGCCATACGATCATGAACTGCACGGATACGTGCCCGAAGGGGTTGAACCCGGCGAAGGCGATCGGGGCGATCAAGCAGTTGATCGTCGAGCGCCAGCGTTAGAGCGTCAGCGGCGCTTCCGCTCTACGCCCGCCGCTGCGGTGCTGCCGCGACCGGGCCGCGTCGGTCTTGTAGCGCGCGCAAACGCAGATGAGCCCGCCGCTCGAACGCATCCACAATTTTGCTGAAGAGTGCCTCGAACGCCCCGCTGGCCAGGCGGGAGACAATCGGATTGCGGAACTCGAAATCGGCTTTGAAGCCGATCCGGGTCCGCCCGGGTCCGACCGGATCGAACTGCCATGTGACATGCAGCGTCCGCAGCGGGCCATCCATCGACTCGACGGTGATCCGCCGCGCGTCCCGGTCGCCCAGCGTCCGGTTGTTGTAGCCGAACTGCAGCGGCGGCACGCCCACCGTCATCCGCGACATGATCTCGGTGCAGCCGGGTCCGATCTCACGGCGGGACTGAATCCGGTCGTTGGTGCAGCCCGGGACGAATTGGGGATAGCGTTCGAGATCCAGAACCAGGGCAAACATATCCGCCCAGGCATGGTCCACAACTCTGTTGATGGAAATCGTCCGCATGGTGCCCGTTCGCTCCTCCGCGCGAGCATGCGGTATGCGACGGGCAAAATGCGTTGACCTGCGTCAAGTGCCGGTTCTTGCGCTACCGCTCCGCGGTGGCCAGCGACCGCAGCCACGTCAGGTCCGCGACACCTCCTTGTAACCCCGGGCCGGACAGCACCTCCGCCGGCAGATCCGGGTCGCCCAGATGGCTCAGCACGGACACAGCGCCGGGAAACGGTCCGGGCCCGCCATAGGCGCTGACCGTGACGACGCAACGCAATCCGGCTCCGCTGGCGCTGACCAGCCCATTGGTCGTGTCCTCGAACGCCAGGCAGACGGCGGCGGGCAGGCCGAGACGCTGCAAGGCCAGCACATAAATGTCCTCGGCCGGCTTCTTGGCCGGAACGTCGTCGCCGGCCGCGATCACATCGAATGCCGGCAGCGGGGCCGCCGCTGCCAGCAGAGCCTGGACGTTCGGGTGGCTCGTGGTGGTGGCGATCGCCAGCCGCAGCCCTGCCTCCCTGGCCTCGGCCAAAATGCGCCGAATGCCGGGCCGCATCGGCAGCGCACCGGAGCGGATGCGCGCCGTATAGCGCGCTGTCTTGTCCGCATGCAGCGCCGCCACCTGTGCCGGGTCCAGCGGACACGCAATCCCGGCACTGCGCTGGTAATGCGCGATCCGCTCCTTCCCGCCGCTCACCGCCAGCAGGTCGCCGTACAGCGCCTGGTCCCAATGCCAATCCAGCGAGGCCGCCGCGAAGGCTTCGTTGAAAGCCTCGCGGTGGAGTTCTTCCGTCTCGGCCAGCGTGCCATCGACGTCGAAGATCAGGGCGGACAGCGCAGGCATTAAACCAACTCGGGCTCCCGCGCCGGAGCCGGCTTCGGAATCAGGCAGTCGGGCAGGGGCTTTTGCGCGTGCGGCACGACGCCCGGATCAGGCAGCGGCGCGGGGTCGGGGGGATTATCCTCTCCCGGCGGCTGGCGCGGCCTGGTCGGCCCCAGATGCCACAACTCCCATCCGGCATACGCGATCGGCACACCGAAAGTCAGCGCGAAACTGCACAGAATCTGCGTGTTGGCGTCCATGGGTTGTTGGTCCCGGGTTGAGGATCAAAGCGAATGCGGAGCGCAGCGCCGGTATTCTCGCGGCAAGCCGGCACCATTGGCAAGGTTTGCATAGCGCCGCTTCCGCCCCGGGGAACCCGCGAGAAATTGCGGTGTGCACCCCGGTGACCCTGCTCTACCGTCGCGCCTCTTCTGGAGGAGACACAAGACCATGAATGCAGCCATCGACCGCGTGCTGGCCAAACCGATCGAGAGCGGCGCGCTGCCGGGGGTGGTGGCGATGGTCGCGAATGAGTCCGGCATCATCTACCAGGGCGCTTTCGGCCGCCGTGCCGTCGATCGCCCGGATGCGATGACGCTCGACACCGTGTTCCGCATCGCGTCGATGACCAAGGCCATTACCGCCACGGCGGGGATGCAGCTTATCGAGGCTGGCCGCATCGGCCTCGACCAGCCCATCGGCGAGCTGTTGCCGTTCACCCGGGATGTCCAGGTGCTGCAAGGCTTCGACGCTGCCGGCAAACCCCGCTTGCGGGCGCCAGCCGGGCCGGTAACGGTCCATCATCTGCTGACCCACACCTCCGGCTATGGCTACGATATTTTCAACGCCGATCTGGGCCGTTACGTGGAGACGATGGGGCTGCCGAGCATTGTGACCAGCCGGCATGATTCGCTGAAGGTGCCGCTGACGTTCGATCCGGGCACGCAGTGGGAATACGGCATCGGCATCGACCTGATTGGCCGGATCGTCGAGACCGTCAGCGGCCTGGATCTCGAAGCCTATTGCCAGGAGCACATCTTCGGCCCGCTCGGCATGACTTCCACCAGCTTCCGCCCGACCGAAGCGATGCGCGCGCGCATGGTCGGGACGCATGCCCGCGGCGCCGATGGCGAGCCCGTGCCAATCCCGTTCGAGTTCCCGCAGGATGCGGAGTTCCTGATGGGCGGCGGCGGGCTGTATTCGACCGCGGCCGATTACCTGGCGTTCTGCCGCATGCTGCTGGGCGGCGGCACGCTCGACGGGCGGCAGGTGTTGAAGCCGGAGACGGTGAAGCTGATGTCGCAGAACCACATCGGTGCGCTGGAAGTCCCGAAGGTGCGCAGCGACAATCCGCAGTTGGTGCTGGAGACCGAAATGTTCCCCGGCATCGTCAAGAAATGGGGCCTGAGTTTTCTGATCAACATGGATCCCTGGCCGGGCGGCCGCGCCGCCGGCAGCCTGTGCTGGGCGGGCATACACAACACGTTCTTCTGGATCGATCCCGCCTCGCGGCTCACCGCCGTGCTGATGATGCAGCTTCTGCCGGCCAACGACCCGTTTGTTATCGAAACGCTGGTCGGCTTTGAGGCAGCGGTCTACGGCATTTCCGTGTAGCCGCCACCACCGTCATGGCGGGCGCAGGCCTAAATTAGCTGGCCAGCGGCGAGCGTTCCCCTTGTGTCATGGCCGGGCTTGGCCCGGCCATCCACGACTTTGCCACCACAAGCCACCGCAAGTCGTGGGTGGCCGGACTAAATCCGGCCATGACACGTGGGCGGAACCGCCTGTTGCCACCACTAATTTAGCGCCTATGGGGCGCAGGCCCGCCATCCACGCCCTGTCTTACACAGGAAAATGGCCTGGATGCCGGTCTGCGTCAGCATGACGAGGCGGCGCGGTGGAAGACGCTGTCACGACGGACTCGTATTACCCAAGCACCGGATGCTTATACTGCGGCAGCCGATCGGCGGTGTTTTCGCCGGAGAGGATGCGGAAGGCATCGTGGAACGGACTGGTGGCGGCGGAGGCGCCGTATATCTTCGCCGTCGTAAATCCATAGCGGCGGTAGATCGTCGCCACCTTCAGCGTCAGGTCGTAGTGCCAGGACGGCTCCGGCGTGCGGTGGCTTTCCAGCGCCGAACCGGGATTGGGGCACCAGGCGTTGGCGAGGCAGATCACGCCCTTGGAGGCCAAATGTTCCACGCCTTCAAGGATCGACTCTTTCGGTTCGATACCGGCGACGATGTTGGACCGCACGTTGCCGTGCCCGAAGATTTCGCCGCATGTTTCCAGCGCCTTAACCCAATGCTCCCAGCCGCCGCAGCGCGCCTGCTTGCCGGGGCAGATCGCCTTGTAGATGTCCTTGTCCCAGATTTCCAGATTCATCGCGATCGTTTCGTAGCCGGCTTCCTTGTAGTGCTCGATCACCTTGAGGTCGAGCGGTGCGCCGATGACCGCGGTGCCGTGGATAGTGTCGACCCCGGCGCGGTTCTTGATTTCATCGGCAACGTCCAGGTAGTAATCGACTTCCCGGCGCTCCGAAATGAATCCGCCGGTCAGGTTGATGTGGTTGCCGAGTTTTTCCTTGTACGCGGCGGCGTAAACCTCACCCACCTGGCGGGCGCTCTTGATGAAGATGTTGTCCTGGCGGTAGGCGTCGGCGGTAGAGTTGATGTTGCAGAACTTGCAGTCCTCGCCGGTGTTCTTCAGGTCGCATTCATTGCTGAAGCAGACGTTTATGCCGCCTTCCGGGGTGAACACGGCGATGTGGGAGAAGCTTTCGCCGTCGCTGGTGACCCGGTCGAGCAAATACGGCCGCTTGTAGAATTCGATCTCGCCGATGCGGTTCTTGCCGCGATACAGCACCGGTTTGCCGTCTTCCGCGGCCAGCCGGAAGCGCGACTGCGGGTCCCAGCGGAACGCCACGAACAGGCCGTGCGGCAGGTAGTAGCCGAACGGCAGATCGACACCGGCGTGGTGCTGCTTGTTCATGTCGAACAGCAGGTGGATCTGCTTGGCGTTTTCAACGCCGATGGAGAAGTGCTTCAGGTCGTCCGGATCGAAGCTGATGCCATCCACCAGCAGCTCGATCTTCAGCCGCAGTTCCCGCAGCAGCGTGTCGCGATCGGCGTCAAGCGGGGTTTGGCGGGAAAAGTCCTGTTCCGGTGTGGTATTGAGGGCGACGTTCATGGTGACAGTCTCCGGGTATTGTTTGCCGTGATGCCGTCATGGCGGGCGTAGGCCCGCCATCCACGCCTTTTCTATGCAACAAAGAGGCGTGGAAGCCGAGCTTCGTCGGCATGAAGGTTGGAGCGGCCGCTTTACTCCGCCGCCAGCGCCGTCGGTGCGCCCTCACCGGCTGCATCCAGCGCCTGCCCGAGGTCGCGCAGCAGGTCATCCGGATGCTCGATGCCAACGGACAGCCGCACATAGCCCGGAGTCACGCCGGTCGCGGCCTGGTCATGCTCGCTGAGCTGCGAGTGCGTCGTCGTCGCCGGATGGATCGCCAGCGAGCGCGCATCGCCGATGTTGGCCACGTGGTAAAACAGTTTCAGTGAATTGATGAAACGACGCCCGGCCTCCCGCCCGCCGGCCAGTTCGAAGCCGACAAGACCGCCGAAGCCGCCCTTCAGGTAGGTGCGCGCGCTCTGTCCGGCCACGCCGGTATGGAAACCGGGATAGATCACCCGGGTCACCTCCGGACGGGTCTGCAGAAACTCCGCCACGCGCCGCGCATTTTCGTTGTGCTGGCGCAGGCGCAGCGGCAGCGTCTCCAGCCCTTGCAGGAACTGGAACGCGGCCAACGCGCTGCTGGCGGCACCGATGTCGCGCAGCAGCACGGCGCGGGCACGGACGACGTAAGCCACCGGTCCGAGTGCGCGGGTTTTATCCACCCAGGTGACGCCATGATAGCTGGGATCAGGCGTGTTCAGGGTCGGAAAGCGTTCCGCGTGTTGTTCCCACGGGAACGTTCCGCTATCGACGATCAGCCCGCCGATGGTGGTGCCGTGGCCGCCGATATACTTCGTTGCGGAATACACCACAATCGCCGCGCCATGCTCGAACGGCCGGATGATCAGCGGGGCGGCGGTATTGTCGATGATCAGCGGCACGCCGATTTCGCGCCCGATGGCGGCGACCTCGGCGATCGGGAAGACGTTGAGCTTCGGATTCGGCAACGACTCCGCATAGTACGCGCGCGTCCGCGCATCGGTGGCGCGGCGGAAATTCTCCGGGTCCGACGGATCGACGAAGCGGACTTCGATGCCAAACTGCTTCAGCGACGCAGAAAACAGCGCCCAGGTGCCGCCATACAGATCAGTCGAAGAAACGATATTATCGCCCGCCCCGGCCAGGTTCAGCACCGAATACGCCGAAGCCGCCTGGCCGGACGCCACCAGCAGCGCCGCGGCACCGCCCTCCAGCGCCGCGATGCGCTGTTCCAGCGCGTCCTGCGTCGGGTTCGCCACCCGCGAGTAAATGAAACCCAACTCATCCAGCGCAAACAGCCGATCGGCGTGTTCCGTGTCCTTGAACTGGAAGGAGGTGGTTTGGTAGATCGGCACGGCAACCGCGCCGGTGACCGGATCGCTGCGCCAGGTGCCGCCGTGCAACGCCAGAGTTTCGAACTGATAAGCAGGTGTCTCGGTCATCGGCCTGTCCTTGTAACGAGAATTACGATGCCGCCGGCTCGGCGTACGCCGATGCCGTTTGCCCGGCCAGTTTGAAGCTGGCAACCAGATCGGCATGATGCCGCTGCGCCACATCCGGGTGGGAGCGCAACCGGCCTTTCAGCGCGTTCAGGCCGACTTCGCGGATTAAAGGGTTGGCCGGGTCGCGCGTGACGCCGCGGCGCCGGGCCGCCAGCTCCGGCGGCAGGTCCAGCAATGGCACGCTGGCATCAAGATTGCCGCCCAGGAAAAACGCGATCGACAGCCGCTCCGATCCCGACGGGGGCGTGAGCGCGCGATGCACGTTCGCCCTCAGGTAGCCGTCCGAGGCCAGTTCCAGCAATTCGCCGATATTGATGACGAAACTGCCGGGCACCGGGGGCGCATCGATCCAGTCGCCGCCTTCGGTTTCCACCTGCAGGCCGGGCTGGTCCGCCTGATACAGCAGCGTCAGGAAGCCGCCGTCTTTGTGCGCGCCGACGCCCTGGTCGCTGTCGGTGGTGTCGCGGCCGGGGTAGCGGATCAGTTTCAGCAGCGTCGTCGGCGAGGGGGTGTATATCGGCGCGAACACGTTCGCTGGTTGCCCCAGCGCCAGGGCGAATGCCTGCAACAACCGGATGCCGACGGCGGTGACCTCGGCGATCCAGTCCTGCACCACGGGTTTCAGCTCCGGCAGCGCCTCGGGCCACTGGTTGGGTCCTTGCAGCCGCGCCCAGGGCGGCGAGTCCGCGCCGATGGCCAGGGGCGCTCGTTCCGCGCCGATGTCGATCTGCTCGCGCCAGTCGGGGCGGCCGCGCGTCAGTTCGCTGGCGGCCCGGTTATAGCCGCGGAAATGCGGCGAGTGCACCATCTCCACCGCCAGCTTGTCCGCCTCCGGCAGGGCGAAGAACCGGTGCGCCAGCGCGGCAAGCCGATCGGCTTTCGCCTGTTCGATGCCGTGCCCGACCAGATAGAAGAAGCCGGCCTCACGCGCGGCGCTGCCCAGATCCGCAAGGAAACCGGCACGCTCGGCGGGGCCCGCGTCGAACCGGCTGAGATCGAGGACGGGAAGCTGGCTCATTCCACGCACGCTCCGTGTAGAAAATGTCTATCTCGCATGATTTAATGTGTGTCAACGAAACTTGTCAACGCGATATGGTCTGCCGCGCGGCCACTTCACAGCATCGCCGGTTTCGTACATCTTATGGCGTGGCGTTTATTGGATCAAATCACGTATGGCAATCGGTGAACTAACCGCATCGGCGGTGCCGGACCGGGCCGCTGAACCGCCCGGGGACTATGCCGGCTATCGGGTTGTCCCGGCCCGCTACCCGTGGCGGGTGGTGGGGACTCTGCTGGCCGCCCTGATCATCGGGCTGTCGCTGCGGTCGATCTTCACCAACCCGCGCTGGGGCTGGGGGGTGTTCCGCGAGTGGTTCTTCGCCGAACCTGTATTGGCGGGCCTCGGCCGGACCTTGGAACTGACCGCCATCGGCGCGGTGTGCGGCTTCGCCCTGGGCGGTTTGCTGGCGCTGGCGCGGCTGTCAAAATCGCCGCTGCTATCGGGCCTGGCCTGGGCCTATATCTGGCTGCTGCGGTCAATTCCGCTGATCGTTCTGCTGCTGTTGCTGTACAACCTCGGCTACCTGTACGAAACGGTCACGCTGGGCATCCCGTTCACCGACATCGTCTTCGCCAAATACCCGACGACCTTCATCCTCAGCCAGTTCACCGCCGCGGTGCTCGGCCTCAGCCTGAACCAGGCGGCGTTTTCCGCCGAGATCATCCGCGGCGGCATCCTGTCGGTCGACCCCGGCCAATTGGAGGCCGCGGCGGCGCTCGGCCTGCCGCGGCGGCGGCAGATCTTCCGCATCGTCCTGCCGCAGGCGATGCGATCGATCCTGCCCGCCGGATTCAATGAAATCATCGGCCTCGCCAAGGCCACCTCGATGGTCTACGTCCTGGCGCTGCCGGAACTGTTCTACACCGTCCAGGTCATCTACCGGCGCAACCTGGAGGTCATTCCGCTGCTGACGGTCGCAACGGTCTGGTACCTGATCATCCTGACCGTTCTGTCGGCCATCCAGTTCCGCATCGAGCGGCATTTTTCCAAAGGCGCGCTGCGCAACACCAAGGTGCGGTTGCTCGCGGACCTGCCGGCGCGTCCGCATGAAACCGCGCCGCTCGGCAGCGGCAAAGCCGGCTCCGTCGGCATCCATGGCGTGTCGAAAAGCTATGGCGCGCATCTTGTGCTGGACAAAATCAGCCTGACCGTCCCGGCTGGCAGCGTCACCGTCATCCTCGGCCCGTCCGGCTCCGGCAAATCGACGCTGTTGCGATCAATCAACCACCTCGAAAAGGTCGATTCCGGTTTCATAACTATCGACCACGATATGATCGGCTATAGCCGAAAGGGAACAACGCTCTACGAACTGAAGGAAAAAGACATCCTGAAGCACCGCACCGAGGTCGGAATGGTGTTCCAGACCTTCAACCTGTTTCCGCATCTGACGGTCCTTGAAAACATCGCCGAAGCCCCGGTTTCGGTGCGGGGGCTGACCCGCGCGCAGGCCACGGAACTGGCGCAAGACCTGCTGGCCCGCGTCGGCCTCAGCGAGAAAGCCAACGCCTATCCCCGCCAGCTCTCCGGCGGACAGCAGCAGCGCGTCGCCATTGCGCGCGCCTTGGCGCTGCGCCCGAAAGTCCTGCTGTTCGATGAGCCGACATCCGCGCTCGATCCCGAACTGGTGGGCGAAGTGCTCGACGTGATCAAGGAACTCGCCCGTTCCGGCACCACCATGATCATCGTCACGCATGAAATCGGCTTCGCCCGCGAAGTCGCCGACACGGTGGTCTTCATGGATGCCGGCGAAATCCTCGAAACCGGCCCGCCCGGCGTGATCTTCAACGCAGCCACGCATCCTCGGACCAGGGACTTCCTGGCCAAGGTGCTCTGAAGGAGTTTTCCATGCATCTGACACGACGCTCGGCCGTCACCGGCCTGGCCCTGTTCGCGACCGTGCCGGCCCGCGCCGCCTTCGATCTTGGACCGGAGCAGCCCGGACGGCTACACACCGGCAGGAACGACGCCGCCATCGCGCTGATCCCGAAGAATTTCCCGTTCGTTACGCCGGGAAGCCTGACGGTCGGCATCCATCCGAACAATCCGCCGATAAGCACCTACGCAACGGACGCCCGGACCATCGTCGGTTTCGATCCCGACCTGATCACCCTGCTGGCGGAAAGCCTCGGTCTGAAGCCGGAACTGGTTGCCGTCGCCTGGGCCGACTGGCCGCTCGGGCTGGTATCCGGAAAATTCGACGCGGTGGCCTCCAACGTTACCGTCACCGAGCAGCGCAAGGAGAAATTCGATTTCTCCACCTACCGAAAAGACGAGATCGGCTGGTACGTCCCGATCAACAGCCCGATCACGTCGATCAAGGAACCCAAGGATGTGGCCGGGCTAAGGGTGATCACCGACTCCGGAACGAACCAGGAGAAGATCGCGCTTGAGTGGAATCGCCTGAATGTCGCCGCCGGGCTGAAGCCATTTGAAATCCAGTATTACGACGACGATGCGGCAACGACCCTCACCCTGGTGTCCGGCCGCGCCGACGCGATCCTCAGCGTCAATGCCAGCCGCGCCTACAAGGCGGCGGTGGACGGCAAAACCCGGCTTGCTGGCACGATCAGCGGCGGCTGGCCACGCACCGCGGAGATCGCCGTGACCACCCGCAAGGACAGCGGGCTTGCCGACGCGCTGACCGCCGCGGTCAACGGGCTGATCGCCAGCGGCACTTATGCAAAACTGCTGGACCGCTGGAGCCTCGGTTCGGAGGCGATCGAAAAGTCCCAGACCAACCCGCCCGGTCTGCCGAAAACCTGATCAAACCAGCAGCCTTCAGAAACGACTCGCCGCCGGTGCCCCCCGTCATGCCGACACAGGTCGGCATCCACGCCCTTATTTAGATAAGCAAAGGCGTGGATGGCGGGCCTGCGCCCGCCATGACGGCAGAGGCGCCCGTGCCCATGGGTCAAACTTTGCGGCGGTTGGCATCACCGCGTAATATCGGTCACGAACGAGGCGATGTCCGGCCGCGCCGGAATGATGTGGTTCTCCACATACCAGTCGGCGATATGCCCGACATGGGTCGCCTCGTCCGGACCGACCGGGCCGAGCGGGTCGGTGTTATACTCCCCCAACCGGGCCGCCACCCCGGCAGGAAGCCCAAGTTCGCGCACCCAGATCTCCCCGGCTTCCTGCCTATGCCCCCGCGCCCAAACATTTTCCGCGCGCAACACCTCGAACACCGCCGCCACGACCGGACGATGGGCCTGAAGAAACGATTGGCTGACGAAGTAGGCGATGGCGTTCTCCGATCCAACCTGAGCGCCATCCGCCAGCAGCCGCGCGCTGCCATTCCCCAGCACCACCGACAGGAACGGGTCCCAGGTCGCCCAGGCATCGACATGCCCGCCGCTCAGCGCGCTGGAGGAATCCGGCGGCGCCAGATAGGCGCGGGTCACCCGATCCGCCGGAACGTTCGCCTTGTTCAACGCCCGCACCAGCAAATATTCTCCGGTGCCCCCGCGGTTCACCGCCACCGTGCGCCCCTGCAGTTCGGCCACGCTGCGCAGCGGCGAATCGGCCCGCACCACGATGCCCTCATCGCCGGCCGATTGCGGTTGATAGGCGAACATCACCAGCTTGACCCCGCCGGCGCGCGACGTAATAAACGACGTCGAACTTCCCACTGTCAGGTCGATCGCGCCGCCGTTCATCGCCTCCACCGCCGGAGCGGCCGCGGCGAACGGCCCCGCCCAGGCAACCGCAACGCCGCGCGGTTCCAGCGCTTTTTCCAGCGACCCGTGCGCCTTCGCCAGGGTCAGGTCGTTGGTGCCCTTCAGGTAGCCGATGCGCAGCGTGACAGCCGGCTCCTCTGCCCGCGCCGCCGAAACGAACATCAAGAAAACCGCCGCAAACCGAAACAACATCCGCCAATCCCCTAAGCCGACGGGCGAGCAAGCCCGAGATGGTCCCGCAACGTCGCTCCGGTATACTCGGTGCGGAACAAGCCGCGCTATTGCAGCTCCGGCACCAGCAGCCGCACGATGCTTTCCAGCCCGCCGGGGAAATACGGGATCTGCAACATGAAGCCGTCGCAGGCGCCGGCCTCCTGCCATTCCTGCATCCGGTCCGCCACCGCAACCGGCGTGCCGGTGAAGCCGAACGTCGTCCGCCCGGCGCCATAGCGCTGGCCAAGCTGCGCCACGGTCAGGCCGGTTCGGCGGGTCAATTCCACGACCTCCCGGAAATGCCCTTCGACACCGGGCGCTTCCAGATCCTCCGGCAGCACTTCGTTCTGCGGCAGCAGCGACAAATCGATCCCGAGATGATACGACAGCGTCGAAAGTCCGGCCTCCGGCAGGCTGAGCGACGACAGCAACTCCTGCTGCGCCTCCGCCGCTTCCAAACTCTCCGCAACGACTGGAGCGATGCCGGGCAACACCTTAACACCATCAGGATCGCGGCCGAACCGTTCCGCTCGCGCCCGCAGGTCCATGCGGAACTCCCGCGCCAGCACCGGATCGCCCGGTGTGACGAAAATCACCTCCGCCCAGCGCGCGGCGAAATCGCGGCCGCGGTCCGACGCCCCCGCCTGCACGAACACCGGCCGCCCCTGAGGCGACCGACTGACGTTCAACGGCCCCTGGACATTGAACCAGTTACCGGAATGATCCACCCGGTGCACTTTCGCCGGGTCCGCGAACAGCGGCGTATGGCGGTCGCGCACCAGTGCGCCGTCCTCCCACGAATCCCACAGCGCGCAGGCAACCTGCATGAACTCGTCGGCGCGATCGTAGCGTTGCTCGCGGGAAAGCTGCTCGGTGCGGCCGAAGTTGCGCGCCTCGGCATCCTGAAACGAGGTCACGATATTCCAGGCGGCGCGGCCGTTGCTAAGGTGGTCCAGCGTCGCCATCGCGCGGGCCAGGATATACGGCTCGAAATACGTCGCCGACATCGTGCAGCCCAGGCCGATATGTTTCGTCGCCCCCGCGATGATCGACAGCACCACCAGCGGGTCCAGCCGCAGCGCGCCCAGCGCGCCGTAGCGCAACTGGCTGTCGAGGCTGTCACCCAGCCGGTCCGGCACGGCAAGAATATCCGGCAGGAAGACCATGTCGAAACGGCCTTCCTCGAGCAACCGCCCGAGGTTCTGGTAATACTCCGCCGACAGCAGGTCACCGCCCGCCTGCGGGTGCCGCCAGCCGCCATGGCTGCCGGAAACCGGGCCGGCGGAAGCGAAGACGGCAAGGTGCAGGGGTTTTGTCATACGTGGTATCGCTCAGTCTGTGCGTGATACACCATGAACTCCCCCATTTGGCAGCACGATTGATTGTCGCCTCGCGTCGAACCTGCCAAGAGCATCAGCATGGATCGCCCGTCAAGCCACGCCCCCGCCGCCGACATGCCTCTCCGCCGCGGCGCGCTGCCGATATTCCTGCTGCTCAGCGCCGGGACCGGCATCTCCGTCGGCGTGCTGTCGCTGTCGCTGCCGCTGTTCGCGCTCAGCCTGTCCGCCACGCCGGCGGAAGTCGGCCTGATTCGGGGCGCCGCCGGCATCGGCCTGCTCTGCGCGGTGCTTCCCGCCGGTTTCCTGGTGGACCGGTTCGGTTCCCGAACAATGTTCTACGCCGGCAGCCTCGGCATGGTCCTGTGCGTCGCCGCCTACCGTTTCTCCACCGTGCCCGCCGCGCTGATCGCAATTGCGGTGTTCGAGGGCGGCTTCCGCTGCCTGGCCTTCAACGCGCTGACCGCAACGTTCCTGCAGGCCCTGCCGCGCTTCGGCATGAAGACCGTCGGCTGGTCCAAGGGCGCGCTGTCCTTGGGCCTGAGCTTCCTGGGTCCGCTGCTGGCCGGGGCGCTGCTCGGCGTCGCCACCTTCCATACGGTCTTTACCGCGGTGATCGTCATGACGCTGGCGCCGAACGTTCTGATGACGTTGGTTGGCGGCGCCGGGCCGCCGCCTCGCGCCGGGACGGGCGGCGCGCTGGCCTCGGTGCTGAGCCATGGCGGCGAAATCGCGGCCCTGCTCCGGCAACCCAACGTAGCGGCCTGCCTGGGGGCGGAGGCGCTGGTAGCCGCGACGTTCTCCGCCTTCGGCACCTTCATCGTGGTGGCTGCCGTCTCGGTGCTGGGCATGACGCCGATGACGGCCTCGGTGCTGGCGGCGACCGAGGGCGCGACGTTCATCGCCACCGTGTTCGTGGCCGGTGGGCTGATCCAGCGCCTGTCGCACCGGTCCGCCGTGCTCATCGGCGTTGGCATTGCCGCCCCGAGCCTGGCCAGCCTGTCATGGGGCGGCGCGGTGCCGGTGCTGTTCGCCGCCGCGCTGACCCTGGGCTGGGGCCTGGGCCTGCTGTCGCTGATCACGACATCGCGCGCCGGAACATTGCCGGGTGAGAAGGGCAAGGTCGCCAGCCTGTTTATGGCCGCGGCCGGCATCGGCATCGCCATTGGCCCGGCGTTTGGCGGCACGGTGGCGGCCTGGTTCGGCGTCCGGGCGGTGTTTGTCACCTTTGTTCCGCTTTACCTGCTGCTGGCCGCATCGGTGCTCGGCCGGGTGCAAAAAAGGCCAAGCGGCGGCGGCGCGATCAACCTGGCGAAGCAACCGTAGGCCCGGGTCAGCCCGTCCGAGCCGAACCCGAAACCGACCGCACCCACCCGCACGCCTCGTCGATCGCAGCGCTGGCCGTGTCCACCACGCCCGGCCAGAAGAAGAAGCCGTGGTTCACGCCGTCCCAGCGCTTCATCTCCGTCGCCACCCCCGCCTGCCGCAACTGCCGGGCGTAGTATTCGCCTTCATCGCGCAGCGGATCGTATTCGGCGGTGATCACCAGGGCAGGCGGCAACCCGCTCAGGTCCGCCGCCCGCAGCGGGCTGGCATGCGGGTGCGCCGCGTCCCGTCTGTCGGCCAGATAGTGGTCCCAGAACCAGATCATGCCGGCACGGGTCAGCCCGTAGCCTTCGGCGTTCTCGGTCATCGAAGGCGTGCCGGGATCGTAGTGATCGGTCACCGGATAGATCAGCAACTGACCCAGCAACTTCGGGCCGCCTTCGTCACGGATGCGCAAAGCGGTCACCGCCGCCAGATTGCCCCCGGCGCTGTCCCCCGCCACCAACACCCTCCCGGGATCTGCTCCCAGCGCCGCCGCATTCGCCACCGCCCAGCGGGTCGCCGCCAAACAGTCATCCGTCGCAGCCGGGAATTTCGCTTCCGGCGCCAGGCGGTAATCCACCGAAACCACCACGCACCCCGATCCGGCGCACAGATTGCGGCACATCCGGTCGTGCGTATCCAGGCTGCACACCACGAAGCCGCTGCCGTGGAAGAACACCATCAGCGGAAATGGACCCTGCCCCAGCGGCGTGTAGATCCGCAGCGCCAGCGATCCGCCCGGCCCCTGCATGTCGCGATTGACCACCCGAGCAATCTCGGGCGTCCGCAGTCCGGGGAAATCCCGTGCCGCAAACTGCGCCCGCGCCTCCGCCACCGTCAGCGTATGCAGCGGCGGCAGGGCGGCGCCGAGTTCCAGCAGCATGCGGATCTGAGGATCAACCGGCATGTCAGGCCACCTCGAACAGGCCGGCAGCACCCATGCCGCCGCCGACGCACATCGTCACCACCACGAACCGCGCGTCGCGCCGCCGCCCCTCGATCAGCGCATGGCCAACCATTCGCGCGCCGGACATGCCATAGGGATGGCCGATGGAGATCGCCCCACCGTTGACGTTCAGCCGATCGGCGTCGATGCCGAGCCGATCGCGGCAGTACAGCACCTGGCAGGCGAAGGCCTCGTTCAGTTCCCACAGGTCGATGTCCTCGACCCGCAAGCCATGCTTCGCCAGCAGCTTCGGCACCGCAAAGACCGGGCCGATGCCCATCTCGTCCGGGGCGCAGCCGGCCACCGCCATGCCGCGATAGATGCCGAGCGGATGCAGGCCGCGGCGCGACGCCTCCGCCTCCTCCATCAGCACGGCGGCGGAGGCGCCGTCGGAAAGCTGCGAGGCGTTGCCGGCGGTAATGAATTTGCCGAGTTTCACCACCTGGCCGTTGGCGAAGACCGGCTCCAGCCTGGCAAGTCCCTCCAGCGTGGTTTCCGGCCGGTTGCCTTCGTCCTTCGTCAGCGCCACCGGTTTGCGGCTGGCTTCGCCGGTGGCCTTGTCGGTGACCAGCATCTCGGTTGGCAGGGCCACGATCTCAGTGTCGAAGCGGCCCGCCTGCTGCGCCGCGGCGGTGCGCCGCTGCGATTGCAGCGCGTATGCGTCCTGCGCCTCACGCGGAATGTTGTAGCGTTCGGCCACCAGTTCCGCCGTCTCGATCATCGTCATGTAGAGCCCGGGGATGCGGGCGATCAGGTCGGGGTCCTGGCCGCGGCTGCGGTTGATGGCATTGGTCTGCACCAGCGAGATCGATTCCAGTCCCCCGCCAACGGCGATCTGCATGTCGTCCTGGATGATCTGCTTCGCCGCCGTGGCGATCGCCATCAGGCCGGAGGCGCATTGGCGATCGACCGACATGCCGGGAACGGTGTCCGGCAGCCCGGCGCGCAGGGCCGCCTGGCGCGCGAGGTTGAAGCCCTGCGCGCCCTGTTGCAGCGCTGCCCCCATCACGACGTCCTCGACCTCCGCCGGATCGACTCCGGCACGTCGGACCGCCTGCGCGATGACATGGCCGCCGAGCGCCTGGCTCTGGGTGTCATTGAACGCGCCACGATAGGCGCGGCCTATGGGCGTGCGGGCAGTGGAGACGATGACGGCGCTGCGCATCCCGGCGTTTCCTTTTGGTTGTTCGGGGCAGTATGGGCAGGATGCCGGGCGATTTGAAGCCTCGCGCCGGCGGCGCGGCCGACGCCGTCTATTCGCCCAGCAACCGAAGTCTTTCCGAAGGATAGATCCGCTCAAACCGATCGATCTCTTCGCACCAGAACGCTGCGGGGGCCGACAGCCAGAACGTGATCCGCGCCATCGCCGCATGATGCTGCCCCAAATTCCATGCCAGGATCGGCTCATGATGCGCGATGCGATTGCGCAGCAGGCGGATGGGCGTCAGCGGGCCGGAAAAATCCTTGCGGCGCAACCCCTTGCCGTCCTCCCGGCGGCCGATACGGTGCAGATCGGTTTGCCAGAGGGTTTCGTAGGCCGGTCCGAGCATCGTGGTCCAGAAACTGAACGTCAGCGCAGAAACGACTCCGGCCGGTGTCGGCGGCTTCTTTTCCCGCAGCAGTTCCTCCGTGGCCGTGGCGATCTGGACCGCCTGGTGCGGCACGCGCAGGAAGCCATCTTCAGCGAACCAGGCGGGTTGGCGGGCTTCGGACAGGACGGCATGGATGCGGTTGCGCAGCACCACTTCGAGCATCTGAAGCGGCGGATAGAGCGCTTCGGATACGCGGATGTTCAGGGCGTACAGCTCGAGCGCGCGGTCGCGGTCGCCGCCTGCCCAGGCGAGATACCGGCCGAACCGTTCATGCGACAGCGCGTCTTCCAGCGATCCCGGGCCGCTCATGCGGCACCTCGCGACAAAAGGACTTGTGTCCTGGACTGTTTTACACTACATACCGCCATGGAAACCCCGGTCCCGTCTCTGCCAGACTATCGGTACGCGGCCGGGGTAAATTTTTGATTAACGCCTTTCGATTTGTGATTGCCGGGACGGTTAAACCGTCCCCGCCACGCCCAGCCGTCCCGCCATCTCCTGGATGAACTGCCATGCCACGCGGCCAGAGCGGGCGCCGCGCGTAACCGACCATTCCACCGCCTCGGCATGCAGGTCTTCCTGCGTTATCGGCAGGCCGATATCCGCGGCATAGCCGTCGATCATCGCCAGGAATGTCGGCTGGTCGCAGTTGTGGAAGCCCAGCCACAGGCCGAACCGGTCCGACAGAGAGACCTTCTCCTCGATCGACTCGTTCGGGTTGATCGCGGTGGAGCGTTCGTTTTCGATCATGTCCCGCGGCATCAGGTGGCGGCGGTTCGATGTCGCGTAGAACAGCACGTTGTGCGGGCGGCCCTCGATGCCGCCATCCAGCACCGACTTCAGCGCCTTGTAGTCGGCGTCCTCCTTCTCGAACGACAGGTCGTCGCACAGGATCAGGCAGCGGCGCTGCTCCGCCCGCAGCATGTTCAGCAGGTCGGGCAGGGTGCGGATATCCTCGCGATGGATCTCCACCAGCACCAGGCAGCCGGGGTTCTCCTGGTTCGCCACCGCGTGGGTCGCCTTCACCAGCGAGGATTTGCCCATGCCGCGGGCGCCCCACAGCATGGCGTTGTTGGCCGGCAGGCCGCGGGCGAAGCGCAGCGTGTTCTCCACCAGGATGCCCTTCTGTCGATCGACGCCCTTCAGCAGGCCGATGTCGACGCGGGAGATCTTGCGGACCGGGGCGAGGTGCGGCGGCGACGGATGCCAGACGAAAGCGTCCGCCTGCGCCAGGTCGAGCGGTGCGGCTGGGGGCGGCGCCAGGCGCTCCAGCGCGTCGGCGATGCGGGTCACCAGGTCGATCAGGCGTTGTTCCATGCGGGCTTCATCCAGACAGCTTGACGAAAGAGGGGCGGAAACTATGGTCCGCCCCGACTCACCGCAAGGACTTGTGTACCCATGAACCCGTTCACCCTGATTTCCCCCGCCTACGCGCAAGACCTGAACGGGGCGCTGGGGAGCGTCGTCCAGTTCGCGCCGCTGGTGCTGATCTTCTCCGTGTTCTATTTCCTGCTGATCCGCCCGCAGCAACAGAAGCAGAAGGAGATGCGGGCGATGCTGCTGGCGCTGAAGCGCGGCGACAAGGTGGTCACCGGCGGCGGCATCATCGGGACGGTGCAACGCGTGCCGATGGTACAGGACAAGGACGGCAAGCAGATCCCGGCGACCGAGATCGAGGTCGAGATCGCGCCGAACCTGAAGGTGACCGTGCTGCGCGAGACGATCGCCAGCGTGATCAGCCCGGTTGCCGCGAACGACACCAAGCCGGTCAAGGGTCGGGGCGCTGTTTGAGAAGCATTCTCATCATTACGCTGGTCACTTGACGGCCCGGCCGGTTCCGCCACATTTCCGGCCATGCGCAATTTCTCCGACCTGACCGAACGTGAAATCCTCGCGTTGGCGATCGCCAACGAGGAGGAGGACGGCCGTATCTACCTCGACATCGCCGAAGGGCTGCGCGCCGAGTATCCCGGCAGCGCCGCCGTGTTCACCAAGATGGCGGCCGAGGAATCCGGCCACCGCCACCGGCTGCTCGATGTCTACCGGAAGAAGTTCGGCGAGCACATCCCGCTGATCCGCCGCCAGGACGTGCGCGGCTTCGTCCAACACAAGCCGGTCTGGCAGATGGTGCCGCTGAACCTCGACGCGGTGCGCAACCTCGCCGAGGACATGGAGACCGAAACCCAGGGGTTCTACCGCCGCGCCGCGGCACGCAGCGAGGACGTGTCGATCCGCAAGCTGCTGGGCGACCTCGCCGACGCCGAGGCCGAGCACGAGCATCGTGCCGACGAACTGCGCGCGGAGAACCTGCCGGAGAACGTGCGGCGGAAAGAGGACGCGCACGCCCGCCAGGCCTTTGTGCTGCGGTTCATCCAGCCTGGCCTGGCCGGGTTGATGGATGGCTCGGTTTCCACCCTGGCGCCGGTGTTCGCGGCGGCATTCGCGTCGAACAACACCTGGGAGACGTTCCTGGTGGGTCTGGCGGCATCCGTCGGGGCGGGGATCTCGATGGGTTTCGCGGAGGCGTTGTCGGACAATGGCAGCCTGACCGGCCGTGGCGCGCCGTGGATCCGGGGCGGGATCTGCGGGCTGATGACCACCGCGGGCGGCATCGGCCACACGCTGCCGTTCCTGATCCCGTATTTCTGGACCGCGATGGCGGTGGCGATCGGTGTGGTGATTGTGGAGCTGGCGGTGATTTCCTGGATACGCTGGAAATACATGGACACCCCGCCGCTATCCGCGACGCTTCAGGTCGCATTCGGCGGCGCGCTGGTTTTCGGTGTCGGAATTCTTATCGGCAGTAGTTGAAAACCTCTTTGTTATAGCCCGGACGCGACGGGCTATAACAAAGAGGCTTCGGGTTACGGGATGAATCGCCGCGCGGCCCAAAAGCCGACGCCACCGACGATGACAACGAACAGCGGCATGATCACCAGATAGAGCCAGTCGAACTCGGTCATCCGCGAAGCGTTCCCAGAGTGGCCTGGGCAAGAAGATGCCACAGCCCGGCGACCAATATCCAGATGATGCCGCCGAGCAGCAGTTTCAAAGGGTGCAAGCCGGGTGGCTGGTAGAAGACCGCCGCGGCGATCGGCGCGGCTACTCCGACCGTAACGCTGGAACCGGCCATCGTGTTGAACCAGGCGGAGGTCAGTTTGATCCGCTCGTTGTGGACGGCATCGGTCACGCCGAACTGTGCCCCCTTTACTGCCGCGTGCGCGGCGCGGACCGCCGACCGCCCCTGTCATCGGCGCCGTTACCCCGCCGCGCCAGGACCGACAGCGTCATCGGCTCGGCCGATAGTATCGGCAGCTTCGCCGGCTTCTCCGCCACCGCCGGCTTCTCCGGCATCTCCCGCACCGCGGGGATCTTGCTGCTGGCGTAAAGGAACTTCTCGAGCGCCCGGCCGATGGCGCTCTGGAACGCGGCGTTGTCCCATTGCGTGTTCGCCGCGGACATCCGATCCGGCGCGCGTTCCCGCTCCCGCCGCCGCGCTTCCAGCGCCTTGGTGCTTTTTTCTGACAGAGTATCCAGCGCGATGGCGCTGTCCTGCAGGTCCAGCATCACGTCCAGATCCTGGACCCGCACCGTCGCTGCGGCGCCGAGGCAGGCCAGGGCGGCGAAGCTGAACGCCACGATCTGCGCCGCAAGCTGCAATTCCTTCGGCGTCTGCGGGTCGTAGTCCTCCAGCAATTGCGCCGCCGTGGCAGTCGCACCGGCGATGTCGGCGTCGCTGCCGGGGCCTTCCATGAAGAAGGGCGCGAGAGCGGCGGCGGTCTGTTCACGCAGGCGAGGCGAGGGTGCAGCGATCTTGCTCATGGGCGGGTTCCGTTTTGGCTGAAGCGTTCTTTGTTTGTTCGCCGCTGTTCTACGTCAGGCCGTTGACCGATGGCAAGGAAAAAATCTCCGCGTTCATCCGGACCACAGTCGATCCCGAGCATTTGGGACGATCACACCGGCAGACCCGTTGCCAATTCAGCGGTTATGCTGTTCATCAGGAACAAAGCGCGGGGTGTGACCCGCAGTAAAGCAGGGAGACCCAGATGGCTGCCCTTATCACCCGAAGCAATCCGCCCGCGGTGCGCGAGCCCGCCGGCTACACCCACGCCATCCGCATCAGCGGCGACATCCGCCGCCTGATCGTATCCGGGCAGGTTGGCATGGCCCTCGACGGCACCGTGCCCTCCAGCGGGGAAGGCCAGATCGCCCAGGCATTTGCGAATCTCCGCGCCGTGCTGTCGGCCAACGGCATGGGTGTCGAGAACATCGTCAAGACGACGATCTTCCTGACCGATCGCGGGCTGCTCGAGTCGTTCCGCTCCTCCCGTGCCGCGGTATTCGGGGAGCACGCCCCGGCCTCCACCCTGCTGTTCGTCGCCGGGCTCGCAGATCCCCGGTTCGTGGTGGAGATCGAAGCCGAAGCGGTGGCGTGACATGGACCTGATGCACCGCAACACGGTCGGGGACGGGCTGCGGCGCGCGGCGCGGCAGTTCCGGGACCGCTCGGCCCTGGTGTTCGGCGACCGCGACTGGTCGTTCAATGCCCTCGACCGCGCCGCCAATCGACTGGCTGGACATTTTGCGGCGAGCGGAATCAGGGCGGGCGACCGGATTGCGGCGTATGGCCGCAACTCCGACGCCTATTTCATCACCTGGCTGGCCTGCGTGCGCGGCGGCTTCGTGCATGTGCCGGTGAACTACGCGCTGACGGGCGAAGAACTGTCCTACATCGTCAACCAGTCCGGCTCCCGCCTCGTGGTGACGGGCGCGGCGCTGAAGGACAATCTGGCGGGAATCGAAGTCGCCTCCATGCAGCTGGAGGACGTGATCCCGATCGCCCTTAACCCCGATGCGGCCGCCGGACCGGAGCCGGACCTCGAAGACGACAGCCTCGGGCAGATTGTCTATACATCGGGCACCACGGCGGCGCCGAAGGGTGCGATGATGACGCACCGGGCGATGATGTCGCAGTACTACTCCGTCATCCCGTCAATGAATTTCACGGAGTACGATCGCGCCCTGGCTGCTCTGCCGCTGTATCACACGGCGCAAACCCACGCCTTCACCATGCCGCAGCTTCTGGTGGGCGCCCGCACCATCCTGATCGAGGCGCCGGTGCCGGAGTTGGTGCTGCGGCTGATCGAGCAGGAGCGGATCACCTCGTTCTTCGCCCCGCCCACGGTCTGGATCAGCCTGCTGCGACATCCGGATTTCGCCACGCGCGACCTGTCTTCGCTGGAGAAGGTCTACTATGGCGCCTCCATCATGCCCGTTCCGGTGCTGAAGGAATTGCGGCAGCGGTTGCCGGCCGCGCGTCCGTACAACTGTTATGGCCAGACGGAGATTGCGCCCCTGGCCACGATGCTGCGGCCCGAGGAGCATGACGCCCGGCCGGCCTCCTGCGGTCGTCCCTGCCTGAACGTGGAAACCCGCGTGGTGGACCTCGACATGAACGACGTGCCGCCCGGCACGCACGGGGAGATCGTGCACCGCTCACCGCATCTGCTTGTCGGCTACTGGGACAAGCCAAAGGAAACCGCGGAGGCGTTCGCCGGCGGCTGGTTCCACTCCGGCGATGTCGGCTATTTCGACGAAGACGGGTATCTTTACATCGTCGATCGCATCCGTGACGTGATCAACACGGGGGGAGTCCTGGTCGCGAGCCGCGAGGTGGAGGAAGTACTGTTCACCCATCCCGCCGTGTCTGAAGTGGCGGTGGTCGGGCTGCCGGACGAGAAATGGATCGAGGCGGTAACGGCGTTTGTCGTGCTGCGGCCGGATCATGAGGTTGACGAGGCGGGATTGCTGGCGCTGGCCCGGGAACATCTGGCGCCGTTCAAGCTTCCGAAAAAAATTCTGTTCGTGGAAAACCTGCCGCGCAACACCGCGGGCAAGTTGTTGAAGCGGGAACTGCGGAAGCAGCACGGCGGGTCCGCATCGAACGTGCCCTGACCCCGGTGCCGCCGTTGACCAGCCACCGGCCCCTGCCGGAGCGTAAGGTCGGCGTCCACGCCTTTTGCGAATATTCACAAAAGGCGTGGATCGCGCGCCGCCGCCCGCCACTCAACGGTTCAGCCCTCCCGGCCGAGGCTGCGAAGGAGCCCCAGGCGGTCGGGGAAGACTATCCGTTATTGGCGAAATGATACGCCGGCATCGCGTTTAGCGCGTCCTTGGTCGCGCCGGGCAACACCACCCGGTTGTCGCTACTGCCTTTGACATTGCCGAATTGCAGCTTGGTGTAAGGCACCTCGACCATCCTGCCGCCGACGCCCAGGATACCGCCGACATCGATCACGGCTTGCAGCTTCTGATCGTTGCCGATAACCAGATCGTCGACGCTGCCGACCTTCTCATCCTTGTCGTTGTAGACTGAAGACCCAATGACCTTGCTGGCCCGCACCCCGCCGCGGTCCGTCAAGGCGCTGTTGCGCTCGGACGGCGCTTTGTAGCCGCCGCCGGTGGGGTTGCCCGCCGTATCGTGAGTCGCGGGTGCATTCATGGCAGCATTCGAGTGATTCGCAGACGACGGCGTCTGCGCCATCACGGGAAACGCGAAAGACGCCGCCAGTAGCGACGCGGTGGTGAACTTCAGCATTGACCTTCTCCTCCAGACCGAATGATCCGGCAATCAGTGCCGGTCCCCTTTCAACGAAATACGCAGGCCCGGGGTTCGACACCTTCATCGCCCTAAAGAAACATTCACCCGCAGGTCATATGCCGCCTAATCTCCGCAACTCTGGTCATTGTGCGAACCAGGGCGGTGCACCCGCCCGATCCGCCGTGGCCGTCCAGGCGCCGGCGGTTTCATCAACCGAAGCCCGGTCAGGTTCCCTCGCGGTTACGGCATCGCCTCGCGGCCGCCGCCGCGGTCCACCAGCGCCGGCCAACCACTTTTTGGCCCCGATCCCCTTGCTATTGCTTCGCATGACGCCAAACCGCTGGTATGACCGCCGCCATGACGAGCTGTATTGCCTCCATGACTGGATTCGCCCGCACCGAGGGCACGATCGACGGCATCGCCTGGGCGTGGGAGCTGCGCAGCGTCAACGGCCGCACCCTGGAACTGCGCTTCCGCCTGCCGAATGGCTGGGACGGCCGCGAGGCCGCGTGGAAGGAACTCGCCGGCAAATCGCTGAAGCGCGGTAACGTGACCGCGAACCTGACGATCAAGCGCCCGTCGGAGAACCGCCTCGAACTCGACCCGCTGGCGCTGGAGCAGGTGCTGAAGATCGCAACCGACCTGCACCGGCGGCTTCCCGGCAGTCCGCCGCCCTCGGCTGATGCGCTGCTGTCGCTGCCCGGCGTGCTGCGCCAGGCGCAGACGGACCCGCAGGAGGAGCGGGACGCGGTGGCCGTCGATGCGCAGGCTGGCTTTATCAGCGCCCTGGCCGGCCTGGTCGATGCCCGTCAGGCCGAGGGCGCGCGGCTCGCCGCCGTGCTGACGCAGCAGTTGCGGGACATCGCGACTTTGTGCGCTGATGCGGCCACCCAGGCGGCTGGCCAGCCCGCGGCGCAACGGGCGCGGCTGCTGGAGAATCTCCAGGCGCTGCTGCGTGAGGCGCCCGGTCTTTCGGAAGAGCGGATCAGCCAGGAAGTCGCCCTTCTCGCCAGCCGCTCAGATGTGCGCGAGGAACTCGATCGGCTGAACAGCCATATTGCGGCAGCGCATGACCTGCTGAACGAGGGCGCGAATATCGGCCGCAAGCTCGACTTCCTGATCCAGGAATTCAACCGCGAGGCCAACACGCTGTGCAGCAAATCCGCGACGGCGGCGCTGACCGCCACCGGCCTGAAGCTGAAAGCGGCGATCGAGCAACTCCGCGAGCAGGTGCAGAACATCGAATGATCCACATCGGCCGCCGTGGCGTCTGCCTGATACTCTCGGCGCCATCCGGGGCCGGGAAGACCGCGATTGCCGACGCACTGCTGGCGAGCGAGCCGGAGCTGGAGCGCTCGATCAGCGTGACCACCCGGGTGCGCCGGCCGGCTGAGGTTGATGGCGTGCACTACCATTTCCTGACCGAGGCGCGGTTCCAGGATGCTCTGCGCGAGGACGCGCTGCTGGAATGGGCCCGGGTGCTGCAAGGCACGCATGCCTACGGCACGCCGCGGGCACCGGTCGAGAAGGCGCTGGCCGAGGGCCGGGATGTGGTGTTCGACATCGACTGGCAGGGGCACCGCCAGTTGCGGGAGAAGTTGCCGGCGGATGTGGTCAGCGTGTTCGTGCTGCCGCCGGACCTGATGGCGTTACGGTCGCGGCTTGTCGGCCGGGCGGGGGACCATGGCGAGGAGATTGAGCGCCGGATGCGGGTGGCGCAGGACGAAATCTGCCATTGGGTCGAGTTTGATCATGTTGTCGTGAACGAGGATCTCGCGGTCGCAACCGAGACGGTGCGGGCCGTGCTGCATGCGGCTCGGGTCAGGACCGGGCGGCTGACGGGTTTGCCGGCGTTTGTAGCGGGATTGATCTGAGGGTGGTGGATCGGGCCCCCGCATGACAGACGGGACACCAGAGGCTAATAGCAGCCGGCACCAAGTATGACCGGCGGGCACAGTCGCGTATTCCGTCATGGGCGGGCGAAGGCCCGCCATCCACGCCTTTGTTTGAATAAGCAAAAGGCGTGGATGCCGACCTTCGTCGGCATGACGGGGAAGCGCTGCCTTGGGGTCATTCTCACAGGCGAGTGGCACTAATCTCCGAGGCGCATGTCACACATCAAAGTCCAGACCGAGGATTTCGACATCGGCGCCGAGATCGCCGCCCTGACCGCAGGGCGGACCGATATCGGCGGCATCGGTTGCTTCATCGGCACAGTCCGCGCCGACGCCAATGGCGCGGCCTCAGCGGTGATCGGCATGACGCTGGAGCAGTATCCGGGCATGACCGAACGGGCCATCGGCAAGATCGCCGACGAGGCGGCGGAACGCTGGCCGCTGCTGGGCTGCACGGTCATTCATCGCGTCGGCCCGCTGCGCCCGGGCGAGAATATCGTCCTCGTGATCGCCGCGTCCTCGCATCGTCAGGCGGCGCTGGATGCAACAGCGTTCCTGATCGATTGGCTGAAAACCAAGGCCCCGTTCTGGAAGCGCGAAGACTTCGCGGACGGCAACGGCGCCTGGGTCGATGCCCGCGAGGCGGACGACGCGGCCGCGTCGCGCTGGAGCTGACACCAACCGGCGGTGAACCTGACCGTCCGGCCCACCCACCCCGTCATGCCGACGGAGGTCGGCATCCACGCCTGTCCCGCCCGAGCAAGGCGCGTATGGCGGGCCTACGCCCCATAGGCGTTAAAATAGTGCCGCGGCGGCTGCGTTTGTCCCCCCGTCATGGTGCGCGAAGGCGCACCATCCACGCCTCGCGGTGCGTGCCGCAGCAAAGGCGTGGATGCCGACCTTCGTCGGCATGACAGGGGGAGCGGCAACCGCCGGCCGCTATTTTAACGCGTATGGGGCCTACGCCCGCCATGACGGTGTTGGCGACGGTGACCATCGGCAAACGCAGGGCCGGTTGGGCTGACCGCCCCGCCGCGTAGACCGGCCGCCGTCAGTGATTGTTCCGGCTTTCCCCCAGCGTCTCGATCACGTTCAGGAACAGCGTCGCCGGTTCCAGGCACGCCCCGGTGCCCAACTGGCCGACCATGGAGCGGTAGATTTCCTCCCATGGCGTCATGCTGAGCAGCTTCGGCGCTTTCCAGGCGGCCTTGCGTGCTTCCAGCTCCCCCTCCGGCAGCAGCACATCGACGCTGCGGCGGTTGAGGTCGATCCTGATCCGGTCCCCCGTCTTCAGGATCGCCAACCCGCCGCCGACGGCCGCCTCCGGCGAGACGTTCAGGATCGACGGCGACCCCGACGTGCCGGACTGCCGCCCGTCGCCGAGCGTCGGCAGCGTATTGATGCCGCGTTTCAGCAGCGAGGCGGGGGGCTGCATGTTCACCACCTCGGCACTGCCGGGATAACCGACGGGGCCGCAGTTGCGGATGATCAGCACGGACTGGTCCTCGACGCCGAGATCGGGATCCTCGATCCGGTGGTGGTAGTCTTCCGGACCTTCGAACACGATCGCCTTGCCCTCGAAGACGTTGGGGCGGGACGGGTCGGACAGGAAGCGCGCCCGGAATTCCTTGTCGATGACGCTGATCTTCATCACCGCGCTGTCGAACAGATTGCCGGACATCACCACGTAGCCGGCGGCGGGCAGCAGCGGCTTGTCGTAGGCGCGGATGACCTCGCGGTCGGCATCCTGAGCCTCCGCCAGATCCTCGGCCAATGTGCGGCCGGTCACCGTGCGGACGTCGCCGTGCAGCTTGCCGGCGGCCAGCAGCTCCTTCATCACCGCGGGCACGCCGCCGGCGCGGTGGAATTTCTCGCCGAGGAAACGGCCGGCGGGTTGCAGATCGACCAGCAGCGGGATCTCCGGCCCCAGGCGCTGCCAGTCCTCCAGGTCGTGCTCCACGCCCATGTGGCGGGCGATGGCGATCATGTGGATCGGGCAGTTCGACGATGCGCCCAGGGCGGCGGCGGCCACCACCGCATTCTCGAACGCCTGCTTCGTCATGATGTCCGAAGGGCGCAGGTTTTCGTGCACCATCCCAACGATGCGCCTGCCGGTCTCATACGCCATCCAGCCGCGTTCCCGGTGCGGGGCGGGGATCGCTGCGCAGCCGGGCAGCGACATCCCCAGCGCCTCGGCCAGCGAGTTCATCGAGGTCGCCGTGCCCATGGTGTTGCAGTGCCCGACGGACGGCGCCGACGACGACACCATTTTCATGAATTCGTCGTAGCCGATTTTGCCCTCGGCATAGAGCTTGCGGCCTTCCCAGACGATGGTGCCGGAGCCGGACAGGCGGCCCTGCCACCAGCCGTCGAGCATCGGGCCGCCGGACAGCACGATGGCGGGGATGTTCACCGTGGCCGCGCCCATCAGGCAGGCCGGCGTGGTCTTGTCGCAGCCGGTGGTCAGCACGACGCCATCCAGCGGGTAGCCGTGCAGCACCTCGACCAGGCCGAGATAGGCCAGGTTGCGGTCCAGCGCCGCCGTCGGGCGCTTGCCGGTCTCCTGGATCGGGTGCATCGGGAATTCCAGCGGCACGCCGCCGGCGTCGCGGATGCCGTCGCGGACGCGGCTGGCGAGGTCGATGTGGTGCCTGTTGCACGGCGACAAATCCGACCCGGTCTGGGCAATCCCGATGATCGGCTTGCCGCCGCGAAGTTCGTCAGGGGTAATGCCGTAGTTCATGTAGCGCTCGAGATAGAGCGCGGTCATCGCCGGATCGGCCGGGTCGTCGAACCAGCGGCGGGACCTCAGGCGCTTGTCGGTGGGTTCGGTGGGGCTGGCCATTTTCGTTTCCTCCCGTTGGTTCGCAGACGGTGCAGGCGGTGGAGCCTGGTCAACAGGCTTCAGCACCACTGGTTTCGCTCGGGCCGGCGGTTGCCGCCCCTCCGCTGACCTGTCATTGATCGACCGCAGAATGGCCGGTGATGCAATGATATGTTAGAGCAATGAGTTGTTTGTCCATAACCTCGGGCTTGTGGCTTGCTGTCACTTGTGAAAAGCGCGTCGAACGGCGTTCGGCGAGATCGTGCATCAGGCTTAATCATGTAGCTGGCGGCCCCGGTTGCCGTCAAAGGAACTACCGTCAATGCCACTGAGGAAACTGGGTATTCCCATGACCCGGAGGACCGCCCTGATCGCGGTGCTCGTCGTGGCAGCGGGCAGTATTCCGTTCATCCAGGCGGGCTTGTCCGACACGCACTTCGTCAAGCACTCGCAGTTCGATGCGAGGCAACTCGTGCACTCGCCGCCGGCCGCCGACTCCGCCACCACAAAGGCCGAGCTGGCGGAGCTGCGCCGCATCCAGGCCACCCGAACCCCGGAAGCCCTGCGGCAAGCCCGGGCGGACGCGGAGAACCAGACCGTGTTCCTGTTCAACACCGTCTTCGGCGACGGCTTCACCGCCGACAAGCTGCCGGAAACGGCCCGCTTCTTCGCCCGTATCGGCAGCGACGAGTCGATCTTTGCCGACGTGCCAAAAGACACCTGGAAGCGGCTGCGGCCGGCGATGCTCGATCCGGCGATCCAACCCTGCCTGCCGACGAGGGGCGCTTCCTATCCCAGCGGCCACGCGACCCGGGGCTATGTGTTCGCCGTCGTGCTGGCCGCGGCGGTGCCGGAAAAGCACGATGCGATCTTCGACCGCGCCGCCGAGTATGCGCATAACAGGGTGGTCTGCGGCGCCCATTTCCCGTCCGACGTCGAGGCCGGCCATTTGATCGGCACCGCTCTCGCAGCGGTGATGTTGGCGCAGACGGATTTCCGCCAGGCTCTCCAGGTCGTGCAGATCGAATTGCGCTCGGCCGGCTACACCACCGCACATTGAAGGGACCGCTTCAGTCTTTTGCCACCTCCGTGCATGACTCAGTCGTAATGGCAAATGACTTGCCGCGTGTTCGCATTCCGGGCATTTCCATTGGAATGTTGTCCCTGATAGCCGAATGAACCCGCTCGCCTGGCTGGTGAGCTTCGCCCTGCCCGCCTGCGGCTTTCCCGCGGCGGAGGGGTTGCCAATGCCGCCGGTGATGGACATCGCCCACATCACCCGCCCGGCCAGCCCGAACACCGCACTCGCCGCGCCGTCCGGGTTCAGCCCGGCGCCGGATATCGTGACACCGATCTATCACCTGCCGGCGGGCAAGCTGTTCGCGCTGGCGCAGGACGTGGCGGCCGGACAGCCCCACACCTTTCAGGCCGCGCTCTACCCGGACCAGCTTCAGGCGCACTACGTGGCGCGTAGCGCGGTGTTCAACTTCCCGGACCTGATCACGGTCCAGGTGCGGCAGGAAACGCCGGACACCAGCGATTTGATCATCTGGTCCCGCAGCGTTTACGGTGAATCGGACCTCGGCGTGAACCGCAAGCGCGTGCAGGCCTGGCTCGGCGCCCTCGACAGCAAGCTCCCTCCATCCAGCGAGAGATAGCCCGTTCATGCGCGGAATCGGACCCTTCCTGAAAGACGCCTGGCAGCTCGCCCGCCCGTACTTCATGACCTCGGAGGAGAAGTGGTCCGCGCGCGGCCTTCTGCTCGCGATCGTCGCGCTGAACCTGACGAATGTCGGCCTCAGCGTGATTTTCAACTTCTGGCGGAAGGAGTTCTACAACTCCTTGCAGGACAAGGACTGGAGGTCGTTCCTGGAGTTGCTGTTCACCTTCCGCCCGTCCGATAGCGGCATCTTCGGCATCATGCCCGGCTTCTGCGAGCTGGCGGCCGTGTTCATCATCATTGCCGTCTATGCGGTCTACCTGAACCAGTTCCTGCAGATCCGCTGGCGCCGCTGGCTGACCCGCCAGTTTCTGACCGAGTGGCTAGCGGATCGCGCCTATTACAATATCAGCCTGACGGCGGACCGCGCGGCCATCGGCACCGACAACCCGGACCAGCGCATCGCCGAGGATCTGCGCGATTTCACCGATACCACCCTGACGCTCGGCCTGGGGCTGCTGTCCAACGTCGTGTCGCTGGGCAGTTTCGTGGTCATCCTGTGGGGGCTGTCCGGCTCCATCGAGGCCTTCGGCATCCCGATCCCCGGCTACATGGTCTGGGTGGCGCTCGGCTATGCCATTATCGGCACCTGGCTGACCCACCTCGTCGGCCGCCCGTTGGCATTGCTGAACTTCCGGCAGCAGCGGGTGGAGGCGGATTTCCGCTACGCCCTGCTGCGCATCCGCGAAAACATGGAAAGCATCGCGCTGTATCGCGGCGAGGAGGAAGAAAAAGTCACTCTGCGTGAGCGGTTTACCGCGGTCGTCGGCAATTGGCGGCAGATCATGACGCGCACCAAGCTGCTGAACTCGCTGACCAACGGCTACTCGCAGGTGGCGGTCGTGTTCCCGATCGTCGTGGCCGCGCCGCGCTACTTCTCCGGCGCGATCCAGTTGGGCGGGCTGATGCAGATCGTCGGCGCATTCTCCCAGGTGCAGGGGTCGATGTCGTGGTTTGTCGATTCGTATGCCTCGCTGGCGCAGTGGCGCGCCATCGTCGAACGTCTGGCGACATTCCAACGGGCGATCATCAAGGCGCGTGCCGAGGCCCATGGCGGCTTCGTGGCGGCGGAGGCACCCGCCGATACGGTGCGGCTGCACGATGTCACCATGAGCCTGCCCGACGGCACCCGGCTGCTGGATGGCGCGGACCTGACCCTGACGGCGGGGCATTCGCTGGTGATCACCGGCCGCACCGGATCGGGCAAATCGACGCTGTTCCGCGTGCTGGCGGGAATCTGGCCGTTCGGGCACGGCTCGGTGGAGGTCCCGCCCAAGTCGTTCTTCCTGCCGCAGCGGCCATACATCCCGCTCGGCACCTTGCGCCACGTCATCACCTACCCCAACGCCGTGGACGCCTTCACTCAAGAGGAAATCGGCCAGGCGCTGACCGATGCGGGACTGCCGCAACTGGTCAGCCGGCTGGAGCATGACGACAACTGGCCACAGCGCCTGTCGGGCGGCGAACAGCAGCGGGTCGCGCTGGCCCGCGCGCTGCTGGCCAGGCCGGATTGGATTTTCCTGGACGAAGCAACCGCCAGCCTCGACCCCGATGCCGAGGAAGAGCTGTATCACGTGCTGAAGCAGCGGCTGCCGAACGCCACGCTGGTGTCCATCGCCCATCGCCCGTCGGTCGCCGCTTTCCATGAGAAGCGGCTGGTGTTCAAGCGGGAGGAAGGCAAGACTGGCACCCTGGCGCAGCAAGCCATCGCGCCGGCCGTAGGAGAGTAACGGGATGGATGCACCGCTGCAGTTTGCCGATATCGCCGAACCGCGCCCGGCCAAGGAAGGGCTGGAAACCGCCTACGCCGCCATCAACGCCGCCCTCGACCGCGGCGAGCGTGAAGCCGCGCTGGCCGATTGGGACCGCCTGAGGCGCCGCTACGACACCTGGTCCGCGCTGGTGCATCTGCGCTTTGCGCAGGACACAACCGATCCGGCCGCCAAGGCAGACCGCGACTACGCCGATGCGCTGTCGCCTGAGGCGGCGGAACTGGAGATTGCCCTGAAGCGCCGCCTGCTGGTCGATGCGGCCGACGTTGCGGGGATCGTCGGGGATCATGCGCTGCGGCTGTGGGAGACCGATGTCACCACCTTCGATCCCGCCATCAAACCGGATCTGGAGGAAGAATCCCGCGTCTCGGCCCGCTACACCGAACTGCTGGCCTCGGCAAAGCTGGCGTTCAACGGGCAGACGCTGAACCTGGCCGGTCTCGGTCCGTATGCCGAGGACCCGGACCGGGAGACCCGCTATCAGGCGGAGAAGACGCGCTGGGGGTTTTTTGAGGCCAACGCGGCGGTGCTGGATGAGATCTACGACCAGCTCGTGAAGCTGCGGACCGGGATGGCGCGCAAGCTGGGCTACAAGACCTTCACGCCGCTCGGCTACAAGCTGCTGCGCCGGGTGGATTACGGTCCCGACGACGTCGCCCGCTACCGCGAGCAGGTCGCCGAACATGTGGTGCCGTTGGTGGCCCGGCTGCTGGAAGCGCGGCGCGTCGAGAACGGCTGGGACCGCCTGCGCTTCTGGGACGAGGCGCTGATCGACCCCGCCGGCAACCCCAAGCCCATCGGCGATCATGACGTGCTTGTCGAGCAGGCGCAGGCGATGTTCGACGGCATGGACCCGAGGCTGGCCTCGTTCTACCGGGTGATGACCGCGGGCGGCTTCATGGACCTGAAGAACCGGCCCGGCAAAGCTGGTGGCGGCTTCTGCACCTCGTTCCCGACGGCGGGCGTGCCGTTCATCTTCGCCAACTTCAACGGTACCAACAACGATATCGGCGTGTTCACGCATGAGATGGGGCACGCCTTCCAGAACTGGGAAAGCCGCCACCAGCCGGGCGTCGACTACCTCTGGCCGACGATGGAGGCGGCCGAGATCCACTCCATGGGGCTGGAATTCCTGACCTTCCCGGGTATCGGCAAGCTGGTGGGCGAGGCGTCAGCCGATCGCTTCCGTCGCATGCACCTGATCGGCGCGCTGGCCTTCCTGCCCTATGGCGTGTGCGTCGATCACTTCCAGCATGAGGTGTATGCGAACCCCGATGCGTCTCCGGCGGACCGCCATGCGATGTGGCAGCGGCTGGAGAAGATCTACCTGCCCCGGGCGGATTACGGCGATATCGGGTTCCTGCTGAAGGGCGGCCGCTGGCAGGCCAAGCCGCACATCTACGGCTCGCCATTCTACTACATCGACTACACGCTGGCGCAGTGTTGCGCGATGCAGTTCTGGGTCAGGTCGCGGCAGGATTACCCGGCGACGCTGGAGGCCTACGTTCAGCTTTGCGGCCGAGGCGGATCGGCGCCGTTCCAGGATCTCGTCCGCTCGGCTGGACTGGTGTCGCCGTTCGCGCCGGGTGCGTTGGCCGATGTCGTGCGGGAAGCCGAGGCCGTGCTGGGCGTTTGATGCCGTATGTTCCCGTCATGGCCCGGCTTGTCCGGGCCACCTCTCGCGGCACGTGCCAGCGGGAAGGGCCCGTGCTGGCATAGGTGGCCCGGACAAGCCGGGCCATGACGATGATAGTTGACGATACCAAGTTAGGACCACCGCCATGGACCCGACATTCCTGCCCGCGACCGCATTGGCCGAATTGGTCCGGACTGGAAAACTCGGCGCGCTGGAACTGCTGGACCATTTCATCGCCCGGACCGAGCGGCTCGACTCTCGCATCAACGCCGTCGTCGTCCGCGACTTCGACCGCGCCCGCGCCCGGGCGCAAGAACTGGACTCCCGAACGGACAAATCCGCACCGCTGTTCGGCGTGCCGGCGACGGTGAAGGAAAGCTTCGACGTCGCCGGGCTTCCCACCACCCGCGGCCACGCGGATCTGGCGTCCCGGCCCATCGGGGTGACGACGATCACCGTGCGGCGGCTGGAGGCGGCAGGCGCGGTGGTGTTCGGCAAGACCAACGTCCCGGTCGATCTGGCCGATTGGCAGAGCTACAACCCGGTCTACGGAACGACGTCCAGTCCGTGGAACACCGACCATACTCCGGGCGGGTCCTCCGGCGGGTCCGCCGCCGCCCTCGCCGCCGGCCTGACCGGCCTTGAGATCGGCACTGATATCGGCGGCTCCATCCGGGTGCCGGCGCATTTCTGCGGCGTCTACGGCCACAAGCCGACCTTCGGGCTGGTGCCGAACTATGGCGACCCGGCGCTGAGTGCGGCGGCCGGGACGGATATCGCGGTTGCCGGGCCCTTGGCGCGGTCCGCCTCCGATCTGGCGGCGGCGCTGGAGGTGCTGGCCGGCCCCGATCCGGATGAATCCAGGCTGACGCTGACCCTGCCGGCGCCTCGGTTCGGCGGCCTGAAGGAACTGCGCGTGGCGGTCTGGGCGGAGCAGCCGGGCCAGACGACCGACTCCGAGACCGTCACCGCGATCCTCGCGCTGGCCGACGCGCTGGAACGCGAGGGTGCCACCGTCAGCCGCACCGCGCGTCCGCTTTTCGATGCGGCCGAGGCGTTTCGGCTCTACCTCCGCCTGCTGGATACCGCCTGGAGCAGCCGGGTGTCCGACGCGGTGGTTGACGCCCGGCGCCAGCGCCTCGCCGCGCTGCCGGAAACGGCGAACAGCGCCGACGATGTCATGTTGCGCACGGTTGGGATGGAGCACCGTGAGTGGCTCGGCCTGAACGAACAGCGCTTCAAGTGGCGGCGGGCGTGGACGGCGTTCTTCAAGGATTGGGACATGCTGCTGTGCCCGGCCTTCGGCACGGCGGCATTGCCGCACCGGCAGGACGGAGAACCGTGGCAGCGGCGGATCACCGTCGAGGGGCAGGAGATCGCCTATAACGATCTCCTGTTCTGGCCGGGACTGACGGGCGGTTTCCATCTGCCGGGGACGGTCGCGCCGCTGGGGTTCACGAAGGCCGGCCTGCCGCTGGGCGTGCAGATCGCCGGACCGATTTACGGGGATCGCACCACGATCGCCGCGGCGGCGCTGTTGGAGCAGGCGTGGCTGGGGTTCACGCCGCCGGCGGGGTACGTCTGAACATCGACAGCGGCGGCTGATCGCGTTCGACGCCTCCAGCGGGTACGGGTGGCCGCCCCATGGGCGCTAAATTAGCGGTCCGGCGGCTGCGCTTCTCCCCGTCATGGTGCGCGCAGGCGCACCATCCACGCCTTGCGGTGCCGGTTGCGGCAAAGGCGTGGATGCCGGCCTGCGTCGGCATGTCGAGGGAAAATGAGACCGCCGCGGCACTAATTTAACGCCTATGGGTGGCCGCCCCCTACGTGCTGGCGGAATTGAACGCGCCCCCGTCCAGCAGCAAATTCTGACCCACGATAAAGCCGATCCTGGCGGAGCACAGGAACGCGCAGGCGTCACCGAACTCGGCCGGATCGCCGACACGGCCCGCCGGGGTTTTCGCGGTGCGCTCCTGGATAACCTCATCCACCGAGCGGTTGCTCTCGCGCGCCGCTTTCTCGAAGCCGCCGCGCAGGCGGTCGGTCAGGAACGGTCCGGGCAACAGGTTGTTGATCACCACATTATGCCGCGCCACCTGCCGCGCCAGACCGGCAACAAACCCGGTCAGGCCGGCCCGCGCGCCGTTGCTCATGCCCAGTTCCGGTATCGGCGACTTCACGGAACCCGAGGTGATGTTGACGATGCGGCCGAACTTCCGCTCGATCATGCCATCGATCACCGCCCGAATCAGGAAGATCGGCGCCAGCATGTTGCCGTCGATCGCCTTGATCCAGGTGTCGCGATCCCAGTCGCGAAAGTCTCCGAATGGCGGCCCGCCGTTGTTGTTGACCAATATATCCGGCGCCGGGCAGGCGGCCAGCGCCGCGGCCCGGCCCTCCTCCGTGCCGATATCACCCGCCACCGGCGTGACCTTGGCCCCGGTCTGCCGCCTGATGTCCGCCGCGGTGTCCTCCAGGGTCGAGGCGGTACGGGCGGTGATCACCAGATCCACTCCCTCACGCGCCAACGCGATCGCGCAGGCGCGCCCGAGCCCCTTGCTGGCGGCGCAAACGATGGCTTTCTTGCCTTTTAATCCCAGGTCCATGGCTGTTTCCTTCCTCTGGCTGCGCTCGTCATCGAGCCTATCAGGCGAGCGCCGCTGCGGGAAAGCGGCCGGATGCCATCACAATGATGATGACGTTGTAAGCAGCGGGACATCTGATCGCGTATATCAAGCCCATTATACTTGCTCGTCAAATTCCGTCCGGGCAGGATCAACCGATGAAAATTACACGCATTGGCGCCGCCCTTCTGGCGGGAACAAGCTTCGCATTCGGCATTGCGCTGGCACCCGGCGGCACGGCGTTATTCCAGGCGCTGGAAATCCGGTCGGCCGCGGCGCAGGGCACCGACCAACAGCAGGCTTATCGGTTGCTGGCTCTTTTCGCCGATGTGCTGAGACAGGTCCGCAGCGACTATGTCGATCCGGTTTCGGACCGAACCCTGGTCGAAAACGCGTTGAACGGCATGCTGACCGGCCTCGATCCGCACAGCGCCTACATGACCGAAAAGCAATGGCACGAAATGCGGACCGAAACCTCCGGCCAGTTCGGCGGTGTCGGGTTGGAACTCACGGACAATGCCGGCCTGATCCAGGTGGTCAGTCCGATCGATGGAACGCCTGCTTCCCGCGCCGGCATGAAGCCCGGCGACCTGATCACGTCGGTGAACGGCAAGTCGGTGGAGGGGCTGAGCCTCGATGATGCTATTACCGCGATGCGCGGTCCGCCCAATACGGTCCTGCACCTGATCGTCAAGCGGCAGGGCGTGGAAGACCCGATCGTGCTGACGCTGACCCGGCAGATGATTCATATCGAGACCGTGAAAAGCCGGCTGATTGGCGGTATCGGCGTCATCCGCATCAGCGAATTCACCGAGCAGACCGACAGCGGCGTGCATGCGGCGCTGAAGTCGCTACGGGCCGAGGCGGGCGGGCGTCTGGACGGGCTGATTCTCGATTTGCGCAACGATCCGGGTGGCCTGCTGGACCAGGCCATCGCGGTGTCGAATGATTTCCTCGATCATGGCGGTATCGTTTCCACCCGCGGCCGCCACCCGTCGGATAACGAAAGCTGGTCGGCCAAGGCGGGGGCGGCGGCCGTGGCCCCGCATCTGCCGGTGGTGGTGCTGACGAACAACGGCACGGCTTCGGCGGCCGAGATCGTTGCGGCAGCGCTGCAAGATGATAACCGCGCGCTGGTGCTTGGCACGCGTTCATTCGGCAAGGGTTCGGTGCAGACCCTGATCCCGCTGAACGGCAACGGCGCGCTGAGGCTGACCACCGCGCGGTATTACACGCCGTCCGGCCGCTCGATCCAGGGCCTGGGCATCACGCCGAATGTCGAAGTGGAGGAGACCCGCACGCCGCAGTCGCATTTCGGCCCCGAGCACGAATCCGACCTTCGGCACATCCTGACGAATGACGGTGGCAGCCAGGCGGAAGCCCCGCCGCCGCCGGCTGATTTGCCCGCGGAAGCTCGGAATATCCAAAAACTGCCGCCTGTCGGCTGGCCGGCGCTGGATCCGGAGAAACCGGCAACGGATTACCAGTTACAACAGGGCTTGGTGCTGGTCCGGGCGATGGCGGCTCAGGTCCGCGCGGCGTCTCGCTGAGGCTGGGATAGCAGAACCGCCCGCGGCACCGATGGCTGCGGGCGGAGACCTGTGGGATTTCAACTGATTACATTTTAATGCCTAATTGCTGCAATCGTAGCTTGCATTCGATCGAGCTGCCGTTATTGTTGTCTCGGACGTACAATAAGGGGCTGGCATGAAACGGCATCTTCTGATCGCAGTCAGCGCAATCTCGGTCTTCGCATGTACCCCGCAACCGCCGGTGCCGCCGTTACGGCCCGCGGTCGATCAGGGACCGAGTTGGAATCTGGACACCCGAGCGAAATTCTATACCCAGGACCAGGGGTCGCAACTTATTCCGTTGCGCTGGATAACGGCGCTCAAGCAGCCTGATGGTCAGCCGTTCCTGGCCAACAGCCTCAACCGTTACGGCTACCTGACAAACGATCTGGCACCGACCTCTATTCTGCCGGTCGGCTTCGTGCCGTCGGGGCCATTGGGCAGCGAAGCGCTCGGCCTGACCTGCGCCGCCTGCCATACGCGACAAATCGAGGTCAAGGGCACGCGCTATCGGATCGACGGCGGTCCGGCGATCGTCGATTTCCAAAGTTTCCTGACCGATCTGGATACGGCGGTGAAAACCGTCATCGACAAGCCGGAGGCGTTCACGGACTTCGCGACAGGGGTTTTCGGCCAGGCGCCGACCCCGGAACAGCAAGCGCAACTGTTGTCGGATGTGAAGGCATGGTTCCTGCGCTATGATACGCAGATGCGTCTTGCTCTGCCGGGCGCCGCGCATGCCTGGGGTGCATCCCGCCTTGATGCTGTCTCCATGATTTTCGATCGTCTGACCGGCCTCGATCTCGGTCCGGCGCCCAGCTACCTGATTCCGGCGAATATCAAGGTCGCGGATGCGCCGGTTCGTTACCCGTTCCTGTGGAACGCCGCGATCCAGGATTACACCCAGTGGCCGGGTTTTGCGCCGAACGGCAACGATCTTTTCGGCCTGACCCGCAACCTGGGCGAGGTCTTTGGCGTCTTCGCCACGTTCCACCCGGAGAAGGACCCGGCGGATTGGCTGCTGAAGGTCAATTACACCCGGACCAACTCCGCGAATTTCGAGGGACTTGGGAAGGTTGAGAATCTGATCAAGAAGATCGGGCCGCCGAAGTATCAGTGGGACACCGATCCGGCGCTTGTCACCAGGGGCGCGGAGATCTTCGGCTGGGAAACCGCGAAGGGCGGCTGCGTCGAATGCCACGGCATCAAACCGGGCGAGGAACGGTTCTACCATCAGCAGACCTGGGCAACGCCGATCCTGGATGTGGGAACCGACAGCCGGGAGTATCAGATTCTGGCGCGCACCGCGCAGACCGGGGTGCTGTCCGGCGCGCCTTTTCCCGGCGCCAAGCCGCTCAAGCCGGTGGATGACGCGATCAACGTGCTGAAAACCGCTGTCGGCGGATCGATACTGCAAAAGGTCATTCCGGCCGCCGCGGCGCCGGAAAGCGAAGTCCGCAGCAACGCCGCACCCGGGACCGCAACGACCGCCGCCACGGCCACGTCAACGTTGGCGGCAACGCCGGAAGCGCAGCAGGTTGCGGTGGCGTTCCAGAAGCCGGCAGCTGGCAGTTTCAAATACGAATCGCGGGTGTTGCGGGGCATCTGGGCGACGGCGCCGTATCTGCATAACGGCTCCGTTCCGACATTGGCGGACTTGCTGAAGCCCGCGGCGGAGCGCCCGGCATCGTTCAAGGTCGGGCCAAGCTATGATCCGGTCAATGTCGGACTGGCCGCGGAGCAGACCGGGCTGAGCACCACATTGACAACGACGGGCTGCGAAGCGCGGGATTCGGGCAACAGCCGGTGCGGACATGAGTTCGGAACGACTCTCAGCGTGGAGGACAAGAAGGCGCTGCTGGAATATTTGAAGCAGCTTTGACGGAATCTGGCCGCTCGGTCCGGACCTTGTCGTCCCGGGCCGCGCCGCCGGACGACGTCAGGAACGCGGTGAAGCGAGCTGTCGTCGAGCCTCCTTGTAGGCCTGTGCCGTTGGCTGCGGAGCAGGACGAACCGGAGGCATCGGCGTGAGCGCGACCCAGATGTCCCGCTGATAGTCGAAGTAACGGTCTACCTGTTCCCCGTTCCACCGATATTTCAGGTGCCGCTCCTGGCGGGGGATGCTGACGGCGCGCGGCCGGAAGGCGCCGATGCAGGTCCCGGCCGGCCACCGCACACTTGGATAGACGATGCCGGCGGCGCCGTTGTCGCGCAGTTGGCGGGCGTAGGCCTGCGACTCCGCGTAGCTGTCAGGGTCGAGCATCCGGCTGCGTTGCGGTTCAGCCAGGGCGGCAACGTCCTCGAAGTCCTCGGATACACTGCCGACCAACACGCGCATGTCTTCCATGCGGGGAGGATCGTTGCTGTCCCGCGCAAACGCCTCAAAGTGGTAGACTGTCTCGGCAATGGCCGTCTCCAGCTCCGCGGCGGCGTAGTAGACGCCGAAGGTGCCGTCGCTAAATCGCGACCCCTTGCGGTTCAGGTGGGTGAAGGCGGCCATAACCCAACTGGCGCCCGGCCCGGCGATGCGTTCGGCGGGAAGCACGAGCGCGACCTCGCCGACTTCGTCGCGTACCCTTGGATTGGTGAGTTGTTCCAACGCAATCAGCGCATCCCAGACGGCCGTGTCGGCGGTCAGCCGCTCGAACAGGGCAATCGGCGGGTAGCGAGACGCGATGATCCGCCAGGCTTGCGGCCAGTCTATATGGCGCACCGGCACCGGTCAGCTCCAGGGCGCCCGCGCCGTGTCGAGGTAGTTCCGCACCGCCGCCAGATCGGTTACGTCGCCGGCGCACATTCGTTGCAGTGGCGTCTGGCCTCCCAGTGCACGATTGGGGCGCTTGATCCAGCCGTCGGCGAGGTGTGGATCCGAGTAGAGGATCTGCAATGCCTTGTAGATACCGGCGACGTAGCCGATGCGGCGCAACGTATCGTGCGGCACCCGCACCGCGTTTCCGGCGCGCCAGGCGTAATAGGTCCGTTCGGCCGGGGTGCCGAGGATAATGCGCGCCTCTTCGGCGGTGATGCCCCAGGCTTCCGCGATCAGGAAGAAACCGCGAAGGGCGGCGACGGGGTCCACGGCCGAACGTACTTTTTCCTTTACAGCAAGCATCGGCGCCTCCAGTTTTGCAGTATTTAGTGCTTCCACTGCGATTTTGCAAGCCTGCCGCCTGTTGACGGGGCTTTGCGCGTTCACGCACTGCGGCGCTGGACGAGATCAGGAAGGCGGTGAAGCGGGCTGTGATCGAGATGCCGCATCTGCTCGCACCGTTGGCGGCGAAGTCGCGGTGGTCCCCGGCTTCCGCCGCGGATGCGCCAGCCAGATCAGCGCGATAAGCGCAACAAACAAGCCGCCCGTAAGCTGGAACAGATTAGTCGCCGACAGAATGTACGCCTGCCGTGTCACCTCCTGGTCGAGCATCGCATAGGACTGAAGCGCGCTCGTGCCGAGGCCCTGGATCGTGCCGAGCGTATCGCCGGCGGAGGCGCTGCCGGCGGTGACACTCTCGGTCAGGTAGGCGTGGTGGCGGGTGGCGCCGTCCTCCCACATCGTGGTCCAGACCGAGGCCGCGAACGATCCGGCCATGATGCGCATGAAGTTATACAGGCCTGACGCCGCCGGCACCCGCTGCGGCTCCATCCCGGACAGGATGATCGCGGTCAGCGGGATGAAGAACGTCGCCATGGCGATGCCCTGGAGCAGATGCGTCGCGGCTATCGTCCGCGGATCGACATCCGGGCTGAAGCCGGAGCGCCAGAAGCCGCAGGCGGCGAAGACCAGGAAGGATATCGTGGCGAAGACCCGCGGATCGATGCGGTCCATCAGCCGCCCAACCACCGGCGAAAGCAGCAATGCAAAGAAGCCGACAGGGGCCGTCATCAGCCCTGCCCAGGTCGCGGTGTAGCCCATGAAGCGCTGCAGCCACATCGGGATCAGCACGACATTGCCGAAGAACACCGCGTAGCCCAGGGTGATCGCAATCGATCCCACGGTGAAATTGCGACCCCGGAACAACGTCAGATCGACGATCGGCCGTGCCTCGGTCAGTTCCCAGATCAGGAAAAAGGTGAAGGCGACAATCGCCACGCACGCCAGAGAAACGATTTCGCTTGAGGCGAACCAATCGAGTTCCTTGCCCTTGTCCAGCATGATCTGCGTGGCGCCGACCCAGACGACCAGCAGGATCAGGCCGACGAAATCGACGGGCAGCTTGCGCGTTGGCGACTCCCGTCCGCGCAGCGCCAGCCAGGTCAGCCAGGCGGAAATCAGGCCGAACGGCACGTTGATGTAGAAGATCCATGGCCAGGACAGGTTGTCCGTCAGCCAGCCGCCGAGCACCGGTCCCATTACCGGCGCAACCACCGTCGTCATCGACCAGAAGGCGATCGCCATGCCGGCTTTCTCTTTCGGGTAGCTCTGCAACAGCAGCGCCTGCGACAGCGGAATCATCGGCCCCGCCACCGCTCCCTGAAAGGCGCGACACGCGAGAAGCACCTCCAGGCTGCCGGCGATGCCGCACAGCAGCGATGCCAGGGTGAACAGCAGCACCGAAGCAATGAACAGCCGCAAGGCTCCGATCCGCTGGCTGAGCCAGCCGGTCAGCGGCACGGCGATGGCGTTGGCGACGCCAAACGAGGTGATGACCCAGGTGCCCTGGCTCGGGCTGACGCCGAGGTCCCCGGCGATGTTGGTCAGCGCCACGTTGGCGATGGTGGTGTCCAGCACGTTCATGAACGTGGCCAGCGACAGCGCCACGGTGGCGACGACCAGCCGCCCGCCAACCAGCGGCGGGAACGGCGCGGGACCGGGGGACTGGGCCATGCTGGCGGCTCAGCGTGCGGCTGCGGTGTGTGCGGCAGGCGGCACGGCGGTGTTGTCGGCGATGATCCGGGCGATCAGCGGTTCGGCGTCATGGTCGAGATTGTCGAACACCGCGGTCGTGGCGGTGTCGTGCTGGCGGCCGGCGGAGAGCAGCTTGCCGCCCTGGTCCTCGACCCGGACCGCCACCTGCATGGACAGGCCGATGCGCAGCGGATGCGCCTTGACCTCGGCCGGATCGAGCGCGATGCGGACCGGGACACGCTGCACCACCTTGAGCCAGTTGCCGGTGGCGTTCTGTGCCGGCAGCAGCGAGAAGGCGCCGCCGGTGCCGGCCGCCAGCCCGACCACCCGGCCGTGATAGACCACGCCGCCGCCGTAGATATCGGCGGTCAGTTCCGCCGGCTGGCCGATACGCACCTCGCGCAGTTGGGCCTCCTTGAAGTTGGCATCGACCCAGACCTGCTCCAGCGGCACGATGGTCATCAGCGCGACGCCCGGGGTGGTGCGCTGGCCAAGCTGGGCGCTTCGCCGTGCCACCTGGCCGGAGATCGGGGCCGGCACGCTGCACCGGCGCAGCGCCAGCCAGGCGTCCCGGACCCTCGATGCGGCGCGCAGCACGCGGGGATGGTCGGGGATGGTGGTGTTGTCGATCAGCACGCGATTGGCCTCGGCCTGGCTGCGGGCGCCGGCGAGTTGCGCCTGCACCTCCTGCAAGGTGTCGCTGGCATGCTTCAGCTCCTCAGCTGAGACGGCGCCGCTGCTGGCCAGCCTTTGGCGGCGGGCGAGGTCCTGTTCGGCGCGCGCCAGGGTCGCCTCGCGGGCCGAGACGACGGCGTTCAGGGCCCCGTCCGTGCTGAACAGCGTCGCCACTTCCCGCACCGTCTGCGCGAGATCAGCCTTGGCCTGCTCCAGCGCGAGGCGGGTGTCGGTGTCGTCGATCTCCACCAATACCTGGCCGGCCTGGACGAAGTCGGTGTCGTCGGCGTGGATGGCGACGACGGTGCCGGAGACCTGCGGCGTCACCTGGATGACATTGCCGGCGACATAGGCGTTGTCGGTGTCCACCTCGAAGCGGCCGATGCGGTCCCACCAGACGGCGTAGGCGCCGCCGAGGCCGAGGAAGCCGATGGTGGCGGCCAGCAGCAGCCAGCGGCGCTTGTTGCCGCGGGGCGGCGGGGCGGCGGGGTCGGGGGACGGGGGCGGGCTCATTCCGTTGCTCCGTTGGCCAGCAGCCGCTGCAGGTAGCTGGTCAGGGTCGTTACTTCCTCGGGCGCGAAACCTTGGAGGTGCTGGTTCAGGACTTCGATCGCGACGGGGCTGAGGCGCGGGCGGAGCGCCTCGCCGGCTTCGGTCAGGGCCAGGCGCACGACGCGGCGGTCGTCCTCGCTGCGGTCGCGCCGGATCAGGCCCAGTTCGACGAGCCGGTCGAGCATGCGGGTCATGGAGCCGCTGTCGTAGCCGATGGTGCGGCAGAGCTCGGCGGCGGTGCTGCCCATGCCGTTGGCGATGCGCATCAGCATCACCCATTGCGGACCGGTCAGGCCGAGTTCCCGGGCGCGGCGGTCGATAGCTCGGGAGAGCATCGAGGCGGCGTCTATGATCAGGCGGCCGATGCTGCCGGCCGGGGTGTAGGTGTCCGGGGTGTAGACCGGTGCGGTGCTGGCTTGGTGCATGTGTTGGGCTTTCGCTGCCCGGGCAGATATTGCCGCGGCAGCGATAAGTGTCAACGAGTCGGGTTGGTCGCCATCGTGTCTATCCAACTGCGCCGGTGGCGGTGCGCCGCCCGTGATGGCGCAGTCAGCCGTCTGCTGATACACGCCCGCGCCATGACCTTGAAGCGCTCCGACCGCACGTTCGAATTGCTTGGCCGCCTGTGGCGCGAGCACCTGATCCACCACAAACCCCGCCTGATGCTGGTTCTGATCCTGACCCTGGCGATGGCCGGCACCACCGCGCTGTATCCCGTCGTTATCAACCACGCGTTCGACATGTTCACCAACCATGACCGCCGCATCCTGTACCAGATCCCGGTGCTGGTGGTGATCGTCACCGGCGCCAAGGCCGTGGCGCAGTATTTCCAGAGCGTGCAGGTCCAGCAGGTCGTCCTGCTGGTGATCCGCGAACTGCAGGGCCGCATGTTCGCCCATCTGACGCGGGCCGATCTGGCGCGCATGGAGCGCGAGGCGCCGGCGCAGTTGGCGGCACACTTTACCACCGACGCGGCGACCATCCGCGAGGCGCTGACCCGCGCCGTGAACGGGGTCGCCGATGTCGTCACGGTCATCGGCCTCGTCGGCAGCATGATCTACCTGAACTGGGTGCTGTCTCTGATCGCCGCCGCCCTGTATCCGCTCGCGGTCATGCCGATCGAGCGGATCGGCCGGCGGGTGCGCAAGGCCTCGGGCGGCATGCAGGAGAGTGTCGGCGAAACCGCCGCGCTGCTGAACGAAAGCTTCGCCCAGGCCCGCACGGTCCGCGCCTACCGCCTGGAAGCCAGCGAAAGCCGCCGGGCGGAGGCGGCCTTCCAGAAGCTCTACAAGTCGCTGCTGCGGATGACCAAGAGCCGGTCTCGCGTGGAGCCGATCCTGGAGGTTCTCGGTGGCGCCGCGGTGGCCGCCGTCATCGGCTTCGAGGGCTGGCGTGCGGCGGTCAGCGACCACGCCCTGGGGGACTTTACCGGGTTCGTGGCGGCCCTGCTGATCGCCGCCCGTCCGCTGCGCGCGCTGGGCTCGCTGAACGCGGCGCTGCAGGAAGGGTTGGCCGGGATGGTGCGCGTCTTCACCATCATCGATGAGAAGGCAACGATAACCGACGCGCCCGGCGCGGTTCCGCTGCCCCCCGGCCGCGGGCATGTCGTGTTCGACGATGTGCGCTTCGTCTATCCGGACGGGCGCGAGGGACTGCGCGGCCTGAGCTTCGAGGCCCTGCCCGGGACCACGGTCGCGCTGGTCGGCCCCTCCGGCGGGGGCAAGTCGACCGCCCTGGCGATGATCCCCCGGTTGCAGGACGCGTCCGGCGGGGCGGTCCGCATCGACGGCGCCGATGTCCGCTCGGTGACGCTGGCGAGCCTGCGCGATTCCATCGCCTATGTCGGCCAGGACGCGCTGCTGTTTGACGACACCGTGGCGGCGAATATCGGCATGGGCCGTCCCGGCGCGGCCCCGGCGGAGATCGAGGCTGCCGCCGAAGCCGCCGCCGCCGCCGGATTCATCGCGGATCTGCCGCTGGGCTACGAGACGGTGGTGGGTCCGGGTGGGCAGCGCCTGTCCGGCGGCCAGCGCCAGCGCGTCGCGCTGGCCCGGGCGCTGCTGCGCAATCCGCGCATCCTGCTGCTGGACGAAGCGACCAGCGCGCTGGATACCGAGAGCGAGGCGGCGGTCCAGCAGGCTCTGGTGTCGCTGCGGAAGGGACGCACGACGATCGTCATCGCGCATCGCCTGTCCACGGTGCGCGACGCCGATCTGGTGGTGGCCCTGGCGGAGGGGCGGGCGCAGGAGAGCGGGACGCACGCGGAACTGCTGCAAGAGGACGGGCTGTATGCGCGGCTGGTGCGGAGCCAGAGCCTGCTGGAGGTGTAGCCTGGTTGAACGCCATGCCGCCGGACAGCGCGACGGTCTGTCCGGTCATGGAGGCGTTGCCGATAACCTCGGGGTGGACCGTAGCGGGCGTATAAATTCTCTACCCGCTGGCCGCCGGGCTCGTTGTCTGGCGTACAGTTTGGCCGCCCGGCGCTGGATTCGATCGGCTGGCCTGGGGGTTTACGCGTCGTTGACCACGCGTTTCATCTCAAGGCGCGGACTGCCGAAGTTGAGCAGGAGACAGAGCCGAAGACCGCTTCCCTTGAGATAGTTGATGCACTGGGCGCGGTGGATGGTATCCAGCGCTGTGACCGCCTTGAGTTCGACCAGGACAGTCTTCTCGACCAGGAGATCGGCTGCGTAGGAGCCGACGGGGACACCGTCGTAGTGGATGGTGAGTAACCGATGCGAGCGCCCCACCTTCGCAACGCGGGAATGAATTGGCGAAGCTGCGGGAACACAGGGCCGCGCGGGTGAGTCGATGGAAGATACCAACCATAATGCCATGCATCAGCACAGGCACGAAGGCGACGCGTATC